>NZ_CP025228.1:664758-1329516 GCF_004102025.1 Actinomyces qiguomingii | reverse complement strand
CCGGGTTGCAGCGCTCCACGTAGCCGACAGCCCCCACCAGGCCAGCCGCGGAGAAGGCATCACGCACGCGTTCACCCGCCTCAACGGAATGGGCAATGGGCTTTTCCACCATGGTGGGCACGCCCGCCTCGGCCAGCGCCAGTGCCACCTGCTCGTGGTAGACGGTGGGGACGGCAACCATGGCGGCGTCCAGGCCGGCGTCGATCAGGGCGTGCACATCCGGCAGCACCGGTAGGTCCCCGGCAACGCCGAAGCGGTCACCGCCCGGGTCCGCGACCGCGACCAGGTCCACGCCCTCGGTGGCGCGGATGACGCGGGCGTGGTGGCGGCCCATGGAGCCCAGGCCGATCAGGCCCAGGCGCAGCGGGGAGGCGGCGGCGCCCTTGTCCGGGAGGGCGTGCAGTGCAGCGCCGGTGGTTGCGTTCTCGCTCATATCAGGCACCCGCCTTCACGACCGCGGACACGGCCTGCACAATGCGGTCCAGGTCTGCCTGCGACAGTGACGGGTGCACCGGCAGGGACAGGCACTCACGCGCGGCCAGCTCAGTGTTCGGCAGCTCCAGGCCGGGGGCGTAGGGGGCCAGGGACTCCAGGCGGTGGTTGGGAATCGGGTAGTACACCCCGGTACCGACCTGCCACTCCTCGCGCAGGGCGCTCTGGGCGGCGTCGCGCTCGGCCGCCGCGGCCCCCTCCAGGCGGATCGTGTACTGGTGGTAGACGTGCCGGTAGCCGTCCGGGACTTGCGGGGTGAGCACGCCGGGGACGTCAGCCAGTCCGGCGTCCAGGGTGGCGGCATTGGCGCGGCGGGCCTCGGTCCAGCCCTCCAGCTTCTTCAGCTGCACGCGGCCGACGGCGGCGGCTACATCCGTCATGCGGTTGTTCAGCCCCACCAGTTCGTTGGCGTACTGCTTCTCCATGCCCTGGTTGCGCAGCAGGCGCACCCGACGTGCCAGCTCGGCATCGGAGGTGGAGACCATGCCGCCCTCCAGGGTGGTCATGTTCTTGGTCGGGTAGAAGGAGAACGAGCCCCACGCCCCGAAGGTGCCCACGGGCTTACCGTTGATGGCGGCCCCGTGCGCCTGCGCGCAGTCCTCGAAGACTGCCAAGTTGTGGCGTGCGGCGATCTCTACAATGGCGTCCATATTCGCTGGCAGGCCGTACAGATGCACCACCTCAATGGCGACAGTGTTATCGGTGATGGCCGCCTCCACCGACTCCGGGTCCAGGGTGAAGGCGACCGGATCAATGTCGGCGAATACGGGCTTAGCTCCGGCGATCGCCACAGAGTTGCCGGTGGCCGCGAAGGTGAAGGAAGGGACGATCACCTCCGGGACGGCGCCATCGGCCTTGAGATCGCAGGCCAGCGTGGCCAGGTGCTGGGCGGATGTGCCGGAGTTGACGGCTACGCATTGTGCGCCGGCGACGACCTGCTCCGAGAACTCCTCCTCGAAGGCTGCGACCTGCGGCCCTTGCACCACCATGCCGGAAGCGATGACGGCGTCTACGGCGGCGCGCTCATCGTCCCCGATGATCGGCTTGGCGGCGGGAATGAACTCGCGTGGCATCAGTGGGTGACCTCCCGGATCGTGTTTTCAGAACTGTTGGCGGCAAGTGTTTCTTCATACAGGGCGCCGGTTGCGGGGCAGCGCCACAGGCGCGTTCCCGCGGCCGGGGGCGGCACGGCGGCATCCTGGGCGCGAGAGGCGTGATCGGCGGTGGACACGCCCACAGCATCGTCTTGGGCAGGAACGAGCGGCCGGCCGGCGCGTCCCACCCAGCCGATGCGTCGGGCAGGGACCCCGGCCACCAGAGCGTGCGCCGGCACGTCCTTGGTGACCACAGCGCCGGCGGCCACGGTGGCCCAGGCGCCGATACGTGCTGGGGCCACGCATACGGCGCGCGCCCCGATGGAGGCTCCGTCCTCCACGGTGACCCCGACCGGCTCCCAGTCGGAAGCTGATTTCAAAGTGCCATCAGGATTGACGGCGCGGGGAAAGTGGTCGTTGGTGAAGGTGACCGCCGGGCCGACGAACACGCCGTCGCCCAGGCGGGCGGGCTCATAGATCAGGGCATAGTTCTGCACCTTGCAGTTGCGGCCCATGCGCACGCCCTCGCCGATGTACGCGCCACGGCCCACGATGCAGTCCTCGCCGAGCACCGCGTGCTCGCGCACCTGGGCCAGGTGCCAGATGGATGAACCGTCACCGATACTCGCCTCGGGCGAGACGTCGGCGGAAGGGGCGATCCGGGCGGGACTGGCCGGACTCATGGCGGCTCCTCACTGACCTGGGGGCGGTTGCGATCAGCACCAACCCTATCGGGAGGGCGCTGCGGCGCCATCCTAAGCCCAATCGTGTGCGAGAATGCGCCGGTGACCCCCTCTGACGGCCCCCAGTCGCCATCGCCCGCTCCAGACGGCCCAGTAACCGACGCCTGGCTGGTCATTCCGCTGTACAACGAGGCACCGGTGGTCCGTGACGTCATTGCGCAGGCCCGGCGTGTCTTCCCCCTCGTGGTGGCGGTCGACGACGGTTCGGTGGACGAATCGGCAGCGCAGGCGCGGGCGGGCGGAGCCGTCGTCGTGCGCCATCCGCTTAACCTGGGCCAGGGGGCGGCGCTGCAGACCGGCATCAGTTACGTGCTGGAACGCACCGACGCGCCTTATCTGGTCACCTTCGACGCCGATGGCCAGCACTCGGTGCTTGATGCCGCCGCCATGGTGCGTGCAGCTCGGGATGAGGACCTGGCCTTCGTACTGGGCTCGCGGTTCCTCCAAGGCCCCTCCCCCGTCGGTTGGCTCAAACGGCTGGTGCTGAGAACCGCGGCGGCGGCGGCCTCGCACACCACCGGCATGCGCCTTACCGACGCTCACAACGGCCTGCGAGTCATCCGCCGTGACGCGGCCGCACAGCTCGACCTGCGGCAGAACCGGATGGCGCACGCCTCCGAGATCATCCGCCAGCTCGCCGCCACGCAGCTCCCGTGGCGGGAGTTCCCCGTGCACATCGCCTACACCGACTACTCCAGGGGTAAGGGGCAGTCACTGTGGAACTCGATCAACATCCTGGTCGACCTACTGTTCTCGTAAGCTCCAGTCATACTTGATGTCATGAGTTCGCAGATCATCATCCAGGTCCTTCTCATCGCCGCGGTCGCCGTCGTAGGTTGGACGATGCTGCGATCCCCGGGTGGCGCGCGTCATCAGGCGGGTCGTCGACTTCTCACACTGGCCTTCGTCGTTTTCGCCGTTGCCGCAATCGTGGCGCCCTCCCTGCTGACCCGACTGGCCCACCTGGTGGGGGTCGGCCGCGGCACGGACCTGCTGCTGTACGCGCTGGTGGTGGCGTTCCTGTTCCAGATCCTGTCCTCATTCCGGCGCAATGCCGCCCGCGAGCGACAGATTACCCGCCTGGCACGGCGCGTGGCCTTGGATGACGCCCCGTCACCGCCCTCGCCATGAGATCCGCACGGCGCGCATCGGCCGACGCCGGCCGACCTCCCGGCTAGGCTCAGCCCCGGCGAGCGGCACGCACTGCGATCTCCTCACGGGCCCGCAGCCCCGCCGAGACCGCCCAGCGCACGGGCGCCTGCCACAGGGCCGGATGACTTGCACTGACGTACCGTCGCGCGGAGGCGTGGTGAGCTCGAATCATGCGCTCGGGTCGAGACTTCCAGCTGGCACCCTGCGCATGGACGACGACGGCATCGGGCACCTGCAGGTTGAGCCAGCCGGCCCGCCCCACGCGCGCACCCAGGTCCACGTCCTCGAAGAACATGAAGTAGTCCTCGTCGAAACCGCCCAGGCGCTTCCAAGCGGCGGCAGGCAGCAGCAGGCAGGCGCCGGACAGCCAGCCAACGGGGTGAGTGACGTTCTCATTGCTTCCGTGGTAGGCGGCTGAGAAGGGGTTGGAGGGCCACACCCGCCCGAGCACTGCGTGTCCGGCTCCGCCGACCAGAGATGGCAGGGCGCGTCCAGACGGATACACGCTGCCGTCCGGATTCAGCAGTCGCGGCCCCAGGCAGCCGGCGCGGGGCTCGGTGCGGCCCGCCTCGATCAGCGTATCCAGGCTCCCCGGGCGCCACACAATGTCCGGATTGGCGACTACCAGCCAGTCCTCGGTCAAGTCGCGGGCGGCGAGGTTGGCACCTGCCCCATAGCCGCGGTTGTTGCCGTCGCCGACCACGCGCGCCCCGTAACGCTGCGCCGCTCGCTCGACCCGCTCGTGCTCGGTGCCGTTGTCCGCAATCACGACTACCGGCTCCCGCACGGTGGCGGTGCGCAGAGAGTCAAGAAAACGCTCGAGTTCTTCGCCGGGGTTGTATGCGACCGTGACGACACGCACTGTTCCCGGCGGCGTACCGGCAAGGGCGCTGGACGGGGTGGGCGCTGTATCAGTCACGCGTGGGAGACTACACGTGCTCACCGCACCGGGTCTGCGCGCGTCTGGAGACGGCATGACGTAAGGTGGTGAGCCAACAACTGTCTGAAATTCCTCCTTGCGAAGGATGAAGGATCACAGCTTCTCACAGACGGGTTCTTTATGATGATGGCCGTGTCATCCCACGCCAAAGCCAAATCGCATGCGCGGCACTCCTCCAAAGACCTGACGCGGCGCGCCGCGCGCAGGTCCATGCTGGCGGGCTTCGCCGTCGTGCTGTTCCTCGTCTCCGGCGTCGGCATCGCCTGGTATGACCTTCAGTCGCAGGTGAACACGATAGACATCAATAAATTCCTTGACGATGAGCACGCTCGCCAGGTGACGGACAGCTACGAGGGCAAGCCCGTCAACATCCTCATCCTGGGGACCGACTCCCGCGCGGGCGCCAATAACGTCGACGGCTCCGAGGGCAGCGAGGAGGTGGCGGTGGCACGCTCGGACACCGCCATGGTCCTCCACCTCCCAGCGGACCGCTCCCGCATCGAAATCATCTCAATCCCGCGCGACCTGCTGGTGGACATCCCCTCCTGCAAAACCGCCGACGGCGGCTCCACCGAGGCCATGTCCTACACGCCCTTCAATGCGGCCTTCGCCAACGGGGCCGGATCCCGGGCCGACAATACGGCGGTGGCGGCAGGCGTGGCCTGCACCATCGCCACGGTCCAGGACCTCACGGGCCTGTACATGGACGAGTACCTGGTGGTGGACTTCAACGGACTGACCACCACGGTGGACGCGCTCGGCGGCGTCAACCTCTATGTGGACGAGGACATCAACGACACCGAGTACACCGGGCTGGTCATGAGCAAGGGCTGCCAGCACCTGGACGGTCCCACCGCCCTGCAGTACGCGCGCGTGCGCCACGGCGTGGGCGACGGCTCGGACCTCCAACGCATGCCCCGGCAGCAGAACCTGGTGGCTGCCATGCTGCGGACTGCCAAGTCGAAGAACTATCTGACCAACGCCGACGCCCTGTACAGCTTCGCCCTCGCCGCCCTGAAGTCACTGACGACATCCGAAGGAATCGGTAACCTGACCACACTGGCCGGACTGGTCATGTCGATCGGCAACGTCGGCGCAGATAATATGACCCTAATCACCATGCCCAATGAGGAGGCCCCCTGGGACCGTAATCGGGCAATCCCCACGGACGAGTCAGATGACGTATGGGCGGCGATCAAGGCGGACACTCCCATTTCCGAGGCCCTGCAGGATGCGGCCGCCCAGGAGGACGCCGACTCGACGTCGAGCGCACCCGATTCTCAGGATGACACGGATGAGCCGCAGGAGCAGCCGACGCAGTCAGACAGTGATGACTCCGCCACCGACAATCAGTCCGGCACCTCGAATAACAAAACCCCGACCGCCACTGCGACCACACAGGACCCTGCCGCCCAGTGCCGTTGAGGCAAGTGACAGACGCGTCGACCGTACACAGGGATAGGAGGCCAGGCACCGGTGAGTTCCGCGAACGATCGTGATCTTCCCCCGTCATACAACCCCGGAAACAGCGCGCCCGATCGCGGCGTCGGCGCCCGGAGCGGCGCTGTGCCGCGTCATCCGGTGGCGCCCCGACGTGCCTCGACGTCGAATGCCGACTCCGGCCGTAATACTCCCGCGGCCTCCCCCGCCGGCGGCGCGTCCACCGGAGTTAAGGGCACCGGCTCCAGAAGCCGAGCCCGCACCGGCTCCTCTGCGGTGCCGCTGACCTCTGGGTCTCCACGCCCTAGGCACAGCCCCGACGCCACCCGGGTTATGCGTTCCGGTTCCGCCCCCTCGGTGCGAAGCCGCAACGTGTCACGTCCGCATACGGCCGCGCGCTCATCGCGCTACACCCCTTCTCCGTCGCTGAACCAGCACACCCAGCCCGCGCCGCCCTCTCCCCCCAAGCGGAACAAGCACCGTCACCCTCTGCGTTGGACAGCCATAGTACTGGTGGTCATGCTGGCGCTGGTCGGCGCCCGGGCGGCCTGGCTCATCAACGATGTGAACTCCAGGTTGCAGCGTGTCCAGGCCCTCTCGGGCGCAAAAAGCACTCCCGGCGAGACCTGGCTGGTTGTCGGCTCCGACTCGCGTGCAGACGGCGCCGTAGTAGATAACACCGAGGGCGCCCGCTCCGACTCGATCATGCTGCTGCATCGATCCCCCGGTGGGCAGGCCTCCCTGACCTCCCTGCCGCGCGACACCTACGCGGAGATCCCCGGTTACGGCGGCAACAAGATCAACGCCGCCTACTCCTATGGCGGTCCCGCCCTACTGGTGTCCACGGTGGAGCAACTGACCGGACTGACAGTCGACCATTACGTGGAGGTCGGCATGGGTGGGGTGTCATCCCTGGTAGACGCCGTTGGCGGCGTCAACCTCTGCCTGGATTACGACGTCGATGATGCTGACTCGGGGCTGGTGTGGGACACTTCCCAGGGCGAGTGCCAGGACGTCGACGGGGCCAAGGCCCTTGCCTATTCACGGATGCGCAAGTCCGACCCGACCGGCGACATCGGCCGCGCCCTGCGGCAGCGGGCGGTGATCTCCGCCGTCATATCCAAGGCCGTGTCCCCCTCCACACTGCTGAATCTCTCCCAACAGCACCTGCTGGTGAACGCCGGCACACAAGCCCTGACCGTCGATGAAAACGCCTCCACATTCGACCTGGGCAAGATGCTGCTGGCCTTCCGCTCCGCTTCGAAGGCCGGCCTGACCGGGGCGCCTCCCATTGCCAGCCTGGACTACGAACCGGGTGGCATCGGCGCCGCAGTCCTGCTTGAGGACACCACCGCCCCGAGCTTCTTCAGCAAGCTGCGTGAGGGCACGCTTACGGTGGAGGACTTCAACCAGCCCTGAACGAACGGCATCTCGCCCCGCGCGGCCCTCGAGGATGATCGAGGCTGCGCGGGGCGATCGCTTGTGTCGAAGGAGTTGCGGGTTCAGGCGAAGTGCGGTCGATCGGGGTCGGCCTGCCAGGCGGAGAAGGAGGAGGAGACGATGTCGTCCAGGTCGTGCTCGGCAACCCAGCCGAGCACCTGATGGATACGGGTGGCGTCGCCGATCAACTGCGGCGGGTCGCCGGGACGACGCTCGAGCTCCTCCGGTTGCACCTGGCGGCCGGTTGCAGCGGTAACGGCGGCGATGACCTTTGAGACCACCTCGCGCACCGACGAACCCCTGCCGGTGCCGACGTTGAAGACGTGCTGCTCCAGCTCCTCCTGTCCGGCCAGGTGATCCAGCGCCGCAATATGCGCGCCAGCGAGGTCACGCACATGGATGTAGTCGCGGATGCAAGTGCCGTCCGGGGTCGGATAGTCGGTGCCGAAGATCTTCGGCGACTCGCCTCGCGCCAGGCGGTCCAGAACCATCGGGATCAGGTTGAGCGTGGCCATATCACCCAGATCGTCCCAGCCGGCGCCGGCGACGTTGAAATAGCGCAGGCCCGCCCAACGCAGGCCCCAGGCGCGCTCACAATCCGCCATCATCCACTCGCCGATGAGCTTGGTCTCCCCGTAGGGGTTGATGGGGCGGCATTCGATGTCCTCGGGGACCACATCAACCGGTGGCATACCGTAGACCGCGGCGGAGGAGGAGAAGATCATCTGCTCCACGCGGGCCTGCTCCATCGCCGCCAACATGTTGGCCAGGCCGCCCACATTCTGCTGGTAGTACCAGGCGGGCCGAGCCACGGACTCCCCCACCTGCTTACGGGCAGCGAAGTGGATGACAGCCCTTATGTCCTTGCGTTCCATCAAATCGGTCAGGACCTCAGTGGCGTTCCCGGCGGCGACGTCCAATTCGACCAGGTCTGCGTCGCCCACGCGCCCCACAGTCCCGTAAGACAGGTCATCTACGACGACAACCTCGTCCCCACGGGCTTGCAGCAGACGGACAACATGGGCGCCGATGTATCCGGCACCGCCCGCGACGAGGATACTCATGGCCACGATTGTACCGGCTCGGGTTATCAGGCGCGACCGGCGACCTCCCGGCGCAGCGCCTCGCCCTTGGCGCGAGCGGTGTCGGCGAGCTCGGTCTGGAAGGAGCGCATGGCGGCCCGTAACCGCTCCGCCTCGGCCCCCTCCCCCGTCCCGAGGATGCGGACGGCCAGTAGGCCCGCGTTGCGGGCACCCCCGATCGATACGGTAGCAACCGGGACGCCAGCGGGCATCTGCACGATCGACAGCAGCGAGTCCATGCCTTCCAAGTACTTCAACGGCACGGGTACGCCGATCACGGGCAGCTCGGTAACTGCGGCTAGCATGCCCGGCAGGTGGGCGGCGCCGCCGGCGCCGGCAATGATGACCCGCAAGCCCCGCCCGGCGGCGGCCCGACCATAGGCGAGCATCTCGTCAGGCATGCGGTGGGCGGAGACGACATCGGCCTCATAGGGGACGCCGATAGAGTCCAGGACATCGGCGGCGGCCCGCATGGTCGGCCAGTCGGAGTCGGATCCCATGACGATGCCGACGACTGGCCGCTGGTCCTGTTGCTTGCTCACGGGATCTCCTACGTTGAATCCACCGAATCTGCCGTTTGCCTCGCATCACCCGCACCGGCTGCGACGCGGCACGGTACAGCGCCCCCACGGCGCGAGCAGGCCTACTAAGCCTATGCCTAATCGACGCGGGCCGGGCCCCGTCGGCCCACTCAGCTCTCGCCGCGCAGGATCGCGACGACGGCGCGCGCCCGCTCGCGCGCGGCGGCGATCCCCTCCGGGTCGGTGGCTGTGGTGGTCAGGTTGACGTGTCCGAGCTTGCGCCCGGGCCGCCAGCGCTTGCCGTACAGGTGGATGCGCGCCTGCGGATCCAGCGCCATGGCGCGGGCCAAGGCGTCGGCGGGCGCCGGAGTCTGCCCACCCAACAGGTTGACCATGACGGTGGTGGGGGCGATCGACGCCGTCGCCCCCAGCGGCAGGTCGAGCACGGCACGCAGGTGTTGGGCGAACTGGCTGGTCACGGCGCCGTCCTGGGTCCAGTGGCCCGAGTTGTGGGGGCGCATGGCCAGCTCGTTAATGTACAGGCGCGTGCCTTCGGAATCTTCAACGGCGAACAGTTCCACGGCCAACACCCCGGTGACGTCCGCCCGCTCGGCGATGGTCCGGGCAATGCGCACCGCATGTCGAGCGGCCTCCGGATCGAGCCCGGGAGCGGGGGCCACGGTCTCAACGCAGATGCCGCCCGACTGCACGGACTCGATCACCGGCCAGACGGCGATCTGGCCGCAGGGGCGGCGGGCGAGCAGCACGGCGAGCTCACGGGTGAAGGGCACCGCCTCCTCCACCAGGAGGCTGGTGACGGCGCCTCCTCCCAGACTGCCGCCGCCTCCCGCGCCTGCGCAGGCGTGCCCCGCGCGGGCAGCCGCCGTCGACTCCAACCAGGAGGCGGCCTCGGCATGGTCCAACCCGGCGGAGTCGACCATCAGCACGCCGTGGCCGTCGTAGCCGCCGCGCGGCGTCTTCACCACCACCGGCCAGCCGTGCTCGGCGGCAAAGCGGCGCACCTGAGCGCGCATCTCCTGCGCGTCTCCGGCGATTTCCGTCCAGGCCGGCTGCGGCAGCACGGCCGCTTCCACCTCACGGCGCATGGCGAGCTTGTCGCGGGCCAGCAACAGCGCCTCCGGAGCCGGACGCACCGGCAGTCCCTCCGCCTGCAGGCGCGACAGCAGTGCCGAATCCTGGTGCTCATGCTCGAAGGTGACCGCAGCGGCTCCAGCCACCAGGGCGCGCACAGCATCTGCGTCATCCGCGCGCCCCACTGGGGCATCAACCGTCACCTGGGCGGCGGCACCGTTGGGCGCCTCCACGAGCGTGCGCAGGTGAATGCCCAGGACCGAGGCCTCTTCCTGCATCATGCGGGCCAGCTGGCCGCCTCCGATAACGGCGAGAATGGGTGCGCTCACGGCCACAGCCTAACCACGCACCGGACGTCACCGGTTACGGAGTCGGTATCCGGGCGGGCGCCCCTTACGCTGGCGCCGTGTCTGAACCCTCCGCCTCCCACAAACCGGCATCCGTGGATCACTCGCCCCGGCCAGCCGCCTGCACGGTCCGCCTCCCCGGCGGACGAACCGCCTCACTACCGCGCTGGGCGGCAGTATCGGCGGTTTGGGCGGCGGCCACGCTGCTGTCACTAATGATCCTGCGTCTGGGCGCCCAAGACACCGGCGCAACCGTGTGGGCGCCGGCATCGCCGTCATGGATGCAGCAGGCCTCCTTCTGGGACTCCGGGTGGTACGAGAGAATCGTCCGCGAGGGATATCCGACGCAGTTGCCCACCGGCGCCGATGGCGCCGTACAGCAGAATGCCTGGGCCTTCATGCCCTTACTGCCGCTACTGGCCTCCGCTCTGGCCTGGACGGGCTGGTCCTTCTATGCCTGCGCCACATTGGTGTCCCTGACGGCCTCGGCCCTGGCCGCCGTGGTCCTGGACCGGTGGCTGGCTCCGCGCGTCGACCCGCAAACTTCTCTGTGGGCGGTGGCACTGGTCTGGTGTTCTCCGTGCGCCGTCGTGCTGCAACTCCCCTACGCAGAATCGCTCGGCATGCTGGCCGTACCGCTGGCACTCCTGCTGGCCCAGCGGGGCCGCTTCCTGGCGGCCACTCCGGCCGTGATCGCTGCCGCCTTTGCCCGGCCATTGGGTGTGCCGCTGACGGCGACACTGGGGCTGTGGTGGCTGTGGGAGTCGGTCTGTGCCCGCCGTACGGCCCAAGCACATCCGAGCGGGAGCACGCCCGGTGGATGTGGTCCAAGCCCACGTCTGCTGGCACTGACCGGCGTGTCGGCGGCTGCTGCGCTGGCCTGGCCGTTGCTGGCCTGGGCGGCCACCGGACGCGCCGATGCCTACACCGCCACCGAGACCTCATGGCGCGGCGGTGAACTTACGCCGGTGGAGCCATGGCTCACCCGCGGTCAGTGGTGGGTCGGTGACCATCTGGGCCCGCTGCTGACGGTCGCCGTGCTGCTGATGGGCGTACTGGTCCTGTCCTCTCCGGCGCTGCGGCGACTCGGTGCGGCTCCGTGGCTGTGGTGCCTGGGATACGCCCTGTATCTGCTTGTCTTCTTCGATCCGACCACCTCGGTGCTGCGCCTGGCGCTGCCTTTCGCCCCAGCAGCCTGGGCATTGGCCGCCAGGACGACGCCGCGCATGCGCGTGTTCCTGCTGGTCGCCGGAGTCGTGGGGCAGCTGTTCTGGGTCAGTTGGGTGTGGGACGGTAACGCCGCCGTCACCTGGGTACCGTAGTCCGGGCCACAGAGGAGCCCAGGCAGTGAGTCCGAACACGTTGCCAGTGTGCACTCAGTGGACGCCCCTATGATCGTCCCCGTGACAAAAGCGAGACCCGGAGTGCTGGACGCTGAGACGCATCCCCGCGCCAAGGCGCCTGCCAACACCGCGCGAGCCCTTGGCGGGCGACTATACGACTGGTTGCGGGAGTTCACGCAGTTCGGGCTGGTCGGCGCATTGTCCTACGTCATCGACTCCGGCCTGTTCAATCTGCTCCAGCACGGTCCAACGGGTGTGCTCGCCGGGCATCCGAACTCGGCCAACATCGTCTCCGCCTGCGTGGCGACCTGCTTCTCCTGGGTGGCCAACCGCTCCTGGACCTACCGCGGCCGCACCCGAGACAGCGCCGCTCGAGAGGCGTTCCTGTTCGCCTTCGCCAACGCCGGCGGCATCCTGATCACCCAGTTCTGCCTGCTGTTCACTCACCACGCGCTAGGGCTGAACGGCCCCCTGGCGGACAATGTCTCCGCCTATGTGGTCGGCTTCGCTCTGGGCACCGCCTTCCGCTTCCTGTTCTACCACTATGTCGTATTCACCGGCGATGCCGCCACCCGCTCCCGCTGAACGGCCGCCCGCGCCTCGGCGGCGCCGTAACAAGCATACCGGGCCACATTCACGTGCCCGATACCACAGCCCGGATGCGGCGCTCGTCTCGGCGCCCACCCGCGATTTGTTCATACCCTGATGCCGTGACTGCTCTGACCCCGGCTACCGCATTGTCCCCCGGCGCACTGTCGGCGGCGCTGCCGGCCATGCCCGCCCCCGGACTCGGCCCCGAATGGCTTGACGCTGCCAACTTGATCACCAAGATCGTCGAATGGTTCGGCCCCTGGGCGATCGTTGGCGTGATGCTCGTCATCTTCGCCGAGACGGGGCTCCTGGTCGGTTTCTTCCTGCCGGGGGACTCCCTGCTGTTCACGCTGGGTATGTTCGTGGCCACCGGTGCCGTCGGCGTGCACATCTGGGTGGCCGCCCCCCTGCTGTGGGTCGCCGCGATCGTCGGCAACCAGACCGGCTACGCCATCGGCCGCAAGGCCGGCCCAGCCATCTTCAAGCGGGAGGACTCGCGCCTGTTCAAGCAGGAGTACGTCGAACGCACTTCCGCGTTCTTCGCCAAGCACGGCGGCAAGGCCATTACGCTGGCCCAGTTCGTGCCGATCGTGCGCACCTTCACCCCGGTGATGGCCGGGGTGGGCCGAATGCACTACGCCCATTTCCTGGGCTTCAACATGCTTGGGGCCACCTTCTGGGCCTTCGGCATCACCTGGCTCGGTTACTTCCTGGGCTCCATCAAGTGGATCCAGGAGAACATTGACGTGATGATCCTGGGAATCGTCTTCGTCTCGGTGCTGCCCATGGTCATCACTGCGCTGCGCAACCGGCTGAGCGCGACGAACAGGCAGCCCCAGAAGAAGGGTTCCGCCGAGCCGGTCGCCCTGGACGCCGTCGAATAGGCGTGTACACCGCCCCGCTCCGCGACCGATCGGATACTTGGATACGCGGACGGGCGCGCTCGACCGGCAGGCCCCTGTCGGCCTTCTGCGTCGTCATCCTGCGCCGCGACATCGGCCGTGTCCGGGCGCGGAAGCCCGGCTTAAAGTCGACGTCGCCGCCCCACACTCACCAGTGCGCCGCGGGGCAGCACATTGTTCGGATCCAGCGACTTGGGCACCGCGTTGAGCAGGATCGAGAAAACCGCGGGTCGGCGCTGGGAAAGCTCAATGCGCCCGCCGTCTGCCTCCACCAGGTCCTTGGCCAGTGCCAGCCCCACCCCGGTGGAACCATGCCCGGAGACATTGCGCTCAAATACGTTGGGGGCGATATCCTCATCCACGCCCTTCCCCTCATCGCCGATGTCAATGAAGACGCCGTGCCCGCCGTCGGCGCTGCGCACATTGACACTGGTAGTCCCGCCCCCGTAACGCAACGAGTTCTCGATAACCGTGGCCAGCACCTGCCCGAGAGACCCGGGGGTGGCCAGCACCGGCACATCGATCTCATCGGTAAAGGTGATATCGCGACCGGCATCATGGAAGGCCGGTTCCCATTCCTCGCGCTGCTGCGCGAAAACATCGGCCAGGTGGAGGGCCTCGGTGGTCCCCCCGCCGGTGCGCCGCGAAATACGCAGCAGATCCCCCACCACGCCCGTTAGCCGATCGACCTGCTCAATGCAGGCGCGTGCCTCCTCACGCACCTCCTCCTGGGTGGACAGCAGCTCGATCTCCTCCAGGCGCAGACTCAGCGAGGTCAGCGGCGTGCGCAACTGGTGCGAGGCGTCGGAGGCGAACTGCCGCTCAGCGGCAATGCGTCCGGCCACACGCTCGGCGCTGCGCACCAGCTCGGCCTGCACCAGATCGATCTCCTCGATACCGCTGGAGCGCAGACGCGGACGCACCTGCCCGGAGCCAAGCTGCTCGGCCTCAGCCGCCAGATAAATCAGCGGGGCACTGATGCGCCGTGAGGCCTTCGCCGCGAATATGTATGCCGCCATCAGCGCCACCGCAGCCAGGCCGACGGTAGTGAGCACCACGATGAGAATCACCCGCAGGTGGTCCTCGTTGGCGGAGGAGGCCCTGGAGGCTACGACGATCCACGCCCCGCCCAACGGCACTCCCAGGAGGATTACGGCCACCGACACCGCCGCCATAGTCATCTGCATCGCTCGGCGCTGCATTCTCCCTGCCTTCTCAGACGGTGGATCTCAGTGGTGCGGGGCCGGACCGGATCACACCGCCAGCCGATATCCCCCGGCGTCGGATACGAGCAGTGATGGTTCCTCGGTCTGATCTCCCAGCTTGCGGCGCAACCAGGTGATGTGCATGGCCAAGGTGTGCTCGGTTCCCGTGGGGTCCTCGCCCCAGACCTCCTTGAGGATGTCCTCGGATGACAGCGGCTGGCCGCCACCGCGCACCAGCACGCGCAGAAGCTCGAATTCGCGAGTGGTCAGCTGCAGTTCTTGCGAGCCAGCGAAGGCGCGGTGGGCGGCCACGTCCACACGGATGTCGCCAGCAACCAGCTCGTCCTCGGTCACCTCACCGGAGGCACGCCGCACCTGGGCACGGACACGGGCCAGCAGCTCGGCCAGCCGGAAGGGCTTGGTGACATAGTCATCCGCGCCTGCGTCCAGGCCAACCACCAGGTCGGTGTCCTCACTGCGGGCGGTGAGCATCAGGATCGGGATAGTCAATCCCCGGGCGCGCACTTGACGGGCCACATCCAGGCCGTCGATGTCGGGCAGTCCCAGATCCAGGACGATGATGTCCGCCCCGTCCAGGTCTTCAAGGGCCCCCTTGCCCGTGCCGTGGGCGTGGACCTCGTAGCCCTCCCGGCCGAAGGCCCGGGCCAGCGGCTCGGAGATGGCGGGGTCGTCCTCAACGAGAAGCACATTCGTCATGCCCTGGATCGTATGCGACTAGAGCGGGAGCCGTCATCCTCCGAGAGCATGAGGCGTGGTCCCCCGCGTTAGCCGTCGGTGTCCGCGGTCAGCTCAGCGCCAGCGCCCAGGGGGTCACATTGCCCAGCCCTTTGGCGACCACCTCGTGGCACGGGTGGACCGTGTACCGGTGAGCATCGGGGCCGTTAAGGATGCCCATCGCGGTGGCCTCATCCATGCGGATGCCGCCGGGCTCGGCGGTGTCCACCAGCCGGGAGGCCAGATTCACGGGTGGTCCGAACACGTCACCGGAGCGCGAAACCACCCGGCCCTGCACCAGACTGGCACGCACCCGCATCATCTCCGGGCCGGATTGGAGTTCCTCCACCAGAGCGGTGACAACGTCCGCGGCGGTGCTCAGGTCATCGGCGATGTACATGACGGCGTCTCCGATGGTCTTAACCACCCGGGCACCGCGAGAGGTCACCACATCACGGGCGGTCGATTCAAAGTCGTCCAGCATCTCCGACAACTCCATGCGCCCCATGGTCTGAGCCCGCTGCGTGAATGAGACGATGTCCACAAAACCCAGGGAGCGGATCAGCGGGTAATAGTCGGGGCCCGCGTCTTCCACGCCACGCCGGGAGACCTCCGAGTCGGTGCGGTCCAGCAGAGAGGCTAGGTGTCGGCGCCACACGTAGATCAGCTGCCCGGACAGGGAATCGATCATCTCATCGATGTGATCCAGGGCCACCAGCCGGGCGGCGGTGTCATCCAGGTGGAGACGCTGGGAGATGTCCGAGACGAGTGTCTCCAGTTGCCAGAGCACCAGCCGGTCCATGGTGAAAGACTGGGCGCGCAGCAGTTCCAGAACACTGCTGGCAGCTAGTCCGCCCCCGGGCGCGGACTGGGACGGCAAGCCGTCGTCGACCTCGTCGATCAGATCAGCAACGGTGCGCAGGGCGGTGGCGTCCTGCGCGGTGAAATGGATCTCGTCAGGGTCGACGTCGGCGAATCCCATGGCGCGCCAGAAGCGTCCCGCCAGATCCATTCCGGTGCCGGCCTGTTCGGCGACCTCACGCAGGCTGAGATTGGGGTTCCCTTGCAGCAGTCGTCGCTCGTGGCCGCGGACTGTGGCCCACTCCTCAGTGGCCGGGGCGTCCGCCATCGAGGCAGTCGCACCGGCATCCGAGTCCCCGGCAGTCGTGCGCGGGTCGGGCGTGTGCAGTTCGGTCACCGCGCAAGAGTAGCGCACATCACACGCTCGTGATCAATCATGGCGAGATCCGGAACAATCCAGGAACAAAACAACGGTTCCCACTATCGCCGCCAGGTCCACCGCCCCGGCATCAACTCTCAGACGCCCGAACCCGCGGCACGTACACGGACCACATCACCGGCGGTCACAACTGCGCGATGCGGTGGGCCGTCGTCGTGCACCTCAAGCACGAGGGACGGGTTGAGGTCCACTGCCGTGCCCGTCAGCTCGCCGTCGGCACCGGTAACCCTCACAGTCTGCCCGAGGGTTGCGCAGGAAGAGCGCAACTCAGCCCCCAACAGGCCGTCTCCGGCGTCGGGGTCACCGCAGACTCTCTCCCAGACGGGCAGCAGGCGGGCCAGCTGCCACCCGCACTCATTCAGCACCGCCGCGGGGTCGTCGGCGTTGACGGGCGCGCCCAATGAGGTCAACGAGGCGGCCCAGGGTACGGGCATGTCGCCGGCGGGTTGAAAAAGGTTGACGCCGATGCCCACCACGACTGCGGCCGCCCGACGCCGGTCACAAGCGGCGCCGACCCCCGCGCCGGCCTCCGCCTGCGGGGCTTCGGAGCCGAAACCCGCGGGTGCTATCAACTCCGTGAGAATGCCAGCCAGTTTGCGGCCACTCCCCCAACCGGGAAGATCTTCAGGAGCGGGCGTGTCGGGAATTGGCACGGCGATGACATCATTGGGCCATTTGGTCGCCGTCGCCCAGCCCACGGACTCCAGCCGAGGGGCCAGGGCACGTGAAACAGCCAAGCCCACGAGCAGCGGCAGCCACGCCAGACGCTTGGCGGGTACGAGTGGTCGCAACACGATGGAGGCCGTCAGTGCGCCCGCGGGAGGCGTGGTCCAGGCGTGTTCGGCGCGACCACGACCGGCAGTCTGGGTGATGGCACGCAGGGCTGACATATGTGGCCAGCTGGCGGCCGCATCCGGGTCCAGCAGGCCATCGGGACCGGATAGCGCCCGCCGCAGATCGGTGTTGGTGGAACCGGTGCGCTCCACAACTTCGAGCCGGTTGAACGGCGAGGAGGGGCTCATGGAACCACCCTAGACAACCGGCTCTTTGGCTTGGGAATGTGGTGGTTGCTGTCCGGGCAGCGTCCTTACTGGCTTGCCCGTATCCTCGAATCGGCCTGCATCACCCCACGCACACCGGCCGCTCGGGTAACCGGAGTCATAGTGGGAGGTGACAGCAGCCTCCGCAGCCTGACGGCCAAGGCCAGCGGTGTCGGCCCGCCAAGTACGGTGGTGCCGGCATGCGGCCCGGCGCTCCGCCTGGGCCCGCGGGGCACTAGGGTGGGATCGTGCTTGTTCTGGCGTCACAATCCACCGGCCGACTGGCCACACTGCGCGCGGCCGGCGTCAAACCGCAGGTGCTGGTCTCCAATGTCGATGAGTCCGCCGTCCTGGCTGAACTCGCCGCCGCTCACGCCGCCGCCGACGCACCCGCCCCTACTCCCGCAGAACAGGTGCAGGCGTTGGCACGCGCCAAGGCGCACGATGTGGCCGTCGCCCCTGCTACCGCTGCGCTGCCGACAGATCCGGCACTGGTGGTGATCGGTTGCGACTCCATGTTGGAGATCGACGGTGCGGTAGTCGGCAAGCCGGAGACGCCGCAACGCGCCCGCGAGCGCTGGCAGGCCATGCGCGGTCGCAGCGGCATCCTGCACACCGGCCACTTCCTGGTGCGTCCCTCCGACGCAGCCACCGCCGAGGGCGTCTCCTCTACCGTGGTGCACTTCGGTTCCCCCACCGACGCCGAGATCGACGCCTATGTCGCCTCCGGGGAGCCGCTGTGGTGTGCGGGTGCCTTCACCATTGACGGGCTGGGCGGAGCCTTCATTGACGGCGTTGAGGGCGACCCGCATGGCGTGGTGGGGATCTCCCTGCCGCTTGTGCGCCGACTCCTGGCCGACCTGGGTGTCATCTGGACGGATCTGTGGGCATAGTCCCACACGAGGACGGCTCAGCGACGTGCCAGTACGCCGCTCCCGCCTGCGGTGAGGGAACCGTCGGTATGGGCGCACAGCGCCGCCGTCCCGTTCAGCGGCAGCCGGACGGCGCCGGTCAAGCGCAGGTCCACCGTACCCGCCGCAGGCACTAATGCGAGACTCACAGCCCCCAGCAGCAGCCCATGGGCAACGATTTCGTCCTCCTCCACGGCCATTCCGGCATTCAGCGCCGCCCCGGCATGGAGGTGAATGGGGTTGTTGTCGGCGGTCGCCCGCGCCCAGGCGCACAGGTCGCCAGCGTTCAGGGTGAGCATCCGGATGGGTGGGAGTGCACTGGCCGGTACGGCGACGCCCGGAGTCCGGGCCGACGCCGTGGTCCTGCGAGCGAGGTCATGAACGACCCGGACCCCGCTTTCCCAGGCGAGACCGGCCTGACGTACCACCGCGGTGCACCGAATCAGCTCCCAGCCCCGGCTGTTGGTGCGCGCCAGGGACACGGACTCCACCGGGGCGATGCTCGGGTGTGTGGTCGGCTCGGGCGCTGGCCAGTTGCGCGCATCGCCGTGGGCAGGTGCAAGTCGGCAGCGGCGGTGGATCAGGCCGGACAGGCCCCCACGCCAGGAGGTGTCCTGCGCATTAGCGTCACGGCCGAGTCGATCGGCGAGCCGGTTCAGTGTCAGCACGGCCGGCAGGAGCGTCTGTGCGGCCCTAGTGGCGCGCGCCGTGAAGTCGGATGGGTACTCGTAGGCGTTGCGTGCCAGCACTTGCGCGATGACGGCGGCCATCTCCTCCGCACCGCCCATCGGCGTCAACGGGTTGGGGCCGGTTGCAGAGCGAGGCCCCGACGACCTTGCGTCGTCGGGGCCTCCATGCGCGCAGCACGCCGCCATTTTCAGCGATTGTCAGCGGGTCTCGCGGTGCTCCGTGTGCCTTCTGCAGCGCGAGCAGTACTTGGACAGGGACAACCGGTCCGGGGTGTTTCGGCGGTTCTTCTTGGTGATGTAGTTACGTTCCTTGCACTCCGAGCATGCCAGAGTGATCTTGGGACGAACGTCGCTGGATTTGCTAGCCACGTCACTCTCCTCTCGCTGATCCTCGAGCAGCCTGTTGGGTGCCATGCTCGAACTTGCGTAGCGGGGGAGGGACTCGAACCCTCGACCTCACGATTATGAGTCGTGCGCTCTAACCAGCTGAGCTACCTCGCCAGATGACACGCAGGGGCCCGTAGGCCCCCGCAGCATCAGAGCCCCGAAAGGGAATCGAACCCTTGACCTTCTCCTTACCATGGAGACGCTCTGCCGACTGAGCTATCGGGGCAACGAGCGGAACTTTAGGCAGATCGGATTTGCTGGCGCAACTCCGCTTACCGTGGCTTCGCTCACCGCGGCCCCACCCCTAGGGGCAGGTTCTGGCCGCGGCATAAACGCCGCAACCATGGTGGCGGGTGAGGGATTCGAACCCCCGTAGCATACTGCGGCTGATTTACAGTCAGCTCCCATTGGCCGCTCGGGCAACCCGCCGGGCTCCGCGCTCACGGCGGACGGCTCGAGCCGCCCCACGCCTTCGCTCGGTGCCGTGGAAGGATAGCAAGCCGACGACGCCGCACGCCAATCGCCGCCATAGGACACTGCTCACAGCGACGACGGCGCCATGTACAGCGCCGCGGACACCGGATGCCTTCTACGGTCGTTGCCATGTCTCAACCTCAGCCCCCTTACCGTCCCGATCAGCGACCCGTGCCCCAGGCGCCGCCCATGGCTGCGTAGACGCCAGGCGTCCCGATGCCGATGCAACCCGGACAGCCTCAGCGCAAGCGTCGTAGTCCCCTAGTCCCCGTCATTGCTGTGGTGGCCGCCGTTGCGGAGTGCAACTGGCACCTACCCGGTACTGAAGGTACTTATCTCCTTCATGTTTGACACGGCAGGCAACACGAGCAAGCTGCTCAGCCCCAACCAGTTCGTCTTCTGCCTGGGTGATCCTCAGTCATAACCCAGCCGCCTCTACCCGGTTTGTAGCCGCCTGAAGCTGTCTCGCAGCCGTCTCAGTAGCCGGCCATCTGTTCCAGGCGGGCGATGCGCTGCGCCATCGGCGGGTGGGTGGCGAACAGGCTCTTCACCCGACCGAAGGGGTTGGCGATCATCATGGCGCTGACCGGCTCCAGGCGCGGATCCTGAGGCAGCGGGGCGGCGGCGACGCCGGTCTCCAGCTTGTGCAGGGCACTGGCCAAGGCGAGCGGGTCATTGGTCAGGAGCGCACCGTCGTGGTCGGCGTCGTACTCGCGGGTGCGGGAGACGGCGAACTGAGTCAGGCTGGCCGCCAGCGGCGCCAGCAGGGCAACCAGCAGTAGTACCAGGCCATTTCCCTCGCGCCGGTCGCGGCCGCCGCCGAACCACAGGATGCCGGTGGCGATCGAGGAGATAACTCCAGCGATGCCGGCTGCGATCGAGCCGGTGAGAATGTCCCGGTTGTACACGTGGGCCAGTTCGTGGCCGAGCACGCCGCGCAGTTCGCGCCGGTTGAGCAGTTGCAGTATCCCCTGGGTGCAGCATACGGCGGCATGCTGCGGATCACGGCCGGTGGCGAAGGCGTTAGGGCTCATGGTGGGCGCAACGTAAAGCCGCGGCATGGGCTGGCCGGCGGCAGTGGACAGCTCGCGCACGACGGCGTACATGACCGGCTGCTGCGCCTCGGTGACCTCGATCGCACCCATGGAGCGCACCGCCAGCCGATCGGAGTTCCAGTAGGCGTAGGCAGTTTGAGCCACACCGATCACCGGCATTATGACCAGCCATATGCTCGAACCCGTACCCTGAGCCAGCAGCCACCCGACAAGGAGCAGCAGCCCCCATAGGCCGCCTATAAGGACCGCCGTCTTGAGTCCGTTGTGGTGGTTCGTGCCTGTCATGGCGGCCAGTGTATGGACGCTGGCTGTACAGCTCCTGGGAGCGCGACGGAGATCCGGCGATTTCAGCCAAGCAGGGCGGCGACGTCGGCGAGTTCAAGGTCCAGGGCCTGCCCGACGCCGGCCGTGTACAGGGCGCCGTCATGGACAGCCAAGCCACGCGCAAGGGCTGCATCCCCCCGGCAGGCCTCACGCCAACCGGCGTCGGCCAGCGCCGCAGCATAGGGCAGGGTCGCGTTGGTCAGTGCGTAGGTGGAGGTGTATGACACCGCCCCGGGCATGTTACCCACGGCGTAGAAGATCTTGCCGTCCACCTGGTAGGTGGGCTCGGAGTGGGTGGTAACCCGGGAGTCCTCGAAGCACCCGCCCTGGTCGATAGCGATGTCCACCAACACTGATCCCGGGCGCATGGCCTTGACCATCTCATGGGTGACCAGCCTCGGGGTACGGGCTCCGGGCACGAGCACCGCACCGATCACCAGGTCGGCGTCGGCCACGGCCCCGGCCACATCCAGCGGGGTGGAGAAGCGCGTTCGCACCGTCCCGCCGGTGAGCTCATCAATCTGGCGCATTCTTGCGGGGTTGACGTCCATAACGGTCACATCCGCCCCCATGCCCGCGGCCACGCGCGCGGCCGCAAATCCGGCGGTGCCACCGCCCAGCACCACCACGTTGCCGCGGCGCACACCGGCGGCGCCGCCGAGCAACACTCCGGAGCCTCCATTCGGGGCGAGCAGCGCATCCGCCCCCACCTGAGCGCCCAGCCGCCCCGCAATCTCCGACATGGGGGCCAGCAGCGGCAGGCCGCCATCATCGTCGGCAACCGTCTCATAGGCAACGGCGGTGACCCGCTTGTCCAGCAGGGCCTCGGTCAACCCACGGTCGGCGGCCAGATGCAGGTAGGTGAACAGCAGCAGATCCTCACGCAGGTAACCGAACTCCGAGGGGAGCGGCTCCTTAACCTTGAGGATCATCTCGGCATCGCCCCAGACGCGGCCGGCACCAGCAGCCAAGGTCGCCCCGGCGGCTTGGTACTGCTCATCGGCTATACCGGCGCCCTGGCCGGCCCCGGCCTGAACGGTCACCTGGTGTCCGCTACGCACGAGCGTGTCCACACCCGCGGGCGTGAGTGCTACACGGAACTCGTGGTCCTTGACCTCGGTGGGAACGCCAATGCGCATAGGAAGCCGCCTTTCACTGGAAGAGCTGTAGACGCCACAGCCTACCGCCGCGGCCCCCGGTCAGTCCTGCAAGCGGTGGACAACCCGTGCAGGTACTCGCACCTCCTCCGGTTCACCGATGAGGTCGGCCGGTACCTCCGTGCCGCGGGAGATGGCGGTCATGGCGTCGCGGGCGACGACTTTGACACGCTCACGCGACTTGGCGTCCCCGCCGGTGACCGTAACCTCACCGTAGGCCTCGCCCAGTTCGCGCTCGTAGGCGTCCAGCAGCTCCCAGCCCTCCCAGGTGGTGTAGGGCACCTCGCGTGAGTCGAGCAGCGCCAGCAGCGCGTCGTGACCGATCTGGGAGGCGTCGTCGGTGGTGGCGTGCAGCAGGCCGGCGTTGGCGTCGGCGACCAGGTTCGTAATCGTCTCCTGGGCGTCGGACTTGGTGGAGCCGATCAATCCCACGGGACCGCGCCGGATCCATCCGGTGGCGTAGATGCCGGTCAGCGGCGCGCCGTCGTCCCCCAGCACACGACCGCCGGCATTGGGGATCACATGCCGGTCGGCGTCGAAGGGCAGGCCCTCAATGGGACTGCCCGCGTAGCCGACGGCCCGGTAGACGGCCTGAACCGGCCACTCCCGGAACTCGCCCGTGCCCGAGACGGTGCCGTCGCCGTTCAGGCGGGTGCGTTCGGTGCGCAGGGCGCGCACATGCCCGGCGTCGTCGGTGAGGATCGCCGACGGCGCCTGAAACAGATGGATATGGATGGTGCGGGAGGCGGTCAGGTCCTCGGGCTCCTGCATGGCGTAGCCCTCCAGGGCCTTAACTACCTGCCGCTGCTGGTTGGATGCGGCCAGCGCCTGGCGGGAGCCCTCGTCGTATTCGAAGTCCTCCTCATCGACCGTGACGTCGACGTCGGGTTGCTTACCGAGCTCGCGCAACTCCAGGGGCGTGAACTTCACCTGGGCGGGGCCACGGCGGCCGAAGACGTGCACATCGGTGACCGGGGACTGCGCCAGGGCCCCGGCCACATTCGCCGGGATCTCAGTGGTCAGCAGATCCCGGGCGTGCTTGGCCAGGATGCGGGAGATGTCCAGCGCGACATTGCCGACGCCGATGACGGCGACCTCCTTGGCCTCCAGTGGCCAGGTGCGCGGGTGGTCGGGGTGGCCGTCGTACCAGGAGACGAAGTCGGCGCCACCATAGGACTCCGGGGCGTCGACACCAG
Source organism: Actinomyces qiguomingii (assembly GCF_004102025.1). NCBI lineage: Bacteria > Bacillati > Actinomycetota > Actinomycetes > Actinomycetales > Actinomycetaceae > Actinomyces > Actinomyces qiguomingii. Next base: position 1,305,924 of record NZ_CP025228.1, on the reverse strand, counting down.
GGATGTCCAGGGGCGCGTCGGTGTCCGCGCCGGTGGAGAAGATAAGGGCATCGTAGTGCTCGTGCAGCTCCGCGACGCTGATATCGCGACCAACCTCAACGTTGCCGATCAGCCGGATGTCACCGCGCTGGAGGATCTTATACAGGGCCACGATGATCTGCTTGATGCGCGGGTGATCGGGGGCAACGCCGTAGCGCACCAGACCGTAGGGGGCGGGCAGGCGCTCGAACAGGTCGATGCTCACGTCCAGGCCCGACTTCGACAGGATGTCCGAGGCGTAGATGCCGGCCGGACCTGCACCGATGACGGCTACATTGAGGGGGCGTGCGTTCACTTGTCTTCGATTCTGACGACTACGGGTTAGAGGGCGCCGGCACGCCGGGTGGCGCTGCCGTGCTAAGGCCCGCCCAAGTCTATGCGGCGGTTCCCGGGCCGCGATGTGGTGTGCATCCCGTCCCTCCGGCTCACGGCCGATGCAGACCGGAGCCTGCCCACGCATCTTCCCGGACCGCCCCGCACCAACAGCTAGACGATATAGGATCGATATATTCGATTGCACAGTGCCAAGGAAATCCATGAGACGTCGCCGCTTCCTGGCCGGCTCGCTGGCCGCCACCGCCCTACCTTTCCTTATCGCATGCGGCCCAAGGACGCCGTCCAACCGCACCATCGCCTCCACCGCCGCCCCGCCGTCTCCGACGGCGCTGCCCCGTATACCCACAGCCTTCGCCGATACCGGCGCCTTGCCCGGCACCGATTTCATGCCCGAGTCATTCACCTGGCTGCGAGGCCGTTACCTGGTTGGCTGTGGCGGCAACAGTTGGTGGTACGGCAACCCGCAGTCCGGGGAATACCGGTACTTCACCGCCGTCGGCCCCGAGGCCGAATCCATGGAGCTCGTTGTCATGAACTCGGCGGAGGACTTTTACGCCCTACAGGAGCAGCTGGGCCCCGCCAATGTCCTCACCGACGAGATCATGGTCGTCGACGCCGAGTCCCGTTACGGCTACATAGTCACCACTACCGTGCGCGCCGGGACGGTGCCGGAGTCCACATGGCAGGCCCATGTGCTCAAAGTGGACCTGGAAGCCGCGACCGTCCGCCAGTGCCTCGCGCTTGATGTCGAAGCCGATGTCGACACCGCCATCGGCAACTGGGCCATGGCGCTCAATGCCGCAGGCACGCGTCTGAGCCTCGCCTCCGGGAATCTATCCGGCGCCTGCCACATCTGGGCCGTCGATACGGCGTCCATGCAGATCACGCTGAAGGATCCACACCACTTGGGAAACGACGAGTTTCACCAGATCAGTGGCGACGCAGTAGTCACCGGCACGAGCGACTCCGGCGGGGCGGCGGAGGGCTCCTATCCGCCCTACATCGTCTACTCCTTGGAGACCGGCAACATGGTCTCCCAGGAGAACAACCTGGACACCTACTTGCTGGGCTCCTGGCTGTACTGGTTGGAGACCGCCTACGACGCCTGGCGCATCATGGACGTGACCATCGGCGAGGAGGTGACCCTGACTGATCAGCCTCCCGTAGGCGCGCCGGACGCGCGCCCGAAGGTGTGGGAGACGGGCGGTTACTCGGTCGTGCACACCGATTCGGCGCTGGACGTGCGCCCCCTCGGTTCGCCAACGGCGGCACTGTCCCTGTCCGCAGACGCCGGGGATACCATACCCGCAGCGCTCGCCGTCCATCGCGATGTGGTTTATGCAGCCTATCCCTCCGCCGCACATGAGCTGCAGCTAATCGATCTCACCACCGGCGAGCAACTGGCCACTGCCAGGCTTGGAACCGAGGAGGACGGAATCGATCGTGAGCCGCAGACGCTAGCCGTCGCCGAGGTCGGTGCCGGTTACTTCTACACGCGAGGCGGGGCCTGCACCTTCCACGCAGCCACCGATTGGCTGACCTGATCGCCTCCTCCCGGTGCACAATGTCCTACCAGCCCGGGTGTGTCATTGGTGCCGGCCTCAGTACCAGGGCGCCGGGCAGCACTGCCCATGGGCATATCGGGAGCCCTGAACTGCACCGGGTCTTCTCCCGCCCCGCCTGAACCAGGGCCATCAGCTCCGCCTCACCCGTGGGCCGAAACCAGGTGCTCCACCATCCGGCGCACACCGTGCTCCTTAGCCACGATCTGCACCGCCGTAGCGCCCGATGCTGTACGCACCTTACGAACATACGGGCTCACACCCTACCGCCCACCGGATTAGTGCCCACAACCACCAACCCATCCGCGCCACAACAACGAAAAGCCCCGATCCCGACCGTCATGTCACCAAAATGGCACGAGCCCGACGCGAAGGCGGACGGAACCGGAAGCGTCGGCGTCGAGCTGACCTCGGTCACCACCGGCGAGCTGCTGGATGAGGGCGCCGTCGCCGGACTGGGATAGCCCATGGCGGTCACGGCCTCGGGCCCGGCATGCGGCGGCAGCTTCTACCCCGCCACAAATTGGATCTGGCCACGACCGAACTCGGCAGTAACTCCGACCGAACTCGGCAGTAACCTCGACCGAACTCGGCAGTAACTCCGACCGAACTCGGCAGAGCGGGGCGAAGCGGGTGACGGGTCAGGCGGCGCGGTCTACCAACAGCTGAGCAAACTGCACCATCCCGTCGCGCACCAGCGTCACCCGCTCCCTGGCGTCGGCAAGGGCGTTCTCGCGCGCAGCCCCGGTCACGCCCGCGGCGTCCAGGCGATTCCTGGTACCCTCCATAACCGCTTCCTCCAGGCCGACCAGCGCCGCAACGGCCTGGTCCGCCCAATCCATCGCCATCTTCCGGGTGCGGGCAAGCACCGGGTGGACACGCAGTTGGTCCACGACTTCCGCCAGCACCGCATCGTCGGACAAGTCGGCGCCCGAGAGGGTAGCCAGGATCGACTGTCCGGCGGCATCTAGCTCGCCGGCGGCAAGCGCCTGCCGCAGCAGCAGCACCGGCATGGTGTCCACGGCTTCCCGCAGGTCCGTACCGGGAGTCTTGCCGGTAGTGGCGGCGTCAGAGGTCAAGTCGATGCAGTCGTCGGCGAGCTGGAAGGCCACCCCGATCTTCTCCCCGAAGGTCTCCACGATCGCCTCGGTCGCCGCCCCGGCGTGGGTGAGCATGGCTCCATAGCGGGCAGATACGGCAATCAGGGAGCCGGTCTTGTCGGCAAGCACTTGCAGGTAGTGCTCAACCGGATCCGTGCCAGCAGGCCGCGGCAGCGTCTCGTGCAGCTGCCCCATGCACAGTCGCTCGAAGGTCTTGGCATGAGCCAGTACGGCACGCGGCCCGAGGGCGGCCACCAACTGGGAGGCACGGGCCACCAGCACATCCCCGGTGAGGATCGCCGCCGAATTGCCCCACACGGTCTGTGCGCTTGGGGCACCGCGCCGCAGGGGCGCCTCGTCCATGACGTCATCATGGTAGAGCGTGGCGATATGGGTCAGTTCGACGGCGACGCCGGCGTCTCGCACCAGCTCACCGGTAGCCAACCCGGGGTCGCCCAACTGGGCGGTCAACAACGTCAACATCGGCCGCAGCCGCTTGCCGCCCGCAGCAGCCAGGTGGGAGGTAGGTGGATTGATGGTCTCGTCGGCATTGGAGACGACCTCGAGCAGCCGACTCTCAACGGCGTCAAGGGCCGGGATCATCCGGTCTTCAAACTGCGGCAGGTTGAGGGACAGCGTTCCAATCACGGCATGAGCATAGCGGCGTTGGCCAACATAGCAGCCACTGTCTGCGGCAGGACGCCGACAAGCACCGTGACTGCGGCGGCCAGGCCGATCGTCAGGGCAGTCGGCCCCATTGAGGCGACGACGGTGACCCGCTCATCCTCCGCCTCGCGGAAGAACATGAGCACGACCAGTCGCATGTAGAAGAACGCGGTCGCCACCGAACTGATTATGGCAGCGACGACCAGCCAGGTCGCTCCGCCCGCAATGCCGACGATGAACACTTCGAACTTCGCCACGAACCCGGCGGTCAGCGGGATGCCGGCAAATGACAGCATAAATAGGGTCATGGCGCCGGCCAGCCAGGGGCTGCGCCGTCCCAGGCCCGCGAAGGCATCCAGGTCGGTGGCTTCGGCGCCGGGGATCCCGTCGTGGCTGGAACGCACCAGGGTGACCACGCCGAAGGCGCCCACAGTGGCGACACCGTAGGTCAGCGCATACAGCAGCAGAGCGCTCATGCCCACGCTATTGGGTACCATGACAGCAATGAGCATGTAGCCGGCGTGGGCAATAGCCGAGTAGGCCAGCATGCGCTTGACATCGGTCTGCACCACACCGGCGACTGTGCCCACCACCATGGTCAAAATTGCTACGGCCCCAAGTAATGGAGTCATATCCCGGTAGAGCGTCACACCGATCACGTAATAGAAGCGCCCCAGTGCGAGGAAGGCTGTGGCCTTCACACCGGCCGCCATGAAACCTGTCACCGGGGTGGGCGCACCCTGGTAGACATCCGGACTCCAAGCATGGAACGGCGCGGCGGCGGTCTTGAACAGCAGACCGATGGTGACCAGAGCAACTCCTGCCAGGGACAGCCAGTCCGTGCCCTCCAATCCCCCTCTGACAACGGCATTGGCGATTTCCCTGTAGGACACCGAGGCGGACACGCCGTACAGAAGGGCGGCGCCCATGAGCAGGAAGGCGGAGGAGAAGGCACCCAGCACGAAGTACTTCATTGCCGCCTCCTGGCTGAGCAGGCGGCGGTGGCGAGCCATGGCCGCCATGATGTACAGCGGGAGGGAAACCAGTTCGAGTGCAACGAACAGGGTGATCATGTCGTTTGCCATCGGAAACAGCATCATGCCGCCCAGCGAGAACAGGGTGAGCGGGAACATCTCGGTGGCGATCCAGCCGGCGTGGATCGACTCGGCCTCCTCGGCGCTCCCAGGACGGTCGGCGGCCTGAGCGGCGAAGGCGCCGTCGTCGGCGGTCGTGCGGTCGGCCATGACCAGGATCGCCAGCAGGCCGACGGCCAGCAGGATGGTCTGGGCGGCGACGCCGAAGGGGTCCTCGACCACACCGCCGGTGAGTTCCTGCCATGTACCCTCCAGGACGACAACCTTCCAACGTCGTGCTAGTGCGACGGCGGAGCCGAGAACGGCCAGGACACTCAGCAGCGTCTGGGTGAACGGCCGGGCTGCGCGGGGCACGAGGGCTTCCGCGAGGACGCTGATGACGCCCGCACCCAGGATGATCAGTACGGGTGTGAGGCCGGCCCATTCGATGACCGGGGCGGTGAAACTCACTTGGTGTTCCCTTCTGCGATCACGACGGCGGAGTCGGTCGGGGTGACGGCGGCGGTGGCCTGGGCCGGGGTCGCATCGGCCGCATCATCCAGCGTGGAGGCGACCTGGGCGGCGAGGTCCTCGAAGGCGTCGGTCAAGGTGGCCGGCGCCAACCCGAGTGCAAGCATCGCGGCGATGACCGGAACCAGCACGAGCTTCTCCCGCCCGTCCAAGTCGGCACTGCCCATACGCTGTTGTGCCGGCGCCCCGGTGAAGACGCGCTGATAGGGCAGCAACACATAGACGGCGGCGATGACGACGCCGCACACTGCCACCACGCCCAGTGGCACGGACTGCGAGAAGGTGCCGGTGAGCACCATCCACTCCGGAACGAATCCGCTCAGACCCGGCAGGGCGATGGAGGCCAGGCCGGATACGAGAAAAGTGCCAGCGATCAACGGCATGACCCGTTGAATACCGCCGAGCTCACTGATGGCGACCGTGCCGGTACGGCGCGCGAGGAAGCCGGATACCAGGTACAGGCCAGCGATCGAGAGCCCGTGGGCAACCATGTAGACCATGGCGCCGGTGGCGGCGATCTGGTTGCCGATGAACAGGCCCAGCACCATGAACCCGAAGTGGCTGATCGAGGTGTAGGAGATCAGCCGGTACAGGTTGTCCTGGGCGATTGCGGCCAGGCCGCCGTAGATGATGCCGATTACGGCCAGCACGACGATCACCGGGGCAGCCCAGGCGGACTCGCGCGGGAACAGTGGCAGCACCAGTGCGGCCATGCCGTAGGTACCTATCTTGTCCAGCACCCCGATCAGCAGCACGGAGGTGCCCGCAGTAGCCTGCTCGGCGGTATCCGGCAACCAGGTGTGCAACGGCACCATGGGGGCCTTTATAGCGAAGGCGATGAAGAAGGAGGCGAAGATCCACCTTCCGGTGGCGGTGGATGTGGTGATTCGGCCGGCCAGATTCTCGATCAGGTAGGCGCCCTCGCCGCCGGGACCGTAGACCAGCAGCGCAACCACACCCACGAGCATGACCAGCCCACCGGCAAGTGAGTACAGCAGGAATTTCAGGGCGGCACGGCGACGGCGCGGCCCCCCGAAGCGACCGATCAGGAAGTACACCGGCACCAGCATGGCCTCGAAGCAGACGTAGAACAGGAACACATCGCGGGCCGCGAAAATCACCACTGCGAAGGCTTCCAGCACCAGCACCAGGCCACTGAACAGGGCCTGGCGGTCCGCGGGCACCTCCCCCCAGCCGGCCAGCAGTACCAGCGGCACCAGGAAGACGGTAAGAGCCAACATCGCCAGGCCCAGTCCATTGACGCCCAGCGCCCAGGACACGCCCAGCAGCGGGATCCATGCATGGGTCTCAGCCAATTGGACGGTGCCCGCCCGAGTGAGATCAAAGGCCGACAGCGCCCAAAGGCCTACGCCGAGGGTGGCCAGGGAGAAGACCAGGCCAATTACCCGGCCCTGGCGGCGCAGCGGCGGCAGGAGCCACAACAGCAGTGCCCCGGCAAGCGGGACAATCGCCATGACCGACAGTATGGGGAAGGTTGCATTCATGGGCATGTCATGTCCTCTCAGAACCTACTGGCCAGGACGGCGATGAGTGCCAGCACCGTTCCGCCCAGCGTGTATCCCACATAGGTGCGGACGTGGCCGGACTCGGTGCGGGCGACCAGGCGGCCGACGGTCGCGGTTCCCTTGGCCAGTCCCTCGACGGCACCGTCCACCGCGTAACGGTCCGAGGCTCCGGCGGCCAGTACCAGTCCCTGGCCGGGCCGCATGGCGATCGCCTCGTTGATGGTGTCCTGGTACATATCGTGGCGGGCCGCCTCCACCACGACATTGGCGCGCTGCACCACTGTGGGCACCTCCCGGCGCACGTACATGACCCAGGCAGCCACGACGCCGATAATCACCAGGGCCAGCGTGGCGCCCATGATAACGGTTGCCGGCAGCACCGGCTCACCGTGGGCGGCGTGCCCGGTGACCGGCTCGAGCCAGGTCACGAAGGCGTCGCCCACACTCAGTGCTCCGCCCAGACCAAGGGAGAAGACCGACAGGATGATCAGCGGAAGGGTCATCAGCCAGCCGGACTCGTGGGGGTGAACTTCACCCTCAATGTCCTTGGCGGTGGTCCACCGGGGGCTGCCGTGGAAGATCATGAAGAACAGCCGCGACATGTAGAAGGCGGTGAGTCCGGCCCCCAGCAGGGCGATGGTGCCCAGGATCCAGGGGCGGGCGCCCTCGCCGACGAAGGCGGCCTCGATGATCTTGTCCTTGGACCAGAATCCAGACAAGGGCGGGATGCCGAGGATGGCGAGCCAGCCGATGCCCATGGTGATCCACGTGATGGTCATGGCGCGCCGCAGGCCGCCGAAGCGGCGCATGTTGACCTGGTCGCCCATGGCGTGCATGACGCTGCCGGCCCCCAGGAACAGCTGGGCCTTGAAGAAGCCGTGGGTGAGCAGGTGGAAGATAGCGAAGGCGTAGCCGATTGGGCCGAGGCCGGCACCGAGCATCATGTAGCCGATCTGGCTCATGGTGGAGGCGGCCAGGACCTTCTTCATATCGTCCTTGGCGCAGCCGATCACGGCGCCCAGCACCAGGGTGATGGCGCCGACGACGGCGACGGCCAGCTGGGCATCGGGGGCGCCTTCGAAGACGGCGCCTGAGCGGACGATCAGGTAAACCCCGGCGGTGACCATGGTGGCCGCGTGAATGAGCGCCGACACGGGCGTGGGGCCAGCCATGGCGTCGCCTAGCCAGGCCTGCAACGGGAACTGCGCGGACTTTCCACAGGCGGCCAGCAACAGGAACAAACCGATGGCGGTGAGCCAGCCGGTGGGTATGTCCCCCGCCTGGGCAGCAGGCAGCACCGCGTCGTAGGTTACGGAGCCGACCTGGGCGATGCAGGCCATCATGGCCAGCAACAGGCCGACGTCGCCGATGCGGTTCATGATGAAGGCCTTCTTGGCGGCGGCGGCGTTCTCCCGGCTGGTGAAGCGCTCCGCTTGGGGGGCGTCGGCATCCGCGGTGTTCCAGAAGCCGATGAGCAGGTAGGAGGCCAGGCCCACGCCCTCCCAACCGATGAACAGGGCGATATATGAGTCGCCCAGCACCAGGGTGAGCATGGCGGCGACAAACAGGTTCAGGTAGGCGAAGAAGCGGCGCCGGTCCCGGTCATGGGCCATGTAGGCAACCGAGTAGACGTGGATGAGGAAGCCGACACAGGTCACCAGCACCACGAATGTCAGTGACAGCGGGTCCAGGCGCAGACCCAGGTGCACGTCCAGGTCTCCGGACCCGAACCAGCGCCACAGGTGTACACCAACAACCCGGTCGGCCGCATCGGCGCCAAGCATCTGGACGAGGATGACCAGGCCCAGGCAGGCGCTGAACAGGGATGCGGCCACGCCCAGCCAGTGCCCCCAGGCGTCGACGGCGCGTCCGGCCAGCAGCAGGATGCCGGCCGAGGCCGCCGGAACGGCGATGAGCAGCCAGGCCAGTGCCGCGGCACCGTTTGCCGGAACGGCGGCCCCTGTAACCGATTGGGTCGCGAGCAGTCCGGAGGAGAGCGCGAGAGGGGATGCGATCATGGTCTCGGCTCCTTCTAGTTCTTGAGCAGGTTCAAGTCGTCGACGGACGTGGACCTACGCGTGCGGAAGATGGACACGATGATGCTCAGTCCGACGACGACCTCGGCGGCAGCCACCACCATGACGAAGAAGGCGAACACCTGCCCGGTCAGGTTCCCATGCATCCGGGAGAAGGTGACCAGGACCAGGTTGACGGCGTTAAGCATCAGCTCCACGCCCATAAGCTGAATGATGGCGTTGCGCCGCAGCAAAACGGTGAGAGCGCCGAGGGCGAAAAGCACAGCGGCAAGCAGGATGTAGGCGGTTATGGGGACGCTCACTTGCGCTCCTCCTTCTGGGCCGGCTCGGCCGTCTCTTCCCGAGTTCCGTCCGTATCCGCACGGTCGGCCGTCTCGGCGGCGGGCGCCAGGGGCTGGGTGACAACCGGGGCGGGCGCGCCGGGCATGGACGGCATGCCGGAACGGCCCACAGTGGCGTCCGCGCGACTGGTGATTCGTCCGGCACGCTGGGCGGCGTCCATCTCCGGGGAGACGTCGGACAGCTCCAGGTCTTGGCCGCGCACGCGCAGCACCCGTGGAACGGAGTCCTCCAGGGCCTGGCCGGAGGCGGCCAGAGCCGGTGCGGCGGCCGTATTGGTGGCGGCGTAGACGCCGGGCATGGGCTTCTGCCCGGGATGGACGCCCGCTTCGGCATAAGCACGCATCTTGGCCTCAACCCGATCGCGCTGGGTCAGGCGCGGGCGCACCCGCTGGCGGTGGGTCAGGGTCAGGGCTCCGACGGCGGCGATGATGAGCAGAACGCCGGCCAGTTCCATTGTGACCACATGGTTGCCGAACAGCACCCAGGCGAGCCACTGGGCGGTAGCGATGTTGCCATCCGCCAGGCCGTTGGCGGCGGGAAAGACGGTGTGCCGGACCACGGCGGCGAGCACCGCAACCAGTCCCACGCCGGCCAGGGCCGCCAGTGCCTTGGTGGCGGCGGAGTTAGCGGCTATCGGTTCGTCCCCGCCCACTCCGACCATCATGATGACGAACAGCACCAGGGTCATCACGGCACCGGTGTAGACGACGACCTGGGTAATGCCCAGGAATGGCGCCTCATTGGCGATGTACAGCACGGCCAAGCCGATCATGACCATGATCATGTTCACGGCCGCGACCACTGCCCGCTTGGCGGTCAGCAGCCCGATACCGCAGGCCACGGTGAGGACAGCGACCACGCCGAACAGGATGGCCTCGCCGCCCGAGATGGTCCCAGATGGGGTGAGTGTGGCCGGCAGGGTGAATACGGCAGTGGGCGTCATGAGTGCACCGCCTCCTTCCGGGCCGCGCCCTGCGGCGCCGGCACCGGCCGGGCGGTGGCGATGGTTGGGTCTTCGGGTCGCTGCCGACGCACCCAATCAACCTGCGCCTGAGTGGGGCCGGTGACGGCGCCCCGGTAGTAGTCGCCGTCCTCGGTGCCCTCCACCATGGGGTGGGGGGCGTCCAGGGCGCCGTCGGGGACCGGGGCCAGCAGGTCCTGCTTGTCATAGATCAGGCCGGACCGGGTAGGGCCAACCAATTCGTCGATCTCGTGAGTCATGGTCAGGGCCCGCGTCGGGCATGCCTCAATGCACATGCCGCAGAAGATGCAGCGCAAATAGTTGATCTGGTAGACGCGCCCATAGCGCTCACCGGGCGAATACTGCGCCTCGGGAGTATTGGACGCCGCCTCCACGTAGATGGCGTCGGCGGGGCAGGCCCAGGCGCACAGCTCACAACCGACGCACTTCTCCAGGCCGTCGTCGTAGCGGTTGAGCTGGTGACGGCCGTGGTATCGGGGCATCAGCTCCGGCTTCTCGAAGGGATACAGCTCGGTGACCGTGGGGCGGAAGATTGACGAGAGCGTCACCCCGTAACCGGCCACGGGAGCAAATACGCGCCCGAGTACACCGGGTTCGTCCCGTAACCACCGGTCGGGGTCGGATCCCTCCCGCCCCTGCGGACGGGGGGCCTGCGTGGAGTCAGTCATCGGTTTCCTCCTGAACGGTGACCTCGGAGTCGGTGGTGGCCGTTGCCGTCTGGGTAGCGCCCGCGGTCACGGAGACGTCGCTGGCCGCGTCGAGCACCGGGGCGGCGTTCCGGGTGGCGCGGCGGGCGCGCGGCGAGGGCGGAAGCTGCTGGCCGGGCAGTGGCGGCACCGGGAAGCCGCCGGCGAAGGCGTCCGCCTCCTCGCCCGGGGCGGTGATCTCCCCCTCGCCAGCGTGGGCGCGCACGCTCGTCTCTTCCTCGTCCTCCCCCTCCGGCAGGACCAGCAGGATGACCATGGCCACCAGGAAGATCGCGGCGAGCACAAGCATCAGCCCCTGGGTGGAGCCGCCGGAGAAGGCACGGTAGCCCTGCACAATAGCCACCAGCACGAACCAGGCCAGGGAGACGGGGATCAGGAACTTCCAGCCGAGCTTCATGAAGTGGTCGTAGCGGATGCGCACCAGCGTGCCGCGGGTCCAGATCATGAAGAGCATGACGCACCAGATCTTGATGATGAACCACAGCATTGGCCACCAGCCGGAGTTCGCGCCCGCCCATAAAGCGGTAGGAATGAAGGAGCGCCAGCCGCCGAGGAACAGGGTGGTGCACACGGCGGAAACGTTGAACATGTTCAGGTACTCCCCCAGGTAGTACCAGGCGAACTTCATAGACGAGTACTCCACCATGTGCCCGGCCACCAACTCGCCCTCGGACTCGGGAAGGTCGAAGGGCAGACGGTTCACTTCGCCGACCATGGAGACCACGTAGATTAGGAGGCTGGGGATCATGGCCACCCCCCACCACAGTCGCTCCTGGGCGGCGACGATCCCGGAGGTGGACATGGTCCCGGAGGCCAGGAAGACCGTCAGGATCGACAGGCTCATGCTCAGCTCGTAGGAGATGACCTGCGCAGCGGAACGGACCGCGCCCAGCAGCGGGTAGGTGGAGTGGGTGGACCAGCCGCCCAGGATGATGCCGTACACGCCGAAACCGGTGACGGCCAGCACGTACAGGACGGCCACCGGGAAGTCGGTCAGTTGCAGCGGTGTGGAGTGGCCGAACATGCTCACCTGCGGCCCGAAGGGAATGACCGCGTAGATCATGAAGGCTGTGAAGGCGGCGATGACCGGACCCAGGACGTAAATGATCCTCTCGGCGCCCTTGAGCCAGAAGTCCTCCTTCATGATCAGCTTGGCGGCATCCGCCACTAGCTGCGGCAGACCGAGCGGACCGTTGACATTGGGACCCGGGCGGGTCTGCATACGCCCCAGTACGCGCCGCTCCGCCCAGATGCCGACGATCACGCTGACAATGAGGAAGACGACGATGAAGACGGCCTTGATGAGAGTGAGCCACCAGGTCTCGTCGGAGAAGTCGGCCACCACTCCCCCTTGGGCCGCCAGGACGGTGGGCATGCCGGAAGAACTTAGCGGATTCACTGGGTCACCTCCGGGCTGTCCGCAGTGGTGAGTGATAGGGATATGCGAGCACCGTGGCCGAGGCCGAGACTCTGCCGGACGGTGGAGCCTGGCGAGCACTCCGGCAGCCAGACGGTTCCGTCGGCGACGGAGCCGACAACCGCCGGCAGGGTGATCGTACCGGCCGGGCCGGTCACATCGACGCTCTCACCGCCGATCAAATTCAGCCGGGCGGCCAGATCCGCGCCCACGCGGGCTACGGGCCGTAGGGCGGTGGCGGCCAGGAAGGGCTCGCCGTCCTGAAGCCTTCCGGCGTCCAGCATGGGCTTATGCGTGGCCAGGACGGCGTCCAGGCCGCTGACGGTCGAGCGGCCGGGGGTGGAGTCGCTCGAGGGCGCAGGCTCTGCAGTCGACTCCGGGGCGGCGGTGAAGGTTACGGGCGGCCGGGCGCCGGCCCACAGTCCCAGGGCGCTTATCTGCGCGTGGACGTCCTCCAGGGTGTCCACGCCCAGGTCGCCGCTCATTTCGGTGGCCAGGGCGGCCAGAACCTGCCGGTCGGTGCGGGCGCGGGAGACATGGGCCTGACCGAAGGGGCGCACCCGCCCCTCCCAGTTGACGTAGGTGCCGTTCTTCTCTACCGGCGGGGCCACCGGCAGGACGACGTCTGCGTGCTCACTGACCTCGCTGCGGCGCACCTCGAGCTGCACGGTGAAGCCGGAGGCCGCCAGGGCGGTGCGGGCCAGCCCCGGGTCGGGGAAGTCGCGCAGGTCGACGCCGCCGATAACCAGCCCGCCGAGCTCACCGTCGGCCAGGGCGTGCAGGATAGCGGTGGTATCCCGACCGGACTGCGCGGGCAGCGGGTCGGGGGCGCTGATACCGCCCGTCGGGGCCCACAGCTGCTGCACCTGCGCGCGGGCTGCGGCATCGACGACGGGACGGCCGCCGGGCAGCAGATGCGGCAGCAGGCCCGCCTCAACGCCGCCGCGCTCACCGGCGCGGCGCGGCACCCAGGCCAGGCGGGCGCCGGTGGCGTTGGCAAGCGTGTCCACCACGGACAGCAGCCCGGGGACGGCGGCGGCCCGCTCCCCCACCAGGATGGTGGCGCTGTCCTGCCCCAGGGCCCGAGTCAACTCGGGGTGGGTCTGGGACAACAGGGCGACGGTGCGGGCCTCGGTGCCGGGGGCGGTCAGGATCACGTCGGCGTCCAGCTTGCGTGAGCCGGCCGAGGCCAGGTTGGCCACGGTGGCGACCTTGACGCCACCAGCGCGCACGCCCTTGCGTAGCCGCAGGAACAGCGAGCCGCACTCGTCCTCCGGTTCCAGGGCGATCAGCAGCACCTGGCCTGCGGTTTCCAGGGAGCGGTAGGTGACCGCGCCCAGTCCGGTGCCGGCCACATGGGCAGCCAGGAAGGAATCCTCCTCGGCGCTGTGGTCGCGCACGCGCTGGTCGATGTCGTTGGTTCCCAGGACGGTGCGAGCGAAGCGGGACCAGGCCCAACCGTCCTCCAGGGTCAGGCGGGCGCCGGGCAGGAGCCCCACCCCGCCGTCGGCGCGAGCGGCGGTCAGTCCGCGGGCGGCCACGTCCAGGGCGTCTGACCAGGAGGTTCGCACCAGCTCGCCGCTGTTCTCGTCGCGCACCAGCGGGACGTCCAGGCGGTCGTCGAGGCTGGACCAGGGGAAGGCGAAGCGATCCTTGTCGGTGATCCACTCCTCGTTTACCTCCGGGTCGTTGCCGGCCAGGCGCCGCAGCACCACGCCGCGGCGCATGTCCACGCGCAGGGCGGAGCCGGAGGCATCATGCTCGGTGACCGTGTCGGTGGACACCAAGTCCATGGGGCGGGCCCGGAAGCGGTAGCGCGCGCTGGTCAGGGCGCCCACGGGGCAGATCTGGATGATGTTGCCGGAGAAGTAGGAGGCGAAGGGCCGTCCGGAGGCATCCAGCTCCTCGGCGCCGCCGAGTGTTCCGGGCCCGTAGACAGTGCCGTCCACCACGCCGGGCTGCCCGCCGGGGCCGGCCAGGTCCGCCTCGGGCAGCAGGTGCTCTCCGCCGCGCACGGTCTGGGTGGGCGCGGTGGCCTCGGGGTTGTGGAAGTCAAGCACGCCGGTGTCGAAGCGGCCGATCTGCTCGGAGTACAGGCCACCGGTGATCTCTCCGCCGGCGTGGCCGGCGCCGCGTCCCTGCAGGGTGATGAAGCGGTCGCCGGCGATCTGGTCGGCGAAGCGTACGCAACGTTGGCACAGGATGCAGCGGTCGCGGTCGAGCAGGATGTTGCTGGTCAGGCGCAGCGGCTTGGGGAAGGTGCGTTTGACATCGGTGAAACGGGTGGCGGACTGCGCACCGGAGGCCATGAGCTCCAGGGCCTGGTTCTGCAAAGGGCATTCACCGCCCTTGTCGCACACCGGGCAGTCCAGGGGGTGGTTTATCAGGAGGAACTCCATGGTGCCGGCCTGGGCCTTGGCCGCCACCGGGCTGGTGGCCTGGGTGGAGACCTCCATACCCTCCGAGGCGGTCATGGCGCAGGCTGGCTGCGGCTTGGGCATGGGGCGGACAACGCCGTCGCGCCCCGGCATGGCAACTTCCACCAGGCACTGACGGCAGTTGGCGGAGGGCGCTAGCAGGGGGTGGTCGCAGAAGCGCGGGATGCGCACACCCACCTGCTCCGCGGCGCGGATCAGCAGAGTGCCGTTGTCCACCTCGACGTTCATGCCGTCGATCGTGATGTTGACAGTGTCAGTCATGTGGTCACCGTCCGCTCTCGGCCTGGCTGTTGACAATGGAGGAGGCCGCGGGAGGAAACAGCTCGGCCGCGGGCGTGGTGTAACCGGCCTCGAACTCGCTGCGGAACCGCTTGATGCCGGACTGGATCGGGGTGGCGGCCGCATCCCCGAGGGCGCAGAAGGAGCGCCCATAGATGTTGGCGGCGATGTCCTCCAGCTTCTCCACGTCACCGGGTTCGCCCCGCCCGGCCTCCAGGCGGGTCATGATCTGCCGCATCCAGTAGGTACCCTCCCGGCAGGGGGTGCATTTACCGCAGGACTCGTGCTGGTAGAACTCGGTCCACCGGGACACCACGCGCACCACGGAGACGGTGTCGTCGAAGACCTGCAAGGCGCGGGTGCCCAGCAGGGAGCCGGCGCCCACCACGGACTCGTAGTCGAGCGGGATGTCCAACTCCTCAGGGCCAAAGATCGGGGTGGAAGAGCCGCCCGGCACCCAGAACTTCAGCTGGTGACCCCTTCGGATTCCGCCGGCCAGCTCGATCAGCTCACGCATGGTGATGCCGAAGGGCGCCTCGAACTGGCCGGGGTTGGTCACATGCCCGGTCACGGAGAACAGGCCGTGCCCCTTGGAACGCTCGGTTCCCATGGAGGAGTACCAGGCAGCGCCGTGGGCCAGCACCCCGGGCACGGAGGCGATCGTCTCCACGTTGTTGATGACGGTGGGGCGGGCGTAAAGACCCTGCACGGCCGGGAAGGGCGGGCGCAGGCGGGGATGACCGCGGCGTCCCTCCAGGGAGTCCAGCAGTGCGGTCTCCTCCCCGCAGATATAGGCGCCGGCACCGGCGTGAGCAATGATCGTCAGCGGCTGCTTGCCGTCCAGGCCGAAGCCGTCGGCAAGCAGACCGGCGTCGGCCGCCTCGTGGATGGCGTGCAGCAGGCGCCGATAGGCGTGGGCAACCTCGCCGCGCACATACACGAAGGCGCGGTCGGCACCGATTGCGCGGGAGGTGATGGCCACGCCCTCCACCAGGGCATGCGGATTGGCGATCAGGGTCGGCATGTCCTTGCAAGTTCCGGGCTCGGACTCATCGGCATTGACCACCAGGTAGCGGGGCAGTCCGTCCGGGGCAGGCAGGAAGGACCACTTCAGCCCGGTGGGGAAACCGGCGCCGCCACGGCCGCGCAGATTGGAATCCTTGACAAGGTTGACCAGCTCCTCCGGACTCATCGTCTTGGCACGCGCCAGACCCCGGTAACCACCGGCGTCGCGGTAGGCCTCCAGCGTCCAGGAGCGCTGCTTGTCCCATATGTCAGTAACGACCGGGGTGAGTGTTCCCGGCGCGGTGAAGCTCGGCTCTACAGAGCCGGGAGTCTGCTCGCTCACTTGTCCTCCTCCTGGGCGGGTGCGTCGTCGGGAGCCGATTGCTCGGCGGGAGCGGTCCAGTCGTGCTCACGGGCCAACCGCAGTCCGCGCAGGCTGGACTCGCCGGCAGCCACGCCTTCATCGGCACGACCGTCCTCGAATCCGGCCAGCAGCCGCTCATTCTCGCGGAAGGTGGGCACGGTCTCTGGACCGCGGGTGGGGGCGACGTCCTCGCCCCGTTCCAGGCGCTCGATCAAGTCGACGGCGGAGGCGGGAGTCTGGTTGTCGAAGAACTCCCAGTTGATCATCACCACGGGTGCGTAGTCACAGGCGGCGTTGCACTCCACACGCTCAAGGCTGATGCGTCCGTCCGCGCTGGTCTCGTCACTGCCGAGCCCGGTGTGCTCGCTCACGGCCTGCCAGACCTCATCCCCGCCCATGACGGCGCACAGGGCGTTGGTGCACACGCCCACGTGGTACTCGCCCGCAGGGTGGCGGCGGAATTGGCTGTAGAAGGTCGCCACGGCGGAGACCTCGGAGCGGGTCAGTCCCAGTTTCTGTGCCACCAGCGCCAGGCCCGCAGGCGAGACGTAGCCGTCCACACTCTGAATCAGGTGCAGCATCGGGATGATGGCACTGCGCTCATACCCGGCCGGGTAGCGGCCCATGATCTCCGCGATATCGGTATCCAGCCGGGCGGCCACCTCGGGGGTGTAACCGAGGGAGGTTCCGGCGGCTGCCGGAGCGGGGATGTTCTCGGAAGTGGTGCTCATTAGCGGTCCACGCCTCCCAGGACGGGGTCGATCGAGGACAGTGAGGCGACGACGTCGGCGATCATGCCGCCCTCGCACATCATGGCCAGCGATTGCAGGTTGGAGTAGGACGGGTCGCGGAAGTGGACCCGGTAGGGGCGGGTGCCGCCGTCGGACACGGCCTGGATGCCCAGGACGCCTTTGGCGTGCTCCACGGTCTGGTACACCTGCCCGGGCGGCACCCGGAACCCCTGGGTGACGAGTTTGAAGTGGTGGATCAGGGACTCCATGGAGCTGCCCATGATCTCTTTGACGTGCTCCAGGGACTGCCCCTGCCCGTCGGTGGCGATGGCCATACGGGCCGGCCAGGCGATGGTCGGATCGCAGACCATAGTGGCGTTGGAGGGGTCGTCGCCGCGGGCGGCGATCTCATCGAGCCGGTCCAGCGCCTGCGAGACGATCTTGAGTGACTGATAGCACTCGTCGAAACGGACCCGCAGCCGGTTGTAGCAGTCGGAGTTGTCATAGACGGGGACCTCGAAGTCGTAGGTCTCGTACCCGCAGTAGGGGCGCAGCTTGCGCATGTCCAGCGGGTAGCCGGCGGCCCGCACACATGGCCCGGTCAGCCCCATCGCCATGGCGGCCGCCAGGCTCATCTCACCGATTCCCACGAAGCGGGACTTCAGGATCGGATTGGCCATGAGCAGGGACTCCAACTCGCCGACGTCGTTCTTGATGTTCGGCATGACCGAACGGACGAAGTCGGTGAAGCCCTCCGGCAGGTCCTGGGCCAGGCCGCCGGGACGCACATAGGCGTGGTTCATGCGCAGCCCCGAGGCCATCTCGAAGGCGCGCAGAATGTTCTCCCGGCAGCGGAAGGAGATAGTCATCAGCGTGGTGCCGCCCATCTCGTTGCCGGCCGAGCCGATGGCCACCACGTGGCTGGCGATGCGGTTGAGCTCCATGAGCACCACGCGGGCCACGGTCGCCTTCTCGGGCACATCATCGGTTATGCCCAGCAGCTTCTCCACCGCCAGTGCGTAGCCGACCTCCTGGAAGAAGGGGGCCACGTAGTCCATGCGGGTCACGAAGGTCGCACCCTGCACCCACGTGCGGTACTCCATGTTCTTCTCAATACCGGTGTGCAGGAAGCCGGTGCCGGCGCGAAGCTCGGTGACGGTCTCCCCGTCCGTCTCCAGCAGCAGGCGCAACACGCCGTGGGTGGAGGGGTGAATCGGCCCCATATTGACCACTACGCGGTCACGCTGGAGTCGGTCGGTCTCGTCGCGGGCGGCGATCTGGGCGGCGATCTCATCCCAGTCGCCGCCGTTGGCGGTGAACTGGGGGGCGTCGTCGGCGAGTTCGTCGGTGGCGGGACCGGTGGCGTGCATGTTGCTCATCAGCGGTACGACCTCCGGGTGTCTGCGGTGGCGGTTGAGGCGCCCTTGTACTCGACGGGGATGCCGCCAAGCGGGTAGTCCTTACGCTGCGGGTGCCCGACCCAGTCGTCAGGCATGGCCGAGCGCGTCAAATTCGGGTGTCCGTCGAAGACGATGCCCATCAGGTCCCAGGCCTCACGCTCGTGCCAGTCATTGCCGGGGTAGACCGGCACGAGTGAGGGCACATGCGGGTCATCCTGCGGGAGGGCAACCTCCAGGCGCAGGGCGCGAGCGCCATGCGTCAGGGAGATCAGCTCATAGCAGGCGTGCAACTCGCGCCCGGAGTCGCCCGGGTAGTGCACGCCGGTCACGCCCAGGCACAGCTCGAAGCGCAGATCCTGGTCATCACGCAGTGGGCGGGCTACGTCCAGCAGGTGCTCGCGGGTGACGAACAGGGTCAGCTCGTCGTGCTCGACGACTACTTTCTCAATGGCTGTGGCGGGCTCCACCCCGGCCTGGGCGAGGTCCTCGATCAGGGCGTCGACGACGTCGTCGAACCACTTCCCGTACGGCCGGACGGCGGCGGGTGCCAGGGAGACGACGCCGACGGTGCCCCCGTAGCCGGTGGTGTCACCAGCATCGGAGGCGCCGAACTGGCCGGTGTGGGTGCCGATCACCTCCAGGCGCAGTTCCTCGCGCACCGGCCTGCCGGCCACCTCGGGGACCGCCTCGGCCGTGGGCGGGGCGACGGCGTCGGGGGCGGCGTTGTTCTCAGCGTTCGCAGCGTTGGTGGTCATGCGAGCAGCCCCTTCATCTCGGCGGTGGGCACGGCCTTGAGGGCGGCGGCCTCGACAGCGCGGGCAATCTCCTCGCGGTGGGCGAAGATCGGCTTGCGCTCAATCTGTCGGGTCAGTTCGAGCATGGCGTTCAACAGCATCTCCGGTCGCGGCGGACAGCCGGGCAGGTAGATGTCCACCGGCACGATGTGGTCCGCGCCCTGGACAACGGCGTAGTTGTTGAACATGCCGCCGGAGGAGGCGCAGGCACCCATGGAGATGACCCATTTGGGTTCGGGCATGGAGTCATAGACGTTGCGCACCACCGGCGCCATCTTGTGGGAGACACGACCGGAGACGATCATGACATCGGCGTGGCGCGGCGAGGCACGGAACACCTCCCAGCCGAAGCGGGCCATGTCGAAGCGGGGCGTGCCGGTGGCCATCATCTCGATGGCGCAGCAGGCCAGGCCCATGGTCACCGGCCACAGCGAACGCGCCTGAGCCAGGTCGGCCAGCTTCTCCACGGTGGTGAGCATGAAGCCCGGCCCCTCGACGCTCTCCAGCGCCTGCGCACGCAGGTCATCCCGCTTGGAGGGGATGTGGCGCATCTTCTCTTTGTACTCGCGCATATTCATCAGTCGCGCTCCCTTACTCCCAGTCCAGGCCGCCGCGACGCCACTCCAGGACGTAGGGCACCGTAATCAGGCCGATGAAGACGAGGGCGGCACTCAGCCCGAAGAAACCCAGCTGCGCGAAGGCGGTGGCCCACGGGTACAGGAAGACGACCTCGACGTCGAAGATGATGAAGGTCATGCCGACCAGATAGAAAGACACCGGGAACCGGCCCTGGTCGACGTTAGTGGGAGTGGGGTCGATGCCGCACTCGTAGTTGGCGACTTTGACCCGGTTGCGCCGGTTTGGGCTCACAATGGCAGACAGCACCAGGCCACCGATGGCGATGACCATGGCCACTGCCGCCATGATGAGGAGCGATACATAGGGATTCATGCTGCCGGCACCATCCTTGTCAGAAGTTGGATGAAGTGGTCGATTCCATCGCCGCCGCGACGCTCCCAGCCGTCTGACAGGAGCTTGGCGACGAACCGCATGAGGCGTTTGCGGGGCAGCCCGTAGCGGGTGCACAGGCGCATCACCTCCGGGTGCTCGATCAGGGCGACGAAGATGCGCCCGAGCGTGTAGTAGCCGCCCAGCTGCGCCTTCAGCGCGGCGGGGTACTGGCGCAGGGCGAGTTCACGGCCCGCGGCGGTGGTGCGGGCAGCAGCCTGGGCGGCCGCCTCGGCAGCCAGTCGACCGGAGGCCAGTGCCTGGGCAATGCCCTCCCCGTTGAAGGGCGACACCATACCGCCGGCATCGCCCAGTAGCATGAGTCCGTCGGCATACTGCGGCTTGCGGTTGAAGGCCATGGGCAGGGCGGCCGAACCCAGACGTCCGACCTGGTTGTCGGGGGTGAAGCCCCAGGCGGCGGGGACGTGCGCGAGCCAGCGCTTGAATACGGCGCGGTAGTCGATGCCGCGGGCCGAGGCCGCTGCTGTAGTAGAGGCCACCGAGCCCAGACCCACATTGACCAGGCCATCGCCCACGCTCCAGATCCAGCCGTATCCGGGCAGCAGGTCGCCTCGACCGGCGGGCCCGTCCCACAGTTCGAGCCTTGACTCCATCCAGGCGTCGTCGGCGCGCGGAGAGCGGAAGTAGGCGCGTACAGCCACGCCCAAAGGTTTGCACTCATCCTTCGCGCGGCCTGCGGCGGTGGCCAGGCGTGCGGAGACGCCGCCGGCGTCCATGATCAGGGGCGCCGTAACCGTGGTGGGCGCGGCGATACCCGCTTCGGGATGACGTGGAGTGGGCCGGACCTCGACCCCGACGACCCGCCCGGAGGCGTTGGTGACGGGGGCAGTGACAGTGACCCCGGTGAGCAGACGCGCACCGGCTCTTACGGCATGCTCGGCCAGGTCCCGGTCCAACTCGCTGCGGCGTCGGGACAGGCCATAGGAGGGCAGGCTGGGCTGTTCCGGCCAGGGGATGTGCAGCAGGTGTCCGCCACCGATAACCCGCAGCCCCTGGTTCCGCTGCCAGGTGGAAGTATCCACGCCCATGGCGACCAGCTCGCGCACCGCGGCAGGAGTCAGGCCATCGCCGCAGACCTTGTCACGGCCGAGCTCATGCCGTTCCAAAAGCAGCACGTCCATGCCGAGGGCGGCCAGATGGTAGGCGGCCGCGGAACCGGCGGGACCGGCACCCACAACGACCACGTCGGCGCTCATATCGCCGGCGGCTGCTGCCATTGCTGCGCGCCTCCTTCGTTTACGGACTCGTGGGCTGGGAATGGCGACCGCGGGGCGGCGCCACGGCCCGGCGGACAGACGGGACCGGCGCCGACATTACCGAGTCACCTCATGCCGCCACTGCCCGCCCACACCCCCTGACGGGCAGGAGCATCTTTCCCTCAACATTCTCAGGATAACGCGCCCCGCCGGCGTGGGGGCGCGGCGAGGACGACCCGACCGGAGCCGACTAATTAGAGATACCTTGCCTTGCGAATTCACGCCGCTGGGCGCAATCGCGGCAAAACCGGCGCCTGCCCGCGCGGCCGGTCGGCTCGGGAGCGCAGACGAGATCTGCGAGGATCGGCCCATGAGTCGAGCCTCTCTCGCCAAGGACCCCCGCGAGGTCGCAGGCATGTTCGACGCCGTCGCGCGCCGCTATGACCTGACGAATGACCTGATGAGTCTGTGGCAGGTGCGCATGTGGCGCGCAGTCACGCGCGCCACCGTCGCCGCCCGTCCCGGCATGCGGGTGCTGGATCTGGCCGCCGGCACCGGCACCTCCAGCGTCGATTACGCGGCCGACGGCGCACAGGTGGTGGCCTGCGACCTGTCCGCCGGCATGGTGGCCGAGGGACGCCGCCGCCACCCGGAGATCGAGTTCGTGGTCGGCGACGCCACCGCCCTGCCCTTCCCCGATGCCGACTTCGACGCGGTCACCATCTCCTACGGATTGCGCAATGTGCAGGACACCGCCGGCGCGCTGGCGGAGATGGCCCGGGTGACTCGCCCCGGTGGACGACTGGTGATCGCCGAGTTCTCCACGCCCGTGCATACGGCATTCCGGCGCCTGTACCGCTTCTACCTGGGCACTGCTCTGCCGGCAGCCGGAAGGCTGGTGTCCTCCAACGCCGACGCCTACGGCTACCTGGGCGAGTCGATCCTGGCCTGGCCGGACCAGGGGGCCCTGGCGGCGTTGATCCAGGACGCCGGCTGGCGGAGCGTGGGCTATAAGAACCTGTCCGGCGGGATCGTCGCCATCCACCGCGCCACCAAGCCGGAGGTTCCCGCGGACGGCAGCGCCGGCGACCATGCGTCGACGCCGGAGGCCTGAGGTGACTGCTCCCGGGCCGAGCCCAGACGCCTCCACCGTTCCTGCGCCCGCCGCGCCCACCTGGTCCGCGCAGCGAGCCGCCGCCGCACCGCCGCACCTGTCCTTCCGCACCGTCGCCCTGCCCGCCGGCGTCGTCACCCCGGAGGGCGACGACGGCGGCACGGGGCTGCTCGATCTCCTCGCCGGGCGCGAGGACGTCGTCAGCTGGGTGCGCCGCGGGCGCGGCCTGGTCGGTTGGGGACGGGCGCTTCGACTGGAGGCCCAGGGGCCGGACCGGATCGAGGCGCTGCGGAGCGCCTGGCGCGCCACCGTGTACGCCTCCTGGTGGCGCGACCCGCTGGTGCGGCCCGGCACCGGCCCGGTGGCCCTGGGAACCATCGCCTTCTCCCCCGCCTCCGCTGCCGTCTCCGTGCTGACCGTGCCGCGGGTGCTCGTGGGTCTGGATGAGTCCGGGGCGTGGCTGACCACTGCCGTCGCCGACGGCGAGGCGCACCCGGAGGTGGCGGAGGTTCTGGCCGGTTTGCGCCCGTCGGCGTCCGCCACGCCGGATGTCCCCTCCCCCGCCGCCACCGCGATCTCACCCGGGGCGCTGTCCGAGGCCGACTATCTGGCCGCCGTCACCGAGGTTCAGCGGCGCATGGCTGCCGGCGAGGCCCGCAAGGTGGTGTTGGCGCGGGATCTGCTGGTGGCGCCGACGGCGCCCCTGGCGACCGGCGAACTGCTGCGGCGCCTGGGGGCGAGCTACCCGTCGTGCTGGACCTTCGCCGTGGATGCCATGGTGGGGGCGACCCCGGAGCTGCTGGTACGGCTGGAGAACCGGCGCCTGGCCAGCCGGGTGCTCGCGGGCACCGCGCGCCGTCACCCGGGTGATACGGCGACGCGCGAGCGCGAGGCGGAACGACTGGGGCGGTGGTTGACGGCGTCGGCGAAGAACCGGGCCGAGCACGAGTTCGCGCGCGCCTCGGCGCTCTCGGCGCTGGAGCCCTTGTGCTCGGTGGTGGAGGCCGCCGCGCCACGGGTGCTGACGCTGCCGAATGTGCTGCACCTGGCCACCGACATCACCGGCGTGGTCGCCGGGGACACGGGGGCGCTGTCCCTAGTGGGCGCGCTGCACCCCACCGCGGCCGTGTGCGGCACCCCCACCGCCACGGCCGCCCGCATCATCGCCGAGGTCGAGGGCATGGACCGGGGCCGGTATGCCGGTCCGGTCGGCTGGGTGGACTGGCATGGAGAGGGCGAGTGGTGCATTGCGCTGCGCAGTGCCGCGCTGCCGCCCGGCGGGGTGGGACCGGAGGCGCCGGCGCGGGTGTTCGGCGGCGGCGGGATCATGCCCGAGTCGGTGCCCGCCGACGAACTGGCCGAGACTACCGCGAAGATGCGCCCCATGCTCGCCGCCCTGGGCGCAAACACCTAGCCGTCCAGCAGTGCCGGACCGGACGCCTCCACCTAGAGCCGCCGGTGCAGGGTCCACGCCCCGATCCCCACCCCCGCCGCGGCGGCCACCCCGCAGCCGATCAGCACCGGCACTGCCGGGGGTGGCGCGGCCATCCACGCCTGGGCCTGCATGGTCTCGAACACATAGGCCGGCGGCCAGAACCTGTCGAATGTCTGCACCGCGCGGGGCAGGGTGGCAAGCGAGGAAAACCCGCCCGAGGCGAAGAACGATCCCGCAAAGGTGATCATGAGCAGTGGCTGCACGGTGCGGTAGTCCCGCAGCCAGGCACCGATGGCGACGCCGAGCCCGGCGCACGCCAGCGAGGTCAATGCGGCCAGCCCCGCCAGCACCGGCAGGCGCCCCACGGGAATGCGTACCCCGAAGACGGCCGCGGCGACCGCCAGCGTGACCAGGGTGCTGACGCCTCCGGCGATGACGGCGGCTACCAGTGTTCCGGCGGTGACATCGCCCAGGGGCCGCGGCGCGAGCCGCACCTCCTTGACCGTGCGGTGCTCCCATTCGCGCGCGACCATGATCGCGGCGTTAAGGGCGGAGCCGACCATGACCGCGAGCACGACCGCGCTGTGTCCGATGAAGGTTCGTCGCCACACGTCGCTTGGACGAGTGGTCGTCTGGGTTACGGTGACCGGCGCCGCCCCGGGCACCTGCGCGGCGGCGTAGTCCTGTATCGCGCGGGTCAGCCGCAGGCGGGCGTTCTTCATCATGTCGGTGTTGATGTTGTAGGTCCTGGTGTGCAGCACCGGCGTCTGTCCCGCCTCAACGCGCTCGTCGAAGTCGGCGGGGATGGTGACCACCAGGTGCAGACGGCCGCCGTCCACCAACTGTTCGGCCCGCTCGGCGTCGGTGGTCACCACGCGGAAGTAGGGGCTGATGTTGCTGCGTAGATCGCGGATCTCCGCCTCGAAGGCAGCCGCGTGGGGGCCCTGTCCCTCGTTGACCAGTCCGATGTTCCACTCGTCCCCGCCGAAGCCGAACAGGATGCCGCACAGGAACATCAGTACCAGCGGAATGAGCATGGGGCCGGCAAGGGCCTGCCGGTCGCGGGCCCATTGCCGCACGTCCTTGCGGGCGACGGCACCCACGCGGTCCAAGTGCCCCGAGATGTGCCCCGAGATTCGGTGTGTCTGGTTGATCCGCTTCATGGCCTGTTTCACTGTCCTCCCGTCAGGTGGGTATAGGCGCGGCGCAGCAGCCATCCGGCCAGGCCCAGAATCGCCGCCGTTGAAATCAGCACGATGACGAGGTTGCGGGCCAGATCTGACACGTCACCGGTTAGGAAGATGCTGCGGGCACTCATGAAGGCGTAGGTAGTGGGCAGTGTCCGGGACAGCTGCCACAGCGCGGTGATCGGCTGCCCCCAGGCGAGCCCGCGCATGGACTCCTCGTTCCCGGAGACCAGGAAGAGGGCCACCGCCGCAGTGATCAGGCCCGACGCCGTCGCCAGGGTCTTCTTCGAGGCGACTCCGACCACCATGCCGATGCCCGCCCCCATGAGCAGCACCACCCCGATGATGCCCGCCATGGCCAGCAGGCTGCCGCTGGGCCGGAAGTCGAAGCCGACCACGAGCACAAGCAGCACCAGAGCCACCGACGCCAGCGACTGCCCCAGGCCCGCGATCACCTTGCCCGCCACGAGCGCGCCACGTCCGAGCGGCGCCAGCAACAGGTTCTTGACGGTGCGGTCATTCCACTCCGCGGCGATCTGCAGACCGGTGTTGACCATGGCGGCGTACAGACAGCCGAACAGGAGCAGACTGGTGGAGATGTAGCCGAGCATGGTGGGGTCGGTGGGCAACCGGCGGGTCTCCTCCACCTCCACCACCGTACCGGCCAGTTCCTCATTGAGCGCCCCTACCGCCGCGTCCAGGCGTAGCCGCAGGTTCTTGGAGTAGTCGGAGTTGATGTTGTTCAGCCGCAGCTCCACCCGGGCGTCCCCGGCGGCGACGGCCTGGGAGAACCCGTCCGGAATGATGACGACGGCGAGCACCTCGGCGTCATCGAAGGCCTTTAGCGCGGTTTCGGGGTCGGTGGTGCGCACATCGTAGTAGGGGCCCTCATCGGAGTGGATGGTGCGCATGACCTCGCTCAGACGCTCGGCTACGGGACCGCCGTCCAGGTCGGCGATCATGATCGGGTTGTTGTTGGATACGGGGATTACCAGGGAGTAGAAGAAGATGAACACCAACGGAATGACCACGCTGATGACCATGAGGAAGGGTTGGCGCACGAACCTGGTCCAGTCCTTGACCGCGATGGCGACGGCGGCCCGGATACCGGTCATGACTCTCCCCCGTCGCGCAACGCCTTGCCGGTCAGGTCCAGGAACACGTCGTTGAGGTCGGGGCGGCGCACCCCCACCAGCGTGGACCCGGGATCGTGCTCGGCGAACCAGTCGAGGATGGCGCGGGTGGTGGCCGGGGAACCGTCCGCGGCCACCGCGGCGACGCCGTCGTGCCAGGCGGCTCCCGTGACGCCGGACAGCTGCTCGAGTCCGGGATCGCGATAGCTGGACCGCACGTCTATGAAGGTCTTGCCGAGGCGTCCGCGCAGTTCGTCGGGGGTGCCGGTGGCGATCAGCGCGCCGTGGTCGAGGACGGCGAGGTTGTCCGCCAGCGCCTGCGCCTCCTCCATGTAGTTCGTGGTCAGCAGCACCGTGCCGCCGTCAGAGGCTATGCGTCGTACGCGTTCCCATAGGGCGGCACGGGACTGCACGTCCACCCCGAGTGTGGGTTCGTCCAGGACGACGACGCTCGGCTGGGTCAGCAGCGCCCGGGCCAGGGCGAGACGGCGCTGCATGCCCCCGGAATAGGTGCCCACGCGGTCACCGCGACGCTCCGTCAGGCCGACGAGTTCGAGGACCTCGTTGATGCGGGCGCGGCGCTGCGCACGGGCAACGCCGTACAGGCGGGCGTGGAAGGAAAGGTTCTCGTCGGCGCTCAGGTCGTTGTACAGGGCGGTCTCCTGGGGGACTACGCCCAGGCGTTCCCTGACCGCGGTCACGTCGGTGCGCACGTCGATGCCCTCCACTAGCACGGTGCCACGGGTGGGACGCAGCAGGCCGCACAGCAGATTGACCGAGGTGGTCTTCCCGGAGCCGTTGGGGCCTAACAGGCCGAAGACCTGGCCGGGGGCAACGTCGAGGGTGAGCGAGTCGAGCGCGACCAGGGGCCGGGATCGGCGGCCGTGGAACTCCATGCGCAACTCACGGAAGCTGATGGCGGGAGTTTCCGAGGGGCTGATGGCGAGGGTTTCCGAAGGGCTCATGCTTGCCAGGGAACCCCGGCGCGCGCCATGATTTCCACTGTGGTGAATAAAAGGCGGGGGCGCCCCTCCGGACCCTCGAACACCCGTGAGCGGATTCTGGCCGCCGCCCGAGAGCGCTTCGAACAGGACGGCTACGCCGGCACGTCGCTGCGTTCGATCGCGGCGCGGGCCGATGTTGACCACTCCCTGATCACCTACTATTTCGGTTCCAAGGAGGGACTTTTCCGCGCGGTCGCGGAGCTGGCACTGAGCCCGGCGCGGGGCTTCGACATCGTCTCCGCCAAGGTGGCGCCGGAGCACCTGGCACCGGCGCTTTTGCGCGCGGCACTGTCCGCGTGGGACCGCCCCGGCTATCGCGACGGGCTCGCCCGCCTGTTCGCCGATGCCCTCACCTCCGAGGCCGCGCTGCGGGTACTGCGGGAATATCTGAACACGGAGGTGGTCGGGCGCCTGAACGAGTACATCGGGGGTGTGGACGCCGGACGGCGAGCGGCCGCGGCGGCCACGATCTTCTCCGGCCTATTCCTGACCCGCTACCTGCTGCGGCTCGAGCCGGTCGCCTCGCTGCCGGCCGACGCCGTCGTGGCGCAACTGGCACCGGCGCTGCGCTCGGCTCTGGGACCGCATGGCCCGGGGGCTACCAGGGCCAGTCCGAGGTGAGGTAGGCCTCGATGGCACGGTGGCGGAAATCGTAGGGCCTGGCGGTGGACAGTGCGCCGGGTGAGATCCAGACGCTGCGCCGCGGGTTCCATGATCACCCGGCCGACACCGCCGTCGTCGACAGTAGCTCGGATATGCGCAACTCGCGGGCCGCGGCCAGCCTCGCGGCCGATGCCAGATCGAGCAGGTCCATGGCGAGCCAAGAGGAGGCATCACGGCGTCAAGTTCATCAACGACCGGTGCCCTTGAAACGTTATCAAGGGCACCGGTCCACCAACTCCGCGAGCGCACTCAACTCGCCAGATCAACCGAACTCGGCAGTAACGTCGACCGAACTCGGCAGTAACGTCGACCGAACTCGCGAAGGGAGCGGTCAGGAGTCCTCGCGCTCCTTAAGCGTCACGGGGACCTCGATCTCCTCACCGTCCCGGATGATCGTCAAGGTCACCTGGTCACCCGCCGAGTACTGGCGCACGAAGCCGGTCACGGCAGCGGCCTGGTTGGTGGCCTTCCCATCGATCGCGGTGATGACGTCGCCCTCTTTGACGCCGGCCTCACCAGCGGGTGAACCGGACTCGACGGTGCCGACCTCGGCGCCGCCGCGGGTGACGCCATCCTTGGTGGTGGCACTGCCGTTGCCGATCGCCACACCCAGGTAGGCGTGAGTGGCCTTCCCTGACTCAATTAGCTGATCGGCGATCTTCTGCGCCAGATTGCCGGGAATAGCGAAACCGAGGCCGATCGACCCGGAGTCGCCTCCGGATCCGGTGGGCATTGACTGAATCGAGCTGGTGATGCCAATGACGGCGCCGGTGTCGTCGAACAACGGACCGCCGGAGTTGCCATGATTGATCGCGGCATCAATTTGGATGGCGTTGGTGTACTGCATGGTCGTCGTGGTCTGCGACTGACCCAACAGCCCGCTGAGCTGATCCGAAAGAGATGAGCCGCCCTGGCTCTGGTCGGAGGTATCGGTCTCCTCCTGAACAGTCACCACCGGACGGTCCAGGGCGGAGATGATGCCAGTGGTGGCCGTGGAGGACAGCCCCAGCGGATTGCCGATCGCCATGACGTCCTGACCGGTGACCAGATTGTCAGAGTCGCCGAACTGGGCGACCGTAAGGTCGTCCGGAGCTGCCACCAGTTCAATGACGGCCAGGTCAGTGGTCGGGTCGGTGCCGGTGGTTTGTGCCTCGTAGATGCGCCCGTCCGCAAGCGCCACCTGAATCTGCGATGCACCGGCCACCACGTGATGATTGGTGAGGATATGGCCGTTGGCGTCGTAGATCACTCCGGAGCCGACCGAATAACCGTCGTTGCTGGCGACAGTGATGGAGACGACGGCGTTGGACACGGCCGCGGTTACAGCCTCCCAGTCGGGGGCTGTGCCGGTTGAGGAGACCTTCTGAGTCGTGGCGCCGGTAGCGATCGCCGTGGGGGCTGAGGAAGAGGCGGTTTCGTCGCCGTCGTCCAGGTAGTGCACGGCGGCTACGGCGCCTCCGGATGCCAGCAGCGCGGTGACCAGGGAGATGGCTACAACACCGCCCCAGCCCGGCCCGTGCCGGCGGCCGCCCGGCTCAGGGCCGGAGGGCGTTAAGGACTGATAGGGGGGCTGGCCTGCGCCGGCTGCGCTGGAGCTCTGAACACTGGGAGGCTGGTAGGAGCCTTGGTAGCCGGTCCTGTCGGAGCTCCGGTCTGCGGTAGAGCCATAGCCGGACTGCTGAGACGACGGGTAGGCGGAGGCCCCTGGTGCCGAGGCGGAGGCGCGACCGAAGTTGTAACCCGCGGGCGGCTGGGGCGCAGAAGTGTAAGGCGAGGAGCCGGAGCCGCTGTAACCCGCACTGCTGCCGTAACTGCTGCTTGTGTCGGCAGTGCCGTAACCGGAGTCCGCACGGTGGGGTGCGGCGCCGCCGGGAAGTGACTGGGTGGCGTCACCTGACGGCTGCTCGGCGTCACCTGACGGGCCAAATGGGTCGTTCGTGCTCATGTCTCTCCTCCTCGGGCCTCCGGCCCGCTCTTTTAAACGGTTTTCACCCAATACTTCTGACCTGGGCCGTCTCCGACACTAGTCTGGGACTTGGCTGTAAGCTCTGCCGTGCGGCACGGAGTCTCCACACCACATCCCCATCATTCTCCGCGATCCGTGATCGTGATGAGCCTTTATGCCAAGTATGGTCACTATCACCTCACGGCCGTCGTCTCCGTCGCGGTCGACACCCGTACGTGCACCACGCTGCGGCCTCGCACCGGTGCGGCCAGAAGCGCCCGCAGATTGTCGAGTCCGGACGGCCGGTGGACGCTGACGCCCAGGGCGGCGGCGAGGTCGCCCGGGTCGGCGGCCTGGGGCGTGGTGAAGTAGCGGGCCAGTTCCGCCGGCGGGGTGACGGTCGGGTACTCCAAAGTGGAGAAGATGGCGCCCCCGCCGTCGTCGACGACGACCACCTGAAGATCGGGCTCGGTCTCCAGGCGTCCGCACGAAAGACTCATGGCGTCGTGCAAGAAGGCGAGGTCGCCGACGACGACGCGTACGGGGCCGGCAGTGACGGCGACGCCGAGCGCCGTGGCGAGGGTGCCGTCGATGCCTGCTAGACCCCGGTTGGCGATTGCGGACGGAGCGACCGCACGGGCGGGTGCGGCCAGGCGGTCAAGGCGGCGGATGGTCAGGGACGAGCCAACAACGAGCAGGGGCGCGCCATCGTGGTCACGGCTCGCCTCCCACACTGCGGTCACCACGGCATCCGCATCGAGCGGGGTGGGGTGTGCGGACGGTGCGGGCAGGGCCGCTACGGCGTCGCGCCATGCCTGCGTCCAGTCTCTTGGGCCGATCCCGAGTCCGAGGATAGCGGCCAGGTGGGCGGCGGTGGACGGTTGCCCGAGTGCGGAATCGGTTGGCGTCGCCGTCAACCGGTCGAGCGGCACGATGCGGGCGGCCGTGCCTGCCACATCGGTCCAGCGGGCAGTGGCGGTGAGCACGTCAATGGGCAGATCACTGCGGGCGAGCAGGGTACCGACCTGGCGGCTCAAACTCGGATGCCCGGCGACCACGACGCGCTCAACCCGTCCGGCGAGCCGAGAGCCGGTGGGGTCGGCCAGCAGTTCGGCATACCGGATGATGGCCTGGGGGCCGCCGCGCGCCCCAGAGGTCGGTTCGGCCAGCAGCGGCCAATCCAGATACTCGGCGAGGGCGCGCGCATGCCGGCCGGTGGCATCGACACTGTCACCGGCGATGACAATCCCCCGTTCCTCCCCCTGCTGGGACCCGACCTTCAAGGGGGAGTCTGCCCCGGCTCCCGGCGGGAACAGTGCCGCGGCAGTGGCCGAGGACCGGGGTGCTGTCTGGGCGGCTCCCGCATGCGGGTATTCCGAGAAGTCCCGGCCGGTGGGCCAGCCGTCCGACAGGCCATCGTGTCCAGATGCCATGGGGGCCTGGCGATCGGCACCGGGGGCGGGCGCCAGCGGCGGCCGGAAGCGAACATTGAGCTGGACCGGGCCGGGATCGTTGGTCAGGCGGCCAGTGGCTGCATCTACTCCCCGTCGCACCTGGCCAGCGATGGCACGGGCGCCTGCCCCATCGCCCAGGTCTGCGGTTATGTCCGCGGGCACGTCGACCACCAAGCGCGGTGCCGTACCGAACATGCGGGTCTGCTCACTGGTCTGGTTGGCTCCGGTGCCAACCGCCTCGTGGGGACGATCGGCGGTGACCAACAACAGTGGGATGCCGGCGGCATCGGCTTCGGCTACCGCCGGGTGCAGGTTCGCCACGGCCGTGCCGGAGGTGGTCACCACAGCGGTTGGGCGGCGGCGCCCGGCCAGCAACTCGGCCCGGGCGCAGCCCAACGCCACGTAGCCGGCGCTGCGTTCATCAAGGACCACGCGCACCCGCAGCCCACCTTCTTTCTCGGCTGCGGCGAGCGCAGGCACCAGGGGTGCGGAACGGGAGCCGGGGGCGAGGATGACCTGCTGTACGCCGGCGCGCATCAGTGCGGCGACGACGGCGCTGGCCGCTACAAGCGACGGAGGCCCGCCGGGGGCGGGTTCCGAGGCGGCGCCGGTTGCTGCGGGGACGGTGGGGTTCACAGGCGCAGCCCCGCCACGGCGCGAGTAGGGTCGGCGGCCTCCTGCCTGCGCCGGCGTTCCAGGGCCTCGGCGATGTGTGCCAGTCGCACCTGCCAGCGGCCGGTCACCTCGGCGTCGGCGGAGGCGGTGCGCAGCAAGGCCCGGGAGACGTGCACAGGCCGAACCGGAAGGGTACCGGTGGCCGGGATGGCGGAGGGAACGGCGACATCACGCGCCAGCAGTCGCACGGTGCCCAGTCCACAGGCGTGCTCGAGTTCGGGCAGGGCGGCCGCCAGCATCACGCCCGCCCCGATGCCGACGCTGGTATCGATGGCGGAGGAGACGACCGGCGGCAAGCCGAGGCGCTCTGCCATATTCAGAGCGCGGCGCACGCCGCCCAGCGGAGCGACTTTGAGGACGGCGACGTCGGCAGCGTCCAGCCGAGATACGGCCAGAGGATCGGCTGACAGGCGGATGGATTCGTCGGCGGCGATGGGTATATTGACCAGCCGGCGCAGCTCGGCCAGCGCCTGAACCGAGCCGCAGGGTTGCTCAACGTATTCCAGCCCCTGGGCGGCGGTGTCCAGTAGCGGCAGGATCTTCCTGGCGGTTTCTAGGTCCCAGGCACCGTTGACGTCGATACGGATACGGCCGCGCGGGCCGATGGCGTCACGCACGGCCTCTATGCGCGCCATATCGGCGGCCATGGCGTCACGCTGGGAGGTGCGCGAACCGGTGACCTTAATCTTGACGGTGACCGGGATCTCGTCGGGACGGCGGGAGCTGCTGTGGGAGGGACGGGCGGTGACTCCCGCACCGGCTTCGACGATGAGTGCGCGCGCCCGTTCGGGGTTGACGGCGGGGATCGTGATGTTGACCGGGACGCTCTGACGGTAGCGGGGCAGCTCGCTGCTGCCAACGGTGGCCTGTTCGAGGGCCGAGGCCAACCAGGGGGCGCAGGCGTCGGCGTTGTAGTCCCAGAAGGGCGCGAGCTCGCCCCATCCCGCCGGGCCGTGTAGCAGCACGCCGTCGCGCCGGGTTAGACCGCGAAAGGTGGTCTTCAGGCCAACATCCCACACTATGGCCCGATCGATCGCCGCCAAGAGCTGCCCGCCGACGCCAGCACGCAGGGCGTCCAGGTCGAGTTCGCCGCGCACGCGGGCTGAAGCGGGCGCCGGGCCACGGCCGGGGAAGGTCACCGGGACAGGATAGCCAGAGCGCGGCGTCGCGGCGGCCGAGACCGATAATCAGTGCACAATGGCAACGAATCAGCCGTTACCCCTCATCCATGCCGTAGAACACCTTGCTGGCGACATCCACGGCATTGTCCTCCCTGGTAGCCGTCTCCAGCCCGGTGAGTCGCTGGTTCGATGAGGCGCCGGCGTTGGTCAGCGCCAGCAGCGCCGGCTCGTAGGATGCGAGCTCGCCGCTAAGTTCGGCGGCCGACGCCATAATCGGTATAACGAGGATGGTGTCTGCGGCAACGGGCTCGGGGATCGGGTAGGAGGCGCGCAGTACCGTTCCCTGAACCGAGCCGGACGCCGCAGCGTCTTCGGGTCCGACGGCCAGATCGGTGAACGCGCCCGCATCCACTTGGACGTCAATAACAGTTCCTGCGGGCACCGGCGATGGCCCGACAGAGTGCAGGGCGACGGTATCCGGCTTCCACAGACGGAAGCCGTCTGCCCAGCGCAGCGCGGTCCAGGTAACGCCGATCGTCGCTCCCCATAGAAGATCAGTGCTGGTGCCGGTATCGGCAGGTTCTTGAGTGACTTCCCGGTCCCCGTCCGGTAGCGCGAGGGCAATTGTGGTCGCGGTGGGCGGGGCAATGATGTCGTCAGGGTAGGTCAGCGCGCGCACCGAGCCCAGTACCAGTGTGAAAGTGCCCTCGGGCAGTTCCGCGCCGAGCAGGACGGCCGCGCTCCCGGTGGCGCCGTCGTCGGTGGGCTCCGCCTCGAAGGCGCAGTCGAATGCCTCATCGTC
This sequence comes from Actinomyces qiguomingii, assembly GCF_004102025.1. Lineage (NCBI taxonomy): Bacteria > Bacillati > Actinomycetota > Actinomycetes > Actinomycetales > Actinomycetaceae > Actinomyces > Actinomyces qiguomingii. Next base: position 1,271,838 of record NZ_CP025228.1, on the reverse strand, counting down.
ACGGATGATCGCGGGTGCCTCCTCAGTGGTGTACAGGGCCGAGGACCAGCTCAGCGCTATACGTGTTCCGGCCGGCAGGTTGCCTCCGGCCACCGTGAGGATTCCGCCCAGTAGAACCGGCACGGTCATAGTGGTGCCGGCGGTGGTAGCAACTTCGGTGGTCTCTTCCCCGGGGGTCAAGCTGACTTCGACTCCCGCGGCATGCACCTGCGGAGCCGTTGACACCAGCAATGCGGCGCCGGCTCCCAGACCGAGCCCACAGATCAGGCTGCGTCGGGACATGCACATAGGCTGCGATGCGTCTTGGGATGTGGATGAGTGCATGGTTGTTCCTTGAGTCGGGGGTGCAAATGAAGGGATGAAGACATGTCGGTGGGATTCGACGTAAGCGGAGGAGCTACCAGGGCGGCGGGCCCGCGAAGAACGGCAGCAGCCAGCGGTCCCAGACCAGTACGAGCAGCACCGTGCCAACCAGGTAGACCGCCGTTGGAGACAAACAGCGCAGCCACAGAGGGATCCGATCCGCGAAGCACGCCATCACCGCCAGAGTCAACAAACCGGCAAAGAAAGGTGCCGCCAGTGCAATTAAATCCCACGAGTTCGGCCAGCATCCCGGGTAGGCGCAGGTTCCGTACTCACCACTTACGGAAAGGATACGGATAAGCAGAACCATACACAAAGCGCAGAACAATGCAATGACGATCGTCAGCGAATCATAGCGGCCCCTTGGGCGCCACTTCGGAATAAGAAAGAAACCAGCCGCCGCTTCCAACGTGGACCGCCACCAAACAAAGGTAAACACCCCACCACCTTCTATGAGACGAGACGCCATCGACCTATCAAGCGGGCTAGTAGGACTGATTTGTGAGAGCCCAGAAGCTTGCGCAGCCCATTGCACCCCCCATAGCAACAACACAAAGCCAGCTAACACCGTAACAGTACGGACTGTGACACCGAGCCCGATCAGTATCCACCGCCAAACCTTCGAATCGTTCATCATGTTTACAACCCTCGCGCCAGCCTGTCTGCGAAGGCAGATGTCAGGGCCTGACGCTGCGCCTCAGTCGGGACCGACTTGAAGCCTGCAGCAGCTCGCAAGAGCGGCAAAGTAAAACCGACGTCTTTAAACGATCCGACATCCAAGCCATAGGCGATTCCTTTGAATGCGGCATCGACATTCGCTTTACTCGATCCGAAACGCGCACGGTAAAACAACCTCACTCTATCATTGGAGGGAATCGCGCAAAGCTTCCTGAGTCTGTCACGGAAGGAGGTGCCGGATCCACCGGTCTCATTACTTTTGACCAACCACGCGTCCACGTCCGCCAACAGGTCTCCACGACCGAATCCAGCAGCATCATCATCGCTCCCCAGCCTCGAGAAGGCCCAGGTATACAGGTCTTCCCCGCCCCCTTTATGCTGCCATGTTCCGAACAGCGAGTATAGATCCAGCGCCCACGCCCCAAGGTCACCGTATGTGTACCCTGCGGGGCCTGTCTGCCATCCCCAGGTCCCATAGGCGATGGTTGAGACGGCCCAGTGTGGTGCATCAACTACGGTCTGCGGCTTAGACATGTTCGCAGTCAGCGCCCCTTCACAGGCGACGCGCGCCTCAACCGAGGCGGTATCAGTCGCCTCGGGTGTATACGCGAGCCACATGCCTTTACTCGCCGCACCCCAGTATCTCGGCTTCCGCAACCATCCCAGTACCATGGCGGAGGGGTCAGGCAAGTACGCCCTCGCCGTAGTCGAGGATAGGCCAGCGAGCGCTACTTGGCAGCGGACCTCCGCTTCCGTATACCATTCGAACAAGGCACTGAAACCCGTCTTCGAAGGCGAGCCGTCCTGCTCCAGCGGGGGGCCTGAGACAGCACTCAAGTCAATGGATGGAGCTCTACGTGAAACGACCACTTTGTCTATCCCCGCCTCCGAGGTCGGTGCTAGTTTCAAGGATCTGGTTATAGTGCCATTCCTGAGGCATAGGATAGCCCATATTCCCAGAATAGCCAGTCGACATGCCGGAGACGTAGGCACCCACCGCCAGACCACGGTCGATCATCGTCTGGCAGGCGTTTCTCGGAGCATAAATGCCAACCTTATAGCTGTTCGGAGCGGATCGCATGACATTGTTCACGCCCTGGAAGTAGTTGGCCACAGGTCCGTTCACCACGTCACCAGTCGCGTCGAAGTCGACGGCGAAGTAGATGACAGAACCCGACGGAAGCCCGAGAGTTCTGGCGCGTGACAAAGCGTCGACTCCCTGCGCGGCACCCTCGCCGTAGGTCATCCAGACGACCTCGTTGTTGTAGCGCTGAAAGAGCGGAATCAGGCGCAATCCAGCAGCCCTAATCTCGTCGAGTTCAGGGCCGTTGATGTAGTAACCGGTCACAAGGTACCTGCCCACATGGGTGTAGCCCCGCCGCACCGCGGCCGCAGCCTTTCCGCCGGTCAGCTTCTCAGAGGTGTCGAATCCCTTGGTGGCGATGCTCGTGTCGCCACAGGAGACAAGAAGACTGCACCAGGTTGTGTAGTCTCCCTTCCCGGTCTGGGGGATCTCCATGAAGGACTGAAAGGCACTAATGGCACCGCTGGTAGCGCTGGTGAAATCGCTGCTCAAGGATACAGAAAGACCGTTGAGGATCATGGCCGCGTGGAAAAGCCTGACGAATCGCTTGGTTCCGTCACTGCTGCCAACCCCAAGTACCGCCTGCGACTTCAGCCCGCTCTTGGTTCCGTCACCGAAGTTGCCGTTGGCAACGCCGTCGGCCATGCCCAACTCGTACTGTAGAGCGAGTAGTAGTGCGGTCTGGACCGATCGGGAGTGCACACCGTCACAGGGCACCAGCGCGAAGTCTCGGCGCCCATGGTAGGTACCGTTGAGCCAGCGCTGTACGGATCTGACCCCGGCCGTACCGCCGTAACCGCCCAGAACGGTATAAGCATCCATGGACAGCAGTGAGGCCATGACTTTGACGTCAACGAAGGGCGAGTTGCCGGCTCCGAGTCCCAGATCCTCACGTACGGTGGCAACCGACCCGCTGAGTCCCTCGAATCCGAAGACCGCTCCGCGGTTGAGGGTGATCGCTGTGTATCCCTTGCACCACAGCGCCCCGCTGAGTATGCAGAGCACGTTCTGCGCCCCCTTGAAGGATGCGTCTATTCTGCCGATCTTTGAGCGAAACGCACTGGTGGTGGCCGGGCCGAATCCGGATGCCAACGGACTGATCCCCAGTTCGGCCTGCAATGCGCGGCGCAGACCGTAGATCGTGGACCAGCCGGTGAGCCCGTCCTCATCCAGTCGCACCCAGCCCGCCCTCGAGCCATAAGTGGCGTTCAACCATTCCTGTGTCTTTCTTACTTGGGGGTCTGCCATGTCGTTTCTCCTCCGTGAGTCCGCTGGTCGAGGTACTGGTGCATCAGGTCAATGCGGTCAATGGTGGAGCGCCTCTGCGGGTTCTATGCCGGCTGCACGGCGCGTGGCGAAGACGGCTCCAAGGAGGCTGACGCCGAGGCCTCCCGCAATGCCAAGTGGCACACTGTCCCAGTCCATGACGGGCTGCCAACCCCTGCCTATGGTGATGACTAGGATCGACATCATGCCGAGGTAGACGCCCGCGACTCCCCCGAGCAGCCCGGCAACAGTCGCCTCGGCGGCGATGAGGAAGCGGATGTGGACGCGCCTGGCCCCCATGGCACGACGCAGCCCGATCTCTCCGGTGCGTTCCATGACCGTAGAGATCATGAGGGCGGTGACCAGTGTGAGGGCGGCGATCGCGGCGACGGCGGTGAGGGTGTACAGGACGGCTCGAATGGAGTCCTCCACCTCCGCCCGGAGTGTCATCGGATCCGGCGGGGCATCGACGGTCACGGACTGCGGCGCACTGGGGATCCAGGCGACGGGCGCCTGCTGGGCCACCTGTTGGGCGGCTCCGGGGGCGACCCGCAGCTTGACCGAGGCGTACTGGGGCTGCGAATAGGAGACGGCCTCGGATTCGGGCACGATGACCGAGTCAAGCAGGCCGACGTCTAGGCCCGCATCAGTGAGGATTCCGACGACGACCCGGGGCCTCCCGTCCAGCCATATCACCGGTGAAGCGATTAGGGGGCCGATCTGCAGGCTCTGGGCTGCGTGCGAGCCGAGGATGGCCTCATCCTCGCCCAGCGCGGACAGGGGCTGCGGGGAGGTGACCGTAAACAGTGATTGTGGAAGTGCCTCCGATACGTTACCGATGAGCTGAAGCGGAGTGGTGGTCGCGGAGGGGCGCGACGCGACCTCGACCGACGAGTGGGTAGCGAGTACGGCAAAGTCGCGCACACCGGCCAGGTCTCGGATACGCGCAGCGGAGTCTGCGGACAGGGCCTGCTCGGCAGCCGAGACATCGGTGGTGGCGGCCGCCAAGCCGACGAGTTGGTTGCGTCTGGAGTCGAACACGTCGGACACCTGGAATCGCGCGGTGGTGGACAGCCCGGTAGTCGTCGTCGCCAGCGCCACTGCCAGGGTGATGCAAGCGACCAGGGCCGCCGAGCGCGCTCGTCGGGCACGCAGGCCGTGCCATACGTCGCTCAAGGCGTCGGGCAACCGCAGGCGGGAAGCGCGCCCGCGCATCGCGGAAGGTTCCTTCTCGGAAGCATGTGGTGCGGTTCGGTTGAGCTCCTCCACCCGGCCGTCCACGACCCGCAGATGCCGCGAGGCGTAGGAGGCGACATGGTCGTCGTGAGTGACCACGATGACCGTGGCACCCCGCCGGTTCAGCTGCGCGAGCAATTCCATGATCTGCTCGCTGCTGCGCGAATCCAGGTTGCCGGTGGGCTCATCGGCGACGATGACCGGTGCACCCGAGGCGACGGCTCTGGCAATGGCGGCGCGCTGGCGCTCTCCACCCGAGAGTTTCTCCACCTTCTGCGAGCGCTTGTGCTGCAACCCGACGAATGCGAGTGCCTCCTGGGCGGTGTCAACTCTCCGCTGTCGGTCCAGGCCCCGATACAGCAGGCCGAGGGCGACGTTCTCCACCAAGCTGCGTCCCTTGAGCAGGTGGAAGGACTGGAAGACGAAGGCGAAGTTCTCCGATCTCACCGTGGCACGCCTGCACTCGCTCAGCCTGCCCACGTCGACGTCGTTGATTCGGTAATCGCCGCTGGTCGGGGTGTCCAGCAGTGCCAGCTGGTTGAGCAGAGTGGATTTACCGGCCCCCGACGGCCCCTGGATCGAGATGAACTCGCCCTGACGGATGGTCAGTGTGACGTCGCGGAGCGCTTCAAGGGGCACTTCACCTCCGTAAATCTTCCCGACGCCGCGCAGCCGTAGCTCAGCCATCGACCCGTACGCTCATGTCCTCGGTGAGGGTGCCGCCCTCGGCGTCCACGGCGCAGGTGCCCGCGACGCATCCAAACTCAGTCACCACCACTTGCGTGAAGGAACCGTCCTTCTGCTCAACCAGAACGCTGGTCACTCCTTTGATGTCGGCGGAGATGGCTCGCTGCGGGACCAGTAACGCATCACGCACCGGCTCAGAGAGGTTGAGGGTGATTAAGATATCGCTGCGCCCCACCCACTCGTCAGGGATCTGGCCACTGCTCGACCGCAGGATCACGGAGGCCTTGGCGGAGTCGGCGTCCTCCTCCGGATCCTGCTGGGTCTTCGCCGAGTCGTTCTGCTGCGGGGAATTCACCTGTGCCACGGCGACGTCGATCGGCATATCCGCGGACTGTCCTTGAAGACTGGCAGTGCCGGCCAGACCAGACGTCAGCCGCGCCTGTATGGCCGGTGGCACCGTGGCCGTGAGCGTGATCTCCTGGGCGCTGAACGTTGCCGCGGCCTTGCCGTCCACTGCGGTACCGGTCGTGGGGACCGAGGTGAGAACCGCGGGGAGCGTCGGCACAATCATGACCTCTGAGGCGGACAGTACAAGGGTCGACCGTGCCTGGGAGGCGGCCGCCGTCGGCTCCGCGGAGGGCGCGGGCTCGGCGGCGACAGCGCCAGTGGGTGACTCATCGGAGTCCTGCGGGGACTGGGCTCCGGCACTCCGGTACAACTCGCGGATGGCGGCGGCGGTTGCCGTCCCGAGTTCCCCGTCCGCGCTGACGGCGTAGCCGAGGTCGGCCAGGGCCTGCTGGATCATGCGGACGTCGTCGCCCCGGGCTCCCAGGTACAGGTCGCGGTAGAGGGCGAACTCGCCCTTGAGTGCGATCACCGGGCGGCTGTTGACCCAGATGACCACGCTGCCCGAGGATACCGAATGGCCAGCGGCCGCAGCCGAGCGGGTGACCACGCCCTGTCCCTCGGTCGGGGTTGGAACGGCGACAGTTACGTTCTCGGAACGAACCGCGGTCGCAAGAATGGTGGTCTGCTCGGTGAGGTCGCCCCGCGTCACCGCGACGGTGACCGGTCTGGCCGCCGGCGGCGCCGCGGCCGCCTCCCGCTGAGCCGGTGACTGGACACGGGCGGCCACGAGCCACGTACCGACGACGAGCATCACGGCACCTACCAGAAGGGCGGATATGAGCAGAGACCTGCGTAACCGACTCACGGCGTTCCGCCGGCCTCGATAATGATGGAACGCATGCGCTCCGCCTCGGCCTCGTTGCCGGCCACGATGCTGTTGATCTCCGTTTCATTGGCGGCGACGAATGCCGCCTGCTGGTCCCACGTCGCCTCGTACAGCAGCCTAGTCCAGCCCGAGGACTCCCGGCACTGCGCGTCCGCAGTGGCAACCGCGATCTCATCCGCGGAGGGATCGCCGGTCGGTTGATAGTCGAGCCTCGTCATAAGCGACTCGGGAAGTTGTAGCGTTCCCGCCTCCCAAGGCTCTTCGGGAAGGTCGGCGATACCTTGCGGCGCCATGCAGGTGCGCCACTGTTCTGCGGCCTCCCGCAACTGCGACCCCGAAGTGTCTACGAAGAACCGGTTGAGTTGGGACTCGATTGGAATGGGTCCATTCTCGTCAACCTCTAGGTACTCGGTTGGGGAGGGCCCGTGAAGCTGCAACTGGACCTCGTCCAGGCAGTCGTACCATTGGTTCTTGAAAGACTCCGGTTTGTCGTCGTAATAGCCGCCGCCCTGGAGATCGATTTTCTCCCAGGAAATCTTGTATGAAGGATCGGGCGCCATCCGGTAGCCGTACTTCTGGGCGATCGCCACGTTGAACAACGTCGCGTTCCCGTGCGGCGAGGTCTCGGGGAATGGAACCGCGGAGCTATTCATAACTTCATAGTCATCTATTCCAGCCTCCGCCATGCACCGGTCAACCAGCAGGTCGCTTGCATGAAGCTCCAGCCGGGTAAGACTCCCGTCGAGCACACGATCGAAGGGCAGCGACCAGGTCAGCGGATCCTTGACCACCCCGAGCACCTCGCTCGGTGCGGGCGTGGCCGATGCCTGATAGGCGGGCACACCCCCGCCCCCCACCTCAGCGCCAGTGTCATGGGCCTGAGACCCACCCTCGGCGCAGGACGCGAGCACAAGGAAAGTGGCAAGGAGGGCCGCGAAGCGAATCCGGACCGCTCTGGAGCAACGATCAGACACGAGGGCACCACACTCCTTTGTTCAGACCCAACGGCCGCACCACTGTTTTCTATCGTACCAGTAGCACCACGTAATAACCGAACCAGTGCGCGGGCCATACACACCATCAGCAGGAAGCCTGTTCTTCGCCTGCACGTTGACGACCGCCGTCCGAGTAATATTGCCGAATATTCCATCGGCATACAGGCTCTGTCCAGAATTCTGAAGGCCATACTGAAGCCTTCTAACCTCTTGACGCACACGCGTGGAAGTAGTGCGCTCGAGCCAACAATTCCGGGTGCTCGCACCATTGGCCGAATATGCGGGTACATACACGGCCGAACCACCTCCGCCGACCACCTCGACATTATAGGTCCACCCGTTATTGCATTCTCTGTAGGGAAGGGCCTGAGCGGACGGCGAAGCAACCAGTGTGGCTACAGCCAGCACGAGAGACGCGACAACAACGTGCAGGGTGCGGATGGTGGATTGACGTTTCATCGGGACCTCGGAGAAGACCCCATGATGAGGGTGCTGTTGGTGAATGGATGCGGGTTGGGTGGGTTGGGAACAACGATGACTCGTCAAGTGTGGGTCACCCCACACCTAGTCGTCAATCCGCCGATCGGCTACCCGCGCGCCGCAGAGGTCGGCCAGACGGTATAGCCAACTGGCTGGCGTCGGCTCAGCCCGCCGTCGTCGCCGGGGCGCCGAGGGTGGCGACCATGACGGCCTTAATGGTGTGCATGCGGTTCTCGGCCTGGTCGAAGACGATGGAGGCCTCGGACTCGAAGACGTCCTCGGTGACCTCCAGGCCGTCCATGCCGGTGGCCTGATAGATCTCCTCCCCGATCGTGGTCTCACGGTTGTGGTAGGAGGGCAGGCAGTGCATGAACCTGGCCTGCTCCCCGGCCTTGGCCATCAGGGCGGCATTAACCTGGTAGTCGCGCAGCAGCTCGATGCGCTGCTCCCAGACGTCCTTGGGCTCCCCCATGGAAACCCAGATGTCGGTGTGCACGAAGTCCACCCCGGCCACACCCTCGTCCACGGACTCGGTGAGCTTGATGCGGGCGCCGGTGTCGGCGGCCACGGCCTGGGCGGCGGCGACGCACTCGTCGTCGGGCCACAGCTCCTTGGGGGCGACGATGCGCACGTCGGCGCCGAGCAGGGCGCCGGCCACCAGCAGGGAGCGGCCCATGTTGAAGCGGGCGTCGCCGATGTAGGCGTAGGCGATCTCGCCCGCGGGCTTGTCGGTGTGCTCCAGCATGGTCAGGCAGTCGCACAGCATCTGGGTGGGGTGCCAGTCGTCGGTGAGCCCGTTCCAGACGGGCACGCCCGACAGCTCGGCGAGCTGGGCGACCTTGGCCTGACTGTCACCCCGGTACTCGATGCCGTCGAACATACGTCCCAGCACCCGGGCAGTGTCCGCCACGGACTCCTTGTGCCCGATCTGGGAGCCGGAGGGGTCCAGGTAGGTGGTGTGGGCGCCCTGGTCGTGGGCGCCGACCTCGAAGGAGCAGCGGGTGCGGGTGGAGGTCTTCTCGAAGATCAGGGCGATGTTCTTGCCAGCCAGGTGCTGGGCCTCCCGCCCGGCCCGCTTGTCGGCCTTCAGCTGCGCCGCCAGGCCGATCAGCGTCATCCATTCCTGCGGCGTGAAGTCGAGCTCACGCAGGAAGCTGCGGCCCCTCAGCGAGGCGAGGACGGCGGGGTCGGGGGCGGGGATGGCGGCGGGCATACGGGGGTCCTTTCGAGGCGTGAGCTCAGGGGACGATCGTAGGGCATGCTCGGCCGGTGGCAGCCGCGCACACCGCGATTATCAAGCGACTACACGCCTAATCCGTCTGGTACGAGCTTTTGTACCCTGGTGTGAGGCGAATTCCCATACACCGGGATACAAAAGCTCGCAGTAGCCGTGGGACCACGGCGGTGGCGGCGGGCAGGCCTCTTGCCCTCCGGCCGCCTCAGGCGGCGTCGCGGGTGTACGGCAAGGCCTCTCACGCGACTCAATCGCCTCGGACACCCGAGCAAGCTCGGCGTCACTCGGCTCAATCGCGCGTGACCGGGCAGGTCATGCAGTGGGCGCCGCCGCGGCCGCGCACCAACTCCACGCCGGGGGTCTCGATGACCTCCACGCCCGCCCGACGCAGCACGTCGTTGGCACTCTGGTTGTGGGCGTAGCCGATGACCCGCCCGGGCGCCAGGGCGACGACGTTGCAGGAGTCGCGGGACAGTTCGCGCAGCGCCTCTGCCTCGTCGGACATGTCGGGGCTGATCACCTTGAAGGCGTCGATGCCGGCGGCCCGGGCCAGGACGGCGTCCATGTCGCCGCCGTCATGGACGGTCACCCGCAGGGCGGAGCCCTTGCTGGAGCCGTGGTTGGCGCCGGGCTCGATCTCCACCGTGGTGACGTCGTTGAAGCCGGAGAAGCGCAGGTAGGTGTCCGGGGCGACCATGGTCATGAGGGTGTCCAGGTGCATGACGGCGTCGAGTTCGGTGTAGAAGGCGCGGTCGGGCATGTGGATGCCGATGACCCGGTCGGCGACGCCGTCGGCGAAGAGCCGAGTGGCCAGGCGCTCCACGCCGGCCGCGCTGGATCGGTGGGTGAGCCCCATAACCAGGGTGCGGTTGCCCAGCACCTGGAAGTCACCGCCCTCGACGGTAGCCGGGGAGGCGCCGTGCGGCTCCACCCACAGCGGGCCGCGCTCACCCGGCGCCCGGTCCGACGACGTCGCCCCTACCCCGCTCGAGACGGCGCCGACTCGGCTGGCGAAGGCGGGGTGGAAGCGGTAAACGGCCTCGTAGTTGACGGCCTCGCGGCGGCGCGGGGCGAGCGCCATGGTGTTAACGGACACGCCGCCGTACAGCCAGGCGGAGGTATCGCGGGTGAACAAGTGGTTGGGCAGGGGGGTGACCACGAACTGCCCCTCCAGGGTGGACAGGTAGGTGGTGGCGAACAGGGTGGCGGCATCGGCGGGATCCAGGCGCTCACGCAGCTCATTGCGGGTGATGCCGGCCAGGAGAACCTCGGCCAGCTCGGCGTCGGGCAGGCCGCCCAGGAAGTCGATGAGCACCTCGGAGGTGGACACGCCGACCGCCTGCGGGCCGACCGTCTCCTCCAAGACCAAGTGGCGGGCCTCGGGGACGGCGAGGGTCTCAGTGAGCAGGTCGCGGAAGTCGTGAACGATCACACCCTCGGCGCGCAGGATCGCGGTGAAGGCGTCGTGCTCGGCCTGGGCGCGAGCGATGTTCAGGGCGTCGTCGAACAGCAGGGAATCGGCGTTGATCGGCGTGATGCGGGCGATCTCCCGCCCGGGACGATGGACGATGACCTCCCGCAGACGACCAGTCTCGGAGTCGACGCGGCCACCGCCAGCCGAGCGCGCGATGACCATACGATCGGCGGGATCCGAGACGGTTTGGGGACTGGGCGTCATGAGCGTCATGGGCACAGGCTAGCCGGGTCGAGCGGTTGGCGTGTGCGGGAGCACTGTGAGCCGGGCAGGTTGCGCGCCTCGGGCGCCGCGCCGTGGGACGGAATGTCCGAGTTCGGCACAAACGACTCCGACGTTTCCGGAGACCGTGGGTAAAACGTTGGAATCATGCGGTTTCAGAGACGGACCTAGCGATCGTTAACGGCCTTTGTGCCGATCCTGGACACTTTGGGGCGCTACGTGCGGGACTCGGCACCAAAAGTCAGCTGCGTGGGCGGGCAGGCCTCACCGCGCCCGATGTCACCCCGGACTCCAGCACCACGCCCTCAAACCGGAAGAGCCCCTTTTACTCCCTGACGCATACCTCGTTTGGACACCAGTTCTCGCCTACGTGGTGGTGATTGACCTCATTGCGCGGCGACGAGTACTCGTCGCCGTCGCGGTCTTCCTCACCGTCCACATCACCCAACTCCCATGGGCAGATGCACCCTCGGAGATCCTCGCTCCAATGGCGCTCTGGGCGGTGATCTGCGCCGGTGTGGGGCTGCTACTCCAATGGGCAGGCGGGCGAATGAATGCACTTGAGCGGGAGGCCAAGGCGTCTCGCGAGGCGGCCGATACGCTCAACCGCCAACTGCGCCGTGACATGGCCGACACCCTGCACGACGACCTCGCTGCGGACCTGACTCACCTCCTGATCCTGACTCGCCGGCTGCGGGAGGCGGTCCCGGAGCACGATTCCGAGGCCGCCGCCGTCGAGGCGAACGCGCGGAAGTCGCTCGTTCACCTGCGCGCGCTCATCGACAGCCTCGCGACATCCCCGCCTTCCCAGGCCGAAGAACCCACCATACCCGAACTCATCGACACCAGCAGGAAGGCACTTGCGCAGCGTTCCATTACCCTGGACGCGGATCTCGTGGACGTCGAACGCCTCCTACCACGGTACGGTCCGCAGGCGGTTCGATTGCTCGAGGCACTCATTCGCGAGTGCACCGTCAATGCACTCAAGTACAGCGACGACGGCGATCTGCTCTCGCTGGTAGTCGAGCCGACCGAGGAACACCTGGCGATCACCTTCACCGCGCCCTGGCGCGACCGTGAAGTCCCCACCGAACTCCACGGCGGACACGGCCTGTCCACCCTGGCGAGCCGTTTCGAGAAGGCCGGTGGCGAACTCGTCGCCAGTAGGGTGGGTGAGTCTTGGACCGTCCTGGCAACCATCCCGATCGCCCCATCCTCACTCCATACTGAGAATCCCGACAGCACCGAACTGCCGGAACGCACGGGAGCGTCCCATGTCTGACGTAACCCCATCGCTGCGGATCATGATCGTGGACGACGATCCGCTCATCCGCACCGTATTCGCCGAGCAGATCGATGCGCAGCCGACCGTCGCCGTCGTCGCCACCGCCGAGAACGGGATGACCGCACTGGAGCTGCTGAGCCGCGGCAATCTGGAGATCGACGTGGCCCTCGTCGACATCGACATGCCCGGGCTGAGCGGCCCCCAAACCGCGCGCGCCATCATTCAGAGCCATCCCGGCATCGCGGTCGTCATGTTCACCGTATTTCGGCGTGAGGACGCCCTCAGAGATGCCCTTGCCGAGGGAGTCAGCGGATTCATAACCAAGGACGAGCCACCGGAGGCGGTCGCCCACGCCCTGGTACGCGCCGCCCGGGGCGAGCCCGTCATGTCCACCCGCCCCACCGAGCTGCTCGTCGAGGCCTACCGGGTGCAGCAGGACCGGAGCGATGCCGTGCGGCAGGTGCAGGCCGCAGTCGAGAAGCTGCCGCCGCACCTCCAAGCAGTCCACGCCTGCCTGTTGCAGGGCTTGACCAACAAACGGATTGCGACTCGCCTGAACCTCTCACAGAACACGGTCCGCCTTTACGTGTCAGATGTGCTCCGCGAGCTCGGCTACAACTCGCGCACCGAACTCATGGCCGCCTACATCACCGGCTGACAAGATCGGTACGCCGCACCCTTACCCTGTGTGCATGACCGACCACTGCCCCACCGCATCGTCGCCCCACCCGCTGCCGCAGCGGGTCTCGGAGATCTTCGATCCTCTCTGCTGGCGCGACGTCGCCGGATTCGCCAACCGCGGCGACGGCCCGGGCGCGCTCACCGACGTCACCTACCACCGCGGCTGCGAGCGCGACGCCGACGGCGCCTGGGTGCGCGACCTGCCGGTGGCGCGGGTGGCGCTAGACCGCCCCGAGTTGCGCAACGCCTTCCGCCCGCACACCGTCGACGAGCTGTACCGGGTCCTGGACCACGCGCGCATGAGCGGCGACGTCGGTGCCGTCATCCTCACCGGCAACGGCCCCTCCCCCAAGGACGGCGGTTGGGGATTCTGCTCCGGCGGCGACCAGCGGGTGCGCGGCCGGGACGGCTACCTGTACGAGAAGGCGGGCGACGACGTCGAGCATGCTTCCCCCGTTAGCGAGGCCGCGCCTACCGACAACCACTACGCCGCCGTCGCCGCACAGCGAGAGCGCCTGGACGCCGCCCGGGCGGGGCGATTGCACATCCTGGAGGTGCAGCGGCTCATCCGCACCATGCCGAAGGTCGTCATCGCGGCCGTCTCCGGCTGGGCGGCCGGCGGCGGCCACTCCCTGAACGTGGTCTGCGACCTCTCGCTCGCCTCCGCCGAGCACGCCCGCTTCAAGCAGACCGACGCCGACGTGGGCTCCTTCGACGCCGGCTACGGCTCCGCCCTGCTCGCCCGGCAGGTCGGGGACAAGCGGGCCCGCGAGATCTTCTTCCTGGCCCGCACCTACGACGCCGCCACCGCCGAGCGCTGGGGCGTGGTCAACGAGGCCGTCCCCCATGCCGAGCTGGAGGAGCGCGCCCTGGAGTATGCGCGCATCGTGGCTGGCAAGTCGCCGCAGGCGATCCGCATGCTCAAGTACGCCTTCAACCTGGCCGACGACGGCCTGGCGGGCCAGCAGGTCTTTGCCGGGGAGGCCACCCGCCTGGCCTACATGACCGACGAGGCCGCCGAGGGCCGCGACGCCTTCCTTGAGCGCCGCGAGCCGGATTGGTCGCCGTTCCCCTACTACTTCTGAGCGTCCGTGCCCGGCTCCGTGGCCGCCTGGCAGCGCCTCTTAGCCGCGTCCGCACGCGCCCACTCACAGGCCGCCCAGACCTGTTCCAGCCGAGCCTCGACGGCCTGACGCGCGACGGCCGGGTCGTCGTACTGCTTCATATTCTCCAGTCCGCGTATGCGTACACGCCCAGACGAGGTGTAGTAAACGGCACGATGGTGAGGGCGTCTGGCCAGACGCCGCTTCTCGACAACGAGGAGTTCCTCGCGCCGACGCGGCCAGGGCAGGTAGTCCCTGGCAATGTGCATGCCGCGTTCAGTCACCTGCACGCTCCGGGGCGACAGCAGAAAACGGTGGGCGCCATACCAGGCGGCTCCAAGCGCCGCGAAGTAGCACAACAGTACGAATGCCCCCGTGGCCGCCACGTCCACAATGACAAAGAGCGCGGAGAGCATCACCGCCAGCCGCAGACCACACACCAGAACGACCGCCAGGATGGCACTGACAACACCCAGTGCGGTTCCGCCGTGCTCATCGTCCCTTTGGTAGTAGATCACACCTTTACCCTATGCGCTTGCTGGAGTTGTGTTGACGAGTTCGACGCCCGCCTTCGCCGCCGGGTCGCTTGGACACCGGCGCTACGCCGTGAAATCGTTGGTCGACCCCGATGAGCACGCGCCGAGGGCGCCTGCTCATCATCGCCGCGGCGACCCCGCCGCAATACCCGGAGGTTCCCACATGCCCGCCTGGATCACCCACCTGCTCGGCTCGACCGAGCCGTCCCGCCGCCGCCTCGGCGTGGCCACACTCGTCGGCCTGATCGCCGGCGCCTTCTCCGCCCTGGTCAAGTTCGGCTGGGAGGTACCCTTCCCGCCGCGCACACCCGGCATCCGCTCGGACACGAACCCGCCCCAGGCCATGCTGGAGTGGTTCGGCATGTCCCCGGAAACCTCGCACCTGACGATCACGTTCTCCAACAACGAGCTGCCGATCATGTCCTTCATCGTGCACTTCAGCTTCGCGATCGTCTTCGGCCTGATCTACTGCATCGCCGCCGAGTACTTCCCACGGATCAAGCTGTGGCAGGGTGCCGTCTTCGGCGTCTTCGTGTACGTGGGCGCGCACGTGATCGTCATGCCCCTGCTGGGCTGGGCACCCAACCCCTTCCCCTGGATCGATGGCGCCCAGACCTGGTCGGAGCACTTCTCGGAGTTCTTCGGCCACATCGTGTGGATGTGGTCCATCGAGATCGTGCGCCGCGACCTGCGTAACCGCATCACCCGCGAGCCCGACGCGGAGTTCGCCCTGGAGGCTGCCACTCGCTGAGTGAGCCCGCGCGCTTCTCGACGACGGCGCCCGTCCCGACTCTCCTGCCGGGGCGGGCGCCGTCTGTGGTCCCGGTCAGCGGCCCAGAAGCGCGAGGATGTGGCGCCGCAACCGCTGGAACTCGGCAGTGGCCTCGTCGCTCCCCAGCCCCTCGGGCACGCGAATGTCCTCCACCACGTGCGCGGGCCGCTCGGAGAGCACGATGACGCGGTTGGACAGGCGCAGCGCCTCCTCCACGTCGTGGGTGACCAGCACCGCCGTGAAGCCCTGGGAGGCCCACAGGGAGGCGATCTCATCCTGCAGGGTCAGCCGGGTGAGCGCGTCGAGCTTGCCGAAGGGCTCATCCAGCAGGAACAGGCGCGGACGGTTGACCAGGGCACGGGCCAGGGCCGCGCGCTGCGCCATACCACCGGACAGCGTGGTCGGGTAAGCCTCGGCGAAGTCGCGCAGCCCCACCACTTCCAGCGCCGCCTCGACCCGCCGCGGCTCCGTGCGGCCGCGCGCCTGCGGACCCAGAGCGACGTTCTCCCGCACCGTGCGCCACGGCAGCAGCGTGGCGTCCTGGAAGGCCAGGGCCCGCTCGGGGGCGGTGCCGGTCACGGCCTCGCCGTCGACGACTACACCGCCCCGGCCGGGGATCTCCAGACCCGACAGCAGGCGTAAGATCGTGGACTTGCCGCAGCCGGAGGGGCCCACCAGGGAGACAAACTCACCCGGCGCGATGTCCAGGTCGATGCCGTCCAGTACCGGCAACTGATCCGGCTTAGCGGCCTCGGCCGCGTGGCGGGCACGGGCGGCGGGAGAAACCAACCGCATGAGGGCCGGCACCCAGCCGTGGTCTACATCGTGTCGCAGCGGGTAGTGGTGGCTGATACCGGTCAGGCGCACCCGCGCCCCGCGGCCGGTGGGGACGGTGGCGGGAGCGTACGCGGTGTCCGCCTGGGATGACGCAGAAGTCGCGGCGGCAGCGGAGGGTGTCGAAGCAGTCATCGTTACCACCTCACCAGGTTCTGCTGCCAGGCCAGCAGCGAGGAGCGCAGTTTGAACAGCAGAATCATCAAGGCGCGGCAGAAGATGATCAGTACCGCCAGGCCCACATACATGCGCGGGTAGTCGGCCCACCCCTTAACCCAGTTGATGTACCAGGCCAGCCCCTGGTCGACCCCCACCAACTCCGCCGTCATCAGCGCCGCCAGGCTCGTGCCAAGGCCCGTGAACAATCCGGTGAGCATTTCGGGCAGGGCCGCCGGAATGGCGATGCGACGAACCAGGAAGGACTCGCCGGCCCCCAGTGTGCGGGCGACGTCGAAGTATGAGCGCGGGACCGCATGCACACCGGCACGGGTCATGGTCGCCATGGGGAACCAGGCCCCGAAGGCGACAATGAAAGCAGCCGATGTGTACGTCGTCGGCAGGATGAGCACCGCCAGCGGCAGCAGTGAAGCCGCCGGAACCGGCCCAACCGTCTGCAGCAGCGGATGCAGCCAGTAGTCGGCCCTCCGCGACCAGCCCATGAGCAGGCCCGTGACGAAGCCGAGTACCGACCCGACGGCGTAGCCGGTCAGGAACAGCAGCGCGGAGGAGCCCAGGCAGCGCGCCAGCAGCGTCCAGTCGCCCAGGAAGGCCTCGATAAGCACCTCCGGGGCGACGAAGTAGGGCGGGTCCAGCAGCCCGGACTTCACCGTGGTCAGCTGCCAGACGATGAACCAGGCCCCAAAGAAGATGATCCAGGGCAGTCGGTGCGCGAGTGCCCCCGCGGCGGAGGTTCCCGGGCGAACCAGGGCTACCGCCGTCCACACCCCCAGCGCCACAAGCCAGGCGCCGACCAGCGCCAGCAGCGGCGTCGTGCTGGCCGTGCGCGCGTCGGCCGCGTCGGGCACCGCCGCGACGACGGCGGCATACAGGACCCAGATGGCAAGCGCCGCCCCGGCGAGCCGGCTCAGGCGGGCGCGCCGGTGTGCCTCCGCGGAGGGGCGCGGTGCCGCTGGGCGGTCGGGCGGCGTCGCAGCAGCATCGGCCGAGGCCGAGTCTTCAGCGGGGACGGGCTGCCCCGCCGCCGCATCCGTCTGTGCTTGGGCGCTCACCGGTTGATCCCCAGGTCCGTGTACACGGTGTCGGCGAGCTCGGCGGCACCAATGCCGGCGTCGATATAGCCGGTGAGCTTGAAGTCCTCGATGCCCGGTTCGATGGCCTCGCGGAAGGCAGTGGCCGAGGCCTCCCAGCCATAGGTCTCCAGCACCTGCTCCACCAGGGACTGCTCGGCGGCCACGTAGTTGTTGTCGACCTCGATCTTGGCGATCTCCCGGCGGTTAGCCTGCGAGGCCGCCAGGTAGTCCGACCCCTTCAGCCACGCCTCCGTCAGCGCCTTGGCGTCCTCGGGTCGGTTGGCCACGAAATCGCCGTTCAGGGCCACTGAGCAGCAGAAGGGCTCATCATCATTGGACTCGATCACATGGGCTGTGCCGTCGAATACGGGCAACAGCGGGGCCGGATCCGAGCCCATGATCGCATCGACGTCGCCGTTGGTCAGGCGTGTGCCCAGGGAGTCCTCGTCGATGGTGGTCCACGTGATGTCACCGTGCTCGGGGTCGACGTTGATGCCGGCCTTGGCCAGGCCGATCGAGAAGTAGGCGAAGGCCGAGGAGGCCAGGGAGGGGACGCCGATGGTGGCTCCCTTCAGGTCCGCGTAGGAGGAGATCGGAGAGTCGTTGTTGACCACCAGCTGCAGGCAACCGGAGTGGAAGCCGGCGGTCAGCTTGGCGTTGATGCCGTTGTAGATGGGCTCCAACCAGGAGAAGAAGATGCCGGGGGCGCCGATGTACTTCCCGGCGCTGAGGGCGTCCTTGGTGTCCTCGGTGCGCTGAGTGCGGGCCAAGGTGACGTTCAGCCCGGCGTCGTCGAAGTAGCCCTGGTGGTAGGCGGCGTAAAGCGGGGCGGCGCAGATGTCGCCGCCGATCACCAGCGGCAGCTGTTCGGCCGCACCTACAAGGCCGGAGTTGGTGCGGCGCAGCGTTAGCCAGGCGGCGCCGCCGGCTACGGCCGCAGCGGCAAGCCCGCCAACGGCGAGCAGGCGACGGCGCGACAGGTGAGCGCGCGCGCTGGCTGACTCGGTGGGCTCATTGGCATCATCGGAGGCTAGGATCGCGGCGGCGTTCTCGGCGGTGACTTCGCCGGCGACCGCGGCCTGTCCGACCCCGCCGGTTTCGGGGGCGGAGGCGTTCTCCGTGGGTGCGGTAGCGGCGTCGTCGGCGGAGTCCTGGCCTGGGGTGGGGGCGTTCTCAGGAGTGGACATTTGGGTCTCCTCAATACATTTGTGCGGGCGTCAGGAAGGCGAGTCGGCGGATGAGATAGAGGGGTGTCCGGGCGCGGGGGTATTCGCGGGGATACTGCCAGGCGTGGGGCGCGGCGCCGCCGTCGATGCTTCCCTGCGGGGAACTCACCGCCGTCTGCGGGGCTACCGACGGTCTTAGCCCGCTGTACCGGGGCTTTAGGACGGCAGGATCTCGAGAAGCGGGGTTGAGCGGAGAGCGTCGTCGTGCCTTAGGGACGGATTCAGAGCGCCTGGCAGCATGGACACACGCACCCACGACACATGACCGCGAGCGCCTGCGCGCTACCAGCGGTCCGGTTCATCGAGTGCGTGTTCGCCATACCAGGACGCTAACGCGCTCCTATGATGCGACGCAAACCTTTCCGCCCCGATCAGGCCAATCTCACGCCGCCGCGATCAATGCGAGTGCCAGGGCTCCGCCATAGGCGAGTTCGTACAGCCCGGCGTCGCGTAGTGCCGGAATGAGTGCGCGCCCGGTCGCCCCGGACAACACCGGCCGCAGCGTGCGGGCGGCCATGACTGCCAGCACCCCTACCAGAAGTGCAATAACGCCCGGCCAAGCCCATGACGAGCCGCCCGGTGCCCGCACCATCAGATCAGCGCGCGCCCACACCACGGCCACGACCGCCAGTACGACCGGCACCGTCACCATGACCACGAAGGCACCCCGGGCGCGGCGATCCCCCAATCGCACGGCCAGTGTCATCTTCCCGTGGCGCGGATCGGTAGTAATGTCACGCAGATTGTTGACCATAAGCAGGGAACAAGCGATCAGGCCGATGCCGCAGGCCGCAGGCCATAGCCACCCGGGCACGCCCCCGGCCTGCACATAGACGGTTCCGCAAGTCGCCATCAAACCGAAGAAGATGAAGACGAAAACCTCACCGAGTCCGGCGTAGCCGTAAGGATGCGAACCTCCGGTGTAGAACCACGCGGCCGCCACCGCTGCCGCCCCTGCCCCCAACAGCCACCACTGGCCGGCCAGGGCCACCAGCACGAGTCCGAGCACGCCGGCAAGGCCGAAGCAGCCGAAGGCCGCGTATTTTACCCTGCGCGGGTCGACCCGGCCGGAGGCGGTCAGCCGGGGAGGACCGGTGCGCTCGTCATCAGTTCCGCGTACGCCATCGGAGTAGTCGTTGGCCAGATTCGAACCGATCTGCAGCGCTAGGGCAACGCCCGCCGCCAGCAAGACTCGAGGCCCGGATACCGCCCCCAAAGCCGAGGCGGCGCCTGCTCCAAGGATGACCGGAGCGACGGCCGCGGGCAGCGTGCGCAGGCGCACCACCTCCATCCAGCTGGTGGCATCCGGCCCGGTGGTGGTCAGAGCGCCGCGGCTTTCGACTTCGCCGCCGCGCGCAGCCAACCCATCCCCGTCCACCGGCTGCTGCAGGCTCATGTCTCCCCCCTCACTCCCGGCGCGCTGAGCCTACCGTAGAACAGGTGTCACAGAATGCAGCACTTTCCCGAGCCAACGATTCCCTCCGTGCCGGCATTCCCCGTGATCATGCGGGTTTGGCCACGGTCGGCTCTCCCATGCGCAGGGAAAGTGCTGCATTCTGTGCCACCCGGGACCGTGCACTCACCTTCTGACCGACCTCTAACCCACGGACCTGCCGCATTCCGTGCCACCCGGGACCGTGCCCCTCACCCTGCACGTGGGCGCCGGCCCATTTCGTTCCTCGTTCCCGATTCGTGATTCTGTGAGCCATCGGTTAGAGTGAAGCGTCCTTCCCCAAACGGAGGCCCTCGCATGACTAACAGCCCGGTACCCGACCAGCAGTCGCCCTATCAGCAGTCCCCGTACACGAACAACGGCGGTCGTCCGCGCAGTTATGACGTGCCGACCTGGCGCAAGGTCGCCTACTACGGCGGGGCCGTGCTTCAGGGCGTGGGACTGATCATGTTCTTCAGCGTCTTCATCGTCGGCTTCAGCGTCTTCTCCGGATTCGGTACTTCAGACGCGGGCGAAAACATCGGCCGCATGTTCCGGTCCTTCCCCCTCTCGCTCGCCGGTTTCATCCTGATCGGGATCGGCCAGTGGATCCGACGCGTCGGCAAGGAGGGGCTGGCCGGCTCCGGCGTGCTGCTGTCGCCCCAGGGTGAGGCCCGCGACGCCGAACCGTGGAAGCGGTCGCAAGGCGCCCAGGATCAGATGCGGCTGGAAGAGATTCCCACTTTGGAAACGGCGCTGGGCGGCTCTTCACGGCCAGTGGGCTCCCCGGCCGAGGTGGTCCGGCTGCGTTGCCGCTCCTGCGGATACCTGGAGACCGAGGACGCCACCTTCTGTTCTCAGTGCGGCCAGCGTGTCTGAGGTCGCCTCGCCAGGACCGCGTCACCGAGGCCTGCCCACCGGGTCCTCCGCCCGGCCAGGCCACACCGGCAACTATCCAGAGCCTCGCATGGTCCCTCAGCACGGCCCCTGGTCACCCCGCCCACCCACGGCTACGGTGGAGTCATGAGCGAGCCCGCCGCCACTTCTGCATCCGCCGCCCCCTACATCGAGCTGTTGTTGGCCTCACTGGATCGCTCCCGCGAGCGCTTTGACCGCGCCTTGGAGGGCGTGAGTGTGGAGCAGGCCAACACTCAACCGGCTCCCGAACTGGCTCCACGCATCGACTCCCTCACTTGGTTGGCTTGGCATACCGCCCGCGAGATCGATATGCAGATCTCCGCCCTGGCCGGTGACGAGCTGCTGTGGACCGCTGGCGGCTTCAAGGAGCGCTTCGCGCTGCCCCTGCCCGATGACACCGAGGACTGGCGCCACACCCCCGACCAGGCGGCGCTTGTGCGTGTGAACGACCTTGATGCCCTAATCGAGTACCTTGACGCCGCCTATGCCCTCGCCCGTCACTACCTGGCGGCGCTGGCGCCGCAGGCGCTGGAGGACGTCATCGACCGCACCTGGACGCCTCCCGTCACCCGCGCGGTGCGGTTGGCCTCGATCATCGACGACGCCGCCCAGCACTCCGGCCAGGCCGTGTACACCCGCAGGCTGCTGGGACTGTCGGGCTGAATACCCCTGTATCTCTCGGTCAGTATCTCCCATTGCCTCTAGGCCGCGTCAGTCCACGAGCTCACCGCGGCGTATAACCGTTACCGGATTCAGGTCGGCATCGGTGACCACCACATCGGCCCACCCTCCGGGCTCGAGCGCGCCAACGGAGTCGTCACCAAGGATCTCCGCGCCCTGGCGGGAGGCGGCGAATACCGCGTCGACCAGATCGATCCCGCCTCGCCAAGTGTCTCGCACGACATCAATCAAGTGCGCCGTGCCGCCAGCGATGGCGCCGCCCTCGGTCAGGCGGGCGACACCGTCGGCGACAGTGACGGCCTGAGAGCCAAGCACATAATCGCCGTCCGGCATGCCAGCGGCGGCCATAGCATCGGTGATCAGGACGATGCTCTCCCGCCCCAGGGTTTCAAAGATATCCCGCACCATCGCAGGCGCGACGTGTAGGCCGTCGCCGATCAGCTCCACGATGCATTCACCGCGTGCGGCCGCGGCCAGGAACTCCGGTACGGGCCCCGGCCTGCGATGGTGCATGGGCCGCATGCCATTGAAGAGATGGGTGGCGGTGACTCGGGTGGAGCGCACCGGCTCACCGTTGTCCAAGCGAGCTCCAATGCGCGCCGAGGCATCGGCGAGGCCTGCTCGCACGGGAGCGGCCTCGGAGTCGGTGTGACCGAAGGACGGCAGCGCTCCGCCCTCGATCAGGGTTGTGATCACGCCGTCATCGCCGGTGATATGGGGTTTTTCCGGCGCAATGGTCATGGTGACCACGTGCCCGCGTCCCAGTTCGAGCAGCTCACGGGTCAGCGCGACATCGGGATCAATGATGTAGGTGGGATCCTGGGCGCCGCAGCGCTCGACGGAAACGAATGGCCCCTCGAAATGGATCCCAGCAAGTTCACCCGCATCACACAGGTCGGCCAGCATCCGCGCGCGGGCCCTGAGCACCTCCGGCGCCGCAGTGACGCAGGAGGCGACCAGGGTCGTCGTGCCGTGTCGACGGTGCTCCTTAACGGCGATCATGGCCTGCTCGGGAGTAGTGGCATTGGGAAATGACTGCCCACCGCCGCCGTGGCAGTGCACATCTACCAGGCCCGGCAGCAAGTAGCCTCCCCGAGGAGCTGTACGTGCGGCGCCCAGCAGGTCCGCCCAACCGGCCCGCGCCGCCTCGGCTGCCTCGCCGACCCAGCCGATGTGACGCCCGGCGATCACAACCATGCCGTCGTCAATGACATACAGCGGGGTAACCACCCTCCCGCGCAGGGCAAAGGGGGCGCCAACGGCTTCGGGTGGGATAACTGCCGGTGAGGAGTCAGCGGACGTGGCGGCGTTGCTCATGGGGCGAGCCTACCGCAACAACTCTGAACATCAGACGTCTGTTGTCTCACGGCACCAGCGCTTTGTCGGTCCGGTGGCACCGCTCATCCAAGCAGCCGGCGCTCCACACGCCGCACCGCCCGCTCCACCGCGGTCTCTAGCCGAGCCGAGCGGCGCGCGTCCTCGGCCCACAACAGCCCCTCCCCCACGGGCCGCACCGCCACTACGCGCCCGCGGTCCACCAGCAGCGGCCGGAACATGCCGTTGGCCGCCGGGCAGATCAGCCGCTCGCCGGCGGCGTCCGTCAGGCAGAGCCGGTCCTTGTAGCCCACATGCAGCTCGTCGAAGGAGGGCAGGAACAGAGTGCGGCCGACGGCGCGGCGACTGTTATCCAGCAACTCAGGCAGGTCGGCGCGCAGATACAGCACCTCACGCGCCGGCCTCGATTCTCCGGCTCCCAGCAGGCGCACGCTCCCCCGCAGCCCGCCCTCCGCGCAGGCACGCGCCAGTGGAACGCGGGCGGCCGTCAGGTCCGTCTGGTGGGCGGCGGCATTGGTGATCTCGACGGCGTCCTCCAGGGCACGGGTGGCCTGAGCAAGCGGCAGCGTGGTCCAGCGGGCCAGGTCGGCCGCCCTCACGGGCCCGTGACTGGTGGCGTACCGCCTGGCGATCTCCGCCAGGGCGGCGCGATGCCCGGCGGCGCCCTGTGCTACGCCCCCGCCGCCACCAGGCCCCGTGTCCGCGCCCGGCAAAGAGCGGGCGTCGATGACCAAGTGCTCATTGCCGCGCCTGGGGCCCTGCACGAGGATGCCCTCGCGCTGCAACCGCACCAGCAGGTGCCGCCGATGCCAAGAACCGGCGGCGGACGTCCCCCCGTTCAAGCCGCCATCAAGTAGGCCGATCTCCTGCCAGGCCTCAATCAACCGCGCGCGGGTCACCGGTCCCTCTTCCCCGATCAGTGCCAGCGCGGCATCGGCGGCGCGTCCTACGACGGAATCGTCAATACCTAGGCGCTCCTCGCTCTGTCGTGTCCAGGCGTCCGTGCGATGCATGAGCGCCACCCGCAGCCAGTGGTGATCGGCAGCGGTGGTGATGTGGACGGTGCCACGCATGGGCCAGGAGCGCACCAGTTGTCCAGCAGCGAAGGCGGCATCGACGCCGGAGCTCGTGGCGCCGTCGGCCCGGACAATCAGCGCATGCGGGACCGCGGAAGGCTGCTGCCCTTGCATGGCCAGCTGGCGGCGCACCGCCTCAACGACATCAGGGGCGGTGGTGGCGGGGACAAGCCCCTGGGCCAGGATGCGCAGGTAGGACATCTCGCGCGGGGCGGCGACAACGCGTGCGTCGGGCATGTACAGATGCTAAACGCTGGGGCGGTGGACAGTTCACGGGGCGCCTTATCGGCCACACAGTCCAATCAGAACAACCGTGAGGAGGGATCATCCAGGCCGCGCATGGCGTCGTAGTCCAGCACCACGCAGCGGATGCCGCGGTCCTCGGCCAGCACCCGCGCCTGCGGCTTGATCTGCTGGGCGGCAAGGATACCGCGCACCGGAGTCAGCAGCGGGTCGCGATCGAGCATATCCAGGTAGCGGGTCAGCTGCTCGACGCCGTCGATGCCGCCCACGCGCTTGACCTCCACGGCGAAGGCGGCGCCGGCGGCGTCGCGCACCAGCAGGTCGACCGGACCGATGGGGGTGGGATACTCGCGGCGCACCAGGCGGAAACCGGGGCCCAGTACCTCCACCTGCTCGGCGAGCAGTTCCTGCAGGTGGGCCTCGACCCCGTCCTTGGTCAGTCCGGGGTCGGCACCGAGATCCACGCTGGCGTCAGAGATGATCTCGAAGAGCCGGATTACCAGGCGGTCATCGGTCTTGGCGGCGGTCACCTCCCACCGGGCGGTGACGCCGGCCTCGGCGTCCTCCTCATCGGGGGCGACCTCGGCCAGCCGGGCGGGCGGGCTCATCCAGTTCAGCGGCTTGTAGGAGCCGCCGTCGGAGTGGACCAACACCGAGCCGTCGGCCTTGACCATGATCAGGCGGGTGGCCCGGGGCAGATGGGCGTCCAAACGGCCGGAGTAGTCCACGGAACAGGAAGCGATGACGACGCGCACCCCGGCAGCCTACCCGCACCCCGCATCCCTCACCCAGGTACCCCTACCCGGCGCTCCTCCGCCGAGGTCGGTAGAAGTAACCGCCGAGATCGGTCGATATGACGCAACAGCCGCGTTACTCAGTTCGCTCCGCCCGCCGACAGTGGCCCGTAATACCAGGAGGCCGTGACACCGCCGTCGGCCAGCACATCAGCGCCGTTGATGTAACCGGCCTCGGGCCCCATAAGGAAGCCAGCCAGCGCGGCGATCTCATCGGGTGTGCCCGCGCGTCCGGCCGGGGACAGCTCAAGCTGCTTGCGGTAGCCGGAGCCACGCGGACCCTCAAGCTCGTCGCGTGCCAGCGGCGTAATGACGATGCCGGGGCTGATGGCATTGATGCGGGCGCCGCGCTCACCCCAGGTGACAGCATTCGCCCGCACGCGCAGGCCGTTGGCACGCTTGGCTATCTGGTAGGCGTGCAGGGTGGAGGTGACGGCGCCGTCGGCGAGCAAGGGCAGTGCAAGCAGCTCGTCCACGGAGGTGGTCGCCAGCAGGGCGTCTTGCTCACGGGTGAGCGCGGGCATGCGGTAGCCGGACTGACTGGAGATGACGACGCCGGAGCCTCCCGGGGCGACGACCTTGCCGAATTCCTCCATCGCGACGGCGAAGCCGTACAGGTCTACCCGCAAAATGGTGGGGATATCGGCCTGCGACGGCGACACCCCGCCGGCGAGGATGACCCGGGTGACCGGCCCGAGCGAAGCGGCGTGCTCCGCCAGAGCCCGGGTCGAGACAGGATCTGCCAGATCCGTCGTCATCGCCTCGGCGCTGTAGCCGGCGTCGAGCAGTTGGTCGCGGACCTTTTGTGCATTCTCAAGCCGCAGGTCGGCAACGACGATCCGGCCTCCGTTGGTGACGCGACGGGTGATCGCGGTGCCGATGGCTCCGGCGCCGAACAGCGCGGATAAAGGGGGCGATGCCGTCCCGGTCTCGAACCGTGCTGGGAGCCTCATCAACCATATTGGGCTCTTGGGTTTGAGGGTGTGGCGGTTTGGGCGAGCGGAGTCGTGCTCGGGCGAACGAGGTCGTCTTCGGGCAGGCGGGGTCTGCTCGGGTGGGCGGGAGTGTTTTAAGTGTCGGGGTGGCAGTGGCTCCAGGACGCGAATTAGCCCTGCAAGGCCCGGGGTAGCCGTCGAGTACACACTGCCGAGCAGCGCTCTAGAGGGCCCGGGGACTCGGGTCAAACATGGTGCTATAGGCCAGCGTGTCACAGGGGCTGCTCCTATGGGCGCCACCACGACTTTGGTCGCGCCCTTGGATGAGGCGTGCTCAGGACGGCAGTAGCACCGCCACCCAAACAGCCAGAACTGTCACCGATGTCCTGAGACAGAACTGTCACCGATGTCCTGAGACATAACAGCGCGTTTCAGGGGGTCCAACGGCAGCCAGACGGTCCAACCGCAGACAGGTGGTCCATTGGTATACCGAACAGGGAACGCTCCCAGGCCAATGAGGAGGATCCCGACTCGGTGGGGAGACTCTCGGGCCGGCGGGGAGACTCCCGGGCCGTTAGGGAGGTTCTCGGGCCGGTGGTGTTGGCGGCCGGCGACGATTCAATGGAGTCATCCCAGTCATACCAGCCCCGCAGACGCGGGAACCAGACCTGTGGCTCTCCACGTATACCGGCCAGCGGTGAAAGCGCAGGTCCCGGCCCCCAACCGTGCGGCTGTCCACGTACACGAAGCCAGCGGGTCCCGCGGCTAAGGAAATACGCCTACCTGAACCCCAATCCTCCAGCTCGACCGCGCGCCTCCAGCCGGACCCCGATCCTCCAGCCCGACCGCAGTATCCCCAGCTCAACCGCCTGAAACTGCGTCTCGGGCGATCCAAGTACAGCTAGACGGTCCCAAGACGGTCCAAGCCACGAACCGTCGACACGAACCCACCAACCACCACCACTCGTCAACCCACCACACCCCCAAATACGAAGAGCCGGTTATACCGACCGAACTCGATGGTTATACCGACCGAACTCGATGGTTATACCGACCGAACTCGATGGTTATACCGACCGAACTCGATGGTTATACCGACCGAACTCGATGGTTATACCGACCGAACTCGATGAGGGGCGGGGCTGCAGTTGAAACAGCTAGAAGAGGGCGGGTTGGGAGGGGGCCGCGGACTCGATCCAGGCGACCAGCGCGGAATGCGAGTCTTCCACCATCGCCAGCTCGAAGCGCTCGCCACGGTAGCGGCATGGCACGTCCACCACGTGCCCGCCCTGACCGCGGTGGTGCACTGGACCGAGATCGAGGTGATCGCGCCTGAAGCGACGGCGGCGGCGTAACCCGAAGGAAACGAGCCTATGCCACTCCAGATCGTCATCGCCGAATACCGCAATGCCGCTGATCCAGCGCGTGCTCCCGTGCGGACGCAGCGCGCATTCGAAAGAACCGACCCGCCCGGCCAGCAGACGCAGCCGCAGGAGGAATCCTCCGGTGAGGGCGATGACCACTAGCGCCACGGCGACGACCACTTCCCACACCGGCATGTTCCCACCTCAGTCCCGTATACCTATGCCCGGAATCATGATGGTCTCTGCAAGGACGTCACTGACGGCGACACCAGAGTCGTTTGTCTCCGCCCCGGCGGCGTCCGCAGCCACGGTGACCACATCGCCGTCTACGGAGCAGAAGCCACCGGCCACCGGCACGGCGACCTCCTGGTCGCCGTCAGTCGGGGTGATGCGTACATTGCCGCGCCCTAGAACCGCCAGGATCGGCTGCCGCCCGGGCAGCACGCCGAGCTCGCCGTCGGGCAGAGGAACCGAGACCCGGGTGGCCGTGCCGGCCCAGGCCTCGCCCCCAAACCGGGAGACGACCTCCACCTTCAGACTGCGCTCGCCGGGCATCAGGCATCCACCATCTCTGCCGCGCGGCGCTCGAGGTCCTCGATGCCGCCGATGTTGAAGAAGGCCTGCTCGGGCAGATGGTCGTAATCGCCCTCGGTGATGCGGCGGAAGGCCTCAACGGTCTCCGCCAGCGGCACCGTGGAACCTGGCACGCCCGTGAACTTCTCCGCCATATAGGTGTTCTGAGACAGGAACTGCTCAATGCGCCGCGCCCGCCCAACGGTAACCCGGTCCTCCTCGGAGAGCTCATCAACACCGAGGATCGCAATGATGTCTTGCAGCTCCTTGTTCTTCTGCAGGATGGACTTCACGCGCGTGGCGACGTCGTAGTGCTCCTGACCCACATACTGGGGGGCGAGCAGCCGGGAGGTGGAGGCCAGCGGGTCCACCGCCGGGTAGATGCCGCGGGAGGCGATGTCGCGGGACAGCTCCGTGGTGGCGTCCAGGTGGGCGAAGGTGGTGGCCGGGGCGGGGTCGGTGTAGTCGTCGGCGGGCACGTAGATCGCCTGCAGGGAGGTGATGGAGTGGCCCCCGGCGGAGGTGATGCGCTCTTGCAGCTGACCCATCTCATCGGCCAGGTTGGGCTGGTAGCCGACGGCGGAGGGCATGCGGCCCAGCAGGGTGGAGACCTCCGAGCCGGCCTGGGTGAAACGGAAGATGTTGTCGATGAACAGCAGCACGTCCTGGTGCTGCACATCGCGGAAGTACTCCGCCATGGTCAGCGCGCTCAGCGCTACCCGCAGACGGGTGCCCGGCGGCTCGTCCATCTGCCCGAACACCAAGGCGGTCTTGTCAAATACGCCGGCCTCCCCCATCTCCCCGATCAGGTCGTTGCCCTCTCGGGTGCGCTCGCCTACACCGGCGAACACGGACACGCCCCCGTGGTTCTGGGCGACGCGCTGAATCATCTCCTGGATGAGGACGGTCTTGCCGACGCCGGCACCACCGAACAGGCCGATCTTGCCACCCTGCACATAGGGGGTTAGCAGGTCGATGACCTTGATGCCGGTCTCAAACATCTGCTCCTTGGGCTCGAGCTGTTCGAAGGTAGGCGGCTGGCGGTGTATGGGCCAGCGCTCGTTGATCTCCAGCTGCTCGCCCGCGGCGAGGTTGAGCGCCTCACCGGTGACGTTGAAGACGTGGCCCAGGGTGACGTCCCCGACAGGCACGGAGATGGGTGCCCCGGTGTCACGCACTTCAGTGCCGCGCACGAGCCCGTCGGTGGGCTTGAGCGAGACGGCACGCACGATGTTGTCGCCCAGGTGCTGTGCCACCTCGAGGGTGATCTCCTGAGCCTCGGTGCCCTCACCGGTGGCGTTTACGGCCACCTTCAGCGCGTTGTACATCGCCGGAATCGCATCCGGCGGAAACTCAACGTCGACGACGGCGCCGATGATCCGGGTGACGTGCCCGATGGCGGGGGCGGTGGTCCCTTGGGGGGTCGTGTCGGTCATAATGCGTTCTTCCGTATCCGTTCTGCCAGAAGCTGCGGGGCGGTGGCTGATGGGTTATGGTGCCGGGCCGGGTCGCTATTGCGTACCCAAGGCATCGGCACCGGAGACGATCTCAGTGATCTCCTGGGTGATATCGCCCTGACGGGCGGCGTTGGCCAGACGCGTGTAGCTGGCAATGAGGTCCTCGGCGTTGGCCGTGGCCGTATGCATGGCCTGTTGTCTGCTGGCCAGCTCGGAGGCGGCGGCCTGCAGCAGCGCATTGCGGATGCGGCTGCGCACGTAACGGGTGAGCAGGGCGTCCAGGACGGCGTCGGCGCTGGGAGAGAACTCGTACAGGGCCTGGGCGCCGGTCCTTTCGGCTCTGACCCGCTCGACATCGGCAGCCAGGTCCTCGCGGCTGAGCTCGCCGGGGCCGTCCATGTCCACGACCTTCAGTGGCAACATGCGTCGCACTTCCGGAACCTGCGAGACCATTGACACGAAACGCGTGAATACGGTGTGCACCTCCGCCACACCGCCAGCGTCGGGGCTGGACAGGAAGTAGTCCAGCATGACCGTGGCGACCTCCTCAATGGAGGCGTCACTGGGCCGGTCCGATTCACCGCTCCAGGCAAACTCCACGGGCCGGCCCCGGAAGGCGAAGTACGCGCTCGCGCGACGCCCGTAGGTGAACAGGACCGGCTCCTTGCCGGCCTCCACCAGTTGCTCAATGAGTCGCTCGGTCTCCCGCAGGATGGTGGCGGAGTAGGCGCCGGCCATGCCCCGATCCGAGGTGAGCACGAGAACGGCGACCCGTGAAGTGTCTTCGCGTTCCCGGGTGAGCGGGTGGTCCAGGTCCGCGTGGCTGCCGACTGCGGCGACGGCCTGGCTGAGGGCGTGGTCGTAGGGACCGGCCTCCTGGGCATGGCGGCGTGCGGAACCGATCCGGGAGGAGGCGATCAGCTCCATCGCCCGGAAGACCTTCTGCAGCGTCTGGGTGGACCGGATGCGCTGCTTGTAGATGCGCTGGCTCCCTGCCACGTCTGTCAGCCCCTCTTGACCACGATCTGCTCGGCGGTGTGCTCCGCCGGAGTCTCCTCTTCCGGCGCCTCGACCTCGCCGGAGAGCATGCGCCCGCCGGCCAAGTAGGTGGTACGGAAGGACTCCACGGCCCTACGCAGCGCCGCCTCGGTGTCCTCATCCAGACGGCCGGTTTCTCCTATGGTGGTGAGGATGTCGGTGTTGCGGCGCAAGTGGTCCAACAGGCTGCGCTCGAAGGGCAGAACATCCGCGACGTCGAGGTCATCCAGGTACCCGTTGGTACCCGCCCACACGGCCGCGACCTGCTCCTGGACGGGGTAGGGGGTGAACTGCGGCTGCTTGAGCAGCTCCATGAGCCGTTCGCCGCGGGTCAACTGCTGGCGGGTGGCAGCGTCCAGGTCGGAGGCGAACATGGCGAAGGCCTGCATGGAACGATACTGGGCCAGCGTGATCTTCAGCGTGCCGGCCACGTCCTTCATTGCCTTGATCTGGGCGTCCCCACCCACGCGGGAGACCGAGATGCCCACGTCGACGGCGGGGCGCTGGTCGGCGTTGAACAGGTCGGACTGCAGGAAGATCTGCCCGTCGGTGATGGAGATGACGTTGGTGGGGATGTAGGCGGAGACGTCGTTGGCCTTAGTCTCGATGATCGGCAGGCCAGTCATCGAGCCGGCCCCCAGCTCGTCGGACAGTTTGGCGCAGCGCTCCAGCAGCCGGGAGTGGAGGTAGAAGACGTCACCCGGGTAGGCCTCGCGGCCCGGCGGACGGCGCAGCAGCAGGGATACGGCGCGGTAGGCCTCCGCCTGCTTGGACAGGTCGTCGAAGACGATCAGCACGTGCTTGCCGCCGTACATCCAGTGCTGGCCGATGGCCGAGCCGGTGTAGGGGGACAGGTACTTGAAGCCGGCCGGGTCGGAGGCCGGGGAGGCCACGATCGTGGTGTACTCAAGGGCGCCGCGTTCCTCCAGGGTGGCGCGCACGGAGGCAATGGTGGAGCCCTTCTGCCCGGTGGCCACATAGATGCACCGCACCTGCTGGTTCGGGTCGCCGGTCTCCCAGGCCTCCTTCTGGTTCAGGATCGTATCCAGGGCGATGGCGGTCTTACCGGTCCTGCGGTCGCCGATGATCAGCTGGCGCTGACCGCGACCGATGGGGATCATCGAGTCGATGGCCTTTAGACCCGTTTGCAGCGGTTCATGAACGGACTTGCGGGCCATGACACCGGGCGCCTGCAACTCTAGGGCGCGCCGCCCCTCGGCGACGATCTCACCGAGACCGTCTATGGGACGTCCCAGCGGGTCCACGACGCGTCCGAGGAAGGCATCCCCCACCGGGACCGAGAGCACCTCACCGGTGCGGTGCACGACCTGGCCCTCGTCGATGCCGGAGTAGTCGCCCAGAATGACCACGCCGATCTGCCGCTCGTCCAGGTTCATCGCCAGCCCGGCGGTGCCGTCCTCGAAAGTGAGCAGTTCGTTGGCCATCGCCCCGGGCAGGCCCTCCACGTGGGCGATACCGTCGGCGGCGAAGACCACGTACCCGATCTCATCGGCGGCCACCTGTGCCGGCTGGTAGGAATCGACGAACTCCTCCAGGGCGGAACGGACGTCCTCCGCCGCGATGGTCAAGTCAGCCATCTGTCGTCTCCATTCGCTTCGCTGTGGCTTGCTGCAATTCTCGCAGCTGTTCGTTTGGCTTGTGTGTGCGGTGCCCGCGGGCCCGTCATCCGGTCAGGCTGGTGCGCAGCTGCGCCAGCGATTGACGCACGGTGTTGTCCATGACCAGGTCACGCACCACAACCCGCACGCCGCCGATCACCGCAGGATCGATCTCCAGGTTCAGTTCCACGTCAAATCCCAGCCGCCTGGCCAGGATCTGACGTAGTCGGGTCTGTTGCGCCGTCGACAGCGGCACCGCCGTGACGACGTCGGCAATGACCCGGTTCTGCATGGCGGCGGCCAATTCGGTCACGCGCCGCAAGTTGTAGCCCACCCCGCCGACGGCGAGCTCCGGCTGATGGCGCACACACCAGACGATCAGCGTCATCGCCGGGCCGGAGACGAGCGGAGCGAACAGACGCTGTGCCAGCCGCACCCTGGCGTCGGTACTCGTGTGCCGAGCCGGTTCCAGAGCCTGCCGGATCTCCTGGTTGCTGGCCACCTCACGGGCTACGGCCAGCACCTCCTGCTCGACGTCGTCGAGCGTACCGCTGGCCTGGGCGCCTGAGAGGATCGCCTGAATGCCGAGGTCGTGCAGTGCGCTGATCAGGTCGACCGCCCGCGACCAGCGTCCGCGCACCATTCCCTGCACGAGCTCCACCACGCGCGCATCCGCCCGCCCGGTGAACAGGCGGAAGGCAAGAGCGGACTTGTCATCCGGCTCCCGGTTGGGATTGGTCAGCGGCCCGCGCAAAGGGTTGGAGGCTATTTCGTGGGCGACGGCGAGAATCTGCTCGCCGAGCTCCTGCCCCTGCGCACCGGCGGCGACCAGGACGGGTGTCCAGGCCTGCTCGGTGAGCGCGCGGGTGGCGGAGGTGCCTGCTTTCACCGCACCGCTCCCGCTCTCGCGGACCAGGCGGGGCTAACCGGCGTGTGCTCGAGCTCGTCGAGGAAACGATCGATCACACGCCCGGACAGTTCGGCGTCGGCCAAATGCTCACCGACGAGTTTCTCCGCCAGGTCCGTGGCTAGCAGGCCGATGTCGGAGCGCAGTGAGATCTGAGCTGCCTGCTTGTCGGCCTGGATCTGCGAATCGGCGGACTCCATGGCCCGTGCGGCCTCAGCGGCCGCCTCGACACGGGCGTCGGCGATGATGCTGTCCGCCTCCGCCTGAGCCCGTTCACGGATCCTGGCGGCCTCCAGGCGGGCATCCTCCACCAGGCGGGCGGCCCGGGCGGCGGCGTCCGCCTGCTCCTCCTGGGCCCTTTGCGTCAGAGCCAGCCCCTCCTCGATCTTGGCGGTGCGCTCGTCGAGCACCGCGTTGAAGCGCGGCAGGGCGTACTTGATCAGGACGACGGCGATCACCAGGAAGCAGAGCGTGCCCCACACCAGGTCGGCCATATGCGGCACGAACAGGAAGATCCCCTCCGGGGCCCCGGCCTCGGCCGCCATGACGGCACCGGCAGTCATGCTGGTCACATCCGTCAGTTGAAGACGAAGCCGGCGGCGAAGCCCAGCAGACCCAAGGCCTCGATCAGCGCCGCACCAATGAACATGTTGGTGCGCAGCACGCCGGCCACCTCGGGCTGGCGGGCCGTGGACTCCTGGGTCTTGGCCACGACCATGCTGATGCCGAGGGCGGGACCGACGGTGGCCAGGGCGTAGCCGATCGTCGCGATAGATCCGGTGATTCCCATGTGTGGATTCTCCTCGTGTTGGTAGGTGCCGATACGGGTAGTGGGTGGTTGGACTGGGGTCAGTGCGTGTGCACCGAGGACTCTATGTAGACCGCGGACAGCAGGGCGAAGATGTATGCCTGCAGGGCGGCGACGAATGCCTCCAACAGGATGAAGACAATACCCGCCACAAAGGTGATCGTGCCCAAGACCTTCAGTTGGGCCGTGGCGTAGACGAACAGGGCGTTGGTGGCCAGGAAGCACAACGACAGCAACAGGTGCCCGGAGATCATATTCGCCATGAGACGGATGGTCAGCGTCAGCGGCCGCAGAATGAAGGTGGACAGGAACTCCACCGGCACGATCAGCGGATACAGGAATCCGGGCACACCAGCAGGCACCAGCGCGCTCTTGACGAACCCACCCACCCCGTTGGTGCGTATGCCCGCATACACGAAGGTGAGGTAGGAGGCCATGGCGAAGACCAGTGGCATGCCGACCACGCCGGTGGAGGCGATCTGCAGACCGGGGAGGATTCCGGAGATGTTCAGGAAGAACACCCCCAGGAAGATCGTGGTGATGATCGGGGCGTAGCGCGCACCGTACTTGTCCCCGAGGATCTCCACGGCAATGTTCTTGCGCACGAACTCCAGGATCATCTCCAGCACGTTCTGCATGCGTCCGGGCACGACCCTGGCCCGGGCGGCGCCGATGCCGAATACGGCTACCAGCACGAGCGTCATGATGATGCGCACCAGCATGACGCGGTTGAGCTCGAAGGGCGTGCCCGCCAGCGCGAAAGCCGCGGGGTAGAAGTCGTCGAGTGAGGGGGGCTCGAATCCGCCTCCATCGCTCGCCGCCGGTGCGACGACGGCCAAGCCGGCCGCCAGGGTCGCGCTCGTTGTCACCGGACCTCCTTGGGAGCGATTACTGACTGCGGGGAACTTGCGCCGAGTGCCACGGCCGCCTCCACAGGCATTCGCGGCGGCCTCCGGCTCGAAAGCCTGGAGGCCAGGTTACTCTCCCCACGAGGATAAGACCTTACCCGTCTTCGGCCCCGGCCGCACGCCCATACCACCGATGTCGGTCCGCCGAGGGCTCGAGTTCCACAGCCTCCGCGTCTGTGCCGTTTCGATGGCGGCCGGTGCACAGCATGGCACGCCACCGGGATCGCGCCCGCGCGGGATTTTGGGGGCCCACCCCGTGCGCACCTGCCGATCTTCCCGGAGCGCTTACGCGCGATCGTCTGCTGATTGATCAGTTGCATCGCCGTCCGCATCTAAACGCCCGGAAGGCGCATGGCTACCGGAGCCGAGCGAGACCACCTCGACGACCGTCACTGCTGTCATAACCGCTGCGAAGG
Organism: Actinomyces qiguomingii; assembly: GCF_004102025.1. Lineage (NCBI taxonomy): Bacteria > Bacillati > Actinomycetota > Actinomycetes > Actinomycetales > Actinomycetaceae > Actinomyces > Actinomyces qiguomingii. The sequence continues at coordinate 1,236,694 of NZ_CP025228.1, read as the reverse complement.
CACCGAAGAACCAGCCCGGGGCCAGTGACTGCCGGTGCGCTCCAAGAAGCAGCACTACCCCGATCATCACCAGCACCTTCCCGCCGAAGGAGGCCATAACGCCGGTGGAGGCCAAAGTGGGGAAGCGCTCCCAGGGGACTAGCAGTGCGGAAACGGTGATGCCGGTCAATACCGCTCCGGTCAGCGACCCCCAAAATGCCCCTATCCAGGCGCTTCCGCCCGCCAGGGCGCCGGCACTCATGGCAATCGCGGTGAACGCGCCGCCGGTCCAGGCGACCCGCGTGGCGGTGCGGCGGAACAGGTACTGCTGGGACATGCGCTGCGACAAAGACCGCTTCCGGATCTGTTTGGAACTCCGCTTCAACGGCGACCTCCCCGAGAGTGCCGGGGACCGGCATGGCGGGCCTGGTGGGCGTGGCGGGCTCCCAGACGGCGCACCCACGCCTGGCGGACACCGGGCATCAGATCGATTGTGACCACCACGGCCAGGGTAACGCCGACGGCGGCTCCCAACAGCACCCGGCTCAGGGGGAAGAAGGCCATGGCCGCCACGGAGTAGGCGGCGACGGCGGCCCACACGTACATGACCAACACGGCACGACGATGGGAATGGCCTGCGGCGAGTAACCGGTGATGCATGTGCATGCGGTCGGGATGGAAGGGGCTGTGGCCGGCACGGGTGCGTCGCACAATCGCCATGATCATATCCATCAGCGGCAGCAGCAGCACCGCCAGTGGAATGAGCACGGGCAGGAACACGGGAACCGCGGTGGGGCCCTCGAGGGCTCCCGGGTCGATCTGGCCGGTGACGATGATTGTGCCGGCAGCGCTAATCAGCCCCAGCTGCATGGAGCCGGAGTCGCCCATGAAGATGGTGGCGGGATGAAAGTTGTGGGGCAGGAAGCCCATACACATGCCGATTAGCGCCGCCATGAGCGTGGCTGCCAGGGAGGTGTAGGACTCCGGGGAGGTGTGCCGGGTGAGCACATAGACGTACAGGAAGAATGCGGATGCGCCGATGCCGATGATGCCCGCGGCCAGCCCGTCCAGGCCGTCGACGAAGTTGACGGCGTTGATGACCGCCAGAACCACGATGATCGTGGAGAACAGCGACAGCCGTGAGGAGCCGATCGTCAGCCCGCCGACGGGAAAGGTGATCAGTTGGACTCCCTGCCAGGCCATTACCCCCGCCGCCAGCACCTGTCCCACGAGTTTGGTCATCCAGTCCAGTTCCCATAGGTCGTCGACGACGCCGAGCGCGCACACCAGTCCAGCGCCCAGCACCACGGCCCAGGCCGAGGAGTCAATCACCCGAGACAGGTAGGGAACCCGCGAGGCTATGACCATCGCCGCCAAGAAGCCGGCGAACATGGCCACGCCGCCCAGCCGTGGGATGGGAGTAGCGTGTACGTCCCGCGCCCGCACCGGGGTCAGCGCACCGCTGACCAGTGCCAGGTGGCGCACGATCGGCACAGCCACGTAGGTGACGGCCGCCGCGACCAGCATCACCAGCAAATAGACCTTCACGCGCCCACGCCCTCCAGTTGCTCCCGGGCGATTACGCCCTCACGCAGAACCTGAGGGGCCTGCGCGGCGGGCCCGACCAGGGAGACGATGGTGGAGGGAACCGGCCCGCGGGTAGGGCCGCCGTCCAGCAGCAGTATCGGCGCAACGGCGGCCGCGTCCACGACAGCGGCGTCCACGACGTCCACCACCCGTCCCGGGAAAGCGGCACGCACCCCGGCGGCGTCGGTGGCCGGAGGCCGACCCGTAGCATTGGCGCTGGTCACGGCCATGGGGCCGGTGGCGCGCAGCAGGGCCAGGGCTAAGGGATGGTCGGGCATGCGCACGGCCACGGTGCCATCGGTGTCCCCCAAGTCCCAGTCCAGATCCGGGGCGGCGTCCAGTACCAGGGTCAAACCGCCCGGCCAGAAGGCCTCCATGAGGGCGTGAGCGGCATCCGGAACATGGGCGGCGATGCCGTCGAGCCGGGCCGCCTCCCCGATGAGCACGGGCGGCGGCATGGCGCGGCCGCGGCCCTTTGCGGCCAGCAGCCGACAGACGGCGGCAGCGTCGTCGGCACGCACGCCCAGACCGTAGACGGTGTCGGTGGGAAGGGCGAGCAGCCCACCGGCGGCTACGTACGCGGCAGCCCTGGCGATCTGCTCGGGCATCGACTGCTGGGCCTGCTCTGTCACGTCCGCCATCCTCGCATGAATCACCCCGCCACGCGCACACGCACCTCGGCCGCCAGAGGCTTGGCGCCGGTTATAAAGGTGACCGGCTCCATGACGCGTCCGTCACCTTCCTACACCATTCGGCACCGCATCAATCGCCAGCGGACCGAGGTCAACGGCCCGCCCCGTGACTCACCCGATTGCTCCGCGGGGACCGTTCAGGTAGTCCTCCACGGCGTCGCGGAGGACCGGCTCCAGGCCACCATGCGGGATCCGCGCGCGCCAGGTATCGGGCAGCGGACGGAAATCCACCGCCCCGGGCCGGGCGCCCGGGCCGTGTTGCTTCGACCGCCCGACGGCGCATAGGACATCGTCATCATCGGCGCACTGGAACAGGAAGGGAGAGTGGGTGTTGACTACTACCTGCCGCAGATTATCCCCGGTGGGGGTGGACAGGGCGCGCAGCAGGTCGCACAGGTCGGCGATCTTGGCCGGGTGCACACCGTTCTCGGGCTCCTCCAAGAACAGCATGCCGGAGTAGTCCGCCGCAGCGCCTATGGCGGCGAGAGTGAGCAGGCGCAGCGTCCCGTCCGACAGCGCCCGCGCGGGCAGTTCGGGCGAGTTCCCCACCTGCGCACGCAGCTCCAGGGCCTGCCGCACCGGATCCTCCGTGATCGTCAAGTTGCGCACATCAATGAGCGGGGCGACGGCGTCGCATACGCGGCGCAGCACCGCACCGTTACGCCCGGCGGCAAGATCCTGCCGGTAAAGCGCCGCCGGCACATGCGCACCGGAGGCGGCGATGGGGCGTCGCTCCATCAAGTCGTCAGGGGCCCGCATGGCGCTGGGTTCCAGCGCCAGGAATCGCCATGACGCCATTTCGGTGCGTGCGGCCAAGATGGTCGGATACTCCGCACTGGCGACGGCGGAGAGCACAGTGCGTTGAGCGCCGTCGGCAAGCACCTGCCGGGTCCTGCCATTGGTCTCCCGGTGGACGATCACCACACTCTTGCCATCGGACTGCTGATAATCCAGGTAACATCCGTCAGAATCCGGCGGCCGACAGTCGATGAACCGCTGGTAGCTCGCCGCCTCCGGGAAGTGTAAGTCGCCTTCGGCGCCGTCCAGTGCGTACAGTCGCTCCCCCGCCAGGCGCAACCGCAGACCGCCGGGGACGGTTGTGTCCCGTCTTGCGACGATCTCCACCTCGTAACGCACACGACCGCACGACGGCGCCACAGTCTGCCCGAACTCGTCCTCCGCGTGGGGCGGCAGGATCATCTCAGCGGCCAGGCTCAGGCTGGCGGCGCCGGTCAGCACGTCGGCACTGAGCAGTGAGGCGACGTCGACCTGCTGCTGCGCGGTGGGGCGGACCTGGACACAGGCGTCGTGGAAGGAATTGCAGCTGAGCAGGGACAGGAACTCGATGGCATTGAGCAGGTTGGATTTGCCCGCCGCGTTGGGACCGACGACGCAGGTGAATGGACCAAAGTCAACCTTCACATCGACAAGGTTCTTAAACCCCGTCACCTCGAAATGGGTGAGCACGCCGCCCCCTCGTATTATCCGACCACTGGCCCTTTCAGTTTATCCTCAGCGAACAGTCCCCATGCGAGAACGCGACGACGTAGTCAAAACGCGACTTTAGCGGCATTCTATAACGATTAGACGCAGGGAAAGAGGTGGGGGCGACGGGTCCGCCCCGCCGCCCCCACCTGGGACGCATCTGCCCCGAGCAGTCGCCAGTCGCTCAGCGCGCAGCCGAGCCCTCGGTGTAGTCCTTGTCAAGGTCGGCGCGCCAGGCGAACATGGAGCGCACCTCGCGGCCGGTGGCCTCGATCGGGTGAGCCTCGCCCTCGGCGCGCAGACGCTTGAACTCCGGAGCTCCGGCGGCCTGGTCATCCATGAAGCGCTTGGCGAAGGAGCCGTCCTGGATGTCGGCCAGGACCTCCTTCATGTGCTCCTTGACGTCGGGAGTGATCACCCGCGGGCCGGAGATGTAGTCGCCATACTCGGCGGTGTCCGAGCAGGACCAGCGCTGCTTGGAGATGCCACCCTCATTGATCAGGTCGACGATGAGCTTGAGCTCGTGGCAGACCTCGAAGTAGGCCATCTCGGGCTGGTAGCCGGCCTCGACCAGCGTCTCAAAGCCGTACTGGATCAGCTTGGACACGCCACCGCACAGGACGGTCTGCTCACCGAACAGGTCCGTCTCGGTCTCCTCCCGGAAGGTGGTCTTGATGGCGCCGGCGCGAGTGCCGCCGATTGCCTTGGCATAGGACAGCACCAGCGGCCAGGCCTGGCCGGAGGCATCCTGCTGGACACACACCAGCACGGGCACGCCCCGGCCGGCCTCGAACTCCCGACGCACGGTGTGGCCGGGTCCCTTGGGCGCAACCATGACCACATCGACATCCGTGGCGGGAGTGATGTAGCCGAAATGGATGTTGAAGCCGTGGGAGAACAGCAGGGCGGAGCCAGACTTGAGGTTGGGCTCGATCTCCGTCTGGTACAGCTCGGCCTGCACCTGGTCGGGCGCCAGCACCACGGTGACGTCGGCCTCCGCCACGGCCTGGGCGATCGGCTTGACGGGCAGGCCCGCCTCCTGCGCCTTGGCGGCGGAGCCGGACCCCTCGCGCAGGCCGACGACGACGTCCACACCGGAGTCGCGCAGGTTCAGGGCGTGAGCGTGCCCCTGCGAGCCGTAGCCGATCACGGCCACCTTCTTGGACTGGATGACCGCCAGGTCGGCGTCGTCGTCGTAGAACTTCTCAGCTGCCATATGGGTTCTCACTTCTCCTTGAGTTGATCGGTGATGGAACGGGGACCGCGCGAGATCGCAACCGCGCCGGATTGGACGATCTCCTTAACCCCGTGGGGGGCCAGGGCGTCCAGGAGCGCCTTGACCTTGGACTGCGAGCCGACGGACTCGATGACGACCGAGGTGGGAGACACGTCCACGACGTGCGCCCGGAACAGGTCGACTATCTGGAGCACGGCGGTCCGGTTGGAGTCGTCGGCGCGGACCTTGATGAGGTAAAGCTCACGACCGACGGAGGTGTCCGGGTCCAGCTCGACTATCTTCAAGACGTTTACGAGCTTGTTGAGCTGCTTGGTTACCTGCTCCATGGCCGGGCCCTCGGCGTCGGCGATCACCGTGATGCGCGAAACGTCATCGTGCTCGGTGGGGCCGACGGCAAGGGAATGGATGTTGAAGCCGCGGCGGGTGAACAGTGCCGACACGCGCGTGAGCACGCCGGGCTTATTCTCCACCAGAACGGACAGCGTGTGCTTCTCGCTCATGGTCTCAGTCCTCCTCCCACGCCGGGCTCATGCCCCTAGCGTGCTGAATCTCGTCATTGGACACGCCCGCGGCGACCATGGGCCACACCTGGGCATCGGCGGACACGATGAAGTCGATGACGACGGGACGGTCGTTTATGGCATTGGCCTGGGCGATGACGTCGTCGACGTCCTCCAGCCGCTCGCAGCGCAGTCCGACAGCCCCGTAGGCCTCGGCCAGTTTGACGAAGTCGGGGACACGCTTGGTTCCCGCACCGGTGTGCAGATCGGTGTTGGAGTAGCGCTCCCCGTAGAAAAGGGTCTGCCACTGCCGCACCATGCCCAGGGACGAGTTATTGATGATGGCTACCTTGATGGGGATGTTGTTGAGCGAGCAGGTCGCCAGTTCCTGATTGGTCATCTGGAAGCAGCCGTCGCCGTCGACCAGCCAGACGGGACGGTCCGGGCAGGCCGCCTTGGCCCCCATGGCCGCCGGGACACCGTATCCCATGGTGCCCGCGCCGGCGGAGGTCAGCCAGGAGTGGGGGCGGTGGAAGTGCAGATAGTGAGCCGCCCACATCTGATGCTGGCCCACACCGGTGACCCAGATGGTGTCTTCGCTGGCAGCCCTGTCCAGGTGGGTGATGACCTCCTGGGGCTGAAGCAGGCCGTCGTCGGTGTCGGTCCAGTCGGTGGGGTAGGTGGCACGAATGTGCGCCACCTCGGTGAGCCACTGGTCGATCTCCGTGCGGGGTTCGGCGGTGAACTGCTCGCGGCAGGCCGCCGTCAGCGCAGGTACGACGTCCTTCAGATCCCCGACGATCGGCACGTCCGCGGTGCGGATCTTGGAGATCTCGGCGGGATCGATGTCGACGTGGATCACGGCGGCATGGCGGGCGAAGGTGTCCGGTTTACCGGTGACGCGGTCGTCGAAGCGGGCACCGAGGGTGATGATCAGGTCGGCGCGCTGCAGGGAGCCGACCGCCGCGACGGTGCCGTGCATTCCGGGCATGCCCAGGTTGAGCGGATGGTCGGTGGGAAGTACGTCCAGGGCGGTGAGCGTAGTTGTGAACGGGGCGCCTACCAACTCCACCAGTTCTTTCAGCTGTTCAGCCGGGACGCCGGCGCGGTTGAGGCCGCCTCCCAGGTAGAAGACCGGTCGTTCCGCGGAGGCGATGGCCTCGGCGGCCTGGGCGATGCGCCGCTGGTTGGGTCTGCCGGGCAGACTGTAACCGGGCAGGTCCATGCGGGGCGGCCAGTGGAACTCGGCTTCGCCCACCTGTGCGTCCTTAGTGAAGTCGATAAGCACCGGCCCGGGGCGTCCGGTGGAGGCCAAGTGGAAGGCCTCCGCCACGCGACAGGGGATCTCATCGGGCGAGGTGATCAGGAAGGAGTGCTTGACGAAGGGCATGGTGGAGCCGACGATGTCCGCCTCTTGGAAGGCGTCGGTACCGATCGCGGCGGTGCCCACCTGCCCGGTGATGGCAACCATGGGCACCGAGTCCATATGGGCGTCGCCGATGGCGGTCACCAGGTTGGTGGCGCCCGGCCCGGAGGTGGCCACACACACTCCGACCTTCCCCGTGGCCATGGCGTAACCTTCGGCGGCGTGTCCGGCACCCTGTTCATGGCGCACCAGCACGTGGCGGATCTTCTCACTGGCCAGCAGCGGATCGTAGAAGGGGAGGATGGCTCCGCCCGGCATGCCGAAGATGTAGGTGACGCCGATCTCCTCAAGGGAACGCACGAGCGCCTGAGCACCCGTCATCACTTGTTGGTTCTGGCCCGGGGAACTGCTGTCACGAACCATCATCCGCCCTCCTATCCGTGAGATCCGAGTGTTGGCGCATTGGTTCGACCGGCGCGAAGGCCGGTGTGGGAGGAACCGTATGTCGGGCCGAGGCACGCCGTCGATTCCGCCGTCCGTGATCTCATATAGTGGAATCACGTAGCCTGAGGAGACGATCGAACGACGGCGCCGGATTCAGACTGGGAACGAGCGGCACCGGATTCGAAGAGGGCACACTGCAAGCGATGTCAGATGCCTCTCGCGGCGGCGCGGTCTTTGGTCCGCCGGGAGCCATCGGGACGGATGCGAGAATGTCCTGGCAACTCAACCGCACCGCCGTGGCGTACACGTGTTCGCCACGGCTGGAATGATTCGGAAGGCGGCATTCGCGCGTGGCAATCGGACTGCTAAACGCCTTGGCCGAGAACCCGGTTCTCGTCCTGTTCCTGCTGATCGGGATCGGCATGCTCATCGGCCGCATCAAGGTGGCTGGCGTCAGCCTGGGAGCGGCGGCCGTGCTCTTCGCCGGGATCGTCCTGGCTGCCTGGGGCACCGCCGAGGGCATCACCATTGAGATCCCCGCTCAGATGGGCACGCTCGGACTGGCGGTCTTCACCTTCGCCATCGGCATTCAGTCCGGCCCCAACTTCTTCCACGTGCTGCGAACCGCTGCGGGCCCTCTGGCGATCATGTTGGCGGTACTGGTGGTGGGCGCAGGCGCTGGCGTTGGTGTGGGGCGCTGGCTGGGCATGGATCCGGCGATGATCGCCGGCACTTTCGCAGGAGCTCTCACCAACACTCCCGCCCTGGCGGCAGCCGGCCACGCGGCCACCGCCGCCGGCCATGCAGACGGCATGGCGATCGCTACGGTCGGATACGCGGTGGCCTATCTGTACGGTGTCATCGGCATGCTGTTCTTCTGCCTGTTGGCCCTGCGCTACCGCCGCTCGGACAAGGACGCCCCCTCCCCCTTGATCAACCGCACAGTGCGAGTGGAGCGCGAGGACGGTCCGGCATTGGGTGACATCACCGAACGCGTGAGCGGGGAGATGAAGTTCTCTCGCCTGCGTCGCGGCGAAACCGGGCCCATCACCCGCCCGACCCCGACTGACAAGATTTACAAGGATGACCTGGTCACCGTCGTCGGCACGCAGGATGCCGTTAATCAGGTCATTCGTGAGATCGGCCACCCCTCCTCCCACTCTCTGATTGAGGATCGCAAATTCCTGGACTTCCGCCGGATCACGGTCTCCGATCCCAAACTTGCCGGACATACCGTGGCCGAGCTGGACATCGATCGTCGATTCGGCGCCACGGTCTCGCGGGTGCGCCGCGGAGATGTCGACATGGTGGGCACCCCCGAGGTGGTGCTGCAGCTGGGTGACCGGGTGCGCGTGGTCGCACCGACCGGACGCATGGCCGAGATCTCCAAGTTCTTCGGCGACTCCGCCCACGGTCTGTCCTCCATTAACCCGGTGGCCATGGGTCTGGGAATGGCTGTGGGCATCATCATCGGTGAGTGGGCCATTCCGTTGCCCGATGGTTCGACCTTCTCCATCGGCTCTGCGGCGGGCACGCTGATCATCGGCCTGATCTTCGGACGCATCGGCCGCATCAAGGGTTTTGTGACCGCCATGCCGTTCACCGCCACGGCGGTGCTCGCCGAGCTGGGTCTGCTGATCTTCCTGGCGCAGGCCGGCGTCCGCGCCGGCGGTCAGATCGCCAATGCGTTCACCGGCGGCGACTGGTGGCGCATCCTGATCACCGGGTTCATCATCACCACGATTGTGGGCTTCGGAATGTATGCGTCCATGCGTTGGATCGTGAAGATGGGGGGCACGCGCCTGTCCGGCCTGATCGGTGGTTTGCAGACCCAACCTGCGGTTCTGGCCTTCGCCAATGAGCGCACTGGCTCCGACCCGCGCGTGGCACTCGGCTATGCGATGGTCTACCCCGTGGCCATGATCGTGAAGATCTTCATCGCCCAGTTCCTGGGCGGGATGTGATCCACCCAGGTACAAGCCGGAGCCGAATACCGAGCAGCAGGGCCCGAGCCGCGTTCCGGCGGCCCGGGCCCCTGCAGTCGCCCGATTTGCCCGTGGGCCTGCGCCCGCACAGCCGGCGCAGGGGCGGTGTGGCCGACGGCTGTCGACCTGCGGCATCGGCTTGCGCCAATGCCGTCCAATGGAGCCCGGTCGCGGGGACCGGGAATAGTACTGCTACTGCACCCGGCCAGCGCCGGCCCAGGTCTGTCTCAATGGAGCCCGGCCTTGGAGACCGGGAAGAGGGACCGGTCCGTGGTCTTCGACGTGTCGTCACTGATGCCTCAATGGAGCCCGGCCTTGGAGACCGGGAAGAGTCGACGGCTTGGTCAATGCGGGTCTCCTGACGGACGAGCCTCAATGGAGCCCGGCCTTGGAGACCGGGAAGAGACGCCCCCACGGCGAGCAGGTGACTGTGCTGCACCGGCCTCAATGGAGCCCGGCCTTGGAGACCGGGAAGAGGTCCCAGTCCGAGCTCGCCGCACACCTGGGCGTAGGGGCCTCAATGGAGCCCGGCCTTGGAGACCGGGAAGAGCTGGTAGTCCTCGTCGGCCCACTGCACCTCCTCGCTGCCTCAATGGAGCCCGGCCTTGGAGACCGGGAAGAGAGGAAGACATTGAGAGGGGGAGCCTTGGACTACAAGCCTCAATGGAGCCCGGCCTTGGAGACCGGGAAGAGCGAGAATTCTCTGTCGACATCGGCCTGTTCAACCAGCCTCAATGGAGCCCGGCCTTGGAGACCGGGAAGAGAGGCCCGCGCGCTCACCGACGCGCTACAAACAGCCTGCCTCAATGGAGCCCGGCCTTGGAGACCGGGAAGAGCGGTGGATGATGAGGGTTGGCGGCGGATGGTCCGGCCTCAATGGAGCCCGGCCTTGGAGACCGGGAAGAGTCCGCGCCGCAACCACCACTAGAGCGGCTGTCTTGTGCCTCAATGGAGCCCGGCCTTGGAGACCGGGAAGAGCGCGGCGTCGACCGGCCGAACCGGGTAGCGCCGGGCCTCAATGGAGCCCGGCCTTGGAGACCGGGAAGAGTTGAGGTACCTGAGGGTGCGCGAGCGTGATCGGTCGCCTCAATGGAGCCCGGCCTTGGAGACCGGGAAGAGCTCGGCTCACTAGCTGAGTTCATCTACGACGACGGGCCTCAATGGAGCCCGGCCTTGGAGACCGGGAAGAGACCTACGACCGCGAGCACGCGGGCGAGCTTGTGGAGGCCTCAATGGAGCCCGGCCTTGGAGACCGGGAAGAGCCGAGTTCGTCGAGCTGTCGGCCACCTCCGCCACCGTGCCTCAATGGAGCCCGGCCTTGGAGACCGGGAAGAGGCCGGCAGGGACGGGTTACGACCCCGCTATTTCGCCGCCTCAATGGAGCCCGGCCTTGGAGACCGGGAAGAGCACAGGCTGGCGTTTCGGGCTACCGTATTGCACGTGCCTCAATGGAGCCCGGCCTTGGAGACCGGGAAGAGAGCTCGCGGATTTTGCCGCGGCTGGTCAAGGATTCTACGTGGTCTCGCGAGCGCTAGTGTAAAAACGAGCTGCCCAATCGCACAAGCTCATCCTCCAACTGCCGGAAAACCGCGCCGTACCACGCTTTCGAGCGCTCCCCGGGGATCGGGGCGGCACCGGAGCGCTCGCTAAACAATCTGGGCCCCCTGCGTGGGCAGTCCTGCGCGCCGACCGACGAACGTGAAGCGATCCTCCCCCAACTCGCCGAGGTCGACGATCACCACCGAATCCTCGTCGAGGTTCATGATCTCCTCACTGTCAGCCCTCAAATGGATCAACTCGGTCCGGTTCAGATCGCAGATGAACACAGAGTACTGGAGCCGTTCACCGTTAGCCTCCATCAACTTGCAGATTCGGCGCAGCCGCACGGGCTTGCGGATGTCGTACGCGATGAGATACCGGCGTCGGTTCGTCCTCATCTAGTCACCATAGCCGTGTAGTCATCCAGCTCTCCCAGCACAACTGCGCCCAGCATCCGCGCCTGGATGTCCATGACGCGACGGTACGAAGCCTTGTAGCCGAACTGCGGGTGCGTAATCTCCTGGTCCAGCCTCCGCTCGTACGCCCTGAGCACGGCCTTGCGACCACTCGCCTCCAGCATGCATCCGCCGCCCCGACTCTGAAAGTCCTGCGGACCGACCTCACCGTTATTCAGCACTTGCAGCACCACGCTCTCTGCTACCAGGGACCGAAACTCCTCCGCCAGGTCCAACGCGAGCGCAGGGCGCCCGAACCGGGGTCTATGGAACATCCCGTAGTAGGGGTCGAAGCCGATCCCCATGAGCGTGACAGTCAGGTCCTTTACCAGCAGCGTGTAGCAGAAGGACAGCACTGCGTTGAGTGGATCCTTCGGCGGCCGCCGCGTGCGCCCGTTCTCCTGGAAGTCCGAGACGTCCACACGTGAGTTCTTCCCGACCATGGCCGGAAAGCTCCCGAAGTACAGGCGTGCGGCCGTGCCCTCGATACCGAGCAGTTGCTGCGAAGACTCAGCCTGCATCGCCTGGATGGCGAGCTGCTTGAGTTGCTCGCCAACTCGAGACATCTCGCCACGCGCATTTCTGCGCAGCATCGTGCGGCTGTTACGGATCTTTCCGGAGATCATCCGGCGCGCGATCTCAAGCTGCTGCTGCTCGGAGGCACGGAACTGCGCGATCCGCAGGTCCACGTTCTTACCCGGAAGTCCTTCAGCAATGCCGGAGAACCAGCCCCCGTAGCTGAACCACAGCACCGGGATGTCACGTGAAAGCAGGCTCCTGACAGCCTGGGCGGACACCGTCACGTTCCCAAAGACGCACACCTGGCTAACGTCTATCAGGCGATAGCTGGCCTTCAACTCGCCCGACAAGCGCACCTCCAGCCGGTCGCTTCGCACGCCGACCACCGCGCCTTGCAACGTCACGTAGACCGGGCGCCCCTCCAGAATCGGCGCCATCAACCGCTTCAACGGCCTGCGCTGCTTCGGAGGCGTCTGCAAAGCGTCCAACTCGTCGGGCAGACATATGCCCACCAGCGAGCAGAGGGCACACTTCGGGCTGTCGCGCAACGGCGGGGGTGCCGACGGGTCGGCAGCAACCTGCCATGCGCGCGTCACGATCTCTGTGACTTCTTGCAGCGCCGCGTAGTCCACGGTGATGTGGACACGCTGCCGGGTCTCGGCGTACCAGATCTCCGCCCGTTCAACGGCGTAGCCCTCCTCGCGCAGCAGCAGTGCCTGCACCAGTGACTGCACACGGTCGCTGGGCCAAGCACCACCATCCTTGTTGGGGTGCCCCTTCTTGTAGTCGACCGGGACGACAGTCCCGTCCCCGCCGTCCTCCACGAGGTCCAGCCTGGTGGCCAGTCCGAGCCTCGGTGAAGACAACGAAACGGATCTGGCGACCCGCCCGTTCCACGCCTCGGACTTATCCGGCAGGTCCCCCGTTTCCCGGTCAACGACCCGGTGCAGGTACAGCCCCTCCTCGACGTCGTCACTGGTGGCGAATTGCTGCTGCACCCATTCCAGGTGGAACAGCCGGGGACAGTACACGAACTCGTTCAGCATGCGTGCGGGCACCGTCTCCGGCAGTCCCGGCAGGTCAGGCCTGGTGGTGCCGACGCTCATGGCAGCGGCACCAATACACCCGCAGACTTCCCACCTTCCGCCTTACGACGATGCGCACGGCACACATAGAAGATCCCCATGACGCGAAGCTTGTCCTGCTCCACGGCGTCCCACTTTCCATCCAGGACCGGGTCCTCAACCAGTGCCTTCACCGCTGCCAACCCCAACGGCTCTCGCCATAAAGGCAGCCTCAGTTCAGGAGCCGAGCGACGGTAGTCACGACCGACCGGCTGGCTGTGCCACCCGCTGGTGCGGGGCAGCTTCCCAGCGGCCGTGGTAGTCCACAACGGGTAGGACATGAGCGCTAGCCATGTCGCCCCGGGCACGCCGCGCATCTCCGCCTTGCCCCTGCCGTCCTCGCCACTGTCCCAGTTGGCACGGTGATCCAGGTACTCGCCGGTTACGCCCGACACTCTGCGCCAGCCAACCAGGGCCTGACGCAGATACTCAGGCTCGGATTGCACCAGCCGCAGGGGTTTCTCCAGCATGGTCGACATGGACTGCTTCCCTGCGGGCGCGGTGAACTGGCTGATAGCACCGCGCCCCTTGTCGTCGGTGACGAGGTCCGTAACCAAGCTGGCGAGCCATTTCTGCACTACGAGCGACGGAGGATCGCCACCGAAGCGTTCAAATAACTGTCCCTGTTTCAGCCGCAACTTGTCAGGCGCTTCCCCGGGAGGCGGAAACCCCGGAGGTCCTCCGGGCACCAGCACGTCCTGGGGCATCTCGGCGACGATTTCCGACAGCTCCTCAGCGACGGCGTCAACCGATGCCAGCTTCGAGTGCAGCACCGGTGCGCGGTCGTCCAACGCCCAGGCCAGTCGAGCATCGTCATCGACGAAGTCATGGATCAGCCGAAATGTACCGATGGCGGCGAGAATGGCCAACGGCGATTCGCCGACCAGTGCAGGAAACCTGACTTGGTTCATGATCCCTCCGATGAAATGGTCATGTCGGCGCTGCGCACCACGGACTCCAGTAGCGCCAAGCCCCACCGGCCGTACCGGTCATTGAGTCGGGCGAATCGATCCGCGTCGGTCAGATGCAACTCGACCGGCAACGGAACCTCGGCGTTGATGTCCCCGATCGCCGCGCGAAGGACACCATCTCCCTGGTCATCGACGGCCGGTAGAAAAGGCCGGGCGCGGCCGTGGTGGCTGGCCACGAGATGTTGGAGCAGCTCGACGTCGCCCGGGTAGGGCTCGGTGAGCCGCTCCAGGTGGGCGGCGACGATCGCCTCGGACCACGCCTCGTGCCTGGCACCGCGAGGCAGGCCACTGAGCCGCAGCGCACGCCGACGCCGGCCACGGTCCCCGGGCGGCATGCCGGACTTCGCCAGCGGCTCCCTCGCAAGCTCCGCGGCGACTCGGGACCCGTCGAACAGCATGGTCTGGAAGCGCAAGTCCACCTTGCCCAGGTCGTGCCAGCGGGCCGCGTCGACGACGACGCGCCGCAGCTCCTCCGGCAGCCCCAAGTTGGTGACAATCTGCTGGGCGCGCTCGCTCACCGCCGCCAGATGCTCCGCCAGGGTTACCCGCCTGTTGAGGCTGGAGCTGCCTTCCGTGTCCTCTTCATCGACGGCACGCCACGGCACTGATGACGCGGCATTACCGCCCACGATGCCTCCGCTCGTGCCGACGGTCCGCCAGTCATCTGCGGGAGCGGTGCCACGCAGCACAGGAATCGGTTCCTCCGAACCATTGTCGGCGGGCCCCCGGCTCCTGCCACGATAGCTCCGGTCCACGCCGGTTGCGACGAAGGCACCGCTATGCCCAAAAGCGTTCTGCAAGCACTCGATGTCCTCCGGCGTCCAGGGATACTCGGGGGCGCCGGAGGAACCCAGCCACTGGCGTGCCGCCTCTACGAGGGCGCCCTGATAGGCGTCACGGTCCTCCGGCTCCTCCGCATTTCGCCAGTCGGCCACCAGTTCCCGCAGCCCCTCGAAAGGCGGAATCCCCAGTCGGAGACCCGGGTCAGAGTCCAGGCGCAGAATGGGCTGCCCGCGTCGCAGGGAGGCAAGTTCGGAGATGTCCTTTACGGGTTCCTTGCTGGAAGGGTTCCAGCCGAAGCGGTCCAGACCGCCGTACTCAGATGGGACAACGATCGTGTCTCCCGGCTTGAGACGGGAGGCATAGGCCGTCTCCCACCTTCCGTCCGCCCCTCGGCGCAGCACCTGCCGGTCACTGTCGTCTTCTTTGAAGGGGATATCGTCGAAGCCATCGTCGTCATCGACATCGGCCAGGTTCTCCGGCTTGCCCTTTTGCAGCCAGGCGCGTACCGCCATGAGCGATACCTCCACGCACTCCTCGCTCCGAAGCGGCACAGCATCCACCACGGCCCCGGCATGATCTGCGGGCAGCAGCTTCCGTGCGTCGGCGCCGTCTTCGTTGCTGTCCTTAATCACCAATCCTGCCCGCCAGGCAATGGTGACCGGAGGCGTGGACTTGTCGATTCCGTGCAGGTAGGGGTCGACCGGCGGATCGTTCACCGGAGCAGGGTTCGTCCTCGCCCAGGCGTCCAGATGGGCGGGAAGCAGCAGCGGGAGCGGGGGCCGCGGAGCGCTCAGCCCTTCCGGCACCTCCAGTTGGCGCAGCGCCAAGGGCGACACATCCAGGCCGTCCTGCGTTGCATCACGCAAGAAATCCGCCGTGGACTTCTTGGCGTCCCCGTATACGGGAGGCTTCTTGGCTTCATCCTCCACCACCGTGACTTTCGCCGCGCCAAATTCTCCCCGCCGATTGACCCGGCCGAAGCGCTGTACCAGCGCGTCCCAGGACGCGGTCTCGGTGACCATGTCCGTGGCGTCGAGGTCGATGCCGACCTCAATGGTCTGGGTGGCCACCAGCACCGCCTTGTGGTCACTTGGTTCCCGGCCAGCACCGAACAGCTCGGTAACCCGCTCGGCGATCCCCTCACGGTCCAGTGGGCGCGAACGCCCCATGAGCAGCAGCACCTCGACGTCGCCGAGCTTCGTCCTTCCGGTGGTGAGTGCCTCATACACTTCCCGGGCGCGGACGACCGTATTGCACACCACCAGCACCCGGTGGTCATCGGGCTTTTCAGACTGATCAGACTTATTGAACAGGTCCCATACCAGGGCAGCCATGTCCTTGACGATCTTCTTCTCGGTGGATTTGAGGAACGTCAGGTGCTTAGGCGCGGTCAGCCTCTGTTTGGCGGTCTCATTCCGTAGATGCGCGTCCTCATCGAATGACGCCTCCCAGGCATCGGGGTTCTTCCCGGGCCTCTCCGCGCTAGTCGCGCTCAGGTGAATCACCGAACTCTCCGGCAGCCCCAGCCCGCTGGTCCGGTCGGCCTGGCGGGCGGAGGCCAGCGAAGTGGTGAAGGCCTGTGCCAGGTGGGCCTCGTCAATCATGATGACCGAGTCGGTTCCCACGAGCGCGGCATCAATGGGCCGTCGTCCTTTGCTGACCCCGTATCCGCGGAAGAACAGGCGGCTGCCCACTTGGTCGACAGTGCCGGTGATTATGGCGGGCAGGTCGGGACGCGGCAGCCAGGCGGCGTCCCAGGTCGTGCCTCCGCGCATCTTGACCACCCGCAGCGCCGCCTCGCCCTGCGATGCGCCGAACAGGCCCCGTAGTCGCCGGGCAACCTCGAGCGCGGTTCCTTCGGTTGCACTCTCCAGCTTATCGGCAATGCGCTTACCGTGCGCCTCGGCCTGGTCGACCACGATGCGACGATCCACCACTAGGAAGATACGTCGGCGCCCCAGGCCTGCGGGGGCCTCGTCTCCGGCGCTAAGCGCCAGGAGGAACACGGCCACGTCCAGCATGGAGGTCTTGCCCAGGCCCGTGGGCACGTCCACCACTGCGGGCCAGCTCCCCTTTTCCACGGCCTGCTCAACCACGGCTGACTGCCAGGGGAACGGATCATGCCCGTGGACTTCCCGCATGAACTGCTCGAAATCGGTGGCCTTCATCGCCGTCCCTCCCCATACTCGGGGGCGAACAGCCCGACGCCGAAGTAGCGCCCCGCCCCCGCCAGAATCGGCCCGTGCACGGGACGGTCGAAGGTGACGCGCGCATGCGTGTACAGACGGCCTTGGCAGCGCTTGGGCAGCTCCCGTGGCTTCAGCCGCACGGCCCCGTACATCATCGGCTCCTTGCTCACCTCAACCTCACGCGGCTCCGGCAGGCCGGCGGTGACTAGTGACTCGGCCACTGCCGTGGCGAGGTCACCGCGCTTCGGGAAGCGGTCCAGGACCAGTGGTGTTGCCGTCGCCCACGTGCGAACTGGCCCCGTCCAACGTTCGACCGTGGCAGTGAAGGGCCGCATCTCATCCGGCACATACCGGAGTCGAAAACTCTGTTTGAATCCGTTAACGCGCAGCAGGACGTCCCGTTCGGGATCATTCCCGACAATGCCCCGCAGAATGCGCAGACGTTCATCATGTTCGAGGCCGGGGATCGCCACCGCCAGGGCCATGAGCTGCCCGTCGGCGTGCTCGTTGCCCACGAAGGGCAGCCCCAGGTAGGCCACATGCGGCAGTCCGGGCGTGCCGTGGCCGTGCAGTGCAGGAGGCAGCGGGTCCTCCGTCCGCCCCATAACCTTGCGGCGCAGGGCCTCGGTGAAGATGGAAACCAGATTCCCTGCGGGTCGCAGTTCCTCGAACCTGAGAATCACCAGGTCCGGGTAGGGGGAATCGATCTCGTCCATGACGGGGATGTCCTCGTTGCTCTCATCACTGCTGTGGTCACTGGTCTCGCCAAATCCGACCTCGCGGTAGAAGCGGCGCGCACGCGGACCGGCGGCCTGCCATGCGGGCTGATCCTCCTGATACAGCGCGTCGAGCTCATTGAGATAACCGGGGTAGGGCACCCGGATACTCAGGGGGCTGCGTCCTACCGTCGGCTCATAGGTGGTCAGGCCCGGCAGCGGCGAAGGATCGTCCACCCGGCTGAAGGCGAGCGTTACCGGAGACGTCGAGCGACCGAGGTACGGCACGCGCCGGGCAAGGCGATCTAGCTCTGCCACGGCGTCATCGGACAGCGTGCTGTCATCCAACCAGTCGAACTGGACGCGGGCGTCTTCGGGCAGACTGCTGGTGCGCTGCCGCAAGACGCTGGTGCGTGCGGGATGGGTCTGGTGTCCTCCCTTTTTGTTCTTCAGCTCGCTGATCGTTAGGTCGTGGTTCGTCACCACAAACCCCCGAGAACGCCGCGTCTCCGCCCTGGAGGCATGGATCAGTGGCGGCGCCAGGCACTCCAACTTCTCCAACGGTCCTAGTTCATCCTCACCGGCTACGGCGCGCAGAGCCGCGAAGACCCGGGCCGGGTGGGGAGGCCATTCTGCGGCACGCGGGTCCTCCCCTCCCCCGGCGTCGTAACGCTCGCTCAGGAGCGTGATGTCCAAGCGGAGGGTCATGTCACTCCCCCGTGGACTCGGCCTTGGTCAGGCTGAAGTCGATCGCCTTGCGCAGGGCTTCGTTGGGAACCAGCTCAACGGTCTTCAGGTGCAGTGGCATCCCGGCGTCCAGCGCCGCCTGCAGCGCCTCCTCGTACAACCGGACCGCCCCACTCGGGGACAGTGCGAAGGACTCCGCCACTCCACCACGGCCGATCCACTCCAGCTGCTCGGTCAGCACGACCAGGTCGCAGCCGCTGCGCAGCCAAAGGCCCGCGTCACCAAAGGCGAGCCGGTCCCCCAAGAGCCCGAGTGCGACGAGCAGGGCTCGTGCGGCCTCGACGGCCGCGGGATCCATGGAGCCGAAGCCCAGGCGCCGGGTGGCGGTGAGGCTGAGGACGGCGGTGCGAGTTGCCTCGCTAATGGTGACACCGCCGTGGGCGTCACCCGGGGCGATATTGCCGTGCCCAATCTCGCTGAGCTTCGTCCCCTTCTTCCCTTCCGAGGACGAGTACGTCCACTCATCGCCTTCGCCCTTGCGCGATCCGGTCAGGTTCGCAGGGTCCATGCGCCCGGCCTTGCGCTCACCCTCAACCGGGTCCCAACCGATCATCTCGCTGGCGTACAGGCGCGGGAACTTGGACTGCCGTCCCTTGCGGTGGGAGTTCCAGCCGCCGTAGACGAGCGTGGCGGGGTCATAGGTCAGCAGCGCCGTCGCATCCTCCAACGACGCGGCCAGAATCGCCTTTCCGATCTCGGACCGGTCGAACTTGACGCGGTCAAGCTCGCAGTCACGCCAGTAGGCGTCGAAGGCGCGGTGGGGTGCCTCCAGGCCGATGAGCTCGAAGCTCGCGGCGCCATCGTGCCTCATCCGCAGCATGGGCATACGGATAATGCCCTGACGCCAAGCCTTCGCCTCGGCTTCCTCGCAGCGGTTGTTCTGGGCCGGCACCTGGTCGAGCACCGTCGCCTTACGAACCTGACCATCGCAGCGCCGATCCTCCAGCAGATAGGGAGAGTTCTCCCCATTGGTGGGGAAGGTTGGCGGATACACGCGCGCGCCCGGACCTCCGCTGGGCTGATAGGTGGCCTCCACGCGGACCGCAGCCCACTCCGGGTCCGCGAGCTTGCTCCGCAGGGTGTCCAGTGAGAGTTCAGTCGTCATCATCGTCTCCTAAACAAATTGTGGTGACTAATATGTGTGAGCGTGTACATGCTCCTGTGCGCCCCGACTGCGAGCGTAGACCGTCCGCAGGCGAGCAGAGGGATGGTTGAGTGAGAGATCCGGCCGACGTCCGACGGCGGCCACTGCCACCGGTCTGAACCGCCCGCGCACGCGCAGCCGGCCATCGCCTCAGCGTCTCTTCGGAGCTCTTCCCGTTCATGCAGCAGATGTTGCCAGGCACCTCCGACACGAATCGGAGGCCCTTAATCCGGTCGGCCCGAGTTGTAGGCGCGAGCGTGTTACTCAAGATCGAGTTATCGGCGTGAACGTGGTACTTAAGATCGGGGTTTTGGTGGCTCTTCGTGTTTGGGGGTGTGGTGGTGGGTAGTGGCGGGTGCGTGTGTCGCAGGGGCGGGTGTGGGTCGAGGTCCCCGATGATTGGGGTTCGCTTAACACCACCGATCACAGAGACCTCGACATGACTGACACTACCTTCACTGCTCCTGATCTTGCTAGTTTCCTGGGCCTGGACGCCCTGGGACTTACCGCCACCGGCCAGCGGATCACCCCTTGCGAGGCGCTGGTGGAGTGCCGGCTACGGGTGGCTGAGGAGGATGCGTTTTGTAGACGGTGTGGGGCCCAGGGCGTGGCGGTGGGGACCGTGTCCAGGCGCCTGGCGCACGTGCCGTTGGGCTGGCGTCCCACACACCTGCTGGTCCGGTCGCGGCGGTGGCGCTGCCAGGGATGCGATCGCGTGTGGCGCCAAGACTGTTCTAGGGCCGCGGCCAAGCGGGCTTTGCTGACCCAGGCGGCCAAGGAGTGGGCGATCCGGGCCGTGGGGGTGGAGTTCATGTCCGTGGCGCGCGTAGCAGCGTCGCTGGGGGTGTCCTGGCACACCGCCAATGAGGCCGTCCTTGAGCGGGCTAAAACCGCCTTGATCAATGATCCCGGCCGTCTGGCCGGTGTGGAGGTCCACGGGGTGGACGAACACGTCTGGCGGCATACCCGCAAGGGCGACCGGTACGTGACGGTGATTATGGGCCTTGACCCTGTTTGTTGGACACGCTGATTCCGGCCCTGCGGGGCTGGGGAGAGCGAGATGATCTGACTATGGTTATGAAGAGTTACTCGGAGGAGCTTGCGTCGTCAGGCGGTGGACTTGTACGAGACGACACCGGGGGCGACGCGTGCGCGGCATCGCCCAGGACCTGGGGGTCTGCCGGGGCACGCTGCGCGGCTGGCTGCACCGGTGGGGCACCGGAGGTAAGACCGGTCCGGATGGGGCACCGGCCCCCAGCCCGCTCAAACCCAAGACCGACCTCGGGGACAGGACCGGGACCCAGCCGCCAGCCGAGGAGTCGATGGAGGAGCGGGTCGCCCGCCTGGAGGCGGCCAACGCCGCCCTGCGGGCGGAGCGGGCCAAGCTGACCCGGGAGCGGGAGATCTTGCAGCAGGCGGCCAAGTATTTCGCGGGGGAGACGATCTGGTGAGCCGCTTCCAGTTCGTCGCCGACCATGCAGCCACCCATGGGGCGGGAGCGGCTTTGTGAGTTGCTGGAGGTAGCCCGCTCCTCCTACTACGCCTGGAAAGCCGGTGCTACCAGACGAGCCGAGCGGGCCGCGGCAGATGCCGCCCTGACCGAGCGGATAAGGGCCATCAATGCCGGTGACCGGGCCATGGGCGCTCCCAGGACCCGCCGCCGAACCAGGCGACCAGCAGGCCGAGTCCGGCGGGAGCAGGATCAACCGCAAGGCGGGTTGCCCGCCTGATGCGGGCCGGCGGCATTGTGGGGTATCGCAAACGGCGCCGGGTGCGTACCACCGTCCCCGACCAGGCGGCGTCGAAGTACCCCGACCTGCTGAAACGGGACTACCGCCGCCGATGCCCCCAACCGCAAGTACGTGGGCGACATTACCTATCTGCCGCTGGCTGACGGGAGCAACCTGTACCTGGCCACCGTCATCGACTGCTACAGCAGGCGCCTGGTCGGCTGGGCTGTGCGCGACCACATGCGCACCAGCCTCGTCGTCGACGCCCTACAGGCTGCCGCGCGTGAGCGCGGGAGCCTTAAAGGGGCTGTCTTCCATTCCGACCACGGCAGCGTCTACACGTCTTCGGCGTTTCACAAGGCCTGCAAGGACCTGGGGGTCACCCAGTCGATGGGCGCGGTGGGTACCAGCGCCGACAACGCCCTGGCGGAGTCCTTCAATGCCGCGTTCAAGCGGGAAGTGCTCATGGACCAACGCGCCTGGCCCGACGAGACCACCTGCCGACGGCAGGCCTTCAGGTGGCTTACTCGCTACAACACCGTACGACGGCACTCCTACTGCGACAACCTGCCCCCGAACACTTACGAGAACCACTACACACCCGCGACGCCAGCCACTATGCTGGAACACGCCGCATGAACCAACCCCTCGTGTCCACAAAACAGGGGCAAGCCCCAACAGCTCCTTGTCGCTGTACCGGCCGGAACGCCGGATTGCGTCCACGTCGAGATAATCGCGGGTCTCGGCCCGCGAGAACAAGGCACCCACCTTATTACCCACCGCATCCTCAACGGACAAGACGGGCCCCACCTCCAGCCGCACAGGAGGGTGAGCCCGCCAATCCACACCCAGATCCATGTCGGTACTGCGCCCTTGCGCACTGACGACGCTGAGTTGGGCGAACGTGTCCTGACGGCGACGGGTCTCCACGGTATAACCGGCCGCCCGCAGCGCGGCGATAATCCGGTCAAGCGAAGTGCCGAACTGGGCGCGAGCCTGCTCGACGGTGAATAGGTCCACATCCTCTGTAGGCCGGTCGATAAACCCATGCTCACGGATTGCGCCCGAGCCGGCCAAGGCGAAGCCGGCCTCGTCGCCGGCAGCCTCCAAGGCCAGGCGTGTGATGCGCCGCTGGTCCTCCTGGTCACCGCTCACACGGACACCCGAAGCTGGGGGAAGCGTCCCTCCCACAGGACGCGCACACGTGGATCCATGTTCAGGACCGGCCACGTCTCAATAAGCCGATCCCGATTCATCAAGCGGACCTGCTCCGTTACAGTCCCCTCGGCAAGCAGCGCCTGATAGGCCATACGACGCCAGCCCGGGTTCGACACGTCCACACCAAGCCGATCAGCCTGCCAGCGCACAGAGTGAGGCAGGTCGATGGGACCTTCATAGGGCCCGCGCAGCTCATCGAGCGACGCGGGCGCGTCATAGGGCTTGACGTCGCGGAACCGCACACGAGTCGCTGTCACTTCAACCATGGCCCACATCCTTTCATCTCAACATAAGTCTACCCGGCCAGGTCGAAAACGGTCTATCGCCAGTTTCGGTTTCGGCGGGGGTTTTGACCACGTCCTGCCAGCACCGACACGCGGGCCGCACCCCCCTCCTCCAGCTGGTTCAGAAACGATCGAATTCGGTCATCGGGCTTGAGCGGCCGGCCAACCACCCTGGTGCGGCGGGCGGACCAGTGCGTACGGATTCGGGCCGAGAATCAGCGTACGCGTGCTTCCAATGTAAACCGGCATTTGGGCGGCTTTGCTCGGGCGGCTGTGGTGTGCAGACCCGGCCGCCACGCCCCCGGTTGCCGGACAAGCCGGTGTGGGCAGGGCGACGCAGGCCGGTTCGAGGACGCGGGCAAGCCCGCGACAACGTGCCCCAGCCCTCCACCCACCCACACCCTCAAATCCGAAGAGCCGTTTTGGTTGGCATCGCGCGGCAAAGTCGGGGTGAACATGGTCTGGGAGGTTAACCCGCACCGGTGCTTGGCATCCGCGGGTAAAACACACGGGGCGTGAGAACACGATTAGCGCGGGCGGAGGGCCTGCCAGCGCCAGCTGCCCGTTGACGCTCCGACTCGCGACACACTGCCCACCAGCACAGCTCCGCCCGATCCGCCACACCCGACAAACCACTCCGCCCTCCCACCGCAAACACCCATCGACCACCTGGCTGCCGATGGACCGCCTAGCTGCCGTTGGACCACCTAGCTGCCGTTGGACCACCTGAAACGCACTCTCAGACGGTCCAACCGCAAAAGCGCGGTCCAAGCGCAGGAACGCGGTCCAAGTACGCGGACGGCAGCCGACCAGGCCCACACCCACCACCGCCAGCACGCACCCCACCGGATGGGGCACCACCCCCACCCCCGAAGAAGGCCTCTAGAAATACAAAGGCTGGGCCCGACCAACCAGCTAGAACACCACGACACGCCGGTCTAAAGCACCACGTTTGCGCCGATAACCCCCAAACCCGAAGAGCCGGATAACCCGATGGTCGGCTCCACCCGAGCATGAAAAAAGCTCCACCAATGGGAGGAGCCGGAAGCATGCACTGCGTGGAGCTAGGGGGATTCGAACCCCCGACCTCTTCCATGCCATGGAAGCGCGCTACCAACTGCGCCATAGCCCCGGGCAACCAACACACCGCTGATCGCGGTGGTGATCGTGGAGCTAGGGGGATTCGAACCCCCGACCTCTTCCATGCCATGGAAGCGCGCTACCAACTGCGCCATAGCCCCTCGCGGGCGTCACCCTCGCAGGCAACGACCAAACTCTACGAAGTCAGCGGCGTCTCGGGCAAATCAAAACAGCGTGCGGTGCCTCACCCGCAAACACG
This sequence comes from Actinomyces qiguomingii, assembly GCF_004102025.1. NCBI lineage: Bacteria > Bacillati > Actinomycetota > Actinomycetes > Actinomycetales > Actinomycetaceae > Actinomyces > Actinomyces qiguomingii. Next base: position 1,212,661 of record NZ_CP025228.1, on the reverse strand, counting down.
GCCCCCGCAATCACGGCCCCCGGACCACCTGCATGCTCATGCCACGTTCCACTCAACCAGCATCCATCCCGGTGCCCGCTCCCCCGGCGCCACAATGCCACGATGGCAGTTGTCCAAGCCGCGCAGCCCGAACCAGGAAGACAGGTCGAGTCCCAGCAGGTAGCCGACACCAAGCGTAATAGCGGAGCCGTGCGAGACGATTACCACGGTCTGCTCCGCCTCCGCGGCCGATGGCCCGGTCTCATCCGCAATGCGCTGAAATGCGCCGCCAACACGCAACGAAGCCGCCCGCCGCGTCTCCATACCGACACCCACAGGGTCCTCCCCGCGGCGCCAGCATTCATAAGCCTCGGGCCAGCCCGCCTCCACCTCCTGCCGTGACAGTCCTTCCCACTCTCCGAAGGCTCGCTCGAGCAGACCCTCATCAAATTCGACGTCGACGCCGGTCAACTCGGCCAGTGGCCGTGCGGTCTGCCGAGCGCGCAACAGCGGGGAGCAGATGATCCGCACGGGTTCCAAGGCGGCCAGTCCCTGAGCGGCGGATCGAGCCTGCTCACGGCCGGCCGCGTTCAAGGGAATATCGATGCGCCCCTGCACTCGCATCCCCGCGTTGTACTCCGTCTGGCCGTGACGCCAAAGAACCAGTCTGGTAGTCATCTTCTACCCCGTAGGAGTCCGACTTCCTGACCGACTTCAGCCCCGGGTGGCTGCCAGCTCGATAGCGGGAAGCGGCACCAGCGGGCAATCCTTCCACAGGCGCTCAAGCCCGTAGTACTCGCGGTCCTCCGCTTGGAAGACATGCACTACCACCTCGCCGTAGTCGAGAAGCGCCCAACGAAGCTCCTCGAGCCCTTCGCGCGCCCGTGCCTTGGCCCCTGCTTTAAACGCAGCCTCATCGACGGCGTCGACGACGGCACGTGCCTGGCGCTCATTGGCGGTCGAGACGATCAGGAAGACATCCGCGAAGGGGAGGCGATCGGACACGTCGATGGCGACGGCGCTCTCCGCCTTCTTCTCGGTTGCGGCGTGAGCCAAGACGGCGGCCAGTTCGGCGGCGTGTTCAGTAGCGGGCACGGGGCTCCTTCTCCGGCTGGTGCGGTGGCTTCAGCCTTCAACTCTACGTGCCGATCTACGGACCTGTGCATCCGGGCCAACGAGTGTGGCCAAGCCGACGCCACAGATCTGCGCCCCGGCTAGATGAGCAATCGTTCCCAGTCGCCCGCTACCCGCGGCACGGAACCGATGATGCCGTTGTTGTACAGGAACCAAACCACGGCGAGCACTACCAACGCCAGGACCACGGCGAGCAAAATAATCAGCAGTGTACGACCCGCACGTGAGCCGCCTTCAGCCTGAGCCTCCGACTCACCGGCAGCGGCGCTGGCCACGGCGGGTGACTTAGCACTTCGGCCGCCCACCGGCCCGCGCTCAGCCCGGTCGGCGGCATCTGCTGCCGAGTCCATGTCATTCAGGGAGCGCCACTGGGGATTGTCGATACCGCCGTAGACCTCGGCGTCCGCTTCCTCGGCGTCCGCTTCCTCAGCGTCCGTCTCGACGGCGGTGCTCTGCCCATCCTCCGCGTCCGACTCCGCGTCTTCCGTATCCGGCTCCACGTCGGCGCTGTCGGTCTCATCCGCCGTATCAGGAACGGCCTGCGGAATTTGCAGAGCGGCATCCGGCTGGATCACGGGCTGAACCGAGCTCAATTCGCCGGTATCCGCATCCACAGTACGCACGCCCTGGGCGGCGGCCGGGATCGGCACGATCGGTCGGCGCGGTGGCACCGCCGTGCCGACCCGTTCGGAGTCCGGACCCGAGTCGGCAGACACGACGGCGGCGTCCTGAGCCAGCTTCTCTGCTCGGGCATCGGCATCCTTCTCTGCTCGGGCATCGGCGTCGTCGGCGCTGCCGGCGCCGTCGGCACCTGTGGAGACCACATCCGTTGGGGCAGGGCCGGACCGGACCGCCGGGACGGACTCTGCCGTGGACTGTCCGGCCTCATAGGCGGCCAACCGATCCGTGAGGGTACGACGTACCGGGGCCGGACTGGGCGCTGCGGGAGGCGTCTGCACGATCGGCGCTTCCACCGCCCCCAGCACACCGGTAGGCAGGTCAGATATCTCCTCGATCTGCGCGTCGGTCAGTCTGGCATCCGCCACCTGGGGGGAGGCGGTATCGGACTGTCCCGCGGGGACGTCGTTCTTTGACGTGCTGGAGCCCTCCTGCTCTGGCTGCGCGGGCCGCTCCGGCTGCGCGGGCCGCTCCGGCGTGAGGGCCGGAGCGGAGGGGGCTACCTCCGCCAGCGTTGGTGGTTCCGGCCGTGCCGGCTCCGCAGCGGCGGGCGCGGTGTCGACCCGGACCGGATCGGGGCTGAGCGCGGGCTCCGGCGTACGCGCCTGCCTGGTCGGCAGGCCACCCCCGGCAGCCGGCGAGTCCGCGCTCGCAGCGGCGGAGACCTCCACTGCGGGCTCCGCCGGACTTCCCGCAGTCGCCGGAGTCGGCGGCGTCGTCTGCCCGCCCGGCATGCCGTCGGCCGGGGCGGGCGTCCCAGCGGTGTGATGGCCAGCGGTTTCGGGGACGGGCGAGTCGATTACTGGCTGGTCGGCCAGCGGATCCTGAAGGGCACGCGCCTGCTCGGGGGTGATCTCCCCGGCCTTCAACGCCCGCTGCAGCGCCTCCGCCTCCTCGCGCAGACGCCGCATCTCCCGGCGGGTGAGCAGCGGCTGCTGTCCGGTCAGGATGGCTTCGCGCTCCGCGGCGCGCTCCGCCTCACGCATGGCGCGACGGCTGCGGCGTGGGCCGGCGCCCGCTGATCCGGAGTCGGGCTGGTTGACGTCGGTGTTCTCACTCACCGTCGTTCTCCTTCCTCAGGGACTGCTCACGCGCGACATGGGCGGTCATCGATGTTGTCGACGTCGACCGCCCGGGCACGCGGTACAGACCGTACTTGCGGATGTACTGGACCACGCCGTCGGGAACGAGGTACCACACGGGACCACCCCGACCGACCCGCTCACGGCAGTCGGTCGAGGAGATCGCCATGGCGGGCACCTCCACCAGCGAGATCTTGTCCGCGGGCAGGCCGGTATCAGTGAGTACATGACCCGGCCGGGTCACCCCGACCATATGTGCCAGGGAGAGGATCTCCTCGTTGTCCTTCCAGGTGAGTATCTGTGCCAGGGCATCCGCACCGGTGATGAAGTACAGCTCGGCGCCCGGATACTCCGCCATGATGTCGTGGAGCGTGTCGATCGTGTAGGTCGTGCCGCCCCGGTCGATGTCCACTCGGGAGACCGTGAAACGCGGGTTGGAGGCGGTCGCGATCACCGTCATCAGGTAGCGGTGCTCGGCCGGTGAGACCCGTCGATCCTTCTTGAAGGGCTGCGCCCAGGTGGGAACGAAGATGACCTCATCCAGACCGAAGACGTCCTGCACCTCCGAGGCGGCCACGAGGTGGCCGTGGTGGACGGGATCAAAGGTGCCACCCATGATCCCTATGCGCAGGGGACGCGCACTGCTGCCACTCACTGGCGCCCCTCCACGTTGTCGCTCTCCACGGGTTCTCCTCCGGTTCGTTCCGTGCACCGACTGCGCACGGACATCTACATACTGCCACGCCGCGGCCGTCGAAACCGATTCTCACACGCTGCGTTCCGATGTTGAGGCATCGTCGACGACCAACAGTCATGACATCCGGATGCCCAAAATACACACAGCAAAGACGATTTATGTCTACCATCACAGCAGGTTGCCTTCATCCTTCCCCGGAGGACGCCCTGCTGGCGTCCCTGCCCCGACAGGGACGCTGACGGTCTGCCGGGCGACCGGTTGAGGGCAGCAATGTCCCCCCGTCCCGAAAGGAGATCGATGATGATCTGGTTCCATCTGGCCGTCGTCTTACTGTTCATAGTCATCGGTGCCCGTATGGGAGGTGTCGGCATCGGTCTGGCAGGCGGCGCCGGCATCCTCGTGCTGGTGGCAACAGGCGTGCACACCTCAACCGAGGCCGCCCCCTGGGAGGTCATCGGCATCATCATGTCGGTGATCTGCACGGTCGCCGCGCTACAACTCGCCGGCGCCATGGACCATCTGGTTCATCTCACCGAGGTCCTTCTACGTAGGCACCCCAAACAGATCGTGTTCCTGGCGCCGATCGTCACCTACCTGATGTCCCTGCTGTGCGGCACCGGACACACCGCCTACTCCGTCATCCCGGTGATCGTAGATGTCGCCAAGGGGCACGGCATCCGCCCCTCGCGTCCGTTGTCCATCGCCGTGGTCTCCTCGCAGGTCGGCGTAGCCGCCTCCCCCATCTCCGCAGCCATGGTGGCTCTCGTCGTCGCTCTGGAACCGATCGGTATCGGTTACCTGCAGTGCCTGGCCATCGTCATCCCCACCACTTTCATCGGCTGCATGGTCGGCGCCGTCGTCGCCTACTTCCAGGGCTCCGAGCTGGAGGACGACCCGGTTTACATCGAGCGCAAGGCCAAAGGCCTGGTCAAGCCCTCCGCCGCTGCCGCCTCCGACTACAAGGCAGCCCCCAGCGCGGTGCCGGCCCTGACCATCTTCATGATCGCCCTCATCGTGGTGGTCACCTATGCCACCGTCGCCTCTCCCGAGCTGAACATCATGTCCGCCCCGCCGATGGGCTCCACCCCGGCGATCATGACGATCATGCTGGCCACCGCCGCGATTATTTGCGCCGTAGCGAAAAAGCCCACCGCACAGATCGCCACCCAGGACACCTTCCGCGCCGGCATGACCGCCGCCGTGTGCATCCTCGGCCTGGCCTGGCTGGGCAATGCCTTTGTCAACCACTACGAGGAGACCATCTCCGACGCCCTGTCCGGCCCCTTCCAGGCTGCGCCTTGGCTGGTTGCGGTCTTCTTCTACTTCGCCGCGCCGCTGATGTTCTCCCACGCCGCCACCACGCGCGCATTTATGCCGCTCATGGTGGCCCTGGGTCTGCCGGGCACGGCCCTGCTGGCCTCCTATCCCGCCGTGGCCAACTACTACCTGCTGCCCAACTACCCGACCACCGTTGCGGCCATGGAGATGGACGACACCGGCTCCACCCGGGTGGGCAAGGTGGTGCTCAACCACCCCTTCGTGCTTCCCGGAACCGCCGCCATCATCGTATGTGTGGCGCTGGGATTCCTAGCCGCGCCGTTCGTCGTGTGACCCGCGTGGCGGTAGGCGGATCCGCTTGAAGCTCCGCCCCGCGTATCGCGCCTTCCTCGGGGGCGCCCAGGCATTGATCTGGGCGCCCCCGAGTGCGCCCGCCACGACGACGGCGAGTCAGCGGACCGGCTCGGAATCGGCACGATGTCCATGGACCGGGCAAGCGGACGGAGCCGGCGGAGAACAAGGTTCGGCGTCGCCTTAGAGAATTCTCATCGTCATCTCACCCCCAGCTGTTGGGCGGGCGGGAGTCTGGTAACGAAGTCGCCACCAGGCGACCGGAAAGAAGACTTCTCATGACTCGCATACGCCCCCTATCGCTGCCCCTTAACCCGCCGCATCCGGGAAGCAACCCGGCCCCGGCGGCGCTCAGCCTGGCCCCCGACCCGACGCCGATTTCCGCGGCACCCACCCTGTCCCCCACTCCGGCGCCGGCGCACACACGGGCCTTGGCACGACCTGCCGCACCGCGTTCACTACGGGTATTGCTCTACAGCCATGACGCTCAGGGCCTGGGTCACCTGCGTCGTAATCTGGCCCTCGCGCACCGGCTCGCCAGCGATCTACCCGCACTGACCGGCGCCTCGATCACCGGCCTACTGGTGGCCGGAGTATCCCCCTCCCCCGGCTTCTCCCTGCCCGCAGGCTTCGACTGGCTGGTGCTGCCGGGCTTCACCAAGGCGCCCGGCGGCTACCGGCCCCGCGGGTTGCGCGGCACCCCCGACTCGCTGGCGACGCTGCGCTCCGGTCTGGTGGCCTCCGCCCTGCAACGCTTCGCGCCCCACCTAGTGATCGTGGACCGCCACATCTACGGGGTGCGTAAGGAGCTACGCGCCCCACTGCGGCACCTGCGCGCCGTCTCCCCCGACACACGTATAGTTCTAGGGCTGCGTGAAGTGTTGGATGCACCGGAGGTGGCCGACGCCGAATGGCGCAACCTGGACACCCCCGGCAACCTGCGCAACATCATCGACGAGGTCTGGGTCTACGGAGACCCCGCCGTGCACAATCCCGTCGCCACCGGCGAAGTTCCCGCCTCATTGCGCGACCGCGCCGTGTTCACCGGCTACCTGGCCAATGGCCGCAGCCTGCTGGACCGCGGTCGCTGTGAGATGTCCGAGCCCTTCGTCTTGACCACAGTCGGCGGCGGCTCCGACGGCTTCGAGCTCCTGCGCAGCGCCGCCCGCATGACCCCTCCCCCCGGCTACAAGCACGTCCTGGTCACCGGCCCGCAGCTGGAAGAGAACGGATTCGACGCCGTACAGTCGGTGGCCGGTCCCGACACCGAGGTGCACCGCTCGCTGCCCGGGCTGAGCCGATGGATCGAGCGCGCCTCCGCGGTGGTAGCCATGGGCGGTTACAACACCGCCTGCGAGATCCTGGCCACCTCCACTCCCGCCCTAATCGTCCCCCGCGAGCAGCCACGCCGGGAACAGCTCATCCGGGCCCGCGCTCTTCAGGCGGTCGGTGCCGTCGACTACGTGCGCACCGAGGAACTAACTGCCCGTGTGCTGTCCGACTGGGCCGCCCGCGCGGTGAGCCGACGCGTGCCCCGCACCGGCCTGGAAACCGACGGACTGCCCGCGGCGGCCCGCCGCGCCGCCGCCCTGCTGCAAACCCAGCTCGATTCCACACCCGCATTCAAGGAGATGGCCTCATGACCCGCATCGGCTACGTCCTCAAGGTCTACCCCCGCTTCTCGGAGACCTTCGTAGTCACCGAGATGCTCGCCCGCGAGGCTCTGGGCGACGACCTGACCATCTACGCCCTGCGTCCCACCACCGACTCCCGCTTCCACCCCGAGATCGCCCGCATTCGGGCGCAGGTGAACTGGGTGCCGCGGCCACGCCGCGCCGTCGACATGTGGGGGCTGCTGGCCGGTTCCCTCAAGGAGCCGGACATGCGCACGCACCTGGCCGAGATCCTGCCCGCCGTGGCGGATCTGCCCGGTGACGAGGTCGCCCAGGGGGCGGCGCTGGCCCGCAGCGCCCGTGACGCGGGCATCACCCATCTGCACGCCCACTTCGCCTCTCTAGCGGGCCGCACCGCCTGGATCGCCTCCCGTCTGAGTGGCATCCCCTACACGGTGACGACCCACGCCAAGGACATCTACCACGAGTCCGTCAGCCAGCTGTGGCTGCGTCGAATCTGCGCCGACGCCGATCGCGTGATCGCCATCAGCCACTACAACCAGCGCAACCTGCACTCACTGCTGGCAGGCACCGGCGCCCGCATCGAGCTGCGCTACAACGCCCTGGAGCTGGACCGCTTCCCGTTCCGTCCACCCGCACCCGCCGACGGTCCCCTGCGTATCGCGGCGGTGGGCCGGCTGGTGGCCAAGAAGGGCTTCGACGACCTCATCGACGCCGTCGGCATCCTCACCCAGGCCGGCGTGCCCGCAGTGTTGGACATCGCCGGTGAGGGAGAGGAACGCGACAACCTGGCCGGACGCATCACCGCCCAGGGCCTGGCCGACCGGATCAACCTGTTGGGGCCGCTAACCCAAGAGGAGGTGCGCGCCCTGCTGGGTCGCGCCCAGGTGTTCGCCGCCCCCTGCAAACCCGCCGATGACGGCAATATCGACGGCCTGCCCACCGTGGTGCTGGAGTCCATGGCCTGCGGCACGCCCGTGATCGCCACCGACGTTTCCGGATTGCCGGAAGTGGTGCGCGACGGCGACACCGGGATCCTGCTGCCGCACAGCAACCCGCAGGCGCTGGCCCGCGCCCTGCGGGAGTTGGCGGAGGGAACCGTCGACCCGCAGCCATTGGCCCGCAACGCCCGCGCCCTGATCGAGCGGGACTTCGACTCCCGCACCCAGGCAGCGGCCCTGTCCGCCTGGCAGTCCACCCCAGAACTTCAGGAGATTCACTAATGCGTATCGTCTACATCTGCGCCGACCCGGGTGTGCCAGTATTCGGCTCCAAGGGCGCCTCCGTCCATATTCAGGAGGTGGTACGCGCTCTGCGCCGCGCCGGCCATGAGGTGAGCGTGTACGCCGTGCGCCGCGGCAACCTGGTACCCGAGGACCTGGCCGACCTGCCCGTCAACATCGTCCGAGTCGAGGCCACCGACGCCGCCTCCCGCGAGCGTGCCCAGGCCGAGGCCGCCGCCGCCTTGGCGGAGCTGGCGAAAGAGGCGGGTGCAGACCTGGTCTACGAGCGCTACTCCCTGTTCTCCACCGCCCTAGCCACCCTGGCCGACGCGGGCATCCCCGGGGTGCTGGAGGTCAACTCCCCACTGATCGACGAGCAGCGCCACCACCGCAAGTTGGTGGACGAGGCGGGGGCGCTGGCGGCCCTGCGTGCCCAAGTCACTGCCGCCAGCACCACGGTGTGCGTCTCCGAACCGGTGCGCCGCTGGGTGTGCGGTCACGTCGCCGCCCCGCGCGCGGTCACCATCCCCAATGGTGTCAACCTCCGCCGTCTTGTTCCCTTCCCGGAAGATCCCGACGGAGTCATCGTCACCTTCGTGGGCACGTTGAAGCCCTGGCACGGCGTGGCGGATCTGTTGCAGGCCGCCTCCCTGGCGCGGGAGGACTGGAGCCTGCGCATCATCGGGGACGGACCGGAGCGTCAATCCCTGCTGACCAAGGCACAGCAGCTCGGCCTGAAGGTCGACTTCCGCGGCGCCCTGGCCCCGCAGGACGTGCCCGCCGCACTGGCGGGAAGCGCCATCGGGGTGGCGCCCTACCCGGACCTGGGCGGGGAGGACGAGCAGTACTTCTCGCCGCTGAAGGTGCTGGAGTACCTTGCGGCCGGCCTGCCGGTGGTCGCCTCCGCCGTCGGTCAGCTGCCGCGGCTGCTCGACGGCGTCGGAGTGCTGGTCCCGCCGTCGGACCCCGCCGCTTTAGCCGCCGCGCTGGACGCACTCGCGATCGCCCCCCAGCTGCGTGCCCGCCGGGGCGATCTGGGACGGCGTCGCGCCGAGAAGCACCACAGTTGGGAGGCGGTCGTGGCCCAGATACTCAACCAGGCGGAGGTACAGCATGTCTGAACCCCGGATGAATCGTTCCGCACTCAGCCGTACCCTGCGGCTGATCGCGCCGGATCTACGTCCGCAGGCCAAGCTGGTAGCCGGGGGCACACTCGCCCTGCTGGCCGAGGTGGTCTTCCGAGTGATTGAGCCGTGGCCCATGAAGATCGTCATCGACTCGGTCCTGTCCTCCCTGGGGGCGGAAACCGGTTATGCGCCGGCCAGTCTGGTGCGACTGCTCGGGTTGGGGGCCGCGCTCGTCGCGATTGTCGCCATGCGGGCCCTATGCAACTACCTGGCCACAGTCTCCTTCGCGCTGGCCGGCTCCCGCACCGCGATTGCGCTGCGGCGCCGCGCCTTCCACCACGTGCAGACCCTCTCCCAGCAGTTCCACTCCCACAACCGCTCCGCCGACACGGTTCAGCGACTCGTCTCCGATGTCACTCGCATGCAGGATGTGGCCGTGACCGCCGGACTGCCGCTGGCGGCCAATGTGCTCACCCTGACGGTCATGCTCGGGGTGATGGTGTGGCTGGACCCGCTGCTGTCGCTGGTGGTCGTGGCCGCAATCAGCCTGTTCTTCATGACCTCCTCCGGCAGCTCCAAGAAGATCACCTCCGCGGCCCGCCGCACCCGCAAGTCTGAGGGGCAACTGGCCAACACCGCCCAGGAGGCGCTTAGCACCATCAAGGTGGTGCAGGCATACGGGCTGGAGCCGATCGTCGAGGACCGCTTCGTCAACGCCAACCAAACCTCCCTGCACGCCGGTGTGCGCTCACTGCGCCTGGCCGCACGCCTGGAGCGCACCACCGACGTGATCGTAGGCCTGGCCTCCGCAGTGGTTCTGGTGGGCGGCGGACTGCGGGTTCTGGCCGGGGCCATGACCCCCGGCGACCTGGTCCTGTTCAACACCTACCTGCGCACCACCATGAAGCCACTACGCGATATGGCCAAGTACACCGGCCGCATCGCCCGGGCCGCCGCCTCCGGGGAGCGGGTGGCCAACCTCATGGACGTGCACCCGGACATCATCTCCCCCGTTGATCCCGTGCTACTCGGGCACGTGCGCGGCTCCTTGACCTTCGAGGACGTGGTCACCGAGTACGACGGCCACGAGATCCTGCACGGCGTCAACCTGCAGATCAAGGCCGGCGAGCATGTAGCCATCGTCGGCCCGTCCGGATCCGGCAAATCCACCCTGACCTCCCTGGTGGTGCGGGCAATCGACCCGATCGACGGCAGAGTGCGCCTGGACGGCCACAACCTCACCAGCCTGGAGCTGACCGAGCTGCGCTCGCACATCTCCGTGCTGCATCAGGAGGCGGTGCTGTTCGCCGCATCCGTGCGGGACAACATCCGCATGGGCCGCCCCGAGGCCACCGATGCGGAGGTGGAGGCCGCGGCGGTGGCGGCCGGAGCGCACGAGTTCATCAGCGCCCTGCCCGACGGCTATGACACGATCGTAGGGGAACGCGGCGGCACACTGTCCGGCGGCCAGCGCCAACGCGTCGCCATAGTGCGGGCGCTGCTGCGCAATGCGCCCGTCGTCATTCTGGACGAGGCGACCACCGGGCTGGACCCGACGTCGTCGAACCTGGTCCTGGACGCCGTCGACCGGCTCTCACGCGGCCGCACCCTGCTGGCCGTCACCCACGACTCCGAGGTCGCACTGCGCTCGGACCGGGTGGTGTGGATCGAGGACGGCCGCATTCGACTCGACGGCCCCCCGCAGCAACTGCTCGACGAATCACCGCTGTTCCGGGCGTGGGCCGCCGCCGGCGCCGCCCAACGGGAGCTGCTCACCAACACCGGCCCGGGAGGCGACCGGACCGAAACCCATGTCAATGATCAGACCGAGGACATGAACAGGAGGACCCATGTACGTCAGTAGCACGCGCAGCGCCGTCGACACGGTGCTCAGCCCGGACCGACTCAGCGAACTCGTGGGCTTCTCGGTGCGGGCAGCGCGGCTGCGCATAAAACCGGGGGTGTCGGTGACGGTGTCCCTGCTTCGGTCCGACACCGGACGCAGCGCCGGCTGGGCCCGACTGCTGTGGCCGGGCAGCCGCGTCAAGGCGGCCAAGGCAGCCCACCGTGCCAACCGACTCGGACTGCGCACCATCCAGCGTGACACCGGCGACGGCCTACTGTTCCAGACCGGCGAGGTGGCCGCCGACCCGACGCTGGTCAAGCACGCCGCCGCCGCCCGTGAGGCCGGGCTCCTGGGAGCCCTGGAGGGGAACCTGCTGCGTTACAACCCACTGCGCCGCCTGGTGGTCCGCACCTCCCAGGGGGTGGTGCGAGTCACCGCGGCCTCCCAACGCAGGGCCAACGCCCTGCAAGAGTTCGTATCCCGGTATCTGCCGGTGCCTTCACAGCTGCCCGTTCCGGACGCCACGGACACCGCTCATCTCAGCCTCCAGCGCTTCGTCGGCGACACCGACCTGAGCCGCCACCACGATCCGACGGCCACCATCCGGGCCGGCGCCGTGCTGGCCGCTCTGCACGCCGCCACCGATGAGCTGTCCGGGCCTATGCGCCGGGACCTGGACAATAAGGTCCCCAGCGCCGGGAACCTGGCGCTGGTGCACACCCATGTGCTCAACCACCTCGATCCGACACTAGCCGCCCGCGTGCGCCGACTCGGCGAGGCCATGCCGCCCCAGCCACGCGGAGAGTCGGTGCTAGTCCACGGGGACGCCTCCCCCGACCAGGTGCTCCTGGACCGGTGCACCGGCCGGATCTGGCTGACCGACTTCGACCGGGTCCGGCTCGCGCCTGCCGCCGTAGACCTGGGCTCCTACCTGACTCAGACCGATTCGACGACCGCCCCCGCCCTGCTCACGGGTTACGCCGAGGCCGGGGGGCGGGTTCCTAGCGACACCCAACTGCGGGGGGCCGTAGCCCGGGCCCGCTTGGAGCGTCTCCAGGATCCGCTACGCCACGGGGACCCCCACTGGCGCCGCCGGATCGGAATCGAAATCGACCGTATAGAAGCGCTGTTGGAAGCTCCACCCGGACAAAACGGATGGCAGTGGGAGAGGAGCTTGAACCGCATGCAATCAAAGGAGGCGTCATGAGCGCCGATATGGATCCCCACACGGTGGCATCGCCGCCCGCCATGACCGCACTGCGGGACCTGGCCGGGTGGGAGCGCGCCTGGCCAGATAAGGACCGGGGCCTGGTCTTCGAATGCCGCGACTCCTCGGGGCACCTACGCGCCGGAAGGATCAATGCCGCCGGACAGGTCGACACGCTCCCCTACGCCCAAGATCCGGCCCTGCCCGACCTGTCCACCCGCCTGGTGGCCCCGCACGCCGAGGGCCGCCTGGTGGTTCACCGGGCAGGGCGCCGCGCCGTCGTCATGGGCACCGACCGGGTGCACAAGCTGGTACGCGTCGGGCGGGCCGAAAGACTAGCCGATCCGCGGGCGGCAGGTCCCTTCCTGCGGGCGGGCCTACGGACCGCCGAGGTTCTGGCCCGCTCCGAGTCCAGTGTGCACCTGGAACTGCTGCCGGGTCGTTCCCTCCACGAGCTGTCGGATGCAGGACTGGCGGGCTGGGAACGGCTGACACAGCTGTGGCCCGGCGTGATCCGTCCCGAATCGCTGCCGGAACACACCGGAGCCGACGAGGCCGCGGTTATGCAACGCTGGCACCGCCGCGCACTCAGGCTGGGCGCAATTGACACAATCGGGGCACAGGACGAACTCCGCCCCGCCCTGAGCGCAGCCATCGACACGGTTTCGGCTCTGCTGCGCAAGCCCGGAGATCCGCCGGCCGCCTCGCACCGGGACCTTCACGACGGCCAACTGCTATGGGACGGCACGGTGCTTTCACTGCTTGATCTGGACACCGCTGCCCTGGCCGAACCCGCCCTGGATCTGGGCAATCTGGCCGCGCACGTTGACCTCGCGCGCGCCCAGGGCAGACTCGGCGCTCAGGCACACACGCATGTAGGTAGGCTCCTGGACGATCTGGCGCAAGACCTGGCGTCCGTACCCAGATTGTCCGCCTACTACCTGGCTTCACGGCTGCGTTTGAGTTTCGTGCACGCCTTCCGCCCCGGCGCGCAGCAGTGGCTACCCGCCTGGACGGATGAATCCCTGCACCTAGCCGCCTCACCCGACCGCGCCTGGGCGGCCCGCATCAGGGAGGGATAGATGTACGCACCGTTCGCCACCGCCGGGCCCGGCCCCACCACGAGTTCACAGCACGAATGGGGGCCTAAGGGGCCCAAATGGAAGCGCGAGCCCATCCGCGGTTGGCACAATGGGCTCGTGAAGGTCACCGCCCCGTTCGCCCGGGCGACCATCCGCACCCGGATCATTTGGACGATCTTCCTGGTCGCCTCGGTCGCTCTGGTGACCTCTGGCGCAGCCGTGTGGATGCTGGATCTTCGTTCCATCCATGACGACATTGACAACCGTCTGGTTCTCACCCGCCAGGAGCTGCGGCGCCTGGCTGAGGAGGGCATCGACCCGGCCACCAAGGAGCCGTTGACCGAGCCAGCCCAGACACTGCGCGTCTATATGGAGCGCTCGGTACTGGGCTCCGGGGAGGGACAGCTCGGCGTTGTTGAGGGCGCCGTGCAATGGGTGTCGGCCGAGGGGATCGTACTGCGTCCGGAAGACGATCCCGAACTGGTGGATCGGCTGCTGGCCGAAGCAGAAGGCGACATCTCCACCATCACCACCATTGACACCGCCCGCGGACACTACCGAGTACTGACCGTGCCGGTGACGGACGGGAACACGACGGCGGCCCTGGCGCGCGTAGTCGACCTGAACACCGCTGAAGCGGGCCTGTGGCGCACCATGCGCATTTACGCCTCTGCCGCGGCCGTGACCATGATGCTGGTGGCGGCACTGGCGTGGTTGGGCATCGGGCGGCTGCTGCGGCCCATATGGGAGCTACGCAACGCCACGGAGTCGATAGATGAGCGCGACCTGACCACCCGGGTGCGAGTGCGCGGCCATGACGACCTGTCGGCGCTGGCAGCTGCCGTCAATCACATGCTGGACCGGGTGCAGCGTGCGGTTGAGGCCCAGCGGGAGCTGCTCGACGACGTCGGCCACGAACTGCGTACCCCCATCACGGTGGTGCGCGGCCACCTGGAGCTCATCGACCCCGACGACCCCGACGACGTTAAGCAGACCTCGGAGTTGGTCCTGGACGAACTCGACCGGATGGTTGCGCTGATCGGTGACCTGCTTGATCTGGCCCGAAGTTCGCAGAGCGACTTCGTCACCCCCGAACCCACCGACATCGAGGCCTTGACACTGCAAGTGTTCGACAAGTCCTGTGCCCTAGGGGAGCGGGATTGGCAGTTGGGCGGATGCGCCACCGGAACGACTGAACTGGATCCGGCGCGCATCACTCAGGCCTGGTTGCAGCTCGCGGCGAACGCGGTGAAGTACTCCGAAGAGGATTCGCAAGTGGTCATCGGTTCGGAGATCAGCGGGTCTGAACTGTTCCTATGGGTTGAGGACGAGGGCATCGGGATAGCCCAAGAGGATATGGAACGCATCCGGCTCAGGTTCGCCCGAACCGCGCAGGCCACGCGCTACGCCTCAGGCGCCGGCCTCGGCCTGAGCATCGTGGACAGTATCGTGCAAGCTCACGGCGGACGTATTGCGGTTTCCTCCGAGGTTGGGAGAGGATCGGTGTTCACGCTGCGCATTCCCCTGACGACCGCCGACGAGACGCGGTCGGTGCAGCTGAAGGAGTCTGATAAGACATGACCACCGTACTGATAGTGGAGGACGAGGAGCGCATCACCTCATTCCTCACCAAGGGACTCAAGGCCGCCGGATTTGTGCCCAAGGTTGTCGACAACGGTACGGACGCCGTGGAGATGGCCCTGCTCGGGGATGTCGACATCATCCTGTTGGACGTGGGGCTGCCGGACATCGACGGTTTCGAGGTGCTCGAACGTCTGCGCGGACAGGGGGTGACCACGCCGGTGATCATGCTCACCGCCCGTTCCTCCGTCGCGGACCGCGTAGCCGGGCTTCAGGGCGGTGCGGACGACTACCTGCCCAAGCCCTTCTCCTTCGACGAGCTCGTAGCCCGGATTCGACTTCGGCTGCGCCCCCGCGAGGCGACAGCCAGCGAACCGGGAGTACTGGAGCACAAGGATCTGGCGTTGGACATACGTGCGCGCCGGGTGCAGGTGGCCGGGGAGTGGGTCGACCTGTCGGCAAGGGAGTTCGCGCTCGCCGAGATGTTCATGCGTCACCCCGGGCAGGTGCTCAGCCGCGAACAGCTGCTAGCCAATGTGTGGGGACTCGATTTCGATCCCGGTTCGAATGTGGTGGACGTGTACGTCTCCTACCTGAGAGGAAAACTCGGCAAGCAGCGACTGGAGACGGTCCGCGGCGTCGGCTACCGGCTCATCTGATGCCGCTACCGCCCCTGCGGCACCACCGGTTGTCCACCCCACCCACGTTGGGGCGAACGCGGCCAACGCGACTGGCGATCAGTCGTCGTCGTCATCGTCGTCGTCATCATCATCGTCATCGTCGTCGTCGTCGTCATCGTCGTCATCGGAGCTGCGATTCGTGTAGCCCGTGTTGCCGCCACCGCTGTTGTTCCACGTGCCGGAGTAGCCGGACCCGGAACCTCCCTGAGGCGAGACGTCCTGCGGCGGTGCCTGCTGCACGACCTCCGGGCCGCCGGCGCCGTTATCCGTGGTGGTCGAACCACCACTATTAGAGTCCGGTGTGGGCGAGGGTGAGGGCGAAGGTGATGGCGTCATCAGGGGTCCGGCGCCGCGACCGACCTGCACGGTCGGGGTGATGGGCGGAGTCATGGCGATGCCGGGCTCGTCGTCGAGACCGGCGGGTCGACGTAGGACCAGAATGGCCACACATACAAGTAGAACTGTGGCAGCGGCGGCAACCAAGACCGCCAATAGTCTGCCTCGGTCGGGGTTCATGGCTTTGTCTCCTGGTGGTCGGCCCCGGCGCCGAAGGGCGGCGGAGCGGGGAGTCGGGTCATGGACGCAGGTGTCCGCGACCCTCGACGATCCATTTTATGGTGGTCAGCGCCGCCAGCCCCATGGGGCCGCGGGCGTGCAGTTTCTGCGTGGAGATTCCCAGTTCGGCGCCCAGACCCAGCTGTCCGCCGTCGGTGAAGCGGGTTGAGGCGTTGACCATGACCGCGGCCGAATCGACCTGGTCGATGAACTGGTTCATGGCAGTCACGTCCTGCGTCAAGATTGCCTCGGTGTGTCCGGTGGAGTATGCGGCGATATGGGAGATGGCGTCGTCAATGGTGTCGACCACTCGCACCGCCAGATCCAGGCTGCCGTACTCGGTCTGCCAATCCGCCTGCGTCGCCTCCACCAGTAGTTCCGCGTGGCCCTGCGCGGCAGCCTGTTCTTCCAGATAGGCGTGCGCGGCGGCGTCGGCGTGCAGGGTAACGCCGCGCTCCCACAGGGCGTGGGCCGCCGACGGCAGGTAGGCGGAGGCGGCCGAACGGTGCACGAGCAGTGTCTCCGCGGCATTGCACACACCCACTCGCTGAGTCTTGGCGTTGATGATGATGTCTACGGCGCTGGCCAGGTCGGCCGCCGCATCAACATACACATGGCAGTTGCCCGAGCCGGTCTCGATTACCGGCACGCTGGATTCCTCCACAACTGCACGGATCAGGCCGGCTCCGCCGCGCGGTACCAGTACGTCGATCAGACCGCGGGCATGCATGAGGGCCGTGGCGCCGGCCCGGCCCGCCGGGTCAATGGTGGTGACCAGGTCGGCGGGCAGATCCGCGGTCTCCAAGGCCTCACGCAGCACGGCGATGATGGCGGCGTTGGTGTCCGCGGCCGCACTGCCGCCCCGCAGCACTACGGCGTTGCCGGATTTCAGGGTCAAGGCGGCGACGTCCACCGTGACATTAGGCCGGGCCTCGTAGATCATTCCGACCACGCCCAGGGGCACGCGTACACGGCGCACGCGCAGTCCATTGGGCAGGGTTTGTCCGTCAACGATCTGACCGACGGGATCGGGCAGGGCGGCGATCTCACGCAGGGCGTCGGCAATTGCACCCACACGCTCATCGTCAAGGGCCAGGCGGTCCACAAGTCCCGGCTTCATGCCGGCCTGCCGGGCACGAGCCAGATCCTCGGCGTTGGCGACGAGAATCGGCTCGGTACGGGCCACCAGTGCATCGGCCATGGCGTGCAGCGCCGCATCCTTACGCTCACGGTCGACTCCCGCCAGGGCCCGCTGAGCCTGACGGGCGGCGCGGGCGGTGGCGGCGACGAAGGCTTCGGCGTCGTTGGCGGCATCTACGGGTGAAGTCGTCATGACACCAGACTGTAGTCCCCGTCGCGCCATGCGGGTAGGCACGGACGATAGCAAACGCTCACTGAAGACGCCGAGTCCGAACATAGCCTCATTCCTCGGCTGCACAATGGCTCGGGCAAGTCCAATCTCCTCTAACAAGGACTTCCGCCCCAGTGCCGAGCGCCTCGCACGCGTTCAGTATTTTCACCTCGTCCCCCAGAGCAATGCCAGCCCCAGCCTGACCCGCCCTGTGGCCCGCTGGGCCGCTATGCGGGAGGAACTCCTAGCGACGTCTCCACGCTGAAATCTCGCACGTCTGGGAACAGACAACCCGGGCGCGGGCCCACTGCAGCGGTCTCAACCGCCCGCGGTGCGCGGCAGCTCCGCCAGGTCGTCGCGGTGCACCACCGGGGCCACATGGTCACCGGGGGCGGGAGCACCGCGGCCCCGGGCGTCAAGCACCTCCTCGATCTCAGCGGCCGCATACCGGCAGATGCCGCGAGCGAGCACACGCTGCGGCCCCACTATCTCCACCACGGAACCAGACTCGAAGTCCCCGTCCACACCGACTACGCCAGGCAACAGTAAGGACTTCTTGCCCTCGGTGACCGCCCGGGCCGCCCCGGCATCTACCAGCACCCGCCCCTCGGGCATGGAGGCGTGCGCCATCCACAGGCGTCGACTGGAACGATGTGGACCGGTGGGGTCGAACCAGGTTCCCAGATCCTCCGGGATGGTGGATCCGCCCAGCAACTGCGGCGCATCGTCGGCATCGGCAACGATAGTGGCCGTGCCGGAGGCGCAGGCGATGGTCGCGGCCTGCAACTTGGTGGCCATACCACCGGTTCCCAGGGCGCCGGCATCGCCGTCCACCCGTACACCGGCCAACTCGCCACTGCCGACCACATGACGCACGGGGCGGGCACCGGGCGTGCCCGGGCGGGCGGTCCACATGCCGTCCACATCGGTGAAGAGAATGAGCACGTCGGCGGTTACCAAATGGGACACCAATGCCGCCAGATGATCGTTGTCGCCCAGGTTGAACTCGGCGGTGGCCACGGCGTCATTCTCGTTGACAACCGGAACCGCCCCCATGGACAACAGGGTGTCGAAGGTGGCGCGCACAGTCCGATAGTGGCTGCGCACGGCCACGTCCTGGGCCGTCAGCAGCACCTGCGCAGTCACAACCCCGTAGGCGCTCAGGGCCGTCTGCCAGCGGGACACCAGACGACCCTGACCCACGGAGGCCGCCGCCTGCAGTAGCCGCAACTCACTAGGCCGGCTATCCAGGCCCAGCGGCACCAGGCCGGCGGCAACCGCCCCGGAGGAGACCAGGACCACGTCATACCCGCGCCGCCGCATACCCGCCAACAGGCCGGCCAGGATGTCGATACGGTTCAGGTCAAGTCCTCCGTCGGAGCGAGTCAGTGAGGAGGAGCCGACCTTTAAGACCACACGGGCGCCGTCCGGCAGCGCCTGCGGGCGCCGTCCGGCCGCACCGTGCGCATGCGTGCTCCGGAAGGTGTCCGCAGCGTTCCCGGGGGTGGTGGTCATGCGTCCTGACCCCACTCCCAGTCCGCGGCATCGGTCCACAGCCCCTCCTCAGCCTCATCTCGCAGCTGTTGGCGGGCCGCCTCCTTAGCGTCCATCCACTCGTGGTAGCGCTCACGGCGTTCGGCGTTGGTGCGGCGGTGACGGTCTTCCAGCCGGGCGTCGGTGCCACGAGCCCCCAGAAGCTCAGCACCCGTAGTCACCGACGGCTCCCAGGTGAAGATCACGCCGCCCGAGACTTCGCCGATAAGCACGGTGTCCCCGGCATGGGCGCCGGCCTTGGCCAACTCATCCTCAACGCCTCCGGCGGCGAGCCGGTCGGCCAGGTAGCCGACCGCCTCATCGTTGGAGAAGTCCGTCTGTCGCACCCAGCGCTCGGGTTTATCCCCACGCACCTGATAGACCGTGCCCTCCGCGGGATGCTGGATGACCTCTACGGTGGCGGTCGGACGCCCGCCACGGCGTCCGACCGGGGCCGGACGGATGACGGGCCGGATCTGCGCGGAGGCGTCAGGAGCCTGCCTGCGGGCGCGCTCGACCAGTTCGGCCAGGGCGAAGGACAACTCCGACAACCCCGCATGGGAGACCGCGGAAACGGTGTACACGGGCAGTCCCCTGCCGGCCAGATCCGCTTCCACCAGCTCGGCCAGGTCGGCGGCCTCGGGGACGTCGACCTTGTTAAGCACCGCCACACGGGGACGGTCCATGAGCGGCGGCAATCCGGTGCGACTCGGGTCGGCCTCCTCATGACCGAGACGGTCGGCGTAAGCCGCCAGTTCGGTCTCTATGGTGTCCAAGTCACTGAGCGGATCGCGCCCCGGCTCCAGGGTGGCGCAGTCCAGCACATGCACCACCACGGCGCAGCGCTCAATGTGCCGCAGGAACTCCAGCCCCAGCCCCTTGCCCTCGCTGGCCCCCGGGATCAGCCCGGGCACATCCGCCATGGTGAAGCGGAGCTCGCCGGCCTCCACCACACCCAGGTTGGGAGTCAGCGTGGTGAACGGGTAGTCGGCGATCTTGGGACGCGCGGCGCTCATCGCCGCGATCAGGGAGGACTTGCCGGAACTGGGGTAACCGACCAGGGCGACGTCGGCCACCGTCTTCAGCTCCAGAACGATGTCCCGCACCTGGCCGGGCTCACCCAGCAAGTGAAATCCGGGTGCCTTGCGCTTGGGGGAGGCCAGGGAGAAGTTGCCGCGGCCGCCTGGCCCGCCCGCGGCGACGATAATGCGTTCGCCAGGGCTGGTCAGATCCGCCAGGACGCCTCCCTCGGCGTCCTTGACGACGGTGCCCAGCGGCACCGGCAGCACCAGGTCCTCGCCATCGGCTCCGCGGCGCCAACCGCCCTGGCCGGGGGCGCCGGAGCTGGCGCTGCGGTGGGGCGAGCGGTGGTAGGTCAGCAGCGTCGTCGCGCGCGGATCGGCGGTCAGGACGACGTCGCCGCCGTGACCACCGTCACCGCCGTCGGGGCCGGCCAACGGCTTGTACTTCTCGCGATGGATCGAGGTGCAGCCGTGACCGCCGTCGCCGCCGGCGACGTGCAGGACCACGCGGTCAATGAAGCTGGGCATGGGCTTCTCCTCGGGCTGGGCGGGGCGATGCCCCGGGGCAGGTACGGCGCGAGGGCGGACGGTCTGAGCCGCCCGCCCTCGCGGATGCCGTCATGGTGATGGAAGCAGCGTCAGCCTTCGGAGGCGACGACGTTAACCACCCTGCGGTCGCGGTGAGTGCCGAAGTCCACATTCCCGGCGGTCAGCGCGAACAGGGTGTCATCCTTGCCGCGGCCGACGTTGTTGCCGGGGTGGAAGTGGGTGCCGCGCTGGCGAACGATGATCTCGCCGGCCTTGACGAACTGGCCGCCGAAGCGCTTCACGCCGAGGCGCTGGGCGTTGGAGTCGCGACCGTTGCGGGAGGAACCAAGACCCTTCTTGTGTGCCATGTCGGGACTTCTTTCTGTTTCGCTGGGTGCCTGAAGGATGCTGCGGGCCGGGTCCCGCTCAGCCGATCTCGGTGACCTTGATGGCCGTGAGCTGGGCGCGGAAACCCTGGCGCTTGCGGTAACCCGTCTTGTTCTTGAACTTGAGGATGTTGATCTTGGGGCCCTTCTCATCCCCGACGATCTCGGCCTTGACGGTGGCGTCGGCCAGATCCGCGGCGGAAGCGGTCACCTTGTCTCCATCCACCAGCATCACGGGGGCGAGGGTCACCTCGTCACCGACCTCGCCGGCAAGCTTGTCGACAACCACGACGTCACCGACGGAGACCTTCTCCTGACGGCCGCCGGCCTTGACGATCGCGTAGACCACTTGACTGCTCATCTCTTTCGATTCTTCTAGCCGTCCACTCACGGGAGCGCTGCTCCACCGCTCGTGGGCGACTACTTGCGCAATGGTGCGGAAGGCACCGCCGGATTACTTTATGCGATCCGGCGGGCGAGACCAACCCGTGGGCGGACACAGGGCCTGTGTTATTCCGCACCCCTGCACCCCACCAGCCTCTTCCCGAACCATCACCGCCACGCTCAGGACGGCTGTGCGGCGGTGGAATCGTCCTTCCTGGCGTGCTCATGGGCGTGCTCGGCGGCCGCCGCGATCTGGGCGAGCGCCCCGCGCACGGCGGAGCGGGTGGCCTCGTCCTGCCCCTGCGCCTCCGACTGGCCGGTAGACCTACCTCGACCCGACGCCCTGCCGGACTTCCCCGAGCCACCCGAGCCCTTGGAGGACTTCGCCGAGGAGGAGGTGCCGTCGTCGTCGCGACCACGGCGGCTCCGCCCGGAGCCGTTCCCCCGCGCGGCGGAGGCGGACATGTCCACGGCCTGGTCCTCCACCGGGTGCTCGTGGACGATAAAGCCGCGCCCCCCGCAGCATTCGCAGGGTGTGGAGAAGGCCTCCACCAGCCCCTGGCCGACGCGCTTGCGGGTCATCTGCACCAGCCCCAGGGAGGTGACCTCCGTGACCTGATGCCGGGTGCGGTCGCGGCCCAGGCATTCCACCAGGCGACGCAGCACCAGGTCGCGGTTGGACTCCAGCACCATGTCCACGAAGTCGATCACCACCATGCCGCCGATGTCCCGCAGCCGCAACTGACGCACGATCTCCTCGGCGGCCTCGAGGTTATTGCGGGTGATGGTCTCCTCCAGGGTGCCGTCCGCACCCCCGGTGAAGCGTCCGGTGTTGACGTCAATGACCGTCATGGCCTCGGTACGGTCGATGATCAGCGTACCGCCGCTGGGCAGCCAGACCTTGCGGTCGAAGCCCTTGGCCAGCTGCTCGTCAATGCGGTGGGCGGTGAATACGTCCTCGGCGCCGACCCAGTGCTCCAGCCGGTCGTTCAGCTCGGGGCTGAGATCGCCGACATAGGCGGATATGGTCTTCCAGGCACCGGATCCCTGCACGATCAACTTGCGGAAGTCCTCATTGAACACGTCGCGCACCACGCGCACGGCCAGCTCGGGCTCCTCCTTCAGCAGTACCGGGGCCTTGCCGGAGCCCTTGAGCACCTGGGAGGACTTCTTCTCGATTGTCTCCCACTGGGTCACGAGCCGCTTGATGTCGTCGGCAAGCTGCTCCTCACCGGCACCCTCGGCGGCCGTGCGCACAATCACGCCGGCGTCATCGGGCACGATCCGTTTAAGGATCTTCTTGAGCCGGTTGCGCTCGGTGTCCGGGAGTTTGCGGGAGATGCCGGTCATGGTGCCGCCGGGCACCAGCACCAGGTAGCGGCCCGCCAGGGCGATCTGGCTGGTCAGGCGAGCACCCTTGTGACCGATGGGATCCTTGGTGACCTGCACCAGCACGGTGTCTCCGGCCGCCAGGGCGTCCTCGATGCGCCGCGGCTTGCCCTCCATGCCGGCGGCATCCCAGTTGACCTCACCGGCGTACAGGACGGCGTTGCGGCCCTTGCCGATGTCCACGAAAGCCGCCTCCATGGATGGCAGCACGTTCTGCACACGCCCGACGTACACATTGCCCACCAGCGAGGTCTGGGTGTGACGGGCGACGTAGTGCTCCACCAGCAGCCCGTCCTCCAGGACGGCGATCTGGTTCAGACCGTCCTGCTCACGCACCACCATCTGCCGGTCGACGCTCTCGCGGCGAGCCAGAAACTCGGCCTCGGTGATCACGGGACGACGACGTCCAGCGGCACGCCCCTCGCGGCGGCGCTGTCGCTTGGCCTCCAGACGGGTGGAGCCTTTGAGTGCGGTGACCTCGTCACGAGCGTCTCGACCGGCGTCAGAGCGCATGCGGGAGCGCCGACGCCGCCGACGCGAACTGCCGGAACTCTCCTCTGCCTCAACGCCGTTCGGCTCCGTCTGGCCAGTCACCGTCTCGGCGGCCTCACCGGATTCGTCGGCAGCACGTGCGGCCTCCTCGGAACGGGAACGGGCGCGCCGGCCGCGCCCGCCGCGACGCCGCTTGCGCCTGGTGCTGCCGGCCTCCTTGGCGCCCTCGGCGTCATCATTCAGCGCCACGGCGTCAACGTTGTCCTCGGCTTCAGCCGCGTCGGCACCGCCCCCGGCTTCCGGGACGTCAGCGGCGGCTGGACGAGCTGCGCGCCGAGCGGGCCTGGCCTCCTCCACGTGGACGGGTGCGGTGGCGGCGGCCGTGGCACGACGGCGTCGACGCCGTGACGCTCCGGTACGTCCCTGCGACGTCTCAGCGGAGACCTCGACACTGGTTGAGGAGTCCTCGGCGTCTTCGGCCCGACCACTGCCGGCCGCGTCCTGGCGCGGAGCGGCGTCGGACTCCGACCGGGCCGGCCGGGTCTGGGCGGGGGTGGTGGCGGCGACCTTCACCTTGCGCCGCCGCCGCCGGGCCAGTGCCGGATCGGGCGCCTGGAACAGCAGTGAGACGGCGGGCCGTTGCTGCTCCTGCGGCTCTCGGATCTCCTCCTCCGGGGGCGCCGCGGAGGCGTCGGCCGATTCGGCTTCCTCCTCGGCGGATTGGATGTCCTGCGTCGCATCCACCGCCTGTTCGCCATCCTCGGCGGACTCGGGATCCTCCACGGCCGGCTCTGCCGGTCCCGCATCCCGGGTTGCGGGCTGCACCTGAGCATCTGCGGCCTCTGCGGCGGAATGCTGCACAGCCGGAGCCGCGGCCTCGGGAGTAGTTGACGCGGCGGTCACTCTACGGTGTCTGCGGACCGAGCGGCCGGTCGCACTCGTCCCGGTGGTTTCCTCCGCGTCCAGCGAGGGCGAATCGGCTGAGCGCGATGACGAGGGAGACATGGGTGTATCTGCACTTTCAGGCGCTACGGCCCCGCCGTACCCGCGGCGCCATAACGCGATCGTGCTCCCCGGCGGGGAGCCAAAAGCCTAGGTGTGCGCCTTGCGGCGCCGGCCTGCGGCGGAACTCGCGATTGCGGAAGTGCGGCGGCGCTCTGGGCGGCGCAAGTCTTCCGGGCGGTCTCGGCCGAGGTTCGGACATCGTTTGCCGGTACGGGGCAAGCGACGCCGACCGGATTATCGCACAGGTGCACCCCCGCCGAGGGACATGGGAGATCATCGTGCCGCTGTCTCGCCCACGGCGGACAGCCCGCCCCAATCCCACCCGCATCGAGACCGGTCGACGTAACCATCGAGATCGGTCGATACGGGGCTCTCCTGGTGGGGGGTGCGGTGACGCAAGGCGCCACGGCGATTTTCGACCAATGGCGCCACGGCGGTACCCGGTATGGGTCGCCGTCCCAAAGCAGCACATGCCAGCAGACTGGATAGATCCTCACCCGACCAGCCGACCGCCAGGCAGCCCCCTGAACGTATTCCCCACGGCCCGCGCACCTCGAACCGGACAGCGGCCTCGTATTTATAACAAGTCACACGTTTTTCACGACGGAGCGTCAGCCTACCCCTATACTGAGCCTATCCCTCCGGGGACGCATTAAAGGATCTTCCTATATTCCCCATGGTTCCTCGCGAAAGGCGATGCAGATGGGCCTGGCACCGATGGCGCTCGACTCCTTAGACGTGGCTCGATGGCAGTTCGGCATCACCACCGTCTACCACTTCATCCTGGTGCCGTTGACGATCGGTCTGGCGCCCCTGGTAGCACTGCTGGAGACCCTCCACCTGCGCACCGGCAACGAGCAGTGGCGGACGGCCTCCAGGTTCTTCGGAAACATCCTGCTGATCAACTTCGCCCTCGGCGTCGCCACGGGCATCGTCCAGGAGTTCCAGTTCGGCATGAACTGGTCGGAGTACTCCCGATTCGTGGGCAACATCTTCGGGGCGCCACTCGCCTTCGAGGCGCTGCTGGCCTTCTTCATGGAGTCCACCTTCCTGGGCCTGTGGATCTTCGGCCGCGACCGCCTGTCCCCCGTGCTGCACAACCTTTGCATCTGGATGGTGGCCCTGGGCACAAACCTGTCGGCCTTCTTCATCCTCGCGGCCAACTCCTGGATGCAGCACCCGGTGGGCGCCGTCATCAACCCGGACACCGGCAGGGCGGAACTGGACGGCGTCGGAGGATTCTTCAAGGTGCTCGGCAACGAGATCCTGTGGGTAACCGTCGCACATGTGATCGCCTCCGCATTCCTGGTGGCTGGAACACTCATCCTTGGCGTATCCGCCTGGTGGATGGTCAAGGCGACCCGCGCCGGGCAGGAATTCGAGGCCCGCGCGCTGTGGCGCCGCATGACCCGCTTCGGCGCGGTCACCATGATCGTTTCCGGTGCTCTCACCCTCGGGTCTGGCCACATGCAGGGGCAGATTGTGGCCCAGGAGCAGCCGGCCAAGATGGCGGCGGCGGAAATGTTGTGCGAGACCGAGTCCGGGGCCGGCTTCACCGTGGCCGCTTTCGGCAGCTGCACCGACGGTACCGCCACGCATCTGATCACGATCCCCTACGTGTACTCCTTCATGGCGACCAATGATCCGGGCGCCGAGATCATGGGCCTGAACGACGCCCAGGAGATGTATGCCGAGCGTTACGGCGACGGCCAGGACTACACACCTAACGAGATGGTCACCTTCTGGTCCTTCCGGCTCATGATCGGCCTGGGCACGATCGCCATCGCCATTGGCGCCGCAGGCCTATGGCTGACGCGTCGGGGCCGCCTGGTCGACTCACCGCTGGTGGGGAAGATCGCGCTGTGGAGCATGTGGCTGCCCTTCGTCGCATGTTCCTTCGGCTGGATCCTCACCGAGATGGGCCGCCAGCCATGGGTGGTGGTGCCGAACCTGGCCGACCCGGTCTCCCAGGTGTACATGCTCACCGCCGACGGCGTGTCTCCCACGGTCTCCTTCGGCACCGTGCTGACTTCCCTGATCGGCTTCACGCTGCTGTACGCCGCCCTCGGGGTCATCTGGTTCCTGCTGCTGCGCCGCTATGTCCGGGAGGGCGTGCGCACGCAGATCGACCCGGCGCGCAGCACCGCCCAGTCCGCGGACCATTCCGACAACGGCGCCGAGCCGCTGCTGTCATTCCAGTACTGATGGGATCGCATTCGCGTTCACGCCCACTACCTCCTTCGATGACCACACCTCGCTGACCCGCCGGCCGACCGCCGCCCGACCCGACTAGCCTGGAGCCCGCCGTGACACTCTCAGTCCTCTGGTTCTTACTCATCACGATCCTCTGGGTCGGCTATTTGACCCTGGAAGGCTTCGACTTCGGGGTCGGCATGCTGCTGAAGATCCTCGGCCGTGACGAACGGGAGCGCCGCACCATGGTTCAGACCATCGGTCCCCACTGGGACGGCAACGAGGTCTGGCTGATAACCGCCGGCGGCGCGACCTTCGCTGCCTTCCCCGAGTGGTACGGCACCCTTTTCTCCGGCGCATACCCGGCGCTGTTTCTCATTCTGCTCGGCCTGATCGTGCGCGTATGCGCCATTGAGTGGCGCGGCCGGATCAATGCACAGTCCTGGCGCGACCGCTGGGACTGGGCGCACACCGTCGCCGCCTGGGTGCCCTCGATCCTGTGGGGCACAGCCTTTGCGAATCTGGTGCAGGGCATGGAGATCGAGGTGGTCGACACCGCCAACGGGGCGGTCGTGCCCGCCGGGCAGGTATCCCCCGACGCTCTCCTTGCCGGCGCCTCACACCAGGTGACGGGCGGGTTCTTCAGCCTGCTCACGCCTTTCACGCTGCTGGGCGGTGCCGCCACCTGCCTGCTGTTCCTCACCCACGGGGCCCTGTTCACCGCCTTGAAGACTACCGGCGATCTGTCCCGGCGGGCGGCCGCCTTAGCCCGCCGCTTGGGAATCGTCTCCACGCTCGTAGCCGTCGTCTGGGGGCTGTGGGCGGTCAGATTCTCCGCCACCACCTGGGCATGGCTGCCCCTGGCCGGCGCGGCAGTGGCCTTGGCCGCCTCGCTGTTCTGCTCCTTCCAGGAACGCCAGAGGCTCGCCTTCGGCCTGCATTTCGCCGCCATCGCCTGCGTGACCGCACTGATCTTCACCGCCATGGCACCCGATGTCATGCGCTCATCGATCGATCCCGCCTATTCGCTGACCATCACCCAGGCCGCATCCGCCGACACCACGCTGGCGATCATGACGGTGGTCGCCGTCATCTTCCTACCGATAGTGCTCTTCTACACGATCTGGGGCTACCGGACCTTCTCGGCACGGATCAGCGCCGAACGGGTCGACCCCGCCGTCGGCGGGCTGCATCCCACACGCGTGCGTGACAACTCCCAGCCCGCGTCCGTCGATCACTGAGGCGATTACCGAGGCGGGCTCGCCGACTTGCGGGCCTCCTCCTGGGCCTCCATGACCGTACTCCCGGGACTACGGTCCCGTCGTGGCACTATCCTGTTGGGGTGAAGCCGTTGGATCCCCGACTCATGCGCTACGCGGCCGCGGCCCGGCGCTACATCGCCACGACGGCGATCACCGGCACGCTCACAGCTTTGCTTGTCGTCGCCCAGGCGTACCTCATCGCCCACATCATCTCCCCGGTCATCACCGGGGCCGCGACGGCGAAGACGGTGCGTGCCCAGGTGATGGTGCTGGCCGGTGTGGTGGCGGCCCGGGCGCTGGTGCTGTACATCCAGGAGTCGCGCGCCCACCGGGCGGCCGCGGATGTCACCGTAGATCTGCGCCGGCAGGTGCTTCAGCGCGCCACCGCCCTGGGGCCGCGCTGGCGGGCGATCCACGGCGTCGACACCGCCACACTGCTCACCCGCGGCCTGGACGACCTGGAGCCGTACTTCACCCGTTACCTGCCGCAGCTACTGCTGGCAGCCACCGTCACTCCCGCCACCGGCCTGGTCCTGCTCACCCAGGACCTGCCCTCCGCGATCGCGGTGGCCTGCACGATCCCCCTGATCCCGGTGTTCATGATCCTGATCGGCCGTCTGACCCAGGCGCACTCCGAGGCGCGGCTACGCACCATGGAGCGGCTGGGCAGCCAACTGCTAGATCTGCTGGCGGGCCTGCCGACGCTCAAGGCGCTGGGGCGCCAGGCCGGCCCCGCCCGACGGGTGCATGACCTGGGCCGCGCCTACAACGCCACCACCATGTCCACCCTGAGAGTTGCCTTCCTCTCCGGGGCGGTGCTGGAGTTCATCACTACCCTGTCGGTGGCGATCGTCGCTGTCGAGGTCGGCTTCCGGCTGCTGTACGGGCGCCTGGATCTGACAACCGGCCTACTGGTCATCATGATCACCCCGGAGGTGTATCAGCCGCTGCGGCAGGTGGGCTTCCAGTTCCATGCCTCCGCCAATGGCGTGGCCGCCGCCGAGGCCGTCTTCGCCGTACTGGAAGAGTCCGCGCCACAGCCGGGTGCACAACCCGCACCAGATCTGCGTTCGGCCCGCATTGACCTGGAGGATGTCTCGGTGGCCTCCCGCGGCGCCTGGGCGCCCGCGGATCTGACCGCCACCATTCGCCCCGGCCGCCTGGTGGCCTTCACCGGGGCCTCCGGGGCCGGCAAGACCACCGCTTCCCAGCTGCTGCTGGGCCTGCTCACCCCCGATCGCGGCCGCGTGCGGGCCAGCGCCGCCGACGGACAGGGGGTGGACCTGGTCGACGTCGATCCGGCGTCTTGGTGGAAACAGATCGCCTGGGTGCCGCAGCGGCCCGTCATCCTTCCCGGCACGCTGCTGGGCAATGTCCTGGGTCACGTGCCCGATGCCCCACCCGCGGGCCCCGCTGTGGTGCCCGCCGCACTCGACGCCGCCGCAGCGGCCACCGGCTTCGACGAGGTGCTCGCATCCCTGCCCGAGGGCTGGCACACGCGCGTGGGGCAGGGCGGGGTGGGCCTGTCACTCGGTCAGCGTCAACGCCTGGCCCTGACCCGGGCATTGGCCTCCGACGCACCGCTGGTCCTGTTGGACGAGCCCACCGCCCACCTGGATGCCGCCGCCCAGGCCCATGTGCTCAACGCCGTCGCCGCCCTGCGTGAGGCGGGCCGCACCGTAGTTGTGATCGCCCACCGGCGCGCCTTGCTCGCTCTGGCCGACGACATCATCGAAGTAGTCTCCCGCCCCGCCCCCGCGACCGCATCGGATGCCTCCGCCGGGCCGGGCGCCGGCACCACCGACACCGTGAACGCCGCCGACCCCATGGATGAGCTCATTTTCTCCGGAGGGGACCGATGAGAGCCTTACTGACCCGCACCGAGCGCCGGGCCCTGCGCCGCGCCGTGGGACTGCTCGACCTGAACGGAGCCCGTTTCGCCGCCTGCGTGCTCCTGGGCTCTGTGGGCTTGGCCAGCGCCGTCGGCCTGTCCGCTGTAGCCGCCTGGATGATCGCCCGTGCCGCCGAAGCACACGAAGTCGTAGCGCTCGGCGTGGCACCCGTAGCGGTGCGCTTGTTCGGTGTCTCCCGCTCGGTGCTGCGCTACTGCGAACGGCTGGAGTCCCATGACACCGCTCTGCGCGGCATGAGTGCCCTGCGCACACGCCTGTACCGGACTGTGGCGGCGGCCCGTACCGACACGGTCACCGGCCTGCGCCGCGGAGACGTGCTGGTACGGGTGGGCAGTGATGTGGACGCCGTGGGGGATCTGGTGGTGCGATCCCTGCTGCCGATCGCGGTCGCCGCCACACTGGGGGTGGCCACCAGCGCGGGCGTTGCCCTCGTCTACCCCCCGGCAGGACTGATACTGGCAACCTGCCTGCTGGTCTCCGGGGTGGCCGGACCGCTGACGACGATCAGGGCGGCCCGAGCCGCCGAGCTGGCCCGCCAGGAGCAGGCCACTGATCTGTCCGCCACCGTCATGAATGTGCTCGACGGCGCCGATGAGTTGCGCGTGTCCGGCCGTATGCCCCACGTGATGAAGGGCCTGGCCGACCTGGAGACGCATCTGGCAGCCACCCGCGACCGGGCGGCCCGGCCCGCGGCACTGGCCGCTGTTATCGACACCGCCGCCATGGGGCTGGCGGTGCTGGGAAACATAGTCGTGGGCACCCAGGCGGTCTCCCAGGGCCGACTGGCGCCGGTGTGGTTGGCGGTAATCGTCCTGGTGCCGCTGAGCGCCTTCGAGGCATCCGCGGCCCTAGGACCGGCCTGCGTGCAGCTGATAACGTCCGCCGGCGCGGCGGTGCGCATTGTGGCGCTCATGGAGCGGGCCGAATCCTCCGCCGAACACGCGCCCACACCCCGCGCGCTGCCGGCCGCCGGCGCCAACGGTCCGCATCTGCGAGCCCGCGACCTGGCAGTGGGATGGCCCGACGGCCCGATTCTGGTAGACGGCATCGACCTGGACCTGGCGCCGGGCGACCGCCTGGCGGTTGTGGGCCCGTCCGGGATCGGCAAGACCACACTGCTGCTCACCCTGGCGGGCATGCTGGAGCCGCGTGGCGGCGAGCTGACCCTGGACGGTTGCCCGCCGTGGGACACGGATCGAGCCGAGGCGGCCAGCCGGGTCAGCCTGACCGCTGAGGACGCGCACGTTTTTGACACCAGCGTCCTGGAAAATCTGCGCGTGGCCGACGGCGCCCTGACTCCCGACCGGGCCGAAGTACTTCTGGGACGGGCCGGGCTGGGCGACTGGCTCTCGCACCTGCCCGACGGGTTGGACACGCGCCTGGGGGCGGATGCCACGACCGTATCCGGCGGAGAGCGCCGCCGCCTACTGCTGGCCCGGGCACTGGCCGCGCCGGCCCCGCTGATGCTGCTGGACGAGCCCGGCGAGCACCTGGACTCGGCCACCGCCGACCGTCTGGTCGGGGACCTGCTGCGCGGCGGGGTCGCGGAGGACCCGCCTCAGGCTCCGGTGAGCACCCGTCACGGCGGTCCGCCGGTCACGGCCGACCACACCGAGGCCCGCGGAGTCCTCCTGGTCACTCACCGCCTGTCCGCATTGGGCCAGGCCGATGAGGTGCTCATCCTGGGCCGCCCCCACCGGACGGCGCCCGGGACCCCCGCCACGGTGACACGCCGCGGCCGGCACATCGAGCTCGCCAACGCCGACCCCGATTACCGCTGGTCCCTTGAACAGGAGCAGGAGGCTCATGTCTGACATCGCGTCCTACCCCGGCGGTCCCAGCGCCACCGCCGCCGCGCCGGCGGGCGGAACCGTAGGCCTGTTCCGGGCGGCGCTTAGGCTGACTAGCTCGTTGAAGGTTCCGGAGGCGCTGAACCGACTCGTCGACTCCGCCTGCGCCCTGACCGGTGCTGCCTGGGGGACGATCGCCGTCCCCGGGCCCGCCGATCCCGCCACCGCCGCATCACTGACCACCGGCACCGCCACCGCCTCGGCCGACGAACTGGCTACCATGCTGGCCGGTGCTCCCGGCGCCGGCCCCGAGGACTCCGGCGTGCTCGTGCGCAATATGCCGGCCGGGGACGCGCAGGACTGCGGTACTACCATTCTTTCCGCCCCATTGCGTTCCCACGGGCGGATTTACGGGCGCCTATACCTGTGCGACAAGCGCAGCGGGTTCACCGACGCGGATGTCACCGCCGTACTGACGCTCGCTGAGGCCGCCGCCGTCGCGCTGGAGAATGCCCGCCTGTATCGGGAGGCCCGTGATCGCGAGCAGTGGATGGCGGTATCCCAGGAACTAACCACCATGCTCCTGTCAGGTGCCGATGAGGGCGATGCACTGACGCTGATCGCCCGCCGCGTGCGCGAGGTCGCCCATGCGGACACCGCTGCCCTGGTGCTGCCCAGCGTGGGCGAAACCTGGATCTGCGAGATCGCGGACGGCAAGCACGCCGACCAGTTGATCGGCACCTTCTTCCCACCTGCGGGCCGGGCCCTAAAGACGCTGGCGCGCCGCACCGGGCTGATCGAGGACTCGCTGGCCGACGCCTGGGGCGCCTCCGACCTGCTGGTTGAGGAACTCGCCCGGTTCGGCCCGGCACTGTATGCGCCCATGGTCCATCGGGGCCGCGGTGTAGGGGTAATGCTGCTGCTGCGTGAGCAGGGGGCCGAGCGCTTCACCCGGCAGGACCTGGAGATCGCGGAGCTGGTAGCCGGGCAGGCGACCATGGCCTTCGAGCTCGCCGACGCCCAGCACGCCGAGGAGATGGCCACGCTCCTGGATGAGCGGGCCCGCATCGGACGTGATCTGCACGACCTGGCGATCCAGCAGCTGTTCGCCACCGGGATGCAGCTGTCAGCCGCCCGTGACCGGCTCGAGCATGAGGGTGCTGCCTCCGGCACCGACATGTCAGTCGCTTGCCGGGCGCTGGACGCCTCCCTGGCGGCGGTGGACGACTCGGTGCGGCAGATACGTTCGATCGTGCGCTCGCTGCGGGACCGGGACGAGGACGTCAGCGTGGTGGAGCGGCTGCGACGGGAGGCCTCTCTGGCTCGCACCTCGCTCGGTTTCGCGCCGTCCCTGATCCTCACGGTGGACGGCCACGGCCTGGCGCAGGCGGAGCGGGACCGGGAGGATGAGTTGATCGCCATGATCGACGCGGCGGTGGAACCGGACCTGGCAGACGACATCGTGGCCGTGGTGCGGGAAGGGCTGTCGAATGTGGCCCGCCACGCCAAGGCCTCCTCGGTGACGGTAGACGTCAAGGTGGAGGGGCTGCTCGGCTCCCAGCCGCCCGCTGGCCAGGACGGGGCCGCCTCCGGGGACGCCGAGCCCTTCCAGGGCGCGCCGGTGGTGGAGGTGGTGTGCCGGGACGACGGCGTGGGCGTGGACCCGCGGGTGACACGCCGCTCGGGAACCGCCAACATGGCCGAGCGCGCCCGCCGCCACGCCGGCAGCTTCGTGATCGGCCCGCGCGCCCGTTCCGACGGCGAGCGGCGGGGCACCTGCTTCACCTGGCGGGTGCCACTGGAGCGGGATGGCCGCAGCGGGCTGCCTGATTACATGCTCAGCGGCGTGACCGGGCAGCCTTCTGCGCCGCCCTCCTGATACGCCACCACTGCTGCATCTGGAACGGGTGGTCGTCAGGAAGACCTTCATACGCCACCATCTTCACCACGCCGAGGCTCCACCGGACCCAGGGGACCAGCAGAGCCAGTGGAGCCACCATATACACGACGGGGGTGAGCAGAATGAGTTTGATCGCATGCCCCCGCCGCAGCGCGGCCCCGGTCCAGGGACCGTACTCGCGCAAGAAGGGATCAACATCCCACGACTCCAGGGAGAAGCCCTCCCGCCGCAGCACATCAACCACCACCCGCACCGCCTCTCGAGCAGGCAGTGCCACAACAAACCGGCGAGCCGGATACCTAGTACCGATCAAACTCACAGCCCACACCTCCCCAACCGTTGACCGCGCAGCCGTTCTGCGTCGCAGGCAGCAAGCCCACTAACTCCCGCGGCTTCTCACAGCGACCACATGCTGGCGACCTGCCGCTCCGCCGCCGTATAGAGATCATCGGCATAACGTACGGCGGCGATGAGCTCCATCAGCATCAAGCTCAAGTCCTGCCCCGACTGGGACACTGAGCTATAAGTCGAGTCCGCCGCACTGGCAGCCTGGCCGCTCCACTCGGCCTGTGCCGCACCCATGCCTCCATCGAGCTGGCTCCAGGAGTACTCCCACTCTCCCTGCGCACGGGAAAGATCCTGGGCCAGCCAGTCCAGCACACCATCCTTCACCACCAGGTCGCTCATTACTCTTACTCCTTATCTTCCTAGGCTGTCACGAATCTCGTCCATCTGGTCAAGGGGTGTATCGGCTCTCCCCGAGCGCTGTTGCTCGCGCCACTGGGAGCGTAGGGATCGCATGTTGCGTTCCGCTTGAGGAGGTCTCCCAAGTCGGCAGAATCTATCCGCGCCCACTGCTCAATGAACTGCTCCTGGTGGACAGGTGCTCTGCGCCCTGCCTGAACAGCGTAGCTCCCGCGAGGGACAGATCCTCGTAGTCGACCTGCATCAGTGTGACCCCCTTCAGTCACGCCTTGGCCGCAGCTTCCTTAAGCTAACCGTCACCAGAGCGTCAGAGAAAGAGTACAGACCGAAAAGAGACGTATGCCCCAAGGCCACACAGGCTTGCTGTGGCAGCCCCTGCCTCAAGAACGACGCCAGCCGGAGGCGCGCTGCCCGGCCACCCAGGCGGCCACCTGCGTGCGCCGCTGCAGGCCCATCTTTGCCAGGAGCGAGGTGATGTGGTTCTTGACGGTCTTCTCCGCCACCCCGAGCCGCTCACCGATCTCCCGGTTGGACAGGCCGTCGCCGATGAGTTCGAGCACCTTGCGCTCGGCGTTGGTCAGGTCGGCGGTGGGGTCGTCATGATCAGCACGACGGCGCGTAACCGTCCGCTCGTCGAGCAGTACCCGCCCGGATGCCACCGCCCGCACCACATCGCTGATCTCGGCGCCGTGGACGGTCTTGAGCAGGTAGGCCCGGGCACCGGCATCAAGGGACTCGGCCAACGCCTCGTCGTCGTCAAAGGAAGTCAGCACGATCGGCAGCGCCTGAGGCACCGACTCGCGCAGCGCCTGCATGAGTTCGATACCGGTGCCGTCAGGCAGCTGCAAGTCGACCAGCACCACATCCGGGCGCATGAGTTCGGCACGGCGGATGGCCTCAGCCTTGGAGCCGGCCTCGGCCACCACATCCAGGCCATCGGCTCGCTCGATGATCTCGGCGATACCGCGACGGACGATCTCATGGTCGTCCACAATCATGACGCGAACCGTTTCGGACGCGGAGGCACTGTGCATGGACGGAGACTATCAGCAGCGGGGACTTACGTCACAGTTAGCCGTCTACCGCGGTCTACGCTGGCAGCGCGGGCAGAACACGTGGCTGCGACCGCCGACCGTCTCGGAACGAAGGGGCGCGCCGCAGCGCCGGCACTCCTGTCCCGCCCGCCCGTAAACCGCCAGGGAGCGGGCGAAGTAGCCGGCGGCGCCGTCGGCGTCCACGTACAGGGCGTCGAAGCTGGTGCCGCCCACGGCCAGCGCCCGATCCATGACCTCACCGGTGGCCGCCAGCAGGCGGGCGGTCACGCACGGGCCGAGGGCACTGCCGCGGCGCAGCCCGTGGACGCGGGCAGCCCACAGTCCCTCATCGGCGTAGATGTTGCCGACGCCGGAGACGATGCCCTGGTCCAGGAGCAGTGTCTTGATGGCCCGGTTGGAGCGGCGCATTTTGGCGACGACGGCGGGCCGGTCCAGGTGCGGATCGAGCAGGTCGCGGGCGATGTGGGTGACGTCGGCCGGCATCTGCGGAACGGGGCTGCCGGTGCCGCCGGGCGCTCCATCGGCGGTGGGCACCATGGCGGCCACGCGCAGTCCGCCGAACATGCGCTGGTCGACCAGGTCCAGGAGGGCTCCACCAGGAGCGTCACCGGCGATGGGCCGCAGGTGCAGGCGCACGCGTAGGTGACGTGGGCGCAGCTGCGGATCCCTGGCCGGCAATGGGGCACGTGTGGCGGTCAAGTCCGCGCGGGGCGCCTCAGGGTCGCCCAGGAAAGCGCGGGCGTCATCGCCGGACTCCCGCGCGGCGAGCGCGACGGGGGTGCCGTGCACGAGCAGTTGCCCGCTCATGCCCAGGTGGGCGACCAGGGCTGCCCCGTCGTCGAGCGGCAGCCACAGATACTTGCCGCGGCGCACCACCGCGGTAAAGGCGCGGCCGCTCAACCGCTGCACGAAGACCTCTGCCCCGCCCTCCTGCCGCCGCAGCGGCCGCGGATCGAAGATCTCCACGCGCTCCACCGTGCGGCCGCTCAAGTGCCGGGCCAGTCCGGCACGGACGGTCTCAACTTCGGGTAGTTCCGGCATGACGGTTCTAAGTCCGCGGCTTCGCCTCGGCGGCCTGCGATCGTGAGGCCCCGGCGCCACCCACGCCCAAATCGGCGCGCAGGGCGTCGTTGACGCCGGGCAGGTGCAGCCCGCCGTCGCCATGAGCGGCCAGGATGGTGGCGTAGGCCGCCTCGGCGGCGGCGTGTTCGGCCACCTTCTTGGAGCTGCCGGTACCCTCGCCGCAGACCCTCCCGTCCACGCGCGCCCGGGCGGTGAATATGCGCCTGTGGTCCGGGCCGGTGCTGGTCGCCTCGTAGGCCGGGTTTCCCAGGCCGTGGACGGCGGTGAGCTCTTGCAGGCTGGTCTTCCAGTCCAGGCCCGCGCCGCGTATGGAGGCGTCATCCAAAAAGCGGGCCACCAGGCGCTCCACGACGGTGCGCACCGGTTCCAGCCCGGTTGTCAGATATGTGGCGCCGATGAGTGCCTCGACGGTGTCGGAGAGAATGGAGTCCTTGTCCCGACCACCGGACAGCGACTCACCCCGTCCAAGTTTGACGAACTCCCCCAAGCCCAGATCCCGGGCGACGGCAGCCAAGGCCGGCTCGGAGACGGTTGCGGCCCGCATCTTGGCCAACTGCCCCTCGGGCAGATCCGGATGGCTGCGGAAGAGGTTCTCGGTGACCACGAGGCCCAGAACCGAGTCCCCCAGGAACTCCAGGCGCTCATTGGTGGGCAGGCCACCGTGCTCATGCGCCCAGGAGCGATGGGTCAGGGCCAGGTTGAGCAGGTCGGCGTCAATATGCTCACCCCAGCGGAAAACGAGCGTGTCAACGTCCTCACGCGCCGGGGGCACGGCGCGCTTCTGCTTACGCCGCGAACTCATCGGCGCCGCCTGTCAACATCCTGATCCTCGGCGTCGTCAGCGTCGGCGGCGGGGGCGGCGTCGGCATCCGCCAGCAGACCGGCCAGGGCGGACCAGCGGGGATCCAGCTGCTCATGGTGGTGATCAGCGGGCAGATCGTCCAGACGTTCACCACACTGCGAGCACAGACCGGCGCAGTCCTCACGGCACAGCGGCTGGAAGGGCAGGGCGAGCACAAGCGCATCACGCAGCGCCGGCTCAAGGTCCAGCGAGGTATCACCGACCATGAACAGTTCGTCGGCCTCCTCATCCCCCTCGGCGGCCTGGGCGCGGGCCGCCTCCGGGGTGAAAAACAGCTCGTCGAAGGTAATGATCGTGTCATTCTCAAGATCACGCAGGCAGCGCACGCACTGGCCGCTCAGGTGCACCTCGGCGCGCCCGCGCACCAGCACACCGTTGCCCAAACAGGTCAGTTCGGCGTCGACTACAAGCGGACCGCCCTCCTGGGCACCGATCATCTCGGCGCCCAGGTCGGCGGGGGCGACGGTGTCCAGATGGATGTTCTTGATCGCCCCGATCTGCTGTGGCAGGTCGACAATGTCGACGACGAGTCCGGCCGTGCTGGCCATGATGATCCTCCTCAATGACGTGCTGCGGAGGTGAATGTACCTGCGCGTGGGCGTATCAGCCTACCGTCCGCCCTGGTTCCAGTTACGGGTGGCGGCCGGGTCAACGGACCAGCCGGCGAAATGGCGGGCTGCCTCCTGACGTTCACGCTCGGCATCGGGCGCCGCGGAGTCGGTGCCCGCGCTAAGGCGGGCGGCCAGCGCTTCGCGGCCCGCCCGAACCTGCTCGGCAAGCTTGTCTATCTCGGTCTCCAGGGCGGCCAAGGAACGGTCGGAGTAGTCGTCGGCACCGTGGCGCAGCCGTTCCGCCCGCTGCTCCGCAGTGGAAATGATGGCGTCGGCACGGTCATTGGCCATGCGCACAATATTCTCCCCGGCCACCAGCCGCTCGGCCTCCTCCTGGGCATGGGTGAGGATCCGCTGGGACTCCTCGCGCCCCTGGGTTAGCACGGCGTCGGCGTCTGCCACGATCTCCTCGGCACGACGCACGGCGGTGGGCACCGCCTGGCGGGCACGGTTGATCAGGTCTAGCACATCCTGGCGACTGACCATCACGGAGGCGCTCATGGGCAGCGAACGGGCGGTGGAGATCAACTCATCCAGCTCGTCGAGGATGCGTAGCAGGTCGTCTCCGGCGTCGGCACGGGTGGTCACGGTTCGTCCTTCATTTCTGCAGGGGGTTCGGGTAGCGGCATCGTTGCAGTGGCACCGGCTCCCGGAGTAGCACCGCCCAGGGCACGGGCCAGAGCGGCGGCGACTTCGGTCGGCACCAAGGCGGAAATGTCCCCGCCGTGCCGGGCCACCTCCTTGACCAGGGAAGAGGACACATGCGCATGGGTCGGGGCGGCAGCCAGGAAGAAGGTCTCAGGACCTCCCAACTCTCGGTTGACCAGTGCCATGGGGATCTCGGTGTCGAAGTCGGAGCCGTTACGCAGGCCCTTGACAATGGCATCGGCGCCCCTGCGGGCACAGAAATCGGCCAGCAGACCCGGGATGACCGCAACCTCCACACC
The DNA here is from genome assembly GCF_004102025.1 of Actinomyces qiguomingii. Classification (NCBI taxonomy): domain Bacteria; kingdom Bacillati; phylum Actinomycetota; class Actinomycetes; order Actinomycetales; family Actinomycetaceae; genus Actinomyces; species Actinomyces qiguomingii. The sequence continues at coordinate 1,174,116 of NZ_CP025228.1, read as the reverse complement.
GGGCAGGTCGGCCAGGGCGGCCCGGGCCAGCTCGGCACGTTCTTCCACACTGAACAGGCGGGATGCGTCCTTGGCGACGTTACGCGCGACTCCGAGGATGACATGGTCGAATAGCGTGCCGGCGCGACGCACGACGTCGATATGCCCGAGGGTGATCGGGTCGAAGGTTCCGGGATACACGGCAAGCGTCACGTCGCGAGGCTAACGGACCGGCTCCCGGCAGGCGGGGACGCGCGCCGGTATCGGCGAGTGAGACGGGTTGCCCGGCTACGCCGAAGCGGTCCACATCATGGGCCGTGCCCGCCTTTGGTGCCCTCAGCTCCCATCCACTCTCAACCAGGCCTCGACCACCACCGGACGGGGGGAGGCGGCCGCCTCCGGGCGCACGTCCGGTCCGCAGGAGCGGCTGCCAAGACCGTGGTGGAGGGCGTCCAGGTGCAGCCACAGGTGGGTGTCGGGGCGCAGATCCTCAACGTGCTCAGCGGCGGTGAGATTCTCCAGGCTCCACGGGCTCAGTGAGAAGGCGACCGGAGCGCTGGCGGGGATCAACACGGTCAGACGTCCGGCGGCCCCGTCCAATTGCAGGCACCGCAGGTCGGGCCGGGTGCCGCCCTCCTGTGGGCGGACCGGCTGCTGCCACAGCGCGGAGATCTCCCCGTGGAAGACGCCGTGGCGCACGGCCCCGGACAGGTCCGCGTAGGCGGGGGCGGGACCGGTGCCGGCCCAGGTGGCGCGGGTCAGGCCCATGGACAGTCCCAGCCGCACCCCCAGGCGGGGCAGCACAGCGGGCAGATTCCCGGTAGGAATGATCTCAGCGCGCAGCCGCAGTCCGCCAGCCTCGGCGGTGAGCGTGGTGGTGGTTTCCAGGGCCCAGGCCATCTGGGGCGCCGAACACCTGGTGCGCACGAATACGGCGTCGCCCTCAATGGTGGTGGACACATGCCGTTCGCGCGCCAGATGCAGACGCGCCTCACGCCAACCGTCGGCCGCGGAGGGCCCAGGCCGGCCGGAACCGGCACCCAGGTTGGCCGGGGTCGGGGGCACATGCCAGTAGTCGATCGGACCGTGCCCCTCGTCGTTGTCGGTGGGGGCACGCCAGATGGTGGTCAGCGGGCCGACGATGTCGGCACCGCCCAGTTCCCGCAGCAGGCCGCGCTCATCAAGCCGCGCGCGGCCCAGTTCTATGCCGCCACGCACCCGGACCGGCACCACGCCATGAGTGGCCGTCGCCAGGCCCACAGCGCTCGCGGCCTCGAGGCGGTCCGCTGCGAGCGCATTCGTGAATGCGGGCCCGACCGGCGTGGGCATAGCCGACCGGGCCGGAACCGCCAGTTCCCGAGTTGACATGACCCGGCGACCGGAAGCGTCGGCGCAGGCAACCTGGGGCAACAGCGGGGCGCCGTCAACCGGGTTGATCTGGCGGGGCCCGGTGTCGGTCACTCCGGGGATGAGCGGGTCGAGCACGGCGGTAAGCACGTGGGCGACGCGGCCGGTGGCGTGGGCGCGGGCGATGGCGTCGACCAGCCCGGGCACTTCGAGCAGCGTCTCCTCCCCCGGGGCGAGCTCGGGCAACGCGCATTCGCCGGCGGTGGCGGTGCCCAGGGACATGAACCCGGCTGCGGAGGCAACGTCGTGCGCTCCAGGGCGAGCGGCCCGGGCGGTGGCGGCGTCAGCCGAAAGCCCGCCCTCGCCGTCGGCCCCCGTGGTGGGAGCGCCGGAGTCAGCGGCAACCTCAGAAGTCACCTGCCAGACGAGCGTGAGACCGGCAGTGGTGCGCGTGTGCAAGCGGTTGCGCACCCGTACCGTACCGTCGCCCCGGTCGGAGTTCCCGGCGCCACCGGCCCAGGTGGCCAGGACCGGAGCCACAGCATTGGCCCAAGCGGTGGTGCCGGCGCTGGGGGTGGTGTCGGCGGAGACAAGCCCGTCGCACACGAAGTTGCCGTCGTGCACGGCCTCCCCGAAGTCGCCGCCGTAGCGCAGGGCGCCTGCGGCCTCGGGGCGCGGGTCGACCAGGGCATGGTCGCGCCACTCCCACACGAATCCGCCCAGGTGGCGGGGGTTGGGCTCCACCTGCGCGGTGTAGTCCTCAATACCGCCGGGGCCGGTGCCCATGGCGTGCAGGTACTCGCACATGATGAACGGCAGGGTGCGCACATGCGCGTTCTGGGCGGGGGTGAGGCTTGCGGCGGCATGCCCGGTCACGGCCACCGGTGCGGCGGCAGGGCTTGCGGCAGCGCCGTCGGCGGCGGTAGCTTCCACCCCGCTACCGACAACGGCCTCGACTTCCTCCAGGGTCGGGTACATGCGCGAGTGGACGTCAGTGTAGGCGCCGGCGAAGTCGGCCTCGTAGTGGATCAGACGGCCGGGGTCACGGTGCTTGATCCACTGGCTCATGGCCGCGAGGTTGCGCCCGGTGCCAGACTCGTTGCCCAAGGACCAGAAGAGGATCGCGGGGTGGTTCTTGTCGCGCTCGACCATGCGGCGGGCACGGTCCACCAGGGCTTCACGCCAGGCGGGGTTGTCGGTGGGGTTACCGCGCCAGCCGTGGGCCTCGAAACCGTGGGTCTCCAGGTCGCACTCGTCCATGACCCACAGGCCGATCTCATCCGCCAGGTCGAGCAGGCGCGGGTGGGGCGGATAGTGTGAAGTGCGGATGGCGCACACGTTGTGGGCCTTCATGGCGGCCAGATCGGCGCGGGCCCAGGCCTCGTCGAAGACGCGGCCGCGGTGGGCGTTGACCTCGTGGCGGTTGACACCGGCGATGATCAGCCGAGTCCCGTTGACGCGCACCTGTCCGTCGACGACCTCCAGGCGGCGGAAGCCGGTGCGCAGGCGCACGGTTTCCTCTCTGGCGGTGACCACCAGGTCGTACAGGCGCGGAAGCTCAGCGCTCCAGGGCTCGACCGAGGGCGCCGCCAGACGGGCTGTGCCGGGGGCGGTCAGCTCAGCGGCCAGGCCCAGTTCGGGCAGCTCAACCCGTACCGGGAAGGCGGCGGGCGGGGCGGCCACGTCGACTTCGAGGCTGCCGGCGCCACTGGCGGGGTCGTAGTCGGCACGGGCGAACACGTCGTCGACTCTCCCCGCGGGCCGGTGCAGCAGGGTGACGTCACGGAAGATGCCGGGCAGCCACCACTGGTCCTGGTCCTCCACGTAAGTGCCGGGAGACCACTGGGACACGCGCACGGCCACCGTGTTCTCTCCCGCTCGCAGCAGGCCGGTCACGTCCAGCTCGGAGGGCAGGCGCGAGCCCTGGGTGGTGCCGACCCAGGTGCCGTTGACCCAGAGGGAGGCGAAGGACTCCACCCCGTCCAGGCGCAGCACCTGCCGGGCGCCATCATGTTCCAGGAGCCAGTCGGCGGGGAGGATGAAGGTGCGCACGTGGTCGGCGGTGGGGTTCTCGTCGGGCACGTAGGGCGGGTCCACGGGGATGGGGTACTGGACGTTGGTGTACCAGGGCAGGCCGCGCTTGCCGTGGCCGGTGAGCACCCAGTGGGCGGGCAGGTCGATATCGCCCCAGGGGCCGAGGGATACATCACCGATGTCGAAGGCCGGTGCGAGGGGCTCGCCGTACTCATCAAGGCCTTCGGGGTGCGACCGCTGGTACAGACGAAAGGCCCAGGTGCCGTTCAGGGATAGGCTGGGGGCGCTCGTGTTTTCGGGCGCGACCCAGGATCGCGGCAGCAGATGGCGGCCCAGGCCAGGCCCAGGCACGTTGGGAAGCATCCAGGGGGGCGTGACGTTGTGCGCCGTCCCGCCGTCGGGCTGCAGGGGCAGATCCTGATCGGCGTCGGCGGCTCCGATGACGGTGCGCGGCATGTGTTCCTCCCGATGTCGGCGGAGCGGCGACGGTGCCGTCCCGGTATTCGCGTGTCCGCCACAAGCCTAGTGGCACTGACCACTGTTCGCCGCCACGCGCACCGCGCCCCCAGCCTCGCCCCTCCACCCAGGCCGGTAGTAGTTACGGGTCGAGGGCGATCGCTACGGCATCAGTTGGAACGGCGGGGTGGTGACTGACGACCCCGCACGCTTAGCCCTCCGAGAAGAGCCCACCATTTTACGGCTTCTCATTGGAATTACGCGGAATCATCGAATTGAGCGCGAACGGGTGCGGACCTTCCTGCGTGCGCCGAGGTAGGCGGCGCACATGGGAGACTTCCCATCGCTCCAGACCCGACAGGCAAACCGCAGAATCACGCGGATCACCACTTTCAGCCAGCTGGCTAAGCGTGCGCCACCCTGCCCCGCCCGTGACGGCGGCGGTGTGGATTCGGCCGGCCCAGCGCCGTTTCCTCTAGGTCCGTGTTTCGGGGATCAGTCCTCTAGGCTCACCCCATGACGCGGATCGTGGCCGGAAGCGCCGGCGGACGCCGGATCGACGTGCCCGTGGGCGGCACGCGCCCCACCTCGGAGCGAGTGCGCGAGGCATTGTTCGGCCGGCTCGAGCACTACGGAGTCGTCGCCGACGCGCGCGTGCTGGACCTGTGCGCCGGCTCCGGCGCCCTCGGCCTGGAGGCCGCCAGCCGCGGCGCCACCGACGTGACCCTGGTGGACGCCTCCCGCCGGGCCACCCGCGTGTGCGACGCCAACACGCGCGCCCTCGGCCTGCGCGGCGTGCGCAGCGCCACCGCGAAGGCGGAAGCTTTCCTGGCCGGACCCGCGGGCGCGCCCGTGGACCTGGTCATGCTCGATCCGCCCTATGACGTCGATGAGGCCGCCCTGGCGGCCATGCTGGCCCCGCTCCCCCGCCGCCAGGACCCGTGGCTGGCGCCGGGCGCGGTGGTCGTGGTCGAGCGCTCCTCGCGCTCCCCCGAGCCGTCCTGGCCCGCGGGGCTGCGCCGCTTCTCCACACGCAAGTACGGGGAAACCACGCTCTGGTTCGCCGAGCCCGACGACGACGGCACCGCTCCCGACGACGATGGCGCCACGGCCGGCGCAGAGCACACCGCACGCTGAATCGGCCCTCCCGAGCCGTGGCGGCACGCCCGAAGACCGCACCCGCCGTCACGCAGCGGCGGGGCGACAAGGGTCAGTAGTGGTAGCGGGCCTGCAGGATGACCAGGTCCTCGCCGTCCACCAAGTAGACCAGTCGATGCTCCTCGGTGATGCGCCGGGACCAGGCGCCGGGAGCCCCGTACTTGAGCGGTTCCGGTTTGCCGATGCCGGCGAAGGGTTCACGCAGGGCGGCGGCGATGAGTGTGTTGATGCGTTTTAGCGTGCGCCGGTCGGCCGTCTGCCAGTAGCAGTAGTCCTCCCAGGCGGAGGAGTCCCAGACAAGTCTCATGGAGTCACCGTTTGGCGGGGCACCGCTCTGGCGGTGTCAGTCGTCGAGGTCGAGTTCGTGGGCCTCGACCCGTCCTGCGCGGGCGCGCTCGTAGGAGTCCAGCAGGCGCCGGGCATTCTCGGGTGAACGGAAGAGATAGGCCGTCTCCTGCCAGGCCGAGTACTCGTCGGCGGACATGAGCACGGCGTTGCCGTGGCGGGAGACGATCTCGACGGCGTCCCGGTCCGCGTTGACTCGCTCGATCAGCGGGAACAGGGTGCGCCGCGCCTCGGTTGCGCTGATCGACATGGCAGCCTCCGGTTCAGTAGCGCGAAAGACGAGTGGTACGGGTTTATGGTACCGGTCTAAGATGCGGCTGACAATGCCCGATACCGATACGGCCCCGCCGCAAGTCGTGACGTCTCACCAGCCATGCCGCGCCCGAGCCTGCCCCGCCCGTTTAGGACCGCTCCAGGTAGGCGCCGGCCTCCTCGTCCAGGCGATCGGCAATGGCGGCCGCCAGGTCCCGATGCTCTGCCAGCGTCGGATCGGCCGCGAGTATCGCCTCCGCCTGCGCCCGCGCCCGGGCGATAATCGCACCGTCGCGAGTCACGCGCAACACGTCCAGGTCGCTGTGCCGTCCCGACTGGGCGGCACCGAGCACATTGCCCTCGCGGCGCAGCTCCAGGTCCGCCTCCGCCAGCCGGAAGCCATCGCCGATGTCTCCGAAGGCCTTGAGCCGGTGGTAGGCCGGACTGCCGACCTCCACCCCGGTCACCGCCACACATACGGATTCGCGCTCGCCGCGTCCCACGCGTCCGCGTAACTGGTGCAGCTGGGACAGTCCGAAGCGGTCGGCATCAAGGATGACCATCATGGAGGCCTCTGGCACATCCACGCCCACCTCCACCACCGTGGTACACACCAGCACCGGGGTGCGTCCGGAGGCGAAGTCCTCCATGGCGGCGTCCTTCTCCGCGGCCGTCATCCTTCCGGTCACCGCGCCGATGCCGATGCCCGCGAGCGCGGGCTCGTCGGTGAGCCGCTGTACCCACTCGGTGACGGCGGCCAGTGGCCGGGCCGGGGCCGTCTGCTCCGACAGCTCGCCCACCTCATCCAGGAGTGCGGCCGACGGCGGTTCCGGCTCCTCCTGGTCGACTCCGGCATGCTCGGAGTCATCGACGTCAATGCGCGGGCAAACCACGTATACGCGCCCGCCGGCAGCCACCTCCTCAGCGGCGCGTTTCCAGATGCGCTCCACCCAGGACTCACGCCCCCAGGGCACCAGGGTGGTGCCGATCGGGCTGCGACCGCCGGGCAGCTCGTCGAGCACGGCCGTGTCCAGGTCCCCGAATATGGTCATGGCGATGGTCCGCGGGATGGGGGTGGCGGTCATGACCAGCAGATGCGGGGTGCGCTGGGCACCGGTCGCCGGGTCGGTGACACCGCCCCGCTCACGCAGCGCGTCACGCTGGGCTACACCGAAGCGGTGCTGCTCGTCGACGACGATCAGCCCCAGAAAGGGGATTTGCACGGTTTGGGACAGCAGAGCATGCGTGCCCACCACAATGGTCGGCTCCCCACCCGCCAGATCTGTCAGCAGTTCGCGGCGCTGCGCGGGTGCAGTGGAGCCGGTCAGCAGCCTGACGCGAGTGGCGCGCTGCGCCCCGTCGAGCATGCCCGCGCGAGCCAGCGGACCGAGCAGGGCCTCCAAGGAGGCGCGGTGTTGGGCGGCCAGGATCTCGGTGGGGGCCAACAGAGCGGCCTGCCCGCCCGCGCCGACCACTTGCAGCATGGCGCGCAGGGCCACCAGGGTCTTACCGCTTCCGACATCGCCCTGAAGCAGCAACTGCATGGGTGCGGTGGAGTTCAGGGCATTGGCGATATGGCCGCCTACCCGCGCCTGCCCAGCAGTGAGCGTATACGGCAGGGCGGCGTCCAGGTCGGCCAGCAGCGAGTCGGGACCGGGAACCGGCCAGGCGACTGCGGTGTGCTCTGCGGCGTGCTGAATGCGCCGCTGCACGAGAGCCGCCTGCAACACAAAAGCCTCCTCATGGCGCAGCCGGCGGCGGGCCGCACGCCACTGGGAGGCCTCCTCGGGGGCGTGCACCCACCGGTAAGAGGTTAGGGCGTCAACGAGTCGCTCGGCGATGCGCACCTGTTCGGGTAGTGGTTCAGGAACGTCGCCCGGGCCGACCTTATCCAGGACGGCGCGCACGGCCCGGGCCACCATCCAGGAGGGCATGGCCTCGGTGGCCGGGTAAATGGGCATGGGGCGGGCGAGGAGCGCCTCGCGTTCGGCGTCGTCGAGCTCGTCTAGCACCTGGAAGCGGGAGACCGCCAGCTGTCGGCGGCCGCGGTGCAGCCCCACTTTGCCGCTGAGCAGCACAGTGGTGCCGGGGGCAAGCTGCTCGGCGTGGTGGTGCATCTGGCCGGGGTTGCCGAACATGACCAGGCCCATGGTGGTAACCCCGTCGGTTACGGTGGCCTCCAGCAATGCCGGCGGACGGCCGCCGCGGGTGCGGCGGGCGGCGGCACGCACCACCTGCGCCTGAATCGTGGCCTGTTCGCCGTCCTTCAGGGTGCGCAGGTCGGTCAGGTCGCCCCAGGTGTCGTAGCGGCGCGGGAACAGGCGCAGCAGACCGCGGGGCGTAGTGATTCCCTGCTTGGATAACTGAGCAGTCGTGGCTTTGCCGATCAGTCTATCCAGGGGGCGGTCGAGCAGGGGGACGGCGCCGCGTGGGCCGCGCCGGGAGGGATCGGTCGGGGTGGTCGGCGTCATCGTGCTCACCCGATGGCGAGCAGGACGTCGGGGCTCGCCTGGGCGCCCGCATGAATAACGACCTCTATCGCGTCGGCACTGCCGAGTTGCTGCTCGGCGTAGCGGGCGACAGCGCCGGCGGCGACCGCGCCGACATCCGGCAGAGCATCGTGTCCCAGGATGATGGTGACAAGCTCATCATCGGGGCGCAGTGCCGCCGCCAGGGCGGCGCCGACGGCGTCGGTTTCCGCATCCGCGCCCGACAGGGCGGTGGTGCGCACGGCTGCAGCGACGCCTCCGGCGCGGGTGGCCAGCTCGCCTAGTTCGGTGTGCTCGCCCTGCCCGGCGACGGCCACGGCAGCCGCCAGGACCCGGGCCTCATCGTCGGTATCACACACCAGCAGCCGCACGCCGTCGGGGACAGTGCGGGCGGTTTCCCCGGTTCCGGCGCCGCGCACCGCCGAGACGGCGGAGCGGGCGGCGAGGAAACGGGCTGCTTCATGGGCGCTTGCGGCCGCCCGCGGGTCGCAAGGCAGGACGATGGCCTGGGTGGCACCGAGATCACCGGCGGCGCGGACAATGCCGTCGCGTTCGGGATTCAACACCACCACCGCGCCGGTGCGGGCGAACTGCTCGATCAGGCCAGGAGCCCGAGTACAGGCGATAACGCCGACACCCTGCTTAATCGGTGCGGCATCAGGGATCTTTGCGTCGTCGACCGTCTGCGCCGTCGAGCGGCGGGCGGCCAGACGTTCGAAGGAGACCACGCGCCCATCTGCGGGCGTGGTGGTCGGCAGGGGCGGCTCATCGGCCTCCCAGGTCGGCACGACGGCGAGTGCTGTCGGGTGCAGATGGTGTATGCACACCTGGCGGGCGCGGCCACTGCGGGGCAGGGCGGCACGGGGTGTGTCGGTGTGTACGTGGACCTGGAACATGCCCACGCCCAGCGCGTCGGGCGTGCCGACCACTCCCACGGAATCGCCTATGTCCTCCAGTTCGCGGCGCAGCTCGGCGGCCTGGGCGGCGGTGGCCTCCAACAGGTACATGACCTCGAACTCGCCGGTGGAGAAGGAGCCCTCAGCGTCGCGGGCCCCGGCACCGTGAGTGGAACCGGCGACCAGGTCATCAAGCATCTGGCGGGCCACATCCGTGCAGGGCAGCGAGGCGGGACCGGTAGGCGAGTCGGCCGCGTCCACGGTGTCGGACAGGCTGGTGTACATGAGCATTAGTGCGGCCCCGCCCGCGTCGACTGCGCCGTGTCCCAGGCCGGCAGTCTCCACCACACTCTCCTGGGCACCGAAGGCCGCGGAGGCCGCAACGGTGGATACGGTCACCGGCGCCGCGGCGGTGGACTCCTCGAAGGCGGTGCGGGCACCGACGGCGGCGTCCCTGGCGACGGTCAGCAGGGTGCCGGCCACCGGCCGGGAAACCGCGTTCCAGGTGGTGGCGGCGATGCGCTCATAGGCGTGGACGAGTTCGACGGGGCGCAATGCGGCTGGGTCGGGAGCCTCTGCGCACACGTCCGCCAATGCGGCCAGCACCTGTGAGATCAACAGTCCGGAGTTGCCGCGGGCGCCGCGTATGGCGCCGTCGGCGGCGGCGCGGGCGGCCTGGGCCAGGTCGGCGCCGGGTGGCAGCAGGGCGAGGGCGTCGCAGGCGGAGCGGACAGTGAGCAGGACGTTGGTGCCCGTGTCGGCGTCGGGAACGGGGAAGACATTGAGGGAGTCGACCAGACCGCGGGTGGACTGGGCAACCGTGCGGGCGGCTTCGAGCCAGGCGCGCAGCAACGGCGCGGTGATTACGGGCGCGCCGGCATAGCCGGTGCCTGTGCGTTGTGCCACGCCCATCCTCCCCTGCGGTAGTGTGCTGATGACCGATATCGACAACTGTCCACTCTGAATGCGTGCGTGAGCCGATGCGGATCCACCGGGCTCAGATTAATGGGTGATGCGTGATCGCGCTTCCGGACGCGGCCTGGCGTGTGCGCGAGCCCATAGTCGCTCCGCTTGGGGCGGCGGGCCGTTTCGGTTAAAGTGCTGGGGTTGCCCGCGACCGGTGTCGCCGGGCGGTAGACCCGGCGTCGGGCGTGGTGCCCGTGCGCTTACACCAAGAAGATTCAGGAGTGGAACCGTGGCTGCTGTGTGCGACGTCTGCGGCAAGGGCCCCGTCTTCGGCAAGAGCGTCTCGCACTCCCATGTGCGGACCAGCCGCCGGTGGAACCCGAACATTCAGCGTGTACGTGCTCTCGTGAATGGCACCCCCAAGCGCCTCAACGTGTGCACGTCCTGCCTCAAGGCCGGCAAGGTGACGCGCAACATCTGAGCGCGCTGCACCCGCCTGCTGGGCATTCAAGGCCGCCGTCCCGCGCCCGCGGACGGCGGCCTTCTGTTCACCCTACCGGTCGCCTAGCTACTGAAGTGGTCCCAACCGAGCTTTTCAGGCACGCGCCCACCGGCCAGCGCACCCGCGAGCTCGCCGTCACGCCGGGCGCGCACGGCTCCTATCACGCGCGCGCCATCGGGCAGCTCCCGGGCCGACGGCGGGAGCGTGGCCAGCAGGCCGTGGTCCTCTCCCCCGGTCAGCGCCCAGGCCCGCGCCAGGCTGCGCGCATCCGCAGCATCCTCGCGCAGCAGCAGCGCGACCGGCTCCAGCACGGCGAGGTCATGTATCAGCCCGACACCCGGGTCATCTTCAGGATCGGCTATGTCAAGGACAACCCCACTGGCCCGGGCAATCCGGTCCGCGTCTCGCAGCAGCCCGTCGGAAACGTCCAGCATGGCGGTAGCTCCGGCGTCGGCCAGGGCGGGTCCCGCAGCCAGTGGCGGAACCGGCGCCCGGTAGATGCGCAGGCAGTGGGCGGCGGCCTCGGTGGCGACGTCGCGGGTCTCCCTACTGGCACCATCGCCGGCCTGCGTATATACACCGTCGCACGTGTTGCCACGCCCACCGGAGCGGGCGGCGACAGCATCTGCCCAGCCAGCACCGCGGTCATCCAGGCCGGCCTGTAGCAGCGCGAGCCCGGCGGCCGAACGGCCGAGAGTGCCGCAGTGGACCACAAGGTCTCCGGGCCGGGCGCCCGAGCGCAGCACCGGGTGACGCCCTTCCAGGTCGCCGTGGACCGTGACGGCGACAACTAGCCGGTCCCCGGTGCTCAGATCGCCGCCGACCACGCCCGCATCCGTGCCCGCACACGCGTCGGCGAAGCCGCGGGCCAGGTCCTGCACCCAGCGCACCGGGGTGGTACGCGGCAGCACCAGGCTCACCACCAGCGCTGTCGGTACGGCTCCCATGGCGGCGATGTCGGCAAGGTTTTGGGCGGCGGCGCGCGCCCCGACGTCGCGGCCGGTGGACCAGTCGGTGCGGAAGTGCTCGCCCTGGACGAGCACGTCAGTGCTCACGCAGTAGCGTCCGTCCGGGGCGGCGACCACGGCGGCGTCGTCCCCGCTGGGAACCTCCGCGCGAGCCGCCTGCGGCAATAGCGGCGTGATGGCGGCCAGCAGCTCCTCCTCCCCCAAGTCAGCAACAGTGGGGGCAGAGTCTAACGCGGCGTCAATGGAATCCCCGGCAGGAATAGAGCCGAGGATGGGAGCACCGCCGGAAGCGGTCGGCTCGGGGTCATACCCGTGCGGGGAAGGCCCGGAACCCGCCCGGCCTGCGGACGCATCAGCGGTTGACATCTCTGGGGCGCTCCAACGCCAGCTCGATCAGCTCGGTGACCAGGTCACGGTAGGGCAGCCCGGATACCTGCCACATGTAGGGGTACATGGAGAAGGGAGTGAAGCCGGGCATGGTGTTGACCTCGTTGACAATCGCCTCCCCATCCGGGGTGAGGAAGAAGTCGACGCGGGTAAGCCCCTCCCCACCGATGGCGACGAAGGCCTCAGCGGCCCGGCGCATGAGCAACTCGCGCTCGGCCGAGGCAATGTGGGCGGGGCAGACCATGGCGACGGCGTCGTGGGCCAGGTACTTGGTTTCGTAGTCGTAGAACTCGCCGGCACCGTGAGCGGCGTCCATGACGATCTCGCCGGGCTCGGCCACGCGGGGGGCGTCGTCGCCGTGCCCGGAGAGGACCGCGACCTCGATCTCGCGGCCGACAACGCCGGATTCGACCAGCACCTTGGGGTCCACCGCGCGGGCGGTTTCGATGGCCGCCTCCAGGTCGGCCAGGTCCTCCACCCGGGTGATGCCCAGGGAGGAGCCGGCGCGGGCGGGTTTGACGAACAGGGGGCGGGTCAACTCGGCGCACTGGGCGAGAACAGCGGCCTTATCACGGCTCCACCGGTGCGCCTCGACGAGTACATGCGGGGCGGTGGGGATGCCGGCGGCCTGCAGGAGGACCTTGGTGACCTGCTTGTCCATGCCGGCGGCGGAGGCGAGCACGCCGCAGCCCACATAGGGCAGGCCCAGCATCTCCAGCATGCCCTGGATGGTGCCGTCCTCACCATAGGGGCCGTGCAGCAGCGGCAGCACGACGTCGACGGCGCCGAGCACCTCGGGGCCGGCGGGTGTGATCGCGGTCAGGTTCCCACCGCCCAACCGCATGGCCAGTTCGCCGCGGCCGAGCCCGTCGGTGGTGATCTCCACCGGGGGGCGGGCGTCGTCCAAGCGCAGGGCGTCGGGGTCGTCATCCACGAGCACCCACTTGCCCTGGCGGGTTATGCCGATGGGCATGACGTCGTAGCGGTCCCGGTCGATGGCATCCAGTACCCCGGCAGCGGTGGCACAGGAGATGGAGTGTTCGCCGCTTCGCCCGCCGAAGACTACGGCGACGCGCGGCTTGCGTCCACGACGGCTGGTCGGGGCGGCATTAATCGACGCGGAGGGGTCGAAGTCCGCGGTGGCACCGCTGCTGGTTGCACTGGCTGCGTTGGAGGCCGACATGGCGACAACGCTACCGCTCCATGGCCGAACGGCCCCGTAAGGCGTTGTGAATACCAGCTCAGTGCCGGCAACACCTGGACTGGGAGTAACCGACAGCCTTGATTGTCTGCGACGGATGCGCCGGGGGCGCCGTTTCCGTATGCTGGAGATCACCTGGTTCATCCGAGGTCAGGAGACGCCATGACAACTGCAAACTCACCCTGCCTGGCTCGCCGCACGCTGCTGCCCGCCCTAGCCCTGCTACTGACCGGCACCCTCACACTGGGTGCCTGCGGTTCCGGCTCCGACGGTGGCGCCGCGGCTTCCGCATCACCCGCTGCTCCGTCCGATTCGACCGGCTCCGTTGCGGCCACCGATAACGCCTCCGCACCGCAGTCACCAGCCGCCTCCCAGGTTCCTACCATCACCGGCTCGCTCACCCAGGAGGAGGCCGGCACATCGGGAACACCCGCCTGGGGCACCGGCGCCGAAGGGCAGCCGGCGGCCGAGGGCTCGGAGCTGATCATCTCCGACGTGCGCATCGGCTCCCACGATGACGAGGACTACTCGCGTTTCGTGGTGGAGTTCTCCGGTGAGGGCACGCCGGGCTGGTCCGCGCAGTGGACCGATCAGGCCTATACGCAGGGCAAGGGCGACCCGATCAACGTCGATGGGGATTTCACGCTAGTGGTTACCGGCACCGGAGTGACAATGCCCATCAGCGAGGAGCAGCAGGCGGTGGCCTACACCGAGCCGGTGCGCTTCGACTTCGACGCCGTCGGGCGCGACGATGACGATGGCATTGAGGAGGCCTACCTCGACCTGGCCTTCGAAGACCAGTTCCAGGTGGTGCTGGGCACCGACTCACAGACATTCCGGATCTTCACGCTTACCAACCCCACCCGCTTGGTGATCGATGTCGCCGACGATGACTGAGAGCTCCTCCACGCCACCCCACCCGGGTCTGAGGATGTGGGTGTTGGTCGGGATGGGTGGCAAAGGGGCGTGTCTCGGTGTCTCCGGTCGCACCGCGCTTGGCGGCTGATAGGCGAATGGCGCGGCGGCCTGGCCTTGGACCAGCGCGCGTACAAGAGCTTGGCTAGCCTGGCAGGCGCGCTCAGACGCTCCAAACTGAGAACCGCGATCCAGCCCCGGCTGGGGCTAGATCCGAGATCCCACCGGCATCGGTGTCACAAAATGCAGCACTTTATCCACTCCCGCCCGGCAGCCATCCGAAACAACCGCGCAATCATGCGGTTCGCGACCAGCTCACCGCAGGCGCGACGAATGAAAGTACTGCATTCTGCGACACCACCCCTGGCAGAACCGCAGGAGCACGACCTGCCAAGCCATCTCCCAAACTGTTCGCGCATACACCTCTAGACGACCGCTGCACCAGATGCCTACTTCAGGCTCAGCTCCCCGACGCCGCGACGCAAAGGCCACCCCCCCTCCCCTGGGATCTGGCAGCAGCAGGAACATCGAGAGCACCGGCAGTGCAGCGCCGGGTTCGAATACCGCAACCCAGTGCGGCCAGATACCGACTCACCTCCTGGAGCCACCCCCTGCCCTTCCCGCCAACACAACCGAAAGAGCCTCATGTCGACCGAACTCGATCGTTATATCTACCGAACTCGATGGTTAGTTCGACCGAACTCGATCGTTATATCTACCGAACTCGGTGGTTATATCGACCGAACTCGGCGGCGGGGAGGTGCGCGCTCAGGCCAGCGGCGCGGCGTTGACGCCCTCGGCCTTACGGGGGCGAGACAGCAGGGCGTCACTGATCTCCTCCACGGTGGCGGTGCCTTCAACGACAGCGACCACGCCAGCGGTTATCGGCATGTCCACCCCATGCGCAGTTGCCAAGTCCAGCACCGCGCGCGCGGACTTGGCGCCCTCGGCAACCCCGCGCGAGGCGGCGGCGGCTTGGTCCACGCTCATCCCCTCCCCCAGGCGTCGTCCGAAGGTCTGGTTGCGCGACAGCGGTGAGGAGCAGGTCGCCACCAGGTCACCCATGCCAGCCAGTCCGGCGAAGGTCTCGGGGCTTGCGCCCAGGGCGATCCCCAAGCGAGTGATCTCCACCAACCCACGGGTGATGACGGTGGCCTTGGAGTTGTCGCCAAAACCGCGCCCGGTGGTGATGCCAACGGCCAGGGCGATCACATTCTTCACCGCACCGCACAGCTCCACCCCGAGCACATCGGTGTTGGTGTAGGGGCGGAAGGTACCGGTTGCGCACAAAGCTGCCACCCGGGCGGCCACGGCCTCATCCTGGGCGGCCACGACGGTGGCAGTGGGCTGACCAGCGGCGATCTCATCGGCCAGGTTCGGACCGGAGACCACGGCGATGCGGTCGGCGGGCAGGTCAAGCGCATCGGCAATGACCTGGCTCATGCGCAGCCCCGTGCCGGCTTCCACCCCCTTCATCAGGGAGACCACGACTGCGTCATCGTCCAGGACGCCGCGCAGCGGGGCGAGTACGCTCCGGGCGGTCTGCGAGGGCACCACCGCGACCACGAGTCCCGCCCCGGCGACCGCCTCCCGGATGTCCGCAGTGGCGGTCACGGTTTCAGGCAGACGGATGCCAGGCAGGTAGCGGTCGTTGGTGCCGGCATTGATCTCATCGGCGATTTCCGGGCGGCGCGCCCAGATGACGGTGGGGGTGCCCGCGCCGGCGAGCAGGCGGGCGAAAGTTGTGCCCCATGCACCGGCACCGATAACGGCGGCCCGGCGTGCCAAATCTTGCGGCCGGGCGGCGGCGCTCATGACTGGTGCTCCTCACCGGAACCCGCATCGGCCACAGGGCGTTCTGAGCTGCCTGCGGAGCCGTCGGCGTCATCATCCGGATCCACAGATGGCGCCTGTGATATCGGCGGGTCGGGGCGGCGCACCCCGATATTGCCCTTACCCGGATCACCGTCATACTTCATGTCGAAGGGGCGCGGGGCCTTCTCACCACGCAACTGCTCAACCAGCTCGGTGATACGCCGCATGATCTCAGCAGTGGCGGCACGCACGGCGTCATAATCGGAGACGTCCGAGCCGTACTCCACCAGGTCGAAGGGCTCACCGATAACCACCCTTACATCCTTGCGGGGGAAGGGATGGAAACCGCCATAGGTTCCCAGCACTTTGTGCGCCCCCCACTGCCCCATGGGCAGCACCGGGGCGCCGGTGCGCATCGCCAGGCGGGCAGCGCCGGTCTTTCCGGTCATCGGCCATTGCAGGGGGTCACGCGAAAGTGTGCCCTCCGGAAAGATCATGATCGGATCGCCCTCCCGCAGCCGCCGCTCCGCCTCCACCAGCGAATTACCGGCATTGGCAGAATCCCGGTAGACAGGGATCTGGCCGCCGGCACTGAATACTCGCCCCAGGAGGGGGATCTCGAACAGCTGCGACTTGGCCAGCGAGTAGATGGGCACGTCCACGTCCACCAGCGAACGCATGGCGGTCAGCGGGTCCAGGTTGGACAGGTGGTTGGCGACGGCCACGAAGCCGCCTTCGCGGGGGATGTTCGCCGTTCCGGTCACGTGCTGCTTGGACACCGCCTTTAGGAAGGGGATGATCACCCCCCTGGCCGCGAAACGGTAGAAGGGGGTCATGCGTCGTGTGGTGGGCACATCGGCACTCTACCCACTCCCGCTCCTCCTGGTGGGCGGATGCCCGCAGGCCGGTCCGGATGCAGGCATCCGTCCGGAACCCGCACGCCCCGCAACCCGCCCCGGCACAAGCGGCGGACTGAATCCGCTGCTCCCCCTGTCGGGCACGGGCGTCACGCTCAGGCCAGACGACTCACGTTGGCGTCGAGAGCTGCGAGCTTGTTCATGAAGTGCTCGTAGCCGCGGTCGATCAGGTTGACGCCCTCCACACGGCTGGTACCCTGCGCGGCCAGTGCCGCGATCAGGTGGGAGAAGCCGCCACGCAGATCGGGCACCACGATGTCGGCCCCGTGCAGCGGGGTGGGCCCGGAGACTACGGCGGAGTGGTAGAAGTTGCGCTGTCCGAAGCGGCAGGCGGTGCCGCCCAGGCACTCGCGGTACACCTGAATGGTGGCGCCCATCTTGCGCAGGGCACCGGTGAAACCAAAACGGTTCTCATACACGGTCTCATGCACGATAGACAGACCCTCCGCCTGGGTCAGGGCCACTACCAGGGGCTGCTGCCAGTCGGTCATGAAGCCGGGGTGGACGTTGGTCTCCACCACGATGCTCTTCAGATCCCCACCGGGGTGGTAGAAGCGGATGCCGTCCTCGCGCACGTCGAAGGCGCCGCCGACCTTGCGGAAGATGTTCAAGAAAGTGGTCATATCGCTCTGGTGGGCTCCGTGAACGAACACGTCACCGCGTGTGGCCAGCGCGGCCGAGGCCCAAGAGGCGGTCTCGATACGATCGGGCAGGGCGCGGTGGTTGTAGCCGGCCAGCTCGTCCACGCCTTCTACATGGATGGTGCGGTCGGTGTCCACCGAGATGATGGCGCCCATCTTCTGCAGCACGTCCACCAGATCCATGATCTCCGGCTCGACGGCGGCGCCGCGCAGCTCCGTCAGTCCCTCGGCGCGCACAGCCGTCAGCAGAGTCTGCTCGGTGGCGCCGACCGACGGGTATGGCAGTTCGATAACCGTACCGCGCAGGCCGTCGGGGGCGGTCAACCGGATTCCCTGCGGCTGCTTGTCCACAATGGCGCCGAAGCCACGCAGAATGTCAAGGTGGAAGTCAATGGGGCGGTCACCGATGCGGCAGCCGCCCAGGTCAGGGATGAAGGCCTCGCCGAGCCGGTGCAACAGGGGGCCGCAGAACAGGATCGGGATGCGGGAGGAGCCGGCATGGGCGTCAATATCGGCCATGTGGGCGCTCTCCACACTGGAGGGGTCCAGGCGCAACACCCCCTGCGCCTGGTCGTAGTCGACACTGACGCCGTGCAGCGAGAGCAGTCCGGAGACGACGTCGACGTCGCGGATGAGCGGCACGTTGTGCAGCACCGATGGCGTGGTTCCCAGTAGGGCGGCGACCATGGCCTTGGGGACGAGGTTCTTGGCGCCGCGAACGGTGATTTCACCGGTGAGTGGGCGCCCGCCCTCGACCTGGAGCAGACCGTCGACCATGCGTACCTCCGAGTGTTCACGTGAAGATCGGACGCCATGGGAAGGGGCGTCCGCCGCGCCTAGCGCGGACACCTTCAGCATAGGCTCCGCAGGCACCCGCGGCAGTGTTCGCACCCCGCCCACAGCGAACCGGAGCGTGTCCTTGCACTCACCGGTGTGGACAAGTCCCGGTACGGGCCACGGGCCTGACGTCGGCCACTGCAGCCAATGCGGCTCGGCGCTCAGGCTCCCGGGCGCACGAAGGGGTAGCCGATGGGCACCGGCATTTCCGCCGAGCGGGCGGGCACGACCCGGGCGTCAGGCTCATGCCGGGCTGGCAGGCTGCGCGGCTTGTAGGTGGGCCGGGCCTCCTCATAGGCGCGGATGGCGTCCTCCTGGGTGAGAGTCAGCGAGATGTCATCCAGTCCCTCCATCAGGGTCCAGCGCACGTAGTCGTCGATCTGGAAGACGGTCCGGAAGGATCCTGCCTCCACGGTGCGCCGTTCCAGGTCCACCGTGACCTCGGTGCCGGGTTCGGCCTCCAAGATCTTCCACAGCTGCTCCGCATCCTCCTGGCTGATTACGCCGGCCACAAGCCCCTGCTTACCGGCATTGCCGCGGAAGATGTCGGCGAACCGGGGGGCGAGCACCGCCTTGAAGCCGTAGTCCTTCAGCGCCCACACGGCGTGCTCGCGGGAGGATCCGGTACCGAAGTCCGGTCCGGCCACCAGCACACTGGCACGCTTGTAGGCGTCCTGGTTGAGGATGAAATCGGCCTCGCTGGCCCGCCAGGAGGCGAATAAGGCGTCATCGAAGCCGGTGCGGGTGATCCGCTTGAGGTAGACAGCCGGGATGATCTGGTCGGTGTCCACGGCGCTGCGGCGCAGGGGAGCGCCGATGCCGGTGTGACGGATGAACTTCTCCATGGCGGTTACGGGATTCTCTCTTATGGCATGGTGCGGGTTGGCGGATCGGAACGGCGGTCAGGCGGCGGACGCCACCGGCAGGTCCGCAGGGGTGGACAGGGTGCCGCGCACCGCGGTGGCGGCGGCAACGACGGGCGAGACCAGGTGGGTGCGCCCACCCTTGCCCTGGCGACCCTCAAAGTTGCGGTTGGAGGTTGAGGCGGCGCGCTCACCGGGGGCCAGCTGGTCGGGGTTCATGCCCAGGCACATGGAGCAGCCGGCGTTACGCCATTCGGCACCGAAATCCTTGAACACCCGGTCCAGTCCCTCGGCCTCGGCCTGCAGCCGGATGCGGGCCGAGGCCGGCACCACGAGCATGCGCAGTCCGGGCGCCTTGGTGCGGCCCTTGATCACCTCAGCGGCGGCACGCAGGTCCTCAATGCGCCCGTTAGTGCACGAGCCGAGAAACACGGTGTCGACCCTGATGTCGCGCAGCGGGGTACCGGGGGCCAGATCCATGTACTCCAGCGCCCGCTCGGCGGCTCGCCGCAGCGTCTCATCGGCGATTTCCTCGGGGTCGGGTACGACGGCGGAGATGGGCAGACCCTGACCGGGGTTGGTGCCCCAGGTCACGAAGGGTTCAATATCGCGGCCCCTCAGAACAACCTCGGTGTCGAAGACGGCGTCATCATCGGTGCGCAATGAGCGCCAGTAGGCGACGGCGTCGTCCCAGTCCTTGCCCTCCGGCGCGTGGGGACGACCCTTCAGGTAGGAAAAGGTGGTCTCGTCGGGGGCGATCATGCCAGCGCGGGCGCCGGCCTCGATGCTCATGTTGCAGATGGTCATGCGGGCCTCCATCGACAGCTGCTCGATGGCGCGGCCCCGGTACTCAATAACATGCCCCTGGGCGCCGTTGGTGCCGATCTTGGCGATGATGGCCAGGATGATGTCCTTGGCGCCACTACCGGCGGGCAGGTCGCCGTCGATGAGCACGCTCATGGTTTTGAAGGGAGCCACGGGTAGGGTCTGGGTGGCCAGCACGTGCTCCACCTGGCTGGTGCCGATGCCGAAGGCGAGCGCCCCGAAGGCGCCGTGGGTGGAGGTGTGGGAGTCGCCGCACACCACGGTCATGCCGGGCTGAGTCAGGCCCAGCTGGGGGCCGACGGCGTGGACGATCCCCTGGTCGGCATCACCGAGGGAGTGCAGCCTCACCCCGAACTCGGCGCAGTTGGCACGCAGGGTCTCGATCTGCGTGCGGGAGGTGACATCGGCGATGGGCAGGTCGATGTCGAGCGTGGGGGTGTTGTGATCCTCGGTGGCAAGGGTTAGCTCGGGTCGGCGCACCCTACGGCCCGCCAGGCGCAGTCCCTCGAAGGCCTGCGGGCTGGTGACCTCGTGAACCAGGTGCAGATCGATGTAGAGCAGGTCCGGGGCTCCGTCGGCGCCCGGAGCGACGACGTGGTCGCGCCACACCTTCTGTGCCAGGGTCATTCCCATCGCTGCACTTCCTTTCCTGGGACGTTCCGCCCGAATGCCCGCCCGAGGTGTGCGGAACCGGCAAAGACCGGGCTGTTTTCTGACTCCACGCTACTTGAAGTCTCAGCACTCGGAATGGCAGTATCAGATTATGGACACTCTGGGTGACATCGAGAGCGGCAGCGGGGTTGGGGTCATCGACAAGGCCGCACTGGTCATGAGCGCCCTGGAGGCAGGCCCGGCCACGCTGGCGCAGCTGGTCACCATCACCCATCTGGCCCGTCCGACTGCGCACCGCATAGCGGTGGCGCTGGAGTTCCACAGGCTGCTGGCCCGCGACGCGCAGGGGCGTTTCATACTGGGGCCGCGCCTGAACGAGCTTGCCGCGGCCGCCGGGGAGGACAATCTGCTGGCCGCGGCCGGCCCCGTGCTGGCAGCCCTGCGGGACAAGACACACGAGTCCGCACAGCTGTACCGCCGTCAGGGCGACGTGCGGGTGTGCGTGGCCAACGCCGAGCGTCCGATCGGCCTGCGCGACTCCATCCCGGTGGGAGCGACCATGTCCATGCAGGGCGGCTCCGGCGCGCAGGTGCTGCTGGCCTGGGAGGAGCCCGACCGGCTGCATCGCGGCCTAGTGGGCGCCCGTTTCAACGCCACCATGCTGTCCGCGGTGCGACGGCGCGGCTGGGCTCAGTCCGTCGGCGAACGCGAGCCGGGTGTGGCTAGCGTATCGGCGCCAGTGCGCGGCGCCAGCGGCAAGGTCGTCGCCGCCGTGTCCATCTCCGGCCCGATCGAGCGCATGGGCCGTCAGCCCGGGCGCGTGCACGGCCCCGTAGTGGCCGCTGCGGCGCGCCGCCTGTCCGAGGTCCTTCGCAACAACGACGAGGGCTGAGGTAACCATCGAGACCGGCCGATACGGTTCCGGGGAAGCAGCCGCCCGCACCCCGGCGCGGATTCAACGACGCTCAACGATGCTTACCTAGCTCAATGGCACGCCGGTAGGCGTCAACGTTCATGTTCGTCACATCACCCCATACCGGCAGCGGGTCGACGGCGTAGTTATGCGCCTTGATGCGCCGCAGCAGGCCGGGACTCGTCATGAACTCCGCAAGTGCCCGAGCCAGATCGGCATCATCCTCGCCCAGAAGTCCGTCTTGACCGTCCGTAATGAAATCCGCAACGCCGGAGGAGCGTAGGGCAACCACGGCCAGCCCCGCCGAACGCGCCTCCAGCACACTGATTCCGAAAGAGTCCGCGGGCGAGGTCTGTAGGTAGACGTCGGCCCCAGAAAAGGCTCGCGCCAGTTCATCACGATCAACTCTGCCTACCAAGGTGATCCGAGCCGCCATACCGGATTCGGCAACCTCCTGAGCTAGTCGATCACGCAACGGACCGTCACCGTACATCTCCAACACGGCATCACAGCCAGTACGCCTGACGGCGTCGACGAACACGCGAACAACCTGCAGGGGCCGCTTGCGTTCGATCCAACGCAGCGAGGCCACGACCCGCAAAGGACCCTGCGCCGCGGGTTCCGCACTCCGGGGAAGCCTCCAGTCCTCCACGGTGATACCGTTCGGCAGCACCGTGACCGGCCAGGCGCCGCCCGCCCTTTCGACTTCTGCGGCGAGCATGGAGGACACAGCTGTGAGGTCGGCCCCACCGCGCTGCCAGATGCGCACGGGGCTCGCCGGGCCTAGGGCACCGCATACCGCCGCCCAGGGACCGAGGACACAGTGGAAGGTGATGGCCAGAGGCAGCTCGGCGCGCCGTGCCGCACCGATGCCGGCCCAGGCGAACTGGGAGACGATGCCGGTGTGGACGTGAACGACGTCGGGCCGCAGCCGCGTCATCAGGGCCGACACTTCCCTCCCGGCACGCGGATGCAGCGGCAACTCCCCGGGCAGGCGGACGGTGGTTCGGTACACCGGAAAACCATCGGGATCCTCAAGGCTGCGGCCTCGTACCGTACCCGTGGGTGTGGCCGTAACGACGGCGGGTTCATGACCGGCCGCCAGCAGGTTCCGGGCGAGGTCCCTCACCTGCGTTTCAATGCCGCCCAGCCGCGGCGCATAGCAGTCGGAGACAATAAGCACGCGCATGCCCTCAGTGTGCCACGCAGATTCACGCACTCGCCTGAAGCCACCGGCAGTACCCACGCCCGGCCCGTGTCATGCAGAACCAGGCGGGTCGCGCGACTGCACAGCTCGGCGCCGTCGTACAGCTCAGCGCGTCGGAGAGTCTCCGGCCGCGTCGGAGCCCTTGGCGTGCCGAGTGCGCAGGTCGGCTATGGCGGATTCGAAGTCGGCTAAGGAATTGAAACCGGAGTACACGGAGGCGAACCGCAGGTAGGCGACCTCATCCAGTTCTTGCAGCGGCTCAAGAATCGCCAACCCCACCTCGTGGGAGTCAACGATGGCGTGCCCCCTTCCACGAACGGCCTCTTCGACCCGGTGGGCCAGCAGCGCCAACTGGTCGTCGGTGACCGGGCGCCCCTGGCAGGCGCGACGCACACCTCGAATCACCTTCTCACGGGAAAAGGCCTCAATGACGCCGGAGCGCTTGCGCACAGACAGGCTGGCCGCCTCAATGGTGGTGAAGCGCCTGCCGCAGTTAGTACATTGGCGACGACGGCGAATCGATGCGCCGTCCTCGGAGGTGCGCGAGTCGACGACGCGCGATCCGCTGTGCTGACAGAAAGGACAACGCACGCCGGCCACCTCCGATTCTCCTCGCTGTGCGTACGGTTCGGAGGGTATGTGTCCGGCAGGACAATTCGCAAGCGTTTGCCGCGCGTCGCCTCTACCGGAGCCGTCGACGCGCCCCATCACCGCATCGAACAACCTCATCAAACCAGAAGAACCGGAAAACGACGCCGAAAGCTCAGTCAGCCGGGACTATGAGCGTCTGACCGGCCTGCAGCGTGGAGCTGGTCAGCCCGTTCAAGTCGACGATCTGGGACATGACCTCATTGACGTCACCGGCGCCGGTGGCCACGGCGATGTCCCACAGGGACTGGCCAGACTGTACGACGGCGGTGGTGGTCGCGGCAGGGGTGGCGTCGAAACCGGAGGCCACGATGCCGCTGGCTACCGCCAGGACGACAACCAGCACCAGAGCACCGAGGGCGAACAGCCGCCGCACGACGCCCGGCAGGCCGACCGCATCGCTTCGGCGTGGGGCCCGGGAATGCGTCTGCGCGCGACCAGATGTGGAAGTCTGCACGGCAGGAGATACCACCTGCTCATGCGCCTGTCTCCGACGGCGAGCGCGCACGGCCGGATGGGCGGGCGCAAGCGCATCCACGGAATCTGATCGCACACCGAGCTCCCGCACACCGACGCCGGTGACGAGCACCGGACGGGCCGCCGCGGCGGCGCTGACTTTACGCGAAGACGCACTGCCTGGGGAAACACTGCCCGGCGACGCAGTGCCCGGGGACACGCTGCCCGGCGACGCCGTACGGCCTCGGTGCGGAGGGATCGGCCGCCGAATCAGCTCCCGCGGCGAGTCTGGGATTGGTGCCGGGGTCGGCTCGAAGTCGGCGTCGACGCCCCCGGGCACCAGACGCAGCCGAGGCCTGCCCCATTTGCCCTCAGGCGTATCGGCAGGTGCGGAGAACCTGGACACGGCACCGACCACAGACTCAGCGGGTGTCCGCCCATCCTCGACCGATACCAACCGAAGGTGCGGCGGCAGTGGCGCGGTGAGAGCGCTCATGAAACCCTCCTAGAACATACGTTCGACGAACGCCTGTTCGATAGATTAGCGGTTCACGTCCGACACGTCCAGAGCGTTTTCGAACACATGTTTGATCACTTGGACGATCGGCCGTAGTCTTGACGGGACCAGGCCATCACGGGCCACCGACATGAATTCGGGCTCCTTAACCGGCACCCGGCCCCGAGCCGCCGGAAGCCCGGGAATGAGGGACAGGCGATGAGCGCGAACACCGGTCCGACGGGCCGCCGCGACACGAGCACGGCAGCCGATCCCACCGCCGATGCACTGCACCGCCTGGATGCACGCGCCCGCGCCGTGTATGAGTCGGTACGCGAGGCCGTCGCCGTCCACGGTTACCCACCATCCATGCGAGAGATCGGCGCCCAGGTGGGCTTGACCAGCCCCTCCTCGGTCAAGCATCAGCTGGACAAGCTCGAACGCCTCGGCCTGGTGCGGCGCAATCCCAATCGACCACGCGCCTTGGAAGTGGTGACTCCTGCGGTCACGCCGGACGAGCCGGACACCTTTGTTTCCCCCGCCGCACGCGTTTCCGAACCCTCACTGCCGCTGCTGCCCGGCGTCGCCGACGGCGAGGCAGTGGCCGTGCCGCTGGTGGGGCGCATCGCTGCGGGTTCACCGATTTTGGCCGAGCAGGACGTGGAGGACGTGCTGGCCCTCCCCCGACGCCTGACCGGCGACGGGGAGTTGTTCATGTTGGAGGTTCACGGCGACTCCATGATCGATGCGGCCATCTGCGATGGCGACTGGGTGGTCGTACGTGCTCAACCGGATGCAGACAACGGCGACGTCGTGGCCGCGATGGTCGACGACGTCGACGGCGCCTCCGCCACGGTCAAGGTACTCTCCCGCAAAGACGGCCACCAGTGGCTGCTGCCACGCAACCCCGACTACGCCCCTATCCCCGGCGATGCGGCCACGATCATGGGCAAGGTAGTCACGGTACTGCGGTCCCTATAGTAGGCATCCGCCGGACGCCCCCTCACGTCCCCCGTATGCGGGTTATGGGATATGGGTGTCGGCGCGAACGCGTGCGCCGCCCGACCTTCGACTACAGCGCCCGGCTGCGGATGGACCTCCGGGCTGCGAATAGACCATCTGGAACACACTCTCAGACGGTTCAAGCACAGGGACGCGGTCCAAGCACAGGGACGCGGTCCAAGCACAGGGACGCGGTCCAAGCGCGACGCCGGCAGCCAACCGGGCCCACACCCACCACCGCCAACACCCACCCATACCCAATATGGACCAGGCGCAAACTCGCGTGGTCGGGGCTTGCCCCTGTTTTGTGGACACGAGGGTTTGGTTCATGCGGCGTGTTCCAGCATAGTGGCTGGCGTCGCGGGTGTGTAGTGGTTCTCGTAAGTGTTCGGGGGCAGGTTCTGGCAGTAGGAGTGTCTGCGGACGGTGTTTGTTGCGGGTCAGCCACCGGAACGCCTGACGGCGGCAGGTGGTCTCGTCGGGCCAGGCGCGTTGGTCCATGAGCACTTCCCGCTTGAACGCGGCATTGAAGGACTCCGCCAGGGCGCTGGTTGGCGCTGGTGCCCACCGCACCCATCGACTGGGTAACCCCAAGGTCCTTGCAGGCCTTGTGAAACGCCGAAGACGTGTAGACGCTGCCGTGGTCGGAATGGAAGACAGCCCCTTTAAGGCTCCCGCGCTCACGCGCGGCAGCCTGTAGGGCGTCGACGACGAGGCTGGTGCGCATGTGGTCGCGCACAGCCCAGCCGACCAGGCGCCTGCTGTAGCAGTCGATGACGGTGGCCAGATACAGGTTGCTCCCGTCAGCCAGCGGCAGATAGGTGGGGGCACCTCCCACGCAGTGGGGGAATGTCGCCCACGTACTTGCGGTTGGGGGCATCGGCGGCGGTAGTCCCGCCCCAGCAGGTCGGGATACCTTGGACGCCGCCTGGTCCGGGACAGTGGTACGCACCCGGCGCCGCTTGCGGCACCCCCACAATGCCGCCGGCCCGCATCAGGCGGGCAACCCGCCTTGCGGTTGATCCTGCTCCCGCCGGACTCGGCCTGCTGGTCGCCTGGTTCGGCGGCGGGTCCTGGGAGCGCCCATGGCCCGGTCACCGGCATTGATGGCCCGTATCCGCTCGGTCAGGGCGGCATCTGCCGCCGCCCGCTGCGCCCTGTTGGGAGCACCTGCCTTCCAGGCGTAGTAGGAGGAGCGGGCTACCTCCAGCAACTCACAAAGCCGCTCCCGCCCCATGGGTGGCTGCATGGTCGGCGACGAACTGGAAGCGGCTCACCAGATCGTCTCCCCCGCGAAATACTTGGCCGCCTGCTGCAAGATCTCCCGCTCCCGGGTCAGCTTGGCCCGCTCCGCCCGCAGGGCGGCGTTCTCCGCCTCCAGGCGGGCGACCCGCTCCTCCATCGACTCCTCGGCTGGCGGCTGGGTCCCGGTCCTGTCCCCGAGGTCGGTCTTGGGTTTGAGCGGGCTGGGGGCCGGTGCCCCATCCGGACCGGTCTTACCTCCGGTGCCCCACCGGTGCAGCCAGCCGCGCAGCGTGCCCCGGCAGACCCCCAGGTCCTGGGCGATGCCGCGCACGCATCGCCCCCGGTGTCGTCTCGTACAAGTCCACCGCCTGACGACGCAAGCTCCTGCCGAGTAACTCTTCATAACCATAGTCAGATCATCTCGCTCTCCCCAGCCCCGCAGGGCCGGAATCAGCGTGTCCAACAAACAGGGTCAAGGCCCGTCTGGCCGTCCGATCGGCACCCACCCACACCCATATGGACCAGGCCCTCATACCCGAAGAGCCCTTAAACCACAAAGGAGGGTCCGACCCCACCGGAGTCGAACCCTCCTTTACCTTCCGGCCAATGACTGTGATGTATCAGGCCGAAGCCAACGCCAAGGCTCCCGCGGACGCACACACTCCTCGGCTTTGCCTGCCGGATTAGTAGCCCAGACCGCGAGCCACCTCGCGCAGGCGCTCGGCGGAGGCAGTCAGCCGGTCGCGCTCATCGAGCGTTAACGGCAGCTCCAAACGACGCCCGGCGCCCTCGCGGCCAACGATGGTGGGCACCGCCATGCACACGTCGGAGATACCGTGCCAGTTATCCAGCAGCGGCGAGATGGTCAACACGCGCTGCTCGTCGTTGAGGATGGCGCCGATGATACGGGAAACGGCCAGGCCGACGGCATAGTTGGTTGCACCCTTGCCCTCAATGATGCGGTAGGCGGAGCGGACCACATCGTGGGCGATGCGGTCACGCTTGGCCTGATCGAATACGCCGCCGTCCAGGGTCTTGCCCCACTGGGTGACCGGCACGCCGCCAATCTCGGTGGAGGACCACAGGGCGACCTCTGAGTCGCCGTGCTCACCGGCGATGTAACCGTGGATGTTCTGGGTCGCGGTGCCGGTCTCCAGGGACACCAAGTACCGCATGCGGGCGGTGTCCAGGACGGTGCCGGAGCCGAAGATCTGATTCTCGGGTAGACCAGTGATCTTCTTGGCACAGTAGGTGACCACGTCTACCGGGTTGGCCACCAGCAGGAAGATCGCGTTCGGAGCCACCTCTACGAGCTTGGGAAGGATCTTCTCCATAATGCCGACGGTGGCGCCGGCTAGCTCGAGGCGGGACTGGCCGGGCTTCTGCTTGGCGCCGGCAGTGATGGCCACGACGTCCGCGTCGCGGCAGATCTCCGGGTCGTCCGAGCCGGAGACAGCGCCGGCGGAGGTGAACTGGATACCTTGGGCGATGTCGAGAGCCTCAGCCTCAACCTTCTCCTTGACGATGTCCTGCAAGACGATCTCTCGAGCGACGCCCTTGGTGACACAGGCGTAGGCGAGCGTGGACCCAACCGCGCCAGCGCCGATGATAGCGACCTTGGAGGGACGGCCGGAGCGAGCCGTCGGATACGAACCTTGAGCACTGTTGGTAATCATGGGGTCTGACACTGTGTTCCTCCGAATCTGAACGGTTGTCAGGTTGGTGAGCTGGCCCACCCACGGCCTAGCGTACGCGGTCAACCCCGACGGCGCACTGAGAATTGACGCGAACACAACCGCGATGTGACGTCAACCACATTCCTATTTACATTATCGCAACTATCGTACAACATCGAACCCACGATGGTTAGGGCAACCACACCCCAAGAGCTACCATGAAACGGCGCACATATACGCGCTCTTGCCTTTCATATCCATAGCAGTGCAACTAGCTGTGCTTGCGTTGGTTTCCACAATTGACTCCACACTCAGATTGGCATTGTTTTTGGGTCACGTCCGCCTTATAGCCACCTCGCTGCCGCGTTATCACTGCCGGTTTTAGCAGGAGCCATACCTCGGGCGCTGGCACGTGGTCGCATTACCGAAAGCGGTTGCTTCGGCTCTCTTTTCTTCTTTCTTCGGCCCGGGTTCGCCGATTGCTTATTGTGTGCGATAGGGCTCTTCCGGTTTGAGGGTGTTGGCGGTGGTGGGTGCGGGTTCGGCCGGCTGCTGGCCGCGTACTTGGACCGCGTTACTGCGCTTGGACCGTCTGAGAGCGCGTTTCAGGTGGTCCAACCGCAGCCAGTCGGTCCAACGGCAGCCAGACGGTCCGGGTGTGGGGGTGCTGACTCGGGCCGGTGGGGTTGCCGTGGACGCCGGCGCACCCAAGGTCAACGGTCAAGATGCCCTAGGCCGCGGACGTCGCCGGCATGGCCGGCAGCCAGGCCCGGCATGCCAGCGGGCCGGGCCTGGCCGCGGGCGGGTTCATCGCCAAAGACGTCCCAGCCGATCGGACAACGGGGCCAGTCGGCGGCCAGACGCCCTGGCTTGCCCACCACATCAGGGCGGTAGGCCAGCACCTGGGAGCCAAAAGTGTCCAGAATCGGCACAAACACCCCACCCCTCCCAACAGGCGCCCTCAGACTCATTGGAACCATGCAGACCTGGTGAGCGACGTCGGGCAGGGGAACATCGTTCGTGCCGAATCCGGACACTTCCCCCACCCCGCCAACCCCACCAACCGAACTCGATCGTCATATCTACCGAACTCGACGGTTATTTCGACCGAACTCGATCGTCATATCTACCGAACTCGATGGTAATAACGACCGAACTCGGCGAACACGGCTCGACCGGAAGAGCCGAATTCAACCCGGGCTCGGTCTTTCATCGGAGCTGGGTGCGCTTGTGCTGGGCCTGGGTCCGGCCTACATTCAGGCTGATTCAGCACTCGGCACAGGGGGTGCTGTGATGGCCTGGTATCCCATGAAAACGCCCAGCCGCGGGGGAACTGGGCACTCGTCTCGGCGGCCCGGCCAACCCGGGCACCTGGTTACCGCCCCCCCACCACTTGCCAACCTAACCGATGCCGACCGCCCGCGGCGAGGCGTTCGCGGGAATCGGACGCTTCAGCTACACCCAAAGGCCATGAGCAGGAACCAACCAAGCCTCGACGCCAGAGGCCGGAGTCACCTACTACGCCGGTTCATGCTGTAGTACGCCACTTAGGTCTTTGCTGAAGGACTCAAAACCCTTCAACACAAGTCTAACCGGCGTAGCAGACACCGAAGGAGCGCACCCAACAGTCAACCGACGTAACCCACGGCACCATGACGGAGCGAGCACCCAACACACCCCACACCCACCACCCACCACGCCCACACCCCCACACCCGAACAGCTAGTAGAGTCGCTAGAAGTCGATGTGCGGCTGCAGTCACTTACGCATGAGCGAGCACAGCCTGGCCATCCATCGCTCCTTGCACCACACACCTGAGACGCCATCCAGGCCCGCCTGACAGTGGTGGCGGCGTCGCGGCTCGCCCGTCCGCCACCTACAAAATGCCGCCGGGATGAGCATAAGGCGGCTCGTGCGCGGGCCCAGGCCGCTCAAAGAACTCACCATCACCAGCTAAGGCCACCGCATCACTCAAACCAACTCGCTCAGACCGTCCGGCAAGTCATCACTGACTGAACCCTGCGGGCTCTAAACCGGCACGGCTCAGGTCAGGTAGTGGCTGCCAGCCGTTCCAATGCCCCCAGAACGACGTCACGATCCCGAGTGGGCCACAGCGGCGGCATGGAGCGGGCCAGGAAAGTCCCGTAGCGGGCGGTGCGCAGCCGCGGGTCCAGGACGGCGACGACACCGCGATCCTCAGCCCGCCGCACCAGTCGCCCGGCGCCCTGCGCCAGCAGCAAGGCGGCGTGGGTGGCCGAGACGGTCATGAAGCCGTTGCCGCCCGCGGCAGTGACGGCCTCACTGCGTGCCTGGGCTACCGGGTCATCGGGTCGGGGGAAGGGGATCCGATCGATTACCACCAGCCGACAGGTGCGTCCGGGCACATCCACCCCCTGCCACAGCGACAGGGTCCCCACCAGGCAGGCGTCCTCATCGGCTGCGAAGGCCTCCACCAGTGTGGGCAACCGGTCCTCCCCCTGGGCGAAAATGGTCAACTCGGTGCGCTCGCGCAGCACCGCGGCGGCCTCCTCGGCGGCTCGCCGGGAGGAGAACAGCCCGAGCATGCCGCCGCGACTGGCGCGGGCCAGGGCCACCACCTCCTCCAGGGTGGCCTGCGAGATACCCACCCCGGGCCGAGGCAGGTGGGTGGGGGTGTACAGGATCCCCTGGCGTGCATAATCGAAGGGAGTGCCGACGTCGAGCCCTTCCCACCCGGAGTCGACCAATGTCAGCCCGAGGGCGGCCGCCATCGGGTTGAAGCTGCCGCCCAGGGCGAGGGTGGCGGAGGTGAGTACTGCGGCCCGGTCGGCCAGCAGCGTGTCAGCCACCGAACCGGCCACATCTATGGGTGCCAGCGTCAACCGGGGTGGCTCTTGGCCCATGCGCGGTCGCTCAACCCAGGCCACGTCGCGCCGCCGGGCCACCGAGTCTGAGGTCATGCGTTCCACAACTTCGGTCATATCCGCCACGGCGGTGCGGGCCAGCGCCACTCCCCCGGCGTCACCGGTCACCTGCCCGCCGCCCTGGTTCGCCGCGCGGGCGACCTCGCGCACGTCGGTAAGCACCTGCCGGCAGGCCGCCTCCAACACGGTGAGGGCGTCCGCGAGCGCGGGCGGCAGCCCATTGGCAAGACGCCCATCGGGCAGGTCCGCCAGGGCCAGCTGCAGATTCTGTCCGACCTCCTCCAGTTCGTTGACCAATACGCCGGCGTGGCGCCGGGCGGTGGTGGCCACGCGCGCAACAGCCGCCGCCGACAGGCTGGCGGTGCCTTGGGAGCGCACCCGGTCTGCCAGTTCATGGGCCTCATCGATCACCAGTACCTCGTGCTCAGGCAGTACCCCGGGATTACCGGCCACCGCAATGCCGAGCATGGCGTGATTGGTAACCACCACATCCGCCTTAGCGGCCGCGGCGCGCGCGAGTACGGGGAAGCACTCGTCATGTAGGGGACATTTGGCGCCCAGGCACTCGGCTGCGTTGACGGATGCTTGCGCCCAGGCGCGATCGGAAACGCCAGGCACCAGGTCATCCCGGTCGCCGGTGTCGGTCTGTTCGGCCCACTCGCGCAGCCGCACCACCTGCTCGCCCAGGCTCTGCTCGGCGCCCTCACCTATACGGGCGCGGGGGGTGGCCACTGCGGCTGAGAAGAGGGTGTCGGCGTCGTCATCGGGATAGCCGCCGGCCAGGCGGTGGCGGCACAGGTAGTTCTGCCAGCCCTTGAGCAGGGCGACCACGGGTCGGATGCCCGTGACCCCTTCGACGGCGTCGGCGGCCAGTGGGGCATCCTTGGTCAGCACCTGGCGCTGCAGGGCCAGGGTGGCGGTGGACACAACCGCACGCTCACCGGCGTCGACGGCGTGAACCATGGCGGGTACCAGGTAGGCCAGTGACTTGCCGGTGCCGGTGCCTGCCTGGACCAGCAGGTGGATTCCGGAGCCAATGGCGCGGGCCACGCGACGGGTCATCTCCGTCTGTCCCTCCCGGGGGCGGCCACCGAGCGCTGTGACGGCGGCGGCCAGCGCGGCCTGGGAGCGGTCCGCGCCGCCCCCGTCCGCCTCTCCCGGTCGGGCCGATTCGCTATCGCCGGCGCCCTCAGGGCTGCTGGGCGCCTCGGTCTCGATCACGGCACCTACTCGTCATCGACGGCGGGTGTCGGCACGGCGGCATCGACGGCGGCCAGCTCGGCTGCGAGGGCGGCGTCGACGCGGGCGACCACATGGGTGCCGGACTCTACGTATTCGACGACGTCAAGGTCGCCGTCGGCGTGCACGCGGGAGACCAGGTCCCCGCGCGAATAGGGGACGACGACGTCCACGGCCACGTCGGGGCGTGGCAGCATGGCCTCGACGCGTTCACGCAGTTCTCCCAGTCCCTGGCCGGTGCGGGCGGAAACGATGACCGCGTCGGGCAGGCGGGTGCGCAGAGCAGCCAGCGTGACGGCGTCGGCAAGGTCGGCCTTGTTTAGCACGATCAGCTCCGGCACGTCCAAAGCGCCGGGGATGTCCGCCAGGACGGCGTGGACGGCGGTAATCTGTCCGAGCGGATCGGGGTGGGCAGCGTCGACTACGTGCGCCACAAGGTCCGCTTCGGCGACCTCCTCCAGGGTGGAGCGGAAGGCCTCGATCAGCTCGTGCGGCAGATTGCGCACAAAGCCGACGGTGTCGGTAAGGGTGTAGATGCGCCCGTCGGCGGTCTCAGCCTTGCGGACGGTGGGGTCCAGGGTGGCGAACAGTGCGTCCTGCACCATGATGTCCGCGCCCGTCAGAGCGTTCATCAGGGAGGATTTGCCGGCATTGGTGTATCCGGCGATTGCCACCGCGGGGATGGGGCCGCGCCGCCGAGAGCCACGCTTGACCTCACGGGAAGGAGCCATGGCCCGGATCTCACGCCGGAGCTTGGCCATGCGCCGGCGGATGCGGCGGCGGTCTAGCTCGATCTTGGTCTCGCCGGGGCCGCGTGAGCCGATTCCCTGACCGCCGGCAACGCGCCCGCCCGCCTGGCGGGACATGGACTCGCCCCAGCCGCGCAGGCGGGGCAGCAGGTACTCCAGTTGCGCCAGCTCCACCTGGGCCTTGCCTTCGCGGGACTTGGCATGCTGGGCGAAGATATCCAGGATCAGGGCGGTGCGGTCCACCACCTTGGCATCCACCGCGTCCTCCAGGGCGCGCCGCTGGGAGGGGGCGAGCTCGCCGTCGACGATCACCGTGTCGGCCCCGGCGTCGGCGACCATCCGGCCCAATTCCTTGGCCTTGCCGGACCCGAGGTAGGTGGCCGGGTCGGGGTGGTCGCGGCGCTGGATGAGCGCATCGAGCACCTCGGAGCCAGCGGTTTCGGCCAGGGCGGCGAGCTCACGCAGGGAGGTCTCGGCGTCCTGGCCGGCGGCCGCCGGAGAACCCGAGTCGGGGGGCGCGCCCGGCCCGGGCAGTTGGAGTCCAACCAGGATGACGCGCTCCAGGCGCACCTGCCGGTACTCGACCTCGCTGATGTCCTCTTGCTCGGTGGACAGTCCGACCACGCGGCGGGTGCCGGCGCGGGCCTCGCGCTCCAGGGCGCCAGCATCTTCGGCGTCGTCGTACTCGCGCCGTCCTGCGGTGGAGGCCAGGGCGGTGCCGGCGCGGGAGCGGACCCGGGAGGCCAGCATCGCGGCGGGGTCGGTGGCGTTGTTGCCGGGAAGACCGGCGTCGTTGTCGGCGATGACGGCGTCATCGGCGCTATCTGTGACCGCCGGGTTGGCGGAGTGGCTGTAATGCTGCGTGTTTTCCATGCGGGCTCAAATGGTACTGCCTGACCACTTCCCTGCCGAGTTCCCGGGGGCGGCGTTCGCCCACGGCGGTCGCGCCACGACGCATTCCGGACGTCGATCCCGAACCCTGTGGCAGATGTCCGCCGCGATTTCCGGGACGGTTATGCTCGCAGGCATGAGTTCCCCAGAGTCAGACCTCGAGTCGGACCTCGAGTCAGACCTCACGGCATCGTCCCCACCGCCGTCGCTGCGCGCCCTGGTCACTACGCAGGTGGGGCACCTGGCCGCCGCGATGCTGGTGGTGGAGTTGCTGGCCGGCATGCAGACCTACATCAATCAGACCGTGCTGCCGCTGGTGGCCACGGATTTGGGAGCGCGCGCCCACTACGGGCTGGTGACGGCTGCCGCCATGGTGCCGACCTTTCTGACCATGCCGCTGGGCGGCTCCATGCTGGCGCGTTGGCGGGCCGACCGGCTGATGACCGTGCTCACCGCCGTGCTCGTTGCTGGCGCGGTAACGGGGGCGCTGGCACCGAACATAGCCGTATATGTAGCCGGGGAGGTGCTGCGGGGGCTGGCGGCCGGGGCTCTGGCCACGGTGAGTATGGGGGTGCTGGTGGCGGGCCTTCCGGAGGCGTGGCGGCGGCTATTCCTGGCGGCTGGCTCGGCCACCTGGATCGTTTCCTCCTTCCTGGGCCCGGGGTATGCGGCCGCCATCTCCCAGAACTGGGGGTGGCGCTGGGCGCTGGTCGCCTACGTGCCCCTGCTGGTGGCGGCCCGATTGGTGATGGCACGGGAGATCCGGGGCCTGCAAGTAGAGGATGACGAGTCCCGCCCGCCGCTGGTGCCGGCCCTGGCCATGGCCGCCGGGGTGGCGGCCATAGGGGTCGTGCCGGCGGCGTCGACGCTGTTCCTCCCCGTGGGGGCCGCCTCCGTCGCCGTGGTGGTATGGGCCTGTGCGCGGGTTTTCCCGACAGGAACCATGCGACTTGGGCCCGGACGGCGGGCGGCACTGGCCACCCTCGCCTGGTTGTGTGCCGCATACTTCACGCTCGACTACCTGGTCTCCCCCGCCGCCCATGACGTGCTCGGTCTGGGCCCGACGGCGATCGGTTGGGCGCTCACATGCGCCGGGCTGACCTGGTCGTCGATCGCCATTCGGATGGCGGCGCATCCGGCTCGTGAACCGGCGCATTATCGAACGCGTGTGGCAGCGGGCGGGGTGTGCTTCGCCGTCGGCGGGGCGCTCATGACCCTGGCCTTCGCCGGACCAGTGCCCTGGTGGTGCCTGCACGTCGGCTTCGCCACGGCGGGAGCCGGGATGGGGCTGACGCATCAGGACACGATGATCCGTTGCGTGACTGCCCCGGAGGATCTGGGCCGAGCGCCCGACGGCATCTCTCCGGCACGGGCGGCGACCTCGGTGACAGTGGCCAACGCGGCCGGCGCCGCGACTCTGGGCACGCTGACCACAAACTTCGTGGCCCCGACCGCCGCCGGCGTACAAGCTGATCTGTTGGTGCCGACGACGGTGGTACTCACCCTGGCCCTCGCACTCACCCCCCTGCTGGCCCGTCGTGCGGCCTGATGCCGGCCGTCGATGACTACCGCAGCCCGCCCCGGTAGGGTCGGGCGCGTGAGCGAGCAGCACTACTTCACCGCCTCCCCCGAATCCCCCGCCGAGGAGCGCCGGCACCACTTCTCCATCCGCGGCGTCGAGCACGACGTGACCACCGCCGCCGGCGTATTCTCCGCCGACCGGCTAGACCTGGGCACACGTGTGCTGCTGCGGCAGGTGCCCGAACCCCCGCTAACGGGCACCTTCTTAGATCTCGGTTGCGGCTGGGGGCCGCTGGCCCTGGCCCTGGCCGACGCCGCCCCGCAGGCCACGGTGCTGGCCACTGACGTCAACGAGCGTGCCGTGGAGCTGACCGGCCGTAACGCCTTAGAGGCCGGACACACCCACGTGCGCGCCGTTGCTGCCGACACGCTGTTGGAGGAGCTGCGCAGTTCGGGCACGCGCTTGGACCTGATCTGGTCCAACCCGCCCATGCGGATCGGTAAGCCCGCGCTGCACGCACTGCTGGCGGATTGGCTGGGGCTGCTGGCCGACGACGGGCAGGCCTGGCTCGTTGTGCAGAAGAACCTCGGTGCTGACTCGCTGGCGAAGTGGCTGGGCGATCAGGGCTGGACGGTCAGCCGGGAAGCCTCCTCCAAGGGTTACCGTCTTCTACGCGTCACCCACTAACCACCGAGACCGGTCGAAATAACCATCGAGACCGGTCGAAATAACCATCGAGACCGGTCGAAGTGGCTAGTCAGGGGTGGCTCAGACAAGCGGCTGGAGGCGCCTGTTAAACGTCAAGCGGACACACGGCCAATTCTCCCGGCTAGGCACGGCGTTCCCAGGCCGCTCCCGTGGTGACGACGGCGATCCCGCGGCGCCGCAAAGCAGCCGTCAGCACTCCGCATCCCTCCTTACGTCGGCCGCTGTGTGTGCCGTCGTAGATACTGCGTACGCCACATGAGGGGCTGCGCTCCTGCAATATGGCTGCAGGGCAGCCAGCTTGCGCTGCCACCGTAGCCACCGCATCGGCACCCCGGAGGAAGGCGTCGGTCACATCCTCGCCATCGCGAGTGATCACGCGGGCATTCCCGTCGAGCACATCATCACCGTCTCCTCCGACGATCTCCGCAGGCGAGCGTGGAATCGGCAAGCCACCCATGACCTCGGCACACAACGGCAGAGCCAGTCCCTCGGCGGCCAGGCCGGCGACGTCGCGGTCCGACTTGGCGACGCCGTCGTACCGGCACGCATAACCGGCCAAGCAGGCACTGACAAGTAGCGGGCCGACCGGGGAAGAAGAGTTCACGGCGGACAGCCTAGTAGATCGATTCGCGTCGACATCCCGAGGTGGCACCCGCGCAGCGCCGCTTCTCAACACGTTACTTGTACCGAACTCGACGGTCATTACGACCGAACTCGACGGTAACTTGTGCCGATCTCGGTGAAGTGGCGAGCAGGGGCGGCGCCGGAAACCGACACCGCCCCGTCCTGCTCAGTCCGTCCGGGCCTGCGGCGCCCGAACTCCGCTCGCCTATGCAGAGTGCGGCGAGGCGGGCGCCTTGCGGGAGGACAGCACCTGGTCGACGATGCCGTACTCCTTGGCGGCGGTGGCCGTCAGGATTGTGTCACGCTCGAGGTCGGCATGGACCTTCTCCACCGGCTGACCGGTGTGGAATGCCAGCGTCTCCTCCAACCAGGTACGCATGCGGTCGATCTCATCGGCGATGATCTCGATATCGCTGGCCTGGCCCTGCACACCCTCCATGGCTGGCTGGTGGATCAGCACGCGGGCATTGGGCAGCGCCAGGCGCTTGCCGGGTGAACCCGCTGCCAGCAGCACCGCGGCAGCGGAGGCCGCCTGCCCGAGGCACACGGTCTGCAACTGCGGCTTGATGTACTGCATGGTGTCGTAGATGGCCGTCAGCGCCGTGAAGGAGCCGCCAGGGCTGTTGATGTACATGGTGATCAGGCCGTCGGGGTCCTGAGACTCCAGTACCAGCAGCTGGGCCATGATGTCATCGGCGGAAGCATCGTCGACCTGCACGCCCATGAAGACGATCCGGTCCTCGAACAGCTTGGCGTAGGGATCCTGCCGCTTGAAGCCGTAGGCGGTGCGCTCCTCGAACTGGGGCAGCACGTAGCGAGCCTGAGGCAGGGACTGCGGGTTGATACCCGCGGCCTGGACCTGCCGGGCGACGGCGTCGAAGTAGGGCCGAGAGCTCGTCATGTCAGTTCTCTCCGTTCTGGTTGCCGATCTCGCGGCTGGAGCTCACGATATGGTCGACGAAGCCGTACTCCAGGGCCTCGGTCGCGGAGAACCAGTGGTCGCGGTCGGAGTCGCGGATGATCTCCTCGACCGTATGGCCTGTGTTCGCGGCGGTGATCTCGGACAGCTCCTGCTTCATTTTAATGATCAGGTCCGCATTGATGCGGATGTCGGTGGCCGAGCCGCCGGCGCCACCGGAGGGCTGGTGCATGAGTACTCGGGTGTGCGGCGTGATGTACCGCTTGCCGCGCGCCCCGGAGGACAACAGGAACTGCCCCATGGAGGCGGCCAGACCGGTGGCGACGGTGACCACATCGGGCTGGACGTACTGCATGGTGTCATAGATAGCCATGCCGGCGGTCACCGAGCCGCCCGGTGAGTTGATGTACAGGTAAATGTCTCGGTCGGGGTCCTCGGCCGCCAGCAGCAGCATCTGCGCGCAGATGGCATTGGCGTTGTCGTCGCGCACCTCGGAGCCGAGCCAGATGATTCGTTCCTTGAGCAGGCGGTTGTAAATGGAGTCGGTCAGGCCCAGGCCCGTACCTGATCCGTCGGCGGCGGCCGGAGTAATGGCCGCCGTAGGCGTGTGGAGCTCGCTCACGTCAGTCCTTCCGTGTTCGGTGACGCCAACGCTAACCCGCCGCCCGTCCAGCCCATGCCCGAGATCGGGGACTTTTCGCTTACGGCCCACATGACGACGGCGATGCTTGCCCCTTCGACCCATGCCGCGGACGTCAGACGCGGCCCGGCGTGACGGTGGACGACACCTGGGCGGCTGCGGTGTGCCCGAGCCCACCGCTTCGTCGCCCCGCGATGCGGGTAGCCTCGACTACAGGATTTGAAACGGCTCGACCGGGGATAATTAGCCCCTCCGTGAGCGCACGCCAAGTCCGCGAACGATGTGTCCGTAAAGGAAGGAAACGCCATGCCCACCACGCCCGTCTCCGAGTCCCTGTTCCGCCTCGGCCTGAATGAGGCGCTGCCGGTCAGCGAGGAGGCGACCACTTCTCGCGTGGTGGTCAACAACGCCGTCCTGCGTACCGTCATCTTCACCTTCGACGCCGGCCAGCTGCTCACCGAGCACGCCTCCACCAAGGCCGTGGTGGTCACGCTGTTGGAGGGCGAGATGGACTTCACCGTGGCCGGGCGCACCGAGCGCATGCGGGCCGGCGACGTCATCTACCTGGCCCCGAACGACCGCCACGCCCTGACCGCCGTCACCCCGTGCCGGATGCAGCTGGTGATGGTGGAGGTCGAGGATCGCGACACCCAGGACTGACGCACCCGGCGAACCAGCCGCGGCGGCTCAGCGTGCAGTTCTAGTGACGCGATGCAGGCAGATCGCCACGAGCAGGACGCCGACGGCGACCGCACCGGCCACCCACGGCTCCCACGCCTCGGCTCGGATCATCGCGGCATGCGCCCGCAGGGGCCACCACGATGGCACCAGGGCGGCCAGGAGGCTCCATGACCCGTCTCGCCCCATTACGAGGGCCGGCAGCACCAGCAGCACGAATCCCAGTTTGATCGCCGTGACCGCCTGGATCGTCGAATCTGTGAAGGCGGCGAGCGCCAGGGCGGTCATACCCGCCAAGGGCGCTGCCGCCAGGGCCAGGCCCGCATCCGCCGCCCAATCCAGATGGTTCAACCCACCCACACGTAGTCCCAGGACA
Organism: Actinomyces qiguomingii; assembly: GCF_004102025.1. Classification (NCBI taxonomy): domain Bacteria; kingdom Bacillati; phylum Actinomycetota; class Actinomycetes; order Actinomycetales; family Actinomycetaceae; genus Actinomyces; species Actinomyces qiguomingii. The sequence goes on along the minus strand of NZ_CP025228.1, from coordinate 1,134,879 downwards.
ACGAGCGGAGCGGCGAGCCCCGACGCTACAACGGCGCGCCAGACCAGGTAGCCGCGCAACGAGACCGGGGTCACCGCCACGGCCCGCCAGGTGCCGTCCTCCTTGTCCGCCAATAGCATGAAGCCGACCACGGTTCCCATCAGCACGGGAATGATCACGGCGAATGCCACCGCGCCCAACGGCTCCAGCCAGGAGCCCGCGTTTAGGCCAAGACGTGAGAGCGCGCCGACCAGCCCCGGGGCGGCCAGGCGCAGCACCGGGGCGACGGCGAGCGGCAGCACCGCCATCCACGACAGCAGCTCATCGCGCGCCAGGCGGCGCAGGTCCAGTGGCGCCAGGCGGGCCAGCGCCCGAATCGTCGCCGCGGTGCGGATGTCATTCGGAGTTCCGGACTCGGTGCCGGCCATCCCCCTGCGTCTCATGGCTTCTCCCCGGCCTCGATGCTCATCGCGTGCAGACGCCGTCGAGCGACCGCCATCCCCACGGCGGCCCAGAGCGCCCCGACGACGACAGCGGGCACCGACAGCGCGGTCGTAGCGCGATCGAAGGCTACCTCCACGAGGATCACTGCGGGCTGCAGGGGGTGGAGCCACAGCCACCAGCCGCCGCCCAGCCCCATAAGGGGCAGCACCGGCACGATGAACACCGCGGTCCACAATCCCGAGGGCAGCAGGAAGGCCGCCGCCGTGTCGTATCCGGCCACGACGCTCACTCCGTAGAGCACCTCGAGGGCGGCCAGCACCAGTACGCCCGCGATCAACGCCGGCCAGTGCCGCGGCAAGTCGCCGGCAACCAGCACCAGCACCGCCGACTCCAGCACCGCCAACGCCCCGAGGGAGAGCATCAGGGCGGCCAGGTACTCCTCCTCCCGCGCCGGCGTGAGCGCTCGGGCCGTCAGCATCCCCTCCCCCCGCTCGGCCAGGACCTGCACGGCGGCGAAGTAGAAGCAGGTCACCGTCAACTCACCGAGGAGAAGGATCGGCCACCAGCGGGTGGGCTCCACCCCCAGGCCCCGTACCATGCCCGCCACCACTGCCCCGACCAGCACCGCCACCGACCAGTAACCGCCGACCGCCTGGCGCCGCAGATCCAGCAGGAGAGTCGCCGCCGTGCGCCGCACTGAGTGCCTCACGACAGCTCCCGCCCCGTCACCGCTCGGAACACCTGGGCCAGGTCGGCCTCCTGGCTGTGGAGCGCGCGCACCTCGTGGTTACGCAGATCGCGGTGGAAGCCCGGGTCATCCGCCAGGCCGTCGAGGGGAAACGCGGAGCGGCCCCCGTCCCAGGTCAACACCACCTCGCGCCTGCCGTGGCGCCGCCGCAGCTCGTCGGGCGCACCCGTCTCGACGATGGTGCCGTCGACGACGAAGCCGACGCGGTCGCACACCTCCTGGGCGAGGACCATGTCATGGGTGGTCACCACCACAGTGCAGCCGCGCTCGCGTTCGCGAGTGATGAGATCCGCCATCCGGGCTGCGGCGACCGGGTCCAGGCCCGAGCTCGGCTCGTCTAGGAAGAGCAGTTCAGGACGGTGCAGCAGGGCCCGCGCGACGTTCAGTCGTATCCCCATGCCCTTGCTCATGGCCGCGGCGCGCAGGCCGGCGTCCTGCGCCAGCCCGAGTAGCTCCAGCAGTTCGTCCGGCGTGCGCGTGTCTGCCGAATACATGCGCGCGAAGTAGGCCAGATTCTCCCGCAGGGTCAGGCAGCCGACGGCCACCGGGTGCTCGAAGCCCACCCCGACGCGCTCGTACAGTTCACGGCCCCATGAAGACAACTCCCGCCCGAGCACCCGAGCACTGCCCGTGGCGCCGCGCAGCAGCCCGGTCAAGACCCGCTGCAGGGTGGACTTGCCCGCACCGCTCGGTCCGAGCAGGCCGACCACCTCCCCGACGCCGACCGTGAGGTCGACCCCGTGCAGGGTGGGGGCGGCTCCGCCCCGGTAGGTGAAGCCGAGGGAGCGGGTGGCGATCGCCTCAGCCATGAGCCCTCCCGCCCGTGCGGTTCTGCGGCTGAGGCATCAGGGCGGCCACGAGCATGGCGACGATGTCATCGGCCACCGCCGCGATCTCGGGACGCTCGAAGGCACTGCCATCCGTGGCCGCCTGCTGCGGACTCACCTCGAACCGGGTCGCCACGTACTCGGGCACGCTCAGCAGTACCTTCTCCAGCATCCAGGCGGCGGTCTCGGGGTCGACGTCACCGCGCAACTCGCCGCCGTCCTGCCCGGCGGCGATCGCCGCCGCGGCCCACTTATGCACGCCGGCGTCGATGTTCTCATCCGACCCGAGTGCGGCCGGGGCGTCGTCCGACAGTGAACGCGCAAGTACCTCCCAGGCACGGGGATCGCGCCGGTAGAAGTCCCGGCTGCCCAGCACCATTGACCTGAGCACATCCTCGAAGGGCGCCTCGGGCACCGGCGCATCGCCGACACCTATCCGCGCGCTCATCAGTTCGCGCACCAGGTGGAGGTAGGCGTCGCGCTTGTCCTCGAAGTACTGGTAGAAGCTGCCCTTCGAGATCCCGGCGGCGGCAGTGATGCGATCGACCGAGGTCTGCGCGTAGGAGTGCGCCGCGAACTCCGTCTTGAGCGCCTCCATGACGCGGGCACGCTTGTCCCGCGGGAGGTTGAGGAACGTCTCCTTGGGCACGAGTCCTCCGTCCATACGATTATGACCGTCCAGTCATATGACTGTTGAGTCATACACTACTTCAGGCGGAGAGGTGACGCAATACCAGCTCTTCCGGCTCAGCTGCGCGTGCCGAGTTCGGCAGATATAACCATCGAGTTCGGCAGATATAACCATCGAGTTCGGCAGATATAACCATCGAGTTCGGCAGATATAACCATCGAGTTCGGTCGGTGGGGCTAGCGGGCCGGGGAAAGTGTCCAAAATCGGCACAAACGATGGTCCCGCACCCGAAGCCGCCCACCACGCCGCATAATCCCAAAGTTTCCGAGGGCGCCACCCGCGCAGACAGCCCGTTCGTGCCGAATCCAGACACTTCTGGCTCAAAGATGCCAGCCAACCGCCCTACTACGGCCACCAGGCCGCACATCTGGCCACCGACCCGAACCCCGGGGCAGCGACACCGGACGCCGACACCGGACGCCGACACGGAGAACCGACCCCGCTGACAGTCAAAGACAACCAACCAGACCTGAAAGCAACACCCTCAGCACTACCGCAGAAAAACACCCCCCAGCCCAAAGAGCCAGCCATACCAACCGAACTCGGCAGTCATACCGACCGAACTCGCAGTCATACCGACCGAACTCGGCAGTCATACCAACCGAACTCGGCAGTCAAATCGACCGAACTCGGCAGTCATACCAACCGAACTCGGCAGTCATACCAACCGAACTCGGCAGTCATACCAACCGAACTCGGCAGTCATACCGACCGAACTCGCAGGGAGGGCCCGCGCCTGACGGCACGGGCCCTCCCTGAGCGTTACGTACGGGCGTCACTCGGCGTCGTCGGCACTTTCCGCCGAGGCGGAGGAGGCCGAGGAACCGGAGCCTGCGGAATCGTCATCCACGTCGGCCGGGGACACGACGACCTCCGTGTCCACCACTCCATCGACGGCGGCCTCCGCCGCGGCGGCTGCATTGACCTCAGCGTCGAGCTCGTCGGAGCCGATGAAGTCCGTCAGGTCTACCGTCTGGCCGTTGGAGTCCTTCACCGCCACCTGACGCAGCCCCATCGCCAGCGACTTGTTGCGGGCGATCTCGGAGACGAAGGCGGGAATCTGGCCGGCCTGCTGGGCGCCCTGCATAAACTGGGCCGGCTCCATGCCGTACTGCTGGGCGGTCTGCATGAAGAACTCCAGCAACTCGTCCTGGGTGACGGACACGTCCAGGGACTCGGCCAACACATCCAGGAGGATCTCGTCACGCACACCCGAGATGACATCGTCCCGGATCTCCTCGGCGTGAGGGTCGTCCTCCGCCTTGCCCTCGGCCTCAAGATGCTGCTTGATCTCATCCTCGACCACGGCGTCGGGCACCTCGAAGGAGACGGCCTCCCGCAGTCGCTCCAGCAAAGTATCGCGTGCGGCAACGGCCTGGTCTCCGACCTTGCGCTCGGTCACCTGTCGACGCAGATCCGCAAGCAGCTCATCCAGCGTGTCGAATTCGGAGGCCTCCTCGACGAAGTCAGCATCCACCTCGGGCAGTTCACGCTCCTTGACGGCGGTGGCGGTGACCGTGACCTCCGCCTCCTCACCCGCGTGCTCGCCGCCGGCAAGCGCGGTTGTGAAGGTCGTTGACTCCTCTGCGGTCAGGCCGCTCAGGGCATCATCCAGACCCTCGAGCATGTTGCCCTTACCGATCTCGTAGGACACTCCGGACACGGAGTCGACCTCCTCGCCGTCGATGACAGCCTTAAGGTCGATGGTGACGAAGTCACCGGTCGCGGCAGCCCGGTCCACGGACTTCAGCGAGCCGAAGCGGGCACGCAGCTTATCCAGCTCGGCATCCACATCCGCATCAGTGATCTCGACGGCGTCCACGGTGACTTCCAGGTCGCCCAGTTCGGGCAGCTCAAACTCCGGGCGCACGGTCACCTCGGCGGTGAAGGTTAGCTGACCGCCATGCGGACCGGTGACGTTAACCAGCTCAGTTACCTCGATCTCCGGCTGGCGCATGGGCACGCGGCCGGACTCGGTGAGGGCGTCGCGGTAGAAGTCGGGAAGTGTGTTATTGACCGCCTCCTGGATGACGGAGGCGCGTCCCACGCGCTGATCAATGATCCGCGGCGGGACGTGTCCGCGGCGGAATCCCGGGATCTGGACCTGGGAGCCGATCTCCTTGTAGGCGGCGTCGAGGCTCGGCTCCAGCTCCTCGTAGGGGACCTCCACGGTCAGCTTGATACGCGCGGGGTCAAGGTTCTCGACGGTGCTCTTCACGGGGTTCTACTCCGAATGTGTGACTGCGACTGGTAGGTGCGGGGCCGGCGGCCCCTGGCGGACGCCCGGATGCGGCGTCAATTCCGGGCCATCCTAGGGCACGGCTCGGGTCAGGTGACAAATGAGCCCACCCACAGACGACGGGAACTGCTCACATTCGACTCCCAGGGCACTACGGTCCGCGTCCATAAACCTCGGGATCAGGGATCCCGCCCCGCATCCAACATGCTCAGGCATCCAGTGCGACGGGCGCGCTTCGTCCGCCCACCACCTTGGCGAGCACCTGCTGCGGGACGACGGCGGCCTCCCGCACCCCCGCGATGATGCGCCCATGGACGGCGCGGGCATCGGCGTCGTCGGCCCCGGTGAAACGGACCGTGACGCGCGGCCGACCGCGCACGACGTCGATTTGGAAGGCCTCCAACGTGGTCGAGGCGGTCACGGCGGTGCGGGCGGCGGTCTCCACGTCCTGCGGGCCGCGCCCCGGCAGCAGGTCGGTGACGGTGAGAATGGTGCGATATGAGGGCATGGCAGGAGCCTACGGCGCGCCACGGACCGCGGTCCTGGCTGCCCTGCGCCGTCGTTCGTCTCAGGCCCTCACCCAGCCGCGGCGCAGTGCCAGTGCGTGCCCGGCGTAGCACAGGGCGACGAAGGGTACCGTCCAGTACAGCGCGGAGCTCTGTTCGGGGTCGAAGACGATCAGGAGGCAGGAGGCGGCCGAGCCGACGAAGGCAGCCAGCGGCACCCAGGGGTACCCGGGCGTACGGTAGCCGAGCTCGGCGACATGGTGCCCGGATGCAAGCCAGCGACGTCGGAAGAGGAATTGGCAGGCGGCGATCGCCATCCACACGATCACCACCGCCAGCCCGGAGACGGACACCAGCGCCAGGTAGACGGTACGCGCAGCCACCACCGAGCTGAGCAAGGCCAGTAGGCCGCCCACCATGGACAGCGACAAGGCCACCACGGGCACGCCCCGCCTGGTGGTATGAGCGACCACGGCCGGCACGGTGCCCTCATTGGCCAGGGACCACAGCATGCGGGTGGAGGCGAACAGACCGGAATTGGCGGCGGACAGGATCGCGGTGACGATCACGATGTTCATGATGTCGCCCGCGTGGGGCACGCCTATCATGTCCAGCACCGTAACGAAGGGCGAGTTGTCCACGCCGGCGTCCTGCCAGGGGATGAGCGCGGCCATGACCACGATCGAGCCGATGAAGAAGACGGTCAGTCGCACCACCGTGGTACGGATAGCGCGCGGGATGTTGCGGCCGGGGTCGGTGGTCTCCCCTGCGGCCACGCCAATCAGCTCGGTGCCGGAAAAGGCGAAATTGACGGTGAGCATGGTGGTCAGCACCATCCCGAAGCCGTTGGGGAACCAACCGTCCCGGATGAAGCTGCTCAGCCCCGGAGAGGAGGAGCCATCGGCCATGGGGATGATGCCGATGATCGCCAAGCTGCCGAGCACGATGAAGGCAATGATGGCGAAGACCTTCACCCCCGCCAGCCACGACTCGGCCTCGGCGAATACCCGCACCGAGAAAACATTGGTGGCGAAGACCACAACAATGAAGATCGCCGACCACATCCAAACCGGCGTGGCAGGGAACCAGTGGCGCATGATGGCGCCAGCTGCGGTGAACTCCGAGCCCAACGCGATGGTCCAGGTCAACCAGTACAGCACCGCCACCACGAACCCGGTGCCGGGACCGATCAGCTCCTTGGCGTAGACATGGAAGGCACCGGTCCAGGGCATGGCCACACTCAACTCGCCCAGACACAGCATGACCAGGTAAACCAGCAGCGCGCCGAGGGCGTAGGCGAGTACGGTGCCCAGCGGGCCGGCCTGGCTGATGGTGTAGCCGGAGGAGACGAACAGGCCGGTGCCGATGACGCCACCGAAGGAGATCATGGTCAGGTGGCGCGAGCTCATCTTGCGCTGCAGGCGGTCGTGCCTGTGGGCGTCCTGGTCCGCATCGGGCAGCGGTGCCGGCGCCTGCCCGGTCGAGAACCCCGTTGGTGAGGCTGACGATGGCGACGAGGTGGCCGGCGCAGGATGATCAGTGGCGGTGTCGGGTTCGATTGCCATGGGACTTCCTATGGTCGGATCCGGGGAGATGCGTCCGGTCTTCCCGGCTAGGGTGGTTGCGCCGTCGACGTGCGGCGGCAGCGAACAGGGTCGGGAGAGGATCGATGTGAACGACGCACTCACGAGACTACTGGCACAGCGGAGCACCGTAGTACTCGACGGGGCCATGGCAACCGAATTGGAAAAACTGGGCGTTGACACCTCCGGTCCGCTGTGGTCGGCCCTGGCGATGCGGGATGCGCCCGAGGCGGTCCTGAATGTGCACCGCGCCTACTTCGCTGCCGGCGCCGACGTGGCCACAACCAACACCTATCAGGCCAATCAGGAAGCCTACCGACGTGCGGGCTTAAGCGAGGACGAGTCCGCGGAAATGGTGCGAATCGCGGTACGCCTGGCTATTCGGGCGCGCGAGGAGTATGAAGCGGCGACCGGGCGGCACGGCTTGGTGGCCGGATCGATCGGCCCATATGGCGCCTACCTGGCCGATGGCAGCGAGTACACCGGCGCCTACACGCTCACCAACAAGGAGTTCCGCGCCTTCCACCGCCCACGACTGCGGCTGTTGCTGGAGGCGGGCGTGGACGTGCTGGCCCTGGAAACAATGCCGCAGGGGCCGGAGATTCGGGCGCTGCTGGGGCTGCTGGCCGAGGACGCGCCGGACGTGCCCGCGTGGTTGTCATTATCGGTGCGCGACGACGGCGGAGCGCTGCGTGACGGTACTGGTCTGGAGGATGTGGCCGACTGGTCGCGGGAATGCCCGCAGCTGCGGCTGCTGGGGGTCAACTGCACAGGCATGGAGACGGCGACGACGGCGCTGAGTCTGCTAGCCGACCTCACCGGCCTGCCGCTGGTCGTCTACCCGAACTCCGGCGAGTCTTATGACGCGGCGGCCAAGACGTGGTCCACCTCCGGCGGTAACACGGGACTCGGCGACAATCTACTGGCTCGCACACTGCCCGCCTGGGAGGAGCTGGGAGCACGCGCCGTCGGCGGCTGCTGCCGCACCACACCGGCGCAGATTCGGGCGCTGGCCGATGCAGTGGGCCAGGCCGCGGTGTAGGGAGGTCAGCGGCAGTGCTGCCTGCTACGACGTCTTGCACCCTAGTACGAGGCGTCGCGGCGCAAGGTTCAGGCCATGTGTCATCGAGTGAGCTGCCGCCAGATGATCAGGTACAGCACAGACAGCGCGATGATACCGAGGTAGCTGAAGAAGGCCAGGACGTGGGCCCTGCGCAGGTTGTGGAGATTGGAGCTTCCTGTGCGCGGCGGTGGAATGAGCCCGATCAGGAGCGTGAATATGGCGGCCATCGCGCCGAGGGACAGACCCACGGGGACAAACGAGGGTTGTGATGAATCGCCCTCCGGTAAGAGCGACATTAACAGGCACCCCAGTGGCAACAGGCCCGTTGCCCAGCCGACGCAGGCGCGGGTGCGGCCCGTATCGAAGGCGTCGCACGACAGTATGAAGCAGACCAGTGCCAGCGCCATTGCAGCAAGGCAAGCCGGCTCGATGAAGGGCAGGGGGCCACCCCGGTGACCACGCATTGCCTCGCCAAAGTTCGCGTGCATCACGACGGCAAGAACCGCATAAGCCAACAGGACGACCACATCCATCAGCCGGAGTCGATGCAGACCCGTGTCATGGTGCTTGTCACCGCGCAAGGTGCCGATCGCGGCCGCAACAAAGCTGCCCACACTTCCATACAACACGTCCAGCGGCAGCAACGCCAAGTCATGCCGGTTCAACAGGCCGTAGAAGAGCCCGGCGACGACGGGCGCGGCGGTAAGCGCCAGGCCGATCCGATGGTGTCTGCCCGGCATTAACTCCCAACTGCTGAAGGCACCCACCACGGCAACGATGGCGAGCAGTCCGTTCAGTACAGACACCACAAAACTACTATAAACAATTCACGCGGCAACGCAGAGAAATCCGGGAGAACCTGCGGCGGCGTTGGGCAACAAGCCCGAGCCGCCGTTGGACCGCCTGGCTGCCGATGGACCGCCTGGCTGCCGTTGGTATACCGAACAGGGAACGCTCCCAGGCCAATGAGGAGGATCCCGACTCGGTGGGGAGACTCTCGGGCTGGTGGGGAGACTCCCGGGCCGGCGGCGAGACTCCCGGGCCGGCGGCGAGACTCCCGGGCCGGTGGTGTTGGCGGCCGGCGACGATTCAATGGAGTCATCCCAGTCATACCAGCCCCGCAGACACGGGAACCAAGACCTGTGGCTCTCCACGTATACCGGCCAGCAGTAAAAGCGCAGGTCCCGGACCCCAACCCTGCGGCTGTCCGCGTATACGAAGCCAGCGGGTCCCACGGCTAAGGAAATACGCCTACCTGAACCCCAATCCTCCAGCTGGACCGCAGTATCCCCAGCTCAACCGCCGGAAACTGCGTCTTCCTCCTCGCACGCCTCATAAGCGAGCTCATGGGCGTACTCGTCGTCGGGGTGGCGGGATTTGAACCCACGATCTCCTGCACCCAAAGCAGGCGCGCTACCAAGCTGCGCCACACCCCGCGTAAACAACCGCGACCGCCACCGGAAAGCCGGGGCGGCCACGCGTTCACCGAGCGGGTGACGGGAATCGAACCCGCGCCATCTGCTTGGAAGGCAGAGGCTCTACCATTGAGCTACACCCGCATTGGTCGGACTCAGGGTCCGCCGCTGTTGCCACTGCGTCTTGGGTGGAACCAAGACGTCAGCGGTCATCAGCCCTCAAGGAGGCCGGTCCGGTAGGCCTTCGACAACCTCGCCGGAACCGTGATCTTGCGGCCGGCAACGGTAATCGTCTGCAGCGCAGGCATCTTGGCCTTCCACTGCGAACGACGATTCCGGGTGTTACTGCGGGACATCTTCCGCTTCGGCACTGCCATGAGCCCGCTCCTCTCAAACGAATTGGTACCACCCGGTCACGGGCGGCCTGAAGGACAGTTGACCAGGGGTCACCCTAGCGGTTCATCCGGGTCCCGTTCCAGCCCGCACGCACCACAGAGCGTGTGAGATCAGTCCCGTACACCCCGGCGATCGCGCCGCACCACCGCCACGACCACGGATGAAGGCTATACATGAAGCCATGACCGCCTCGCCACGTCCTTCCGCCAACGCAGCCCCTGAAGCCATCATCACCCTGGCCCGCGGCGAGCACCCGGAAACCGACCTGGAGGTCAAGCGCTCGCATTTCCTCGGGCGCGCCGCCCGCACCGACGACGAGGCTTCCGCTCGCGCCTTCATCGCCTCCGTGCGCGCCCGCTACCCGGACGCACGCCATCATTGCAGCGCCTTTATCGTCCTAGTGCCAGGGGCGCAGCCGATTGAGCGTTCCAGTGACGACGGCGAACCCTCCGGCACCGCAGGAGCACCCATGCTTGACGTCCTGCGCGGCACCGGTCTGACCAACACCACCGTTGTAGTCACCCGCTACTTCGGGGGGACCCTGCTGGGCACGGGTGGCCTGACCCGAGCCTATTCACAGGCCGCCACGCGGGCACTGGACGCCGCCTCCCGGGTTCGTCTGGACACCCGTCGACTGTGGCGTGTGCGCGTGCCCGTGGCCGACGCCGGGCGTCTGGAGGCTCAGCTGCGCGCAAACGCTGGCCCGGAGGGAATCAGGATGGAGCAGACCACATGGGAGGCCACTCATGCCGTCCTCACGGTATCTACCTGCGCATCCGACTCCGGCGCGCTGGCCGAACAGCTGGCGGCGCTAACCGGGGGCACCGCCGTCGCCGAACCGGCCGGCAGCCGCATCGTCGAAACCGCCCTCACCCGCAGCCTGTGACGCATTCATGCAGTGCAACTCACCATACGGAACATTTGACAGCGGTGCCGCCGCACACGCTAATGTCGTCTCAGCGGAGGACGCCGCCACAAGCGTCGGCGATTCCCCGCAAGCTTCAGCAGCACCGCAACCGAGGAGGACCCCATGACGGTCAACGGCGTCATGCGCGTGATGTTCTCCTGCTGCTGCCGGTGTCGATAGAGCGCCTGGCCATGAAACTGTGCACGCATAGCTGCGTGCATGCCTGGCGCTCGGGGCATCCTTAACGCCCCTCCCCCGATTCGATCCCCAAGAACTACTCAAACGATCTCCAGGCCGCGGGCGTACAGACCTCGTAAGCGCCGGATCGGCGCGACTGTACTCCGCCTTCACAAGACTTAAGGATTCCGCAATGGCGTACGCAGCCAACATCACCGAACTCGTCGGCTCCACTCCACTGGTCCGCATCAACAGGGTCACCGACGGCGCACCCGCAACTGTTCTGGCCAAGGTCGAGGCCTTCGAGCCTGCCGGCAGCGTCAAGGACCGCATCTCCCTGTCCATCGTCCGCGCGGCCGAAGCCTCCGGCGATCTAAAACCCGGAGGCACCATCATTGAGGCCACCTCCGGCAACACCGGCGTCGGCCTGGCCATGGTCGGCGCCGCGCTCGGCTACCGGGTGATCATCACCATGCCGGAAACCATGTCCAAGGAGCGCCGCGCCATCATGCGCGCCTTTGGCGCCGAACTGGTGCTCACCACCGAGGGTGGGGTCGCCGGCGCGGTCAAGCGCGCCGAGGAGATTCAGGCCGTCACGCCGAACTCCATACTCGCTTCCCAGTTCACCAACCCAGCCAACCCCCAGATCCACCGCGAGACCACTGCCCGGGAGATCCTGGAGGCCACCGACTCCCAGCTCGACGTATTCGTCGCCGGCATCGGCACCGGCGGCACCCTGACCGGCGTTGGACAGATTCTGCGCGAGCAGCTCCCCGCCGTGAAGATCTTCGGCGTGGAGCCCACCGAGTCCCCTCTGCTCAGCGAGGGCAAGGCCGCACCGCACAAGATCCAGGGTATCGGCCCCAACGTGGTCCCCGAGGTGCTGGACCAGTCCATCTGGGACGAGCTGCTGCACATCGACTCCGACACTGCTCTTACCTACGCCCGCCGCGCCGCCGCCGAGGAGGGCCTCCTGGTGGGAGTCTCCTCCGGCGCTGCTCTGGCCGCCGCCTCACAGCTCGCGCAACGCCCGGAGTTCGCGGGCAAGACCATCGTCACTGTCCTGCCGGACACCGGTGAGCGCTACCTGTCGACGCCGTTGTACGCGGACTACCTGAACTGAGCACCTAAGGACTGAGTACTGAACCGGTAGGCGGTGGGCGGCCGCAGACGGCGCGGTCACCCACCGCCCCTCCCTCGCTCATATCCCACAGTGGATTCGGACACAGTCGGGCGTCGGTGGCACCAGACCTGGAACAGGGATGCGAACACCGACGTTGCCAGAACGGATCATCGCAGGTCACAGGCCCTTCGCGGCGCTGCCGGCGTGCTCCACCCCCGATATCTGCGTCTGTTGTCCACCCCACCATCAGGCTTTTGTCATAGGAGCACCATGCACAAGTCAAGCCGGTCGTTCATCGAACTCGCCAAGGAGGATCTGGCGACCGCCCGACGGCGGGACCCGGCGGCCCGCTCGATCCTTGAGGTGGCCCTCCTGTACCCCGGGGTCCACGCACTGTGGGCGCACCGAGCGGCCCACGCCCTGTGGGGCCGCGGCCACCATTTCGCTGCGCGTGCCCTGTCGCAGGCGGCCCGTGCAGCCACGGGCATTGAGATCCACCCGGCCGCGAAGATCGGTGAGCGCTTCTTCATCGACCACGGCATGGGGGTGGTGATCGGGGAGACCGCCGAGGTGGGTAATGACGTGCTCATGTTCCACGGCGTCACGCTGGGTGGAGTCTCCATGAATCCCGGCAAGCGGCACCCCACCATCGGCAATAATGTGCAGATCGGGGCCGGCGCCAAGGTGCTGGGGCCGGTAACCGTTGAGGACGGCGCCAAGATCGGCGCCAACGCCGTCCTGGTGAAGAACCTGCCCGCGGATCATGTGGGCGTGGGCGTACCGGCCCGTGCCCGCGACCCGCGTACCGACCCCGAGCTCATGCTCGACCCGACCATCTACATCTGACGACATCTGACTAGACCTGCCCAGGTCTGGCGACAGCGGATCGTGCTGGCCTGCATCCGAGCCGCCGCAGTTGGCCGTGCCGGTGCTGCCGGACGCAGGTATGCAGCTCGCGGCGCTCACGCCCGGGCCACCCGAGCACGGTCCGGGCGTCGTCGTCGGCTGTCAGTGCTGGTAGACGATGCCGCGCTTGACGGCGTCGACGGCATCATCGCCCAGGTAGTGGCGCACGATCTCCAGGCCGAGTTCGATTGCGGTGCCCATGCCCCGGCTGGTCAGCAACTGGTCGTCGACGACGACAGCTGCCTGACTGGTGCGGGCCCCGTGCTCTGCCAATACCCCCATGAAGTTGGGGTTGGAGGTGGCATCACGCCCCTGCAGCAGTCCCAGCTCGGCCAAGATTGAAGGTGCGGCGCAGATGGCGGCAACAGGGCGCCCAGCCTGCACACGCGCGGTGACCTCGTCGGTGACGGCGGGAACTGCCTTGAGGTTGGGCGTGCCGGGGATTCCGCCGGGCAGGAACACCATGTCGTAGTCGTCCAGATCCACCTCGCTCAGCAGCGCCTCACAGGTGAGCACCACCTTGTGGGAGGAGGTGACGGTCAGCGAGTCGCCAACAGCGATTAGCTCGGCGCGAATGCCGGCACGGAACACGACGTCGACAACCGCCAGCGCCTCCACCTCCTCCAATCCCTCGGCGATGAGGACGGCGATCTTCTTGTCGGTGGTCGGATTGTCCGGAGTGGGCATGGTTCCTCCTCGATTGTGTTCCCTCAGCGTACGCGGACCAGCCGGGTCATGCCCCGGTCAATGACGGGGCGGGCGGAGGCGGGCACATAGACGGACAGGCCGGTCTCGCTTACGGGGAACTCGGCACTGCCGTCACCGCCTATGGTGATGGCGCCATGCCCGCCGATGGCGCAGATCCACCGCTCCCCCGCATGCCGGGCACCCACATACAGGCGCTTGGTGGCGGACACCCCGGTGGACAGCACGACTGCGAGGCCTGAACCCGGGTGGGAGTCCTCACCCTCGCGGGTGAAGCCGACCAGGTCGGCGGCGTTGAAGGCATCATGTTGCGGGCCGTAGGCGAGGCTGCGGCGCAGCCGCATCAGCAGGGGCAACTCGATACAGGCCGACATGTCCCCGGTTTCCGGGGTGCCGAACAGATCGCCCCAGAAGACGCACGGAGTGCCGGCCTCGCGCAGCAGAACCAGGGCGTAGGCAGCAGGTTTGAAGCCGGGTTCTACGAATGACTGCAAGGACTGGCCCGGCTGGGTGTCGTGGTTCTCCACGAAGGTCACGGCGTGGTCAGGATCGGCCTCCACCAAAGTGTGCTCGAAGATCTTCGACAGGTCGAAATGATCCTTGAAGGAGGCGTGGTAGAGACGGTAGTGCAGGGGGGTGTCGAACATGCTCATGATCGGCTCCTCCCCCAGGTAGGCGCAAAGCTCGGCGGCGTCTCGAGACCAGAACTCCCCGACGGCGGGAACATCCCGGCCCGTGGCCTCACGCAGGGCGGGCAGCCAGCGACGGTAGAACTCACGGCTCATGTGCTTTAGGGCATCCAGCCGCACACCGTCCACGCCCGTGGTCTCCAGATACCAGCGGCCCCAGCGGATCAGTTCGTCCGACACCCGCGGATTGTTCAGGTCTACATCCGCGCCCATGAGGTAATCGAAGTTGCCGCGCTCATCGGTGACATCCTCATTCCACTCCTTGCCCTCGAACAGCCACACACCGTTACGGCGGGCCTGCTCGTCCCAGTCCGTGCCCAGGAAGCAGGTGTGATCCCAGGTGAAGTCGGAGTAGGTGCCGTGGCGGCCGGGGAAGGTGAAGCTCGTCCAGGCGGTTATGGTGGCCGGGTCCGCGATGGGCTTGCGGCGGTCGGCGCCGTCGACCTCGATGGCACGCACCTGCTCGGCGCCGTCGGCACCCATGCGGTGATTCAGGACTATGTCGGCCAGTACCTCGATGCCGGCTGCGCGCAGCGCGGCGACGGCGGCGACATACTCGTCCTTAGTGCCGTACTTGGTGGGCACGGTGCCCTTCTGGTCGAACTCACCCAGGTCGTAGGTGTCATAGACGCCGTAGCCGACGTCGTTGACGCCGGCCTGGCCCTTGTAGGCGGGCGGCAGCCAAATAGTCGTGACGCCGGAGTCCGCGATGAGGGCGGCATTGTCCGCGAGGAAGCGCCAGTGGCTGGAGTCGGCGGCCATATCCCAGGCGAATCCCTGAAGCAGGATCGGGTTTTCGCTCCCGCGGGAACCGAAGGTCGTGCTGTCACTCACAGGAGCAGCCTACCGGAGGGGTGCACAGGCAACTACCAGGTCGGATTCACTCCGAGCGCAGCGCCTCCACCGGGTCCTCCCGAGCGGCCTTGCCAGATGGGATCAGGCCGGCCAGCACGGTCAGCCCCACCGAGATGAGTATCAGGATCACGCCGGCACTCACCGGCAACTGAGCGATCGATTCCACGCCGAAGCGACCGTGGATAAAGGCATTCACGGGCAGACTCACCAGCAAGGTTATACCCACACCCATGAGCCCGGCGAGCAGCCCCTCAATGATGGTCTCGGCGTTGAACACGTGCCGGACATCCGCCTTGGAGGCGCCGACGGCGCGCAGGATGCCGATCTCCTTGCGGCGTTCAAGCACGGAAATGTAGGTGATGATGGCGATCATAATGCTGGAGACCACCAGGGAGATGGCCACGAAGGCGATCAGCAGCCAGGAGATGATGTTGACGATCCGGGTCACCGAACTCATCAGCACGCCGACTACATCGGTGTAAGTGATGACCTTGTCATCGGCGCCGACCGCCATCTGCTCGGCGTTGTAGTCCTCAAGGATCTGCTTGACCTCGTCCTTGGCCGCGAAGTCCTTGGGATAAATGTGGATCTCGCTGGGGTTGTCCAGGTCCGCCCAACCCAGCCCACTCAGGTTGGACTCGTAGGTGGCCGTCTCGGTGGACACCAGCGTGGCGAGCAGTTGGCTGAGCTCCTCCGGGGTCATGTCCAGTTCAAAGGCCTGGGCGAAGGCGTCGGGATCCACACTCACGGCATCGGCCAGGCCGGTGGCCAGCTGGCTAGTGGCGGTCTGGATCTGGGCGGCGATCTGCGTCTGGATGGCAGTCATCATCTGTGCCATAGCGGCCGCCATGGTCTGCTGCACCGCGCTGGACAGAGCTTCGCTGATGGAGCCTGCGACCGCCCCGGCCACCTGGGAACCGATCTCTGCCACCAGTCGGTCGCGCACCGCCTCGGAGATCTCGGTTACGGCGGGGTCGGCGCCCAGGGCAGTGGTGAGATTCTCGGTGAGCTTGGCCGAGTCGATCACTTCCTCTGAGCCGAGTGTTTCTGCGATGGTGCGCTGGACGTCCTCCTGTGCCAGATAGTCGGTGATGAGCACGCCTAGTTCGGGGTCGTCGCTGGGGTCGGCCGGATCATCGCCGGTGGCGTGCTCGGCGTAGTAGTCCGTGAAGTCCGCGATCAGGCCGGTCATCATGGCCGCCACCCGCGTGTCGGCCCCCTCCTTGATCACGCCGTCGGCCAGCGCCCGGGTTATCAGCGCCGCATAGTCGACGTCCGCTAGTTGGGGGAACTGCTGCTCCAGGTCGGTCAGGCTCAGCGAGGACAGGTCCAGTCCGGACAGGTCGATCTCGGGTTGGACGGCCGCCAGTCCGGACAGGTCCAGTCCGGACAGGTCCATCTGGGTGGTGTCCAGGCCAGACAGATCCATGCCAGACAGGTCCATGCCGGAGATGTCCAGGGCGTCAGGGTCGATCTGGAAAGCGGCCCGCAACTGGGACTCGTCGATGGTGAACAAGCTGGAGAGGTCGAATTCGGTGTCCTCAGCGGCGTCTTCCTCCTCGGCGAAGGTCTTCCCGGTGAATACATTCACGTCGGGCGCGGCCAACTGCGCCTTGACGATGTCGGAATCAGCAGCCTGTTCAACCAGATACCGGGTCAGGGCCGGGGTGTAGTAGAGGCCCGGCGTGAGAGCTGCCTGGGATCCGTTGGCGCGCACCACGCCCACCACGCTCATGGTCTCGCCGTCGGCCACCAGCTGCGACATGTAGGCGGCGTCGGCGGACCTGTCCGTCCACACGCCGTAGTCGGCATCATGCACGTAGCGCTTGTGGGACGGCACCAGGCTCAAGGTGCGTCCGATCAGATCGTTGTAGGCGTAAGTGCGCTCTGCGGTGGAGTCCGTGGTGGCATCCTCGGAGGGGTCGGCGCCCGCCGCATTGGCCGTGGCGGTGGCTGCCGCCGTGGGCATCGCTACGGCCGCCGGCGTGTTACCCATGTAGGTCTGCACCAGTTGCTCCAATTGACTGTGTTCGCGCAGGCCGAGCGCGTACGCAGTCATATCACTCATCCGGCCGTCCTCCGGCAGCACCAGCACCAGCTCGTTGTAAGCAGTGGGCCAGCGGCCGGCGGCGACGTCGTACTGGTCGACATACAGACCGTTGTCAGCGGCGAGTTGCCGGAACACGGTCATCTGCATGGTGGCGGTCATGGCGCCGAAGGATGAGAAGGCCGAGTCGGGGTTGACCTGTGTGGGCATGGTCGAGGACGCCTTGGTGACCGGAAGGTACAGCTGGGGGCTGACGTTGTAGAGGTACTCAATGGCATTTACATGGGCATTAATGCCGCCGCCGTCGGCTTCGAAGTAGGCCTTGAGCGCCGCCAGATCATTGGTGTTGGCCGAGCCGAACATGTCACGCACGTCGCCGCGCTCCCCGACCACGCCGTCGGGAAGATCCTCTTGGGTCGTGGTGTCGGTGGCCCGGGCGATCAAGGCGGTGTAGTCCATGCCCAGCCGCTCGATCTGGAGCGGGTAGGAGGACAGTGTCTCTTCCTCGGTACGGGCGATGTAGGCGTTGACGCCGTTGGCCAGCGCCAGGATCAGGGCGATGCCGATAATGCCGATGGACCCCGCGAAGGAGGTCATGAGTGTGCGCCCCTTCTTAGTCATCAGATTGCTGAAGGACAGCGACAGCGCAGTCAATGGCCCCATGCGGGTGCGACGCGGCGGCCGTGCCTCGCGGGCGTCGTCGGCCGTGGGGATGTAAGGGGCCGTGTCGGAGGTGATGCTCCCGTCGGCGAGCTCGACGATGCGGGTGGCATAGTCGTGGGCGAGCTCAGGGTTGTGGGTGACCATGATGACCAGCCGGTCGGCGGCGACCTCCCGCAGCAGGTCCATCACCTGAATGGATGTGGTCGAGTCCAGGGCGCCGGTGGGTTCGTCGGCCAGCAGGATCTCGGGGTCGTTGATCAGGGCGCGGGCGATGGCTACGCGCTGCATCTGGCCGCCGGAGAGCTGGCTGGGCCGCTTGTGGACGTGGTCTGCCAGCCCCACCTGTTCCAGGGCGTCCAGGGCGCGGCGGCGCCGCTCCCCGCGGGAGACGCCGGTCAGGGTCAGGGCGAGTTCGACGTTGGCCAACACGCTCTGGTGGGGAATCAGGTTGTAGGACTGGAAAACGAAGCCGATGCGGTTGTTGCGGTAAGCGTCCCAGTCGCGACTGCGGTAGTTCTTGGTAGAGATGCCGTCGATCACCAGGTCGCCGGAGTCGAAGTGGTCCAGACCGCCGATGATGTTGAGCATGGTGGTCTTGCCGCTACCCGATTGGCCGAGCACGGCCACGAACTCGTTGTCCCGGAAGGAGACGGACACTCCGTCCAGTGCAGTCTGGTCAAAGGATGCGGTGCGGTAGGACTTGGTTATCTCGTGCAGCTCAAGCATGGGCTCTCCGGAGCGGGGGTCGAGTAAGAGAGCCTATGCCGCCTTCCTGAGAGAACCAACAAAGCCCCCTCCCCGAGGTCGGTCGAAGTAACCACCGAGGTCGGTCGAAGTAACCACCGAGGTCGGTCGAAGTAACCACCGAGGTCGGTCGTTATGGCGGCTGCCGTGCCCCATGACGGAGGAAGCTTCGCCCAGAGAGTTAGTCAACACGGAGGACCGCCACGGCGACGGACAGAGACATCCCCCGCTACCCCCTGCTCAGACCGCGGGACCCTGGTTGGATCGCCGCTGCGTGTCACGTGGGCTGACCAGTGTCCGCTATTGCTCAGACAGCCGTTCACGCAGCGCGGAAAGGGCAGCGCCGAGGTCGGCATCTACGAGGATGGAGCGGCCGGCGATCTCGCGGGGCGTGCCGGGCTCCAGCGACACCGCCGCGTAGATGGACTCGGGGTTGGCGTGCACGCGGCGCCAGAACGGGTACTTGATGATGCCGGGGGTGTTCATGCCCACTCCGAGTTCGAGGTGGAGCACGCGCCCGCTCTGGTGGGCGTCGGTCCAGGCGACGTAGCGCTCGGCGGCGGCGTACCAGCCGGCGTCCTGGACGAAGGTGTCATCCGAGCGCAGGTTGGTGGTCAGCGGCTCGCCGCAGCGAGGGCAGGTGGGAAGCAGGTGTGTGGGCACTCGCATCGGGGTGCCCGCGGCGGTGTTGGCGCGCTCGCCAGCATCCATGGCGACGACGGCGTCGTAGTTGTCATAGGTGTCCTGGCTGCAAGGCACGGAGCACTGGAACAGGCCGTAGTCGCCCTGGGTGTAGAACAGGCGGTCCTTGGGGAAGCCGGAGTTCTGGAAACGGTGGTCGACGTTGGTAGTCAGGACAAAGTAGTCGCGCCCGTCCAGCAGGTCATGCAGGTCGCGGTAGACGGCGCCGGGGCCGGACTCGTAGCGCTGGAGGAGGATGTTTCGCGCCCAGAAGGCCCACCTCTCCTCCGGCGTGGGGAAGGGGTAGAAGCCGCCGGAGTAGGCGTCGGTGATGCCACGGGCGGCGTAGAAGTCGGCGAAGCGCGCCTCAAATGCGGGGCCGGCGTGCGCATCGCCGTCGGCGACCGACAGCCCCGCGCCGGCGCCGACTAGGACGGCGTCCGCGTCGATCAGGGCCTCGGCTAGGCGGTCAATACGAACCAGGTTGGCTGCGTCGAGCGGCGATGAGGTGGGAGTCTCGGTCACCCAGGCGATTATGGCGATTCGAGGTATTAGGGGCAAGAACACAAGTCGCCTGCACCCGCCGACCATCGCCGACGCGCCCGCCCGGTCCGCACCGGCCGGCGACCTCGACCTCAGTCGTCCAGGACGCCCGCCCAGGCCAGGAAGTCCACGGTCCACCCCACGGCCGCCTCGAAGTTCGCGTCGCCGAAGCCGTGCCCCGCACCGGGGATGCGCTCCAGGCGGGCGTCGGGGAGGGTGCGGGCGGCCGCCTGCGAGACGGCGAGGGGCACGTCGGCGTCCGCCTCGCCGTGCACCAGCAGCACCGGGGAGGGGTAGCGGCGCATGGCGGCCTCGACGTCGCGGGTCCAGAGGTCGCGGGCGAAGTCCCGTCCGAGCGTGATGTCGCGGCCGTCGACGCGGGAGGTGAAGGTCTCCGGCACCGCGTCGAGGCGCCCGAAGCGGCGCCGCACCGAGGCAGGGGCCGCGAGCGCCGGGTACCACAGGGTCAGCGCGGCGATCTGCGCCGGGTGGGCGGCGGCCGCCTCCATGGCCACGAGTCCGCCCTGGCTGCGACCGAACAGGGCGGTGCGGGCGGTGTCGACGAAGGGCCAGGTGCGGGCGGTCTTCAATACGGCATCCAGGTCGGCCAGTTCGGTGCCGATGGTCATGGCGGTGGTCGGGCCTGTGGTCGGGGCTCCTCCCCCGCGGAAGCTGGGGGCGATGGCGACGGCGCCCGCGGCGGCCAGCCGTTGGGCGACCGGCGCCACCCGCAGCCCGGACTCCCCCAGCCCGTGGCAGCACACCACCAGCGGGGCGCGCAGCCGCCCGGCCGCGGCGGCGCGGGGCACGTAGGTCAGGGCGTGGACGAGCCCGCCCGGGTCGGCGCCGGCCGCGCCGACCGGCACCGTCAACTCGCGGGCGAGGTAGTCGTTCGTCTCGTCTTCCGCCTCGGCCCCCGCCAGGCCGCCGGCCTCACGCACTGGGGCCGTCCAGGAGGCCGACGGCGCGCACCGCGACGGCGCCGCCCTGGGACTTGCCCAGCAGGGCGATGCGTTCCGGGTCGATTCCCGCCCAGGGGCCGGCGCCTGCCGCGGCGCCCGCACGTGCGGCGTCGAGCACGGCCTCGAGGTCCTCCACCTCCGTTAGCACGCTCATGCCGGTCATGTCGGCGCCGGCCCAGCCGCCGTTGAAGGTGAAGCGGTAGGTCGCCAGGCCGAGGGCGGCCAGGTGGTCGGCCACATCGGCGGTGCCGTGCAGCGAGTCCGTGAAGCCGTGGCAGCAGATCACCAGCGGGAGGCGGCGTTCGCGAGTGGCGTGGACGCCGTCGCCCGCCTCCTCAGGAACGGTGAGCACGCCCTCCATGGGTGCGCTGCGGGAGACGACGTCGAGGCGGGTGCGCCGCAACTCGGAGCGGTGTTTCCGGAAGCTGCTCACGCGACAGCCACTCCTTCCAGCCGCAGCAGGGCGGCCTTGCGTTCGGGCCCGCCGGCGTAGCCGGTCAGGGCGCCGTTGGCACCCAGCACGCGGTGACAGGGCACGAGCAGGCTGACGGGGTTGCGGCCCACGGCGGAGCCGACGGCGCGGGCCGAGGCGGACCGGCCGCTGGCGGCCGCGAGGTCGGCGGCGATGCGCCCGTAGGTGGTGGTCTGCCCGCGCGGAATAGTACGCAGTCGATCCCACACGCGCTGTTGGAAGTCGGTGCCGGCCGCGGCCAGGGCGGGGGTCGGGCCGGGGTCCTCGCCGGTGAAGTAGCGTTCCAGCCAGGCTCGGGTCTGCGCCAGCACAGGCGGCTCGTCCGCGGCGCCGGGGGTCACCGGGCGCGCGTCGCTGGTGAGTCCGGCGCGGTCGTGGCGCTGCCCGTCGAACCAGACGCCGACGACGGCGCCGCCGTCGGGCAGCCCCTCCCCCGTGGCGGCGGCCAGCGTCATGGGTCCCAGCGGCGAGTTGAAAGCGCTGAGACGAATCGTGGCCTGCGGCACAGCCAACGACTGTACTCGCATTACGGCGCTCACCGGTAGCCGCCGGGAGCGACCGGCCGAGGCAGGCTCCATGGGGCACCGCTCGCGGAGCTGATCGGATGCCACCCCTGCTCCCAGTTGTTCGGGTCGGGCAACCCCCGGTAGTACAGGACATTGCATTCATCGGTAGGTTCGCCTGCGTGGGCGGCGATGAGAAGCACGGTGTCCTCGTACGGAGATACGAGGTCCTCTCGGTCTCTGGGATCGATAACGCGGATGCTGTCCATCTGCGCGATGAGGCGGCGCCGGAGCCCGGCATATTCCGGGTCCTCAATCAGTGCGGCGCTGACAACAAGGGCGATGACCCCGTAGTCGGGGATGTGCTCGCACGCCCAGGTCAGTATGCGCGTGTCCATGTTGGTCGGCGTCGGTGTTCCGGCGGCGTCGTATGCGGCGGCGAGCCTGGCGTCCAGACCGGCGTAGCGAGACTCTGAGCCGGCGGCCGCTTGCCCGCGGGGCGGGTTGCAGACGATCACGTGGGGCGGGTAGTGGCAGATGGCGGCCTTGTCGAACTCGTCCTGCTCGAACCATGTGGGCTGTAGGGGGTAGGTGGCCGAATGCAGGCGCTGCGGCGCCGGGCCGAGTGCCGGCAGGTCCAGAAGCAGCGGATCTGCGAGAACCCGCAGTGGCAGCTGGAGACGGGGACCATCTACGGCGTCCCAGTCCGAATGGATGGTCGGCCAGCCCTGCGCCTCCTGTGCGGTCTCGATCCGCGCGTTGGCGAGGAATCTGGACATGACGCCGGAACTGATCGTGTAGGCGCCGCCGCGAGGCCACACGGTCTTCGCCGTCTGCGGACTGACTGATCCGGGTATCAGGAAGCGCGAGATGAGTTCACCCGCTCCGGTCATCGGATCGAGGACGTGGGCGTGCTGGGGGTTGCGTAGGCCGAAGGGACGCAGATAGCGCAGGGCCATCTCGTCGGCGGCCCATACGAGGGCGTCTGCGAGCGCGTCCGGCAGAGGGGCGTTGATCCTGCTCATGGCCTCGGGGAAGACGGGGGTGAGGAAGTTCTCGACGAGTTCGTCCAGGAGGGCCATTACGAAGTGGAGGTCGGGATTGATCCAGCTGCGGCGTTGGACCAGGGAGCGCAGATCGTCCAGCGGAGCGAGCAGCTCGAGAATCCGCTCGTTGGGCATTGGTGCCTGGATGAGTTCGAGCAGTGAGCGCATGCTCTCGATGTCCCGCGGCCCCCTGGTGCGGTATTCCGCCGCGGTAAGGCCGGAGGGCTCACGCAGGAGATTGCCGGTGAGGACGGCCTGGATGGTGAGTTCCTCCGCCACTCGCCGTTCCCCCACGATGCCGGTGTCGCGCTCAAGCGCGGTGATGAGTGCGCGGATCCACGGGTCACTCCGGCGCAGGCGCAACTGGTCGGCGAAGAAGGCGTCCAGGTCTGCGCGGACCGTGCGTCCGATGCCGGACCAACGTTCCCAGTCCACGGGGCCGACGATGTCATCGGCTACCTGGAGCAACGCTTGGTCGCGCTCGGAGCCGGCCGCCGTGCCTGCATGGAGGATGGCCATCTTCTCGGGCAGGGTGTAGCCCTGCCCGCCGCGTCCGGCCGCGAGATTGTCCGAGTCACGCACCGGATAACTGGACAGCACCTGCCGCACTCGGGCGAGCAGCGAGGCCGTCGGCGCCGGGGACTCAGCCGTGCTGGGCGCCTGTTGTCCGGCGATGACGGGTACGACGACGTTGAGGCGGCTTGCGTGCACGGGAATGCACAGGGCGTTACCGAGCATGGTGGTCAGCTCCGCGTCGCTCAACTCCGGCGGCACCACGTGCGTGGCTCCGCGCAGGCCGCCCCGCGCTGCTGCGTCACGGGCCTGCTTGAGCGGCGACTGCTCGGAGACGATCGCCACCGCCACGCTCGCCTGGTTGGTCATCACCGGTTCGGTGACAGGATCCATGAGCTGCGCTGGAACCAAGCTGCACTCGGAGCCGAGCAGACCCAGCCGCCCCGAAAGCCGCGCCTGCTCACGAGCACGCCGCACTCGGTCCTGATCTAGGTCCATCGCTGATCTGGGCGTGAAGGTCTCCATACCGGCCATGAGGCCAGGCTATGACGCAGGTCTGACACGAATTCGGGGGCGTTAGCCACGAGCGGCACTCGGCCACGTCACCACCCAACGCAGGGCCGCGCCAATGAATCAGCGCCGATCCGGTCCGC
Source organism: Actinomyces qiguomingii (assembly GCF_004102025.1). Taxonomy (NCBI): domain Bacteria; kingdom Bacillati; phylum Actinomycetota; class Actinomycetes; order Actinomycetales; family Actinomycetaceae; genus Actinomyces; species Actinomyces qiguomingii. The sequence continues at coordinate 1,110,799 of NZ_CP025228.1, read as the reverse complement.
CCCAGATCAGTCACCCGGCCACCCGCGTCACGCAAAACGACCGGCACACCCTCCGACGAAAGAACACCATCCCCAAGACGCACCGTTTGACAACGTTTCTGACAACAACAGCAGCCAGAAGGACTACCAGAGTCCACGACTGCTACCCTGCCATCCAGGCATCACGCCCTAGGTACCTCCACCAAGACCAACCAAGGCGATCGACCGTCGATACCCGCCAATACCCATCCGACACCGATGTCCAGGCACCCGAAGGAACCGGCATGACCTCAGCTTCTACCAAGATTGATCCGGCCGTCCAATCCCAAGTTGCGGACGAGCTCGGCCGCTACGTCTACATGCTCGTCGACCCACGAGACGGAATCCCCTTTTATGTCGGAAAGGGAAGAGGTGAACGGTTTGGCGCACACGGCCGGGAAGCGATGCTCACAAAACCAGAGGAGAAGGAGGACGAGGACGACACTCATGACACAGTAAGTAAAAAAGTGCAGAAGATCCGAGACATACGCGCCGACGACCGCGATCCCCAAATATGGATTCTGCGTTATGGAATGAAAAAGGATCTCGAATACACGGCGGCTGAGGCGGTCTGCATAGACCTGCTCCGTTCCATGCCGGTGACGCCGATCACCAACGGATCATCGCGCCACCCCGACGGCTTAAAGGAGCAGTTAACGAATGCGCGGCGCGAAAAAGCCCGCGGCCACGGGGTAGTGCTTCTCGATGACCTGATTGCCGAGAAGGGAGCACCCGAACTCACCTACCCCGGCCCGTTGTTGACAATCAAACTCGCAGGTTGGACCGAGACTCCCGATGGGGAAGATATGCCCGGAGGCTACAAGCGTTATGGTCATGGATTCCGATCAGAATGGCTGACTCGCGAGGAACGCGAGAAGAACTACCAGAAGATCGGAGAGTCCGCCTGCGGGTGGTGGCCTCTCAGCATCGCGAGAGTAGAAGGCAGCGGGATCAAGTATGCCGTTGCGGTGCATCGCGGCGTTACTCGCGCTCTCCTGAGGATCATTCCGGGAACTTGGGAGCCACAGAGTTACTCGAACGACACTAAGCGCTGCGCTTTCCAGTTTGAAATCATCGACAGCGGACCGCTGTTCGACGAGCTTGTCGGCCCGTACGGCCACTGGATTCCATCCGAGAAATGCAAACAGGGCGCCTTCTACTGGCCGAGGTGAGCCAGCCCGGTTTCTCTGGAGCGTCCGCCCAAGACGCTCCAGAGAAACCGTGCTGACTACGTATCTACCTACCGGCGCCCTGCGGCGAGCCGCACAGCCCCCATACCTCAGCGGTCATATCGACCGGCCTCGGCACGTAACACCTACCGACCTCGGCGATAGGGGTGGTGGCGGAGAGGCGACGCAGGGCGGCGGTGACCTCACCGGTAGGCCTCGGAGGAGGCGTTGGGATCGTAGTTCGCCACCAGCACCAGGCCGGACAGGGCATAGGGGCCACCGATGTAGGGCATGGCCTGCACCAGGGCGGCGGCGACCTTCTGCCGGGTGTTGCCGGCCTTGATCGCTCCGGCCACATGGGGAGTGAGCTGGGTAGCGGCGCCGATGGCGGCGATGGCCACCAGGCTGATGATCTCGCGCTCGGCTACGCTCAGCACGCCGCGGGACTCGACCTCCCCGAAGCCGATGGCGGTGAGCAGGTGCGGCACCTGCGTGTCGAAGGGCTCGGGCAACTTGGCGAAGACGGCCTTGACCTCGTCCCCGTACAGCGGGGTCTGGATGGCGGCGCCGGCCTCGTCCCGGTCGGCGTAGTCGACGGTGGCGGCGCTCGGCAGGGGCAGCTGGACGCCGTGCTCGGTCAGGACCTCGTTGACCACGCCGATGGCGTTGAGGGTCTTGGGGTAGCCGATGTAGGGCTGGCACTGGTAGATGACCTCGCGCAGCTGCTCGGGGGTGGCCCCGACGTTCAACGCAACAGCCGTGTGGGCGCGCAGCTGCGGCAGGGTCTGCATGGAGGCCAGGCAGGTAACGGTGATCAACTCGCGCTCGACGTCGGTGAGCACGCCGGCGGAGAAGACCTCGCCGAATATGTGGTTCTGGAGGGTCTCCATGAGTTCGGGGTCGGTGGGGCTGGGCTCGGGGGCGGAGCCGAACAGGCGGGTGAAGGTCTCGATCGCCTCGGGGGTCAGTGCCATGGTGTCTCCCTTGTGCTTGGTTGTCGGTGCTTTGTGCTGGCGGTTGTCAGGTTGCGTCTCCGGGGCTGGTCGCAGGCGGCCGGGCCGCCCGGGTCGGTCGGTGACGTCGGTGGCGGGCGACTGCGGCGTCGTCGGGTCCGAGCATGATCCTGCCACGGGCGGGGCCCCGTCCGGCGCCGGTACGCGGCGTCAGACGGGGCCCCTTAGTGCCTGGTTGATCCAAGCCCGAGCATGCAGCGCGGAAGTGCTCAGACCTCCGGGGCGGAGGCGACGTCGCCCAGCAGGTGGGCCATGCGCACCACCCGGGCGGCCTGCTTCTCGAGCTCGGCGCGGGTCAGCGTCACGGCCGCCGTCCCCTCGTCGCGCAGGGCCGCGAGGATGTCCTGGCGGTCCGCCTCGCAGCCGGGCATGAACAGCTCGTTGCCGGCCTTGACGGTGGCCGAGGCGGTGGCGCGGGGGTACTTCAGGTCCGTGCGGGCCATGGAGTCCACCACCCAGTCGGTCATGACCAGGCCCTTATAGCCCCACTCCTCGCGCAGGATGGTCTCCAGCAGGTCGGCGGACTCGGAGGTGTGCACCCCGTTGAGCAGGTTGTAGGAGGTCATGAGCGCGTGGGGCTGAGCCTCACGGATAACGATCTCGAAGCTGCGCAGGTACAGGTCGCGGGCGGCCCGCTGGGAGACGTGGCTGTTGGAGTTCAGGCGGTTCGTCTCCTGGTTGTTGAAGGCGAAGTGCTTGACGGTGACGGCGCGACCCGGGTGGGCCTGGACGCCGCGGGTGATACCAGCGGCCATGCGGCCGGCGAGCAGCGGGTCCTCAGACATGTACTCGAAGTTGCGCCCGCACAGGATGGTGCGGTGCAGATTGAAGGCCGGGGCCAGCCACAGGTGGGCGCCAAAGTGGTCCATCTCCACGCCCACCAGGTCGCCATAGGCGGCGGCCAGCTCGGGATTCCAGGTCTGGGCAATGGCGGTGCCGATCGGGATGGCGGTGGCGTACTGCTCGTAGGTGCGCTCCGGGGTACGGGGCGCGGGGGCGGTGTCACCGCCGAGCGCGGCAACAGACTCGTCGTCCATGAGCTCGGCGAACAGGCCGCCCAGGGCCTCCCCGAGCGGGAAGGCGCCATCGGCGTCCACGCCCACCTGAGGCGACAGGCGCAGTCCGGCGGGGCCGTCGGGCATGACCAGCGACGGCAGCCCCTCGAAGCGTGTGGTGGTCTGGCCCGCGGCGCCGACCAGTGCCTGCGAGGCCTGACCGATGATGGACTGCTTCTCGGCGTCGTCGCTGTAGTCACCCAGCACGATGTAGGACAGTTCGTCGTCGGACAGGTTCTTCACGTAGTCGAGGGCCTCGGTCAGGTCCACGGGGGCGTGGGTGTCCTCACGGCGCAGGTCGGCGGCGGTCACTGCCAGCCGCGGAAGGTCGGCCGGCACCTCGACGGCGACCGGTGCGGCCGGCTTGAAGTCGGTGAAGCCGGGGTCTCCCAGGGCGTCGTGGAGCCGACGGACAATCGCCGTCTCGGCCAGCTCGACGACGGCCGCGGGGACCGTGTCACGGCTGGAAGCGCCCACGCGCACCACGTAGTCGCCGGACTCGAGCACGGTGGCGGCCTTGGCGGCGTCATAGGAGGCGATGTCGGTCAGGTCGAAGGTGACGGCGACGTCCTCGGCCGCGCCCGCAGCAAGCTCGCCGGTCTTGGCGAAGGCGGCCAGGGCCTGGTAGGGCTGGTCGAGGTCGCCGGCGGGCACGGAGACGTAGACCTGGACGACCTCCTTGCCGGCGGCGGTGCCGGTGTTGGTCACGGAGGCCTTCACGGTGATCTCGGAGCCGGAGGCGCTGACGGCGGGGGCGCCGATGGTAAAGGTGGTGTAGCCCAGGCCGTAGCCGAAGGGGAAGATCGGGGCGGTGCCGACCGAGTCGAAGTAGCGGTAACCGACGTAGACGCCCTCGCGGTAGTTGGTGTCATCCGGGTCGCCGAAGTCACCCTCAGTGGAGTAGTCCTCCCAGGCCGCCCAGGTGGTGGATAGCTTGCCGGAGGGGTAGCTCTTGCCGAGCAGCACGTCGGCGAAGGCGTCGCCGATAGCGGCGCCCAGCTGGGACAGCAGCAGGATGTTGCTCACGTCCTTCACCGGCGTCAGGTCGACGACGCCGCCGACGTTGAGCACCAGTAGGAACTTGTCGAACTTGGTGGCGAGTGCGCTGATGTCGCGGATCTCGGAATCGGTGAGTTTCACGTCGCCGGCCTCGGGGTGGCGGTCATTTCCCTCACCAGAGTCGCGGGCGACGACGTAGATGGCGGCCTCGCCGTCGCCGTCGAGCGGCAGGTCGAAGGCGGGGGCGGGCTCGACTGCGCCCATTCCGAAGTAGATGGCGGGCACGCCCGCAGCCTTGGCCTGAGCCTTCAGGTCTGCGACGAAGGTCTTGTGGTTCTCCTCGGCGACGCGATCATAGGCGTCCAGCCAGGACTTGGTGGTGATGGTGAAGCCGGCGTTCTCGAGCCCTTCCTCAACGGTGACCACATGGCGGGAGTTGACGTCGCCGCTGCCGGTTCCGCCCTTGATCGTGCGCCGGGCACCCGCCCCGTACAGTGCGATCCTGCCGAGGCCCTTAAGGGGGAAGGATCCGTCGGTCTTCAGCAGCACCATGGATTCGGGCGCCCCCGCGCGTACCGTTGCCAGGTGGTCAATCTCGTACTGGTTCATGTTCTGCTCCACTGTGAGCCCCTTCTGTCAGGCCAGGTTGTGGGGTGCTCACCTGAGAGCACCCGCTTGTCACAATCCTACCGCTCGGTCCATTGTTGGGGAAGAGTTTCGCGACGACGAATCGAACAGACAGACCCCACCCCGAGCACCCCACGCCACACCGGGCCTCCTCTCAGGGGCCTTGGACACACCTCACAGCACACACTGACCGATCCGCTAGGCCGCACCCTGTACAGTAGGTCCGAACTCGGACTCAAGGACTGAAGGGGTCACATGGCCACCGACCTGATGGAACTGCAGCAGGCGATCAACACGACGATCAAACGCACTGAGGACGCCTACCACCGGGCCGCCCGGGCGGCGGGACTGTCGGATGCAGCATTCGACATTCTGTATGCACTGCACATGGAGGGTGAGGGCTGCTCGCAGAGCCGACTTGGCGAGCTGTGCTTCACCCGGAAGCAAACAGTCAACTCCGCCATCAAACGGCTCCAGGAAGACGGCATCGTGCACCTTGAGCCCGGGCCGGGGCGAAGCACCCACGTCTACCTGACCGATCAGGGCAGTGCACTCATCGCCGAGCACATCATCCCCATCATCAATGCCGAGCTCACAGCCCTGGCCTCGATAACATCTGCTCAGCGCAACGAGCTCGCCGCCGCCCTGACCGAACACGCGAACGTCCTGGTAGAAGAGCTGGACGCAGTCGAATACGACTGACGACTATGGACATGTCCCAGCACCTGGGGCCGCGCGCACTGCTGCGCTTCACGGCGCCCTCCATCGCGATGATGATCTTCACCTCGATCTACGGCGTGGTCGACGGCCTGTTCGTCGCGAACTTCGCCGGCAAGACGGCGCTGGCCGCCGTCACCCTGATCATGCCGTTCATCATGATCCTGGGCACCCTCGGCTTCATGATGGGCTCGGGCGGCAGTGAACTCATCTCCCACACCCGCGGCCGGGGCGACGGCGAACTGGCGAATCGTTATTTCTCCATGATCGTCTACGTCGCGCTCGGGGCGGGCATCGCGTTGGCACTCATCGGCGCGCTGGCCATGCGGCCCGTCGCCCAATTGCTCGGTGCATCCGGCCAGATGCTTGAGCTGTGCGTGCTGTACGGGCGGATTCTGATGGTCTCGCTGCCTGCGTTCATGCTGCAGTACGCCTTCCAGACCTTCGCCTCCACCGCGGGCAGGCCCCGACTCGGACTGTATGTGACGGTTGCGGCGGGGGTGACCAACATGGCTCTGGATCTGCTGTTCGTCGGCGCCCTCGGGTGGGGCGTGGCCGGAGCCGCGTGGGCCACCGTAGCCTCGGAGCTGTTCGGCGGCCTGGTGCCGTTGTTCTGGTTCGCTCGCCCGAACAGCAGCTTCCTGCGGCTGGGCCGCCCGGCCGGGGACCTGGCCGCGCTGGGACGGGTATGTGTGAACGGATCATCGGAGATGATGGCGGTGGTGGCCATCTCGGTGGTCAGCATCATCTACAACCTGCAGTTGCTGAAGTATGTCGGCCCCGACGGGGTGGCCGCCTACGGCGTGGTCATGTACGTCAGCATGATCTTCACCGCGGTCTTCGAGGGCTTCTGCATGGGCGCCGCCCCGCTGATGAGCTACCGGCACGGCGCCGCGAACGACGTGGAGAAGCGCAGCCTGATGCGTACCTCACTGGCCATACTCGGCGTGGCCGGCGCGGCGATGCTGCTCACCTCACAACTGTTGGCGCACCCGCTGGCGCTCGTCTTCGCCGGACGCGACCCCGGTCTCATGGAGCTGACCGAGACGGCGCTGCGCATCTTCTCCATCTCCTTCCTGCCCATGGGCGTGAGCATGTACGGCTCATCATTGTTCACGGCACTGGGCAACGGGCTCGTCTCGGCGGCGCTGGCGGCTGGCCGCACCCTCGGTCTGGAGGTGGGCTCGGTCCTGCTGCTGCCGCTGCTCGTGGGTTCCACGGGCATCTGGGCCGCGATCATCGTGGCCGAGACCATGGCCGCGCTGGCCGTGGGTGGGCTAATCGGCTGGCTGGGGCCCCGGTATGGGCTTCGCGGCCTCCGACGAGGCCGCCGACGCGACCCCGGAACCGTCCCCGCCTAGCGAAGGAGCCCACCCCGAGACCTGCACCGCTATCATCACCAACGCACCGCGGCCGCAAAGGTGGTGCCGCTGAGGGCTCGCTCGAAGCAGGCGATATCCGGCTCTTCCGATCTGGGCGTGGAGAGGCCCCGGAGAGACACGGTGGAGGCGGATGCGAGTCAAGTTCGCCTTGAGATCGCTCACCTGATTGGACCAGCTGGCTTCAGTCGGACCGCCTTTAACGCACTCTCAGACGGTCCAAGCGCCGGAACGCGGTCCAAGTGAAGAAACCGGTCCAAGTAGAGGGCCCGTGCCCGGGCAAGCCCCAGGATCCGCACCCCCCGATACCCAGCATGTGCCCATCCACGACGCCCTACATGTGTCCTTCTCACCCCGAGCGAATCGCGATAATTGAGGGCTCTTTCGGTTTGGGAGTGTGGTGGGGGGTCCCGGCTGTAGGCCATAGCGGAGTGCCCGGATTCGGTGCGAACCATGCCAGCCGTGCCGGCGTCCACGGACAATACGTCGGAATCACGCGGATGCCCCGCCAGACCGCATGCGCACCAACGACATCAGTGCCGAACGCGGACATTACCGGCCTGCGCCCGTCACCACGCAGTGCGCGGCGCGACTGCTCCGGTCGGCATCCCACCATCCGCACGCCCCGCACCCTCCGCCATTGCGGGACGGCCCGGAGCGCGACTACCTGTCCTCAGCGCACGCCCCACACCCTCCCCGCCATTGCGCTCGCAAACACCGGGAGCCGAGCACGCGCACGGGCAGGCCCGGCGCGAGCACGTGCCGCACGCTCAGTCCCGGCACGCTTCCACAGAAACGGCATAATCACGCGGAAAGCACACCACCCGAAAAACAGGCCAACCAGCTCCAGCGTGCCGCAACCCCCACGGCGCACGCTGGAGCCAACCAACCCCCACCACACAAAAACCAAAAACACCGAAATACCAGGCAAAACCCGCCAACCGGCCGAGGCGGCGAAGTGACTGAGCGTGCGCCACTCCCAAGATGACGCACCCGACCCGGGCCTGACCACCCCAACAAACCCACCACACCCACTGAACCCTCCCACCACCCCCCGAATTATGCGCATCTCAACCGGTGGTTGAGTCGGTCAGGCCCCGTGCCCGGCTCACGGATTCCGTGATCAACGGATGCGTGCTACCGCTCTGCGTGCCGGACCAGTCATCATCGTCATTGCGCAACGCCGGCAGGCGCCCCGCAGCGCCCCGGCGCAACACCAACGGCCAGCAGGCCTGGTGCAAACACAATGGAAAGCAGGCAGATACATGAAGCACTCGGTCGGACGCAATATCGCCAGGCTGCGGCTCGCACGCGGCATGACCCAGGAGCAGCTCGCAAAACGCATGGGCGTCACTCCGCAGGCTGTCAGCAAGTGGGAGAACGACCTGAACTACCCGGATGTGGCCACCCTGCCCGCCCTGGCGGCCCTGCTCGACACGAGCGTCGACGCACTGCTCGCCGTGCCCGATGAGGACGCACCGACCGACAGCCCGACGCCTCCCCCGCCTGCATCCTCCGCGACGCCGTCGCCAGCATCGCCCCCGAGGGCGTTGTCGCCCGCTGTGCCCACAGCCACCGGATTCACCCTCGTGCGTCCCGAGCCCGCGACACAGACGGAGGGCGGGCGGCAAGCACCGCGAACGGCCGGGCGCAGCCTCCACATTGAGGTCCGGGGCCCGCAGGACAATGTCAACCTGGCCTTCCCCATGCAGGCAGTCTCCGCGCTGGCGGCCCTCATCGCGAATGTGCCGCAGGTGCGCACCGCCGCCGGCACCCATGGCATCGATCTCAATGCACTCCTGGCCACCTCATACAGCGCCCTCGACAGCGCCGGCCCGAGCACCCTCATCGACGTCATCGATGATGAGGACCACGTCCGCATCTGGGTCGACTAGACAACTGAGCCCGGACCGGGTGCGGCTGCTATGCGGTCGTCGCGCATCGGGACGCCGGGACCACTTCGACCGAACTCGGCAGTAACGTCGACCGAACTCGGCGTTGGGTGAGGGGATGGCGGGTCAGGAGGTCCGGCCGCGCGCCCAGTCGAATACGTCTGCGGCCTCGCGGCGCCCGCCCGGGCACAGCAGCAGGTAGAAGGTTGCGTGCGCCATGGCGTCCCGAATGGGGACGACTACACGTCCGGGCGCGGGAGCGGATAGTGCGGGAGCGTCGGTGATGAAATGCGGCAGCGGGGAGCTTTTGGCCAGTTGCGCGAAGACGTCCCGGTCCTCCTGCACGACGAACTGCGAGTGGGGCAGGTGGCGGTCGCAGCGCTCGCGCCAGAAGCCAATGTCCGCCAGCAGCAAGAAGGTCTCCCCATCCAGCTCAGCGACCGCCACCTGCTCCCGGTCCGCAAGCGCGTGCCCGGCGGGCAGGGCGACGGCGAGGTTCTCCACCATGAGCCAGGCCGAGCGCACGCTCGGCAACGGGTGGGGCCGCAGGGAGATGCCCAGGTCTATCTCGCCACTGACGATGCCCTCCTCCACCTCCTCCTCGGCAAGCGACTGGGAAGTGAGCACCAGACCGGGGAAACGCTCGACGATCAGGGAGGTCAGCCGCCACAACGGAGCCGGCGCAACAGTGCCCACGCGCAGGGCCCGGGTACGGCGGGCGAGGTCGCCCAAGACGGCGCGCAGAGCCTTCTCCTCGCGCAGGAGCCGTCCGGCGTGGTCCAGGGCGATGCGTCCGGCCTCGTTGAGAACGAGGCGGCGTCCGGGACGGTCGAAGAGGGGCTGTCGCAGTTCTGCCTCTAGGCGTTGCAGCGAACGGCTGAGCGCCGGCTGGGACAGATGCAGGGAGCGAGCGGCGGCGCTGAGCGTGCCCTCGCGCGCGATCGCCTCCAGCTGGCGCAGCTGCTCGAAGTCCACCTGCCGCTCACTCCCCCACTTATGTGTCTGACGCATCAAGACTTCCGATATTGGCATTTTACATACGGGCGGATCGCAGAGAAGACTTATGCGTGACGCGGCAGTTGAATCGGCTGACCGAGATGACCGCCGTGCCTAGGAGCCGATACGAGGAGCAGACCATGATCACCATCCCGTCCTTCACCATGAACAACGGCATCAACATCCCGGCGCTGGGCTACGGCGTCTTCCAGATGACCTCCGACCAGGTCCGCGAACACCTGCCGCAGGCCCTCGAGCTCGGCTACCGGCACATCGACACCGCCAACGCCTACTTCAACGAGGTCGCCGTCGGCGAGGTGGTGCGGGACGCCATCGCCGCCGGCAGCGTGAAGCGCGAGGACCTGTTCATCACCAGCAAGCTGTTCCCGCAGTCCTACCCCTACGCGCAGGCCGTGAAGGACATCGACGCCACCTTGGAGCGCCTGGGCCTGGACTACCTGGACCTGCTGCTGTTCCACCAGCCCTACGGCGAGTACACCTCCGGCTGGAAGGCGATGGAGGAGGCCGTGGCCGCGGGCAAGATCCGCTCAATCGGTCTGTCCAACTTCCCGATCGCCAAGTTCCAGGAGATCCTGGACGTCGCCTCCATCAAGCCGGTCGTGAACCAAGTGGAGGCGCACCCGCGCTGGAACCAGCACGAGCTGAAGGCCCGGATGGACCGCGCTGCCGGCACCGAGGTCCTGGTAGAGGCCTGGTACCCGCTCGGCCATGGCGACAAGACCCTGCTGGAAGAGCCCGCGATCGCCGCCGCCGCGCAACGCACGGGCGCCACCCCCGCCCAGGTGATCCTGGCCTGGCACCTGGCGGAGAAGAACATCACCTTCCCCAAGACCTTGAATCCCGCCCACATGGCGGACAACCTCGCCGCCCTCGACGTGACGCTGACCGAGGCGGAGATCGCCGCGATCAACGAAACCCCGCAGGCCCCCTATTACGTGATCCCCGACGAGCCGCCCGCCTTCACGACGACGGTCAACGACTACTCCCAGCAGGCCTGAATCCCTCCGGCTCGCGGGCCTCCCGCCGCGCGGCCACCCCTGCACCGACCGACCATCCGCACCACAAGCTCCCGCGCCCCACAGTCGGCGCTCATGTCCCGCCCCAGGAGGCAGACTCATGACTAACATCGTCCCCACCAAGACGCTCAACAACGGCGTCGAAATGCCCGTGCTCGGCTACGGCGTCTTCCAGACCCCGCCGGAGAAGACCGAGCGCTGCGTGAGCGAGGCCCTCCAGGTCGGCTACCGCCTCATCGACACCGCGCAGGCCTACGGCAATGAGGAGGGCGTGGGCGCCGCCGTCGCGAAGAGCGGGCTGCCGCGAGAGGAGGTGTTCATCACCTCCAAGGTCTGGGTGTCCAACATGAACTATGAGCGCGCCGCCGCCTCCATCGACGAGTCGCTGGAAAAGCTCGGCACCGACCACATCGACCTGATGCTGCTGCACCAGGCCATGGGCGACTACCCGGGCGCTTACCGGGCCCTGGAGGATGCCTATAAGGCCGGCAAGCTGCGCGCCATCGGCGTGTCCAACTTCTACCCCGAGCGGCTGGTGGACGTGGCCGCGCTGGCCGAGATCACCCCGGCCGTCAACCAGGTCGAGACGCACCCGTTCCGCCAGGACGACGCCGCACACGCGGTTATGGCCGAGCTCGGCGTCGTCCACGAGGCCTGGGCTCCCTTCGCGGAGGGGCAGAACAATATCTTCGCCAACCCGGTTCTCACCGAGATCGGCGCCAAGTACGGTAAGCAGCCCAGCCAGGTAATCCTGCGCGCGCTAATCCAGAAAGATGTGGTGGTAATCCCCAAGACCACTCACCGCAACCGCATGGAGGAGAACTTCGACGTGTTCGACTTCGAGCTGAGCGATGAGGACCTGGCGACCTTCCGCGCCCTGGACGACGGCTCCCTGCCGCGCATCTTCGACCACTGCGACCCCAAGCTCGTCGGCTGGCTGCTGCGCGACCTGGTCAAGGCCCAGCAGCTGGGCGGCGGAACCTTGTACTGACCGCAACGCGCATATCGTCGGCTCAGGGGAACGACGGCGAGACCTGGCGTGAGGCTGCCGCGCCGGAGGATCGCCCGGCTGACGGCCCGGCTGACGGGATACTCCTCGGGGCACACCACCGTTGCTGTGAAACAATGCCGCAGCCGCGCAGCCAGACGGTGCAGGTTCATCGCCCGGCTCCCGGCGCTGCCGGTCGCATTGTCGTGCTACGCCGAGGAGAATCCGTGTACTACCTGATTGACGAGTCGCTGACTCCATGTGGCCCGGAAGAAGTGGACCACGCCGACAGGCAGTTCGTCGCCGTACTGACTCCCGAGCAGTGGGCCCAGCGCCGCAGTACCTTCGATCTGGGCATCGACATCGACCCCGATCCCGACGTCGTCCTGGGCACTCAGGCCGAGGTCAACTACGACGCGATCACGGGCACGATCTTTATCCCGGACCGCACGTCGCCCGATGCTCCGGATAAGCGATTCGCCTTCGCACTGGATGAGAAGGGCGTGGTGTTCATCGATGCCCAGGAGACTGCCGCGGGGCTCGTGGCGGCCATCGCCGCCACACGCCGGTGGCGCCGACCGGGGCTGGAGCGTTTCCTGGCCGATTTCCTCATGCAGATCATCAAGGACGACGCCGCCCTTCTACGCGGCTACGAGCGTGAGCTGGATCATATGGAGGATGCAATTCTGGATGACACCGCCGTGGGCGCGGCGGAGCGGATCAATGAGATGCGCTCCGAGCTGCGCGACCTCGACAGCCACTACGACCACCTCATGGATCTCACGCAGATCCTTGAGGAGAACGAGAACGGCTTCTTCCGGGACGAGGACCTGCGCTACTTCCGCACGGTCTACGGTCGGCTCGACAAGCTGCGCGACCAGGCATCCTCGCTGCGCGACCAGGCCCTCCAGATACGTGACCTGTACAAGATGCATCTGGACGTGCGGCAGAACCACATTATGGCGGCGCTCACGATCGTCACCGCGATTTTCGCTCCGCTGACGCTTATTGTCGGCTGGTACGGGATGAACTTCGAGCACATGCCCGAGCTTCAGTGGCCGTGGAGTTATCCGGCGGTCGGGGTCCTAAGTGTTCTGGTGGCCATCGGCTGTATCGCCTTCTTCAAGCACCGCAAGTGGCTGTGACGGTCCTTAACTAAGCTTCCGGCCTGAGGATGTGGGCCCGGCTGACTGCCGGCCTCGTACTTGGACCGCGTTACTGCGCTTGGACCGTCTGAGAGCGCGTTTCAGGTGACAACCGCAGCCAGGCAGTCCAGATGGAGCATCCGACGCCGGACTTCCGGGAGGCACTGGCGGGGACTCCCGAAACCGGGAGGGGTGGCGTAGGCTCCGAGCGATTGCGCGATGCGGCGCCCGGCGTCCGCGGCGCGTCACTTGTGCCGGTCTGGGCATGACTAGTGCCGATCTCGCGGCGCCGAGCCGCCGGACAGCACGCCGAATAAACACCGAGCAAACGCCGGATACCGGAGGAAACCACGATGACCACCATCGCCATCATCGGCGGCGGCCCGGGCCTGGGCCGTGCCGTCGCCCGCCGCTTCGGGCAGGAGGGCTTCAACGTCGCCCTGATCTCCCGCAGCCGCGAGCACCTGGATGAGCGGGTCGCCGCCCTGAGCGCAGACGGCGTCAAGGCCCGCGGCTACGTCGCCGACGGCCGCGACGGGAAGGCAATTACTCGGGCTCTGGCCGACGCTGCCCGCGAACTCGGCCCCATTGAGGTGCTCCAGTGGAGCCCCGTGCCGGCACGCGAATTCATGAAGCCCGTACTGGAGACCAGCGCGGAGGATCTGGTCGGCCCCATCGAGATGTCCGTCTACGGCCCCGTCAATGCGGTGCGTCAGGTACTTCCGGGCATGCGCGAGCTCGGCCGCGGCACGATCCTGCTGATCAACGGCGGCTCCGCCGTCCGCCCGGGCCCGATGGTCACCGGCACCTCGGTGGCCTTCGCCGGGGAGAGCGCCTACGGGCAGCTCCTGCACGACGCGCTCGCCCCGGAGGGGATTCACGTCGCCCAGCTGATTATTCCGCGCGGCATCGGAGGCGGCGAGCCCTCCCACGAGCCGGCGGCCCTGGCCGACCGGATCTGGGAGCTGCACGCACAGCACGACGGCGACTTCCGCACTTTCGCCGCTCCCATGGACGTCTAGCCCGTACCATGCACGTCTGCCGCCGCATTCACGGGCCACGTGGCCACGCATGCCCCGACGCCGACCCTGCTAGGGCGCTCGGCCCCGGGAAATCCGGGCGGCAGAAAGGTGGGGAGCCATCCTGCGGTTACCGGGTGACTTCCCTAGGCAGACGGCTCAGTTGAGCCTCCTGCTGGGGGCATCCACAAGGGCGCCAATGGCCCGGACCAGATGAGCGATAGCGTCGATCAGTTCGCTCACCTGCCGGGCCATTCCCATGTCCTTGCGGACTTTGGCATGTCGACCTTTCGGCTCGGACAGGGCCCCACCTCCCTCCTCGTTCCTACCTTCTCGGCCAAGGACATGGAATGTTCCGAGAGGAGGTGCCAAAGAAGGCGATTTCGGCTTGTCGGCGTGAACGTGGTGCTTTAGGTCGGCGTGGTGCGGGGGTGTTGCGGGGCGTTGTGGGGGGGGCCGCCGTTGGCGTGTCTTGTTTGGACCGCTTCGCTCTGTTTGGACCGTCAGCCTCCGTTTGGACCGCTTCGCTCTGTTTGGACCGCTTCGCTCTGTTTGGGCCGTCAGCCTCCGTTTGGACCGCCTCGCTCTGTTTGGACCGCCGTAGTGCGCTACTGGGGCGGTCCAAACAGACTTATGGGGTCCAAACAGACTTACGGGGTCCAAACAGACTTACGGGGTCCAAACAGGGGCGTGCGGTCCAGACTCGGGGGCGTGCCTGGCATAAGGGTGAGGTGGCGGCGAAGCGCCTTGTCGCTGCCGCCGGCGGCCTCGTCGGCCGGGCAGTGGCCACCGGTCGCCCAGTCGATGAACTCGCCCCAGCACCGCCTGCCCGGTCTGGGACGGTGACGCCGGGCGGGGTGCGGTGGCCTGGACGTGGCAGGTGGCGCAATTCCACCGCTGGGTGCCTGCGGCGGTGCGGCCGGACCTTATCCGTCGGGGGCTGGCAGATCAGTCAGGGCCTTGCCCGCGGGGAACCGTGTTCTCACGGCATACACGTATACCCGCGGGCGTCAAGCACCACCCCGGATCAACCCCCCAGACCATAATCACCCCGACACTCCCGCACCACACCAACCAAAACCCCGACCGTAAACACCACGCCCAAGCCGACAACTCGAACTTTCGGGTTAGACATGACCCCACCTCCCTCCTGGCTCCTACCTTCTCGGCCAAGGACATTGAGTGTTCCGAGAGGAGGTGCCGAAGAAGCCGCCTCCAGCGTACGCGGCGGGTACGACGCGTACAGGACGGATCCGACCATCGCGCTTCAAGAAGTGCCTGCCGTCAGCTTGTCAGCGTCGCCATCACCGCCACTGGCGGTAAACCTTGGGGGTGATCGGCGTCGCACATTAACCGACGGGAGGCGAGTGGCTTGCACGCTCTGCCTTGCTTGTCAGCACCCGGGCGGGCCGCTGGCGGGTCACGGCCGCAGACCGGACGCTAGAGGTTAGCTGCGAAGTCGTCATAGGCGCGGGCGTGGCCCCGCTGCGCGAAGTCGCGTAGGTCGAAAACGCGGGCCCTCACACGCGCGGGACGCGGTCCAGCGTGGGTTCGCCAACACGGGTGTCGAGGTACTCGCGCACGCGCTTGCGGCGGTGCATGGCCACGTAGTGGCGCTCGATCTCTCCGGTGTACACCTGCCGGGGACGGCCGATGCGCTTGGCCGGGTCGCTCATCATCTCCCGGTACTGGGCGATCCAACCGGGCAGGCGGCCGAGGGCGAACAGCGGGGTGAACATCTTCGTGGGGAAGCCCATGGCCTGGTAGATCAGCCCGGTGTAAAAGTCCACGTTCGGGTACAGGCTGCGGGAGATGAAGTAATCGTCGGACAGGGCCACCTCCTCCAACTCCATGGCGATCTCCAGCTTGCGGTCCCCGTCCTTGGAGCCCAGGCGCGTGAGCACCTCGTGGGCGGTCTCCTTCACCAGGGCGGCGCGCGGGTCGTAGTTCTTGTAGACGCGGTGCCCGAAGCCCATAAGACGCACCCCGTCCTCCTTGTTCTTCACCTTGCGGACGAATTCAGAGGTGCTCATCCCCTCGGACTGGATGGTGTCCAGCATGCGTAGCACCGCCTCGTTAGCGCCGCCGTGCAGCGGCCCGGACAGGGCGCCGACGCCGGCGGCCACGGAGGCGTACATGTTGGCGTCCGAGGAGCCGACCAGGCGCACCGTGGAGGTGGAGCAGTTCTGCTCGTGGTCGGCGTGCAGGATCAGCAACATGTCCAGGGCGCGCACCACGGTGGGGTCGATGTCACTGGCCTGATAAGGCATGCCGAAGGTCATGTTGAGAAAGTCCTCGACGTAACCGCGCTTGGGATCGGGATACAGCAACGGCAGCCCGATGGCGCGGCGCGCGATATAGCTGATCATCGTCGGCATCTTGCTCAGCAGTAGGACCGTGGCGAGCTCGGTCTCGTAAGGATCGTGCGGATTGAGAGTGTCCTCGTAGTAGGTGGCCAAGCCGGCGATACCCGCCTGGAGGATCGCCATGGGGTGTCCGGAGGAGGGGAAGGAGGTGAAGAAGCTACGGAAGTCCTCGTGCAGCAGGCGGTGGCGGCCGATGCGCCGCTGGAAGCGCTCGAAGGTCTCCGGGTCGGGCAGTTCCCCGTTGATCAGCAGGTAGGCGACCTCCAGGAAGGTGGAGGACTTGGCCAGCTCCTCAATCGGGTAGCCGCGGTAGCGCAGAATGCCGGCGGCGCCGTCGATGTAGGTAATGTCCGAGGTGCAGGCGGCGGTGTTGGTGAAGCCGGGGTCGAGCGTGACCAGGCCCGTGGTCCCCAGCAGTTTGCCGACGGCGAGACCATCCGAGCCGTCGGTCGCGAGGGCTCGCGGCAGTTCCAGGCTCGTCTCGCCGACGGTGAGCATCCCGGGGGCGTCCTGGGCGCGCAGGTCAGTGGGCGTTTCGGTCATTAGTGTCTCCTTGCTGGCGACGGCGGGCCGCGGGAGTGGCCCCGGAACTGTCTGCCCGGAACCATACCGGCCCGCGAGCGCCGTCGCCGCCACGGAGCATGCCGACGGCGCGGTCAGCGGTCCACACCCACCGCGCCATCGGCGTATTAACAGCAGCATTCACGGCAGCGCCGTCGCCGCTACAGCTCCCTGCCGTTGGTGGCGATCACATGCCGGTACCAGTCGAAGGACTGCTTGGGGGTGCGGTGGTATGTGCCGTTGCCCTCATCGTCCGCGTCGACGTACACGAAGCCGTACCGCTTGCTCATCTCGCAGGTGGACATCGACACCAGGTCGATGCAGCCCCAGGGCGTGTATCCCATGAGTTCGACGCCGTCGTCGATCGCCAGACCCATCGCACGAATGTGACGGCGGAAGTAGTCGATGCGCGCCTCGTCCCGGATGGACCTGTCCGCATCCGGCGTCTCCCGGATACCCACCCCGTTCTCCACGATGAACAGCGGCAGCCGGTACTTGTCGTACAAGGACACCAGAGAGTAGCGCAGGCCCTCGGGGTCGATCTGCCAGTTCCATTCGTTGACCTCCAGGTACGGGTTCTTCACCCCTGAGGACAGGTTGCCGCTCACCCGCTCCCGCTCGCCCTCATCGTGGGCGGAGACCAGCGACATGTAGTAGCTGAAGGACAGGAAGTCGACGGTCCCGGCCGCCAGCTCGACCCGGTCGGCATCGGCCACCTCAACGTGCAGTCCCTTACGGACCCAGTCGCGCTCCACCCACCGCGGATACTCGCCATGCACATGGACATCCGCGGCCATCTCGTTGTCCCGGTTGGTGCGCTGGGCCGTCAGCTGGTCCTCCGGGTGGGCGGTGAGCGGGTAGTGCAGCAGCTTGGTGAGCATGCATCCCATACGGGCGTCGGGGACGAGCTCATGCAGGAGGCGGGTCGCACGCGCGGAGGCGAGGAGCTGGTGGTGCAGCGCCTGGTAGCAGACCTCCTCCATGTTCATCCCCTCGAAGTGTTCGGCCAGCAGACCGGCGGTGGTGAAGGGATGCCGGAAGATAGAGTCGACCTCATTGAAGGTCAGCCAGAGCTTCACCGCCTCCCCGTATTCGCGGAAGCAGACCTCGGCGAAACGCATGAACAGGTCGACCATGGCGCGGTCGTACCAGCCCCGATGGTTGAAAACCGTGGCCAGCGGCTGCTCGTAGTGGTGCAGGGTGACTAGCGGCTGAATGTTCCGCTCACGCATGGCACGGAACAGCTCGTGGTAGAAGCGCACTCCGGCGGCATTGGGCTCGGTCTCTTCCCCGGTGGGGAACAGCCGACTCCACTGGATGGACACCCGCAGAGTCTTGAAGCCCATCTGGGCCATGAGGTCCAGGTCCTCCTGGTAGCGGTGGTAGAAGTCGTTGCCGCGCCGCTTGGCGTAGGGACCCTTGGAGTCGGTCCATTCCAGGGCGGCCTGGATGTCCGCCAGGGTGATGGCATGACCGGCCCGGTAGTCGCGCGGGTCGACGTCGGGCTTGTGCCGGGTGACGTCGGCGACCGACGGGCCCTTGCCGTCCTCATCCCAGGCGCCCTCGCACTGGTTGGCGGCCAGCGCCCCTCCCCACAGGAAATCGTCTGGGAAAACCGGGTGCAGTTGGTGTGGTGTGTTCATGCGGAAACAGCCTCCTTGCTGTCGCTGAGGGCGGCGGAGTCCTCCTTGAGGGCCTCCTTCGCGGCGCGGCGGTCATCAATGGCCACGAAGGGCAGCCACATCAGGGTGGTGGCAGCCAGAATGACCGCCTGAACCACTATGCCCTGCCAGCCGAAACCGATGAAGCCGTTGATGAAGATCGGCACCCCGAAGGGAACGTCGACGGTGTTGGCCTGGATGAATCCGAGATTCATCGCACCCAGGGCGATCGCCGCCGAGATGCCGGTGTTGAAGATGAACGGAATAGCGTAAAGGGGGTTGAGCACCAGCGGCACTCCGAAGACAAGCGGCTCGGAGATGCCGCAGACCGCGGGTACAAAACCTAGTCGGGAGATCATTCGCAGATCCTCCTGCTTTGATATCAGCGCCCCCACTATCGTCAGGCCGAGAATGCCACCGGCACCGCCGAGGACAATGAAGGTCACCCAGAAGCCGTATGTGAGCGGCTGGGTTGGCTGCGCACCGGCGTTGACCGCCGCGATATTGGCGGCGATGGCGGTGGCGAACAGCGGGTTGCGGATAGGAGAGATCACCAGTCCACCGTGGATACCAAGGAACCAGAACAGCTGGGCGAATACTGCCATGAGAATGATGCCTGCGGTGGATTGGAAAATGCTCTCCAACGGATGCTGAAGCACCGCGTACACCCACTCATTGAGGTAGCTGCCGGTCCCCAGGCGGAACAGCACGCCGAAGACGGCGGAGAAGGTCAGGATCAGGAAGACCGGGATGAGCGAGTTGAAGGACTGGGTGATGGCGGGCGGGACGGAGTCCGGCATGGTGATGCGCAGGGCCTTGATGCCGGACAGCCAGCGGAACAGCTCGGTGATGGCGACGGTCCAGATGATGCCGATGAACAGGCCCTGGGCGCCCAGGGCGCCGTCGCCCAGGCCCGCCGCAGTGCCGCCGTCGGAGCCGTCCTCGAGCAGAGCCTGCACACTGTGTGGGACGACGGTCACGTATGCGGCCACGCACAGGACGGCGGTGGCCTGCGTGGGCGTGCCGTTGCGTTTGGCCAGCTGCCAGCCGAGCAGGATGACGATAGGGATCGTCATGAAGCTCATGGTGGCGAAGTTCATAGCGGTGAAGGCCCCGTCGAGGCTGGCCAGGGCCGGAACCCAGCGGGCCAGTCCCGTCTCCTGCGAGGACACCAGGGTTCGCAGCAGGCTGGCGAAGGAGCCCACCAGGATGAAGGGCAGGAAGTAGCTGAAGGAGTTCTTCAACGAGTTCAGGTATTTGTTGTCGTCCACCTTCTCGGCGATGGAGGTCAGCCCGTCGGAGAACCGGTCGGAGAGGGAGGGCATGTCATTCGCCCCCGGTCAGCGACTCGGCCTGGGCGATGACGGTGGCGCCGTCTCCGCGGCCGTAGGCGCGAGCGTCGATGACCTCGACCGGGGCGGCGTCGCCGACCACGCCCCGCACCTTGCGCAGAATGTGGCGCACCTGCGGGCCGAGTAGGACGACGTCGAAGTTGCCGAGCTCGGACTCGATGGATGACTGGTCGGCCGCCCAGATCTTGTAGTTCTTGCCCTGTGCGGCGGCCGCCTCCTGCATGCGCTGGACAAGTATGGAGGTGGACATTCCGAGGGCGCAGGCCAGCATGATGCGCAGCGTCGGCCCCTCCTGACTGGTGGCCTTCTCCGGCTGGGAGCTGTGTTCGGTCATTTCAGTTCTCCTTCGTGTTGGTGTTGGTGACGGTGGTCGGGTCCGCTGGTGCGGTCGGGGAGGCGGCCGGGCCGTCTGACGGCCGGAACCGCGCCTCCAGCTTGTGGATTCGGGAGTAGAGCTCAATGAGCATTTCGGCGTTCTCCTTGGCCATGAGCGCCATGGTCAGGTGGTCATTGGCGTGCACCAGAACGATGTCCACGTCCACGTGGTCCTGGCCGGCCTCCTTCTGGAGGAGGGCGAATTGGATGTCATGGGCCTGGCGGAAGTCGTCGTCCGCACGGGCCAGGGCCTGACGGGCCGCGTCCAGCTGTCCCTCCCGGGCGAGTTCAACGGCCTCCATCGCCTTGGACTTCGCCGTCCCGGCGGCGAGGATCAGTTCGAATGACACGGCATAGGGATCGTCTGCTGGTTCGCGCGCCGACTGTGGCTCGCTCATACTTCCTCCTGTGGTTGCTGGGTGATCTCTCGAATCGAATGGACGATGGCGGTGAAGTCGCGGCTATCAATGAGGGTGGTGATGTGTTCCTCGCTCATCAGGTACCTGGACAGGTCCTGGTAGAACTGCTGCAGGTCCTTGCCCTCCCGCGTGGATATGGACACCAGGCATACGACCTGGACCGGGTTGCGCGTCCAACGGATGGGTTCGTCCAGGACGCCGACGGCGATGAAGGTCTCCTTGCTCATGGCCACCTCGCCGTGCGGCATGGCGACCCGATTGCCGAAGTCGGTTGGCGCCAGCGCCTCTCGCCGCAGCACCGAGTCGAGGAACACGGCGGGCAGGTCATATCTGGTGCGCGCGAGCCGGGTCAGTGCCGCTATCGCCTCACGCGCGGTACGGGCCTCCAGGTGCGGAATGAACAGCTCGGCTGAGAACACCCGGTCTATACGGGTGCTCGGTTCACTGACCAGCACCCGCCGAATCCTGCGGATGTCGGCATCATCCAGGAACGGACCGACTTCGATGACGGGGACACCCGGATCGGTTTCGAGGGCGACCGTGGTCAGAACCAGGTCCGTGTCCGGCTGTGCCCGGATCGGCTCCCGCGTGCTGACGGTGATGAGCGACTCGATAAGGTCTCCCAGGCGCTCACGCAGCCGCAGCTCAATGAGCCGGGTGGCGGCGCCGTCGGCGCCGGATACGAGCACCAGGCGCTTGCGCCGTTGCTCGGGCCGACGGCGTTCGAGGGCGAGCGCGAACCACAGGGCGATGTACCCGGCCTCATCCTCAGATACGGTGCCGCCCAGGTGGCGGGCCAGGGCGGTGCAGGCCTGCACGGCCACCGCGTAGGCGAGCGGATAGGCCTGCTTGATGCGTTCCAGGCTCTGGTTGGGCATCCGCATCTGGAAGCGCAGACGTACCAGTAGCGGAATCGTGTGCTGAACCAGGGATGCCCGCAGCTCGTCGTCGGCCGACAGGCCCAGGCCGAAGCCCTCGTCGACTATGCGAAGCATCCCATCCACCACCTGGCGTGCCTCGACGATGCTCTGTGAGTCGGAGGCGTCGGCAGGGCAGGTGAGCACCCTGCGTCCGGCGAAGTGCAGCGCCAGGTAGAAACGCTCCTGCAGCGGGTAGGTCAGCCCCAGGTCCCGCTCCAGGCGGTCGAGGATGTCACCGGCGACGCCTAACTCCGCTTCGGTGATGTACCGCCCCAGTCCGGCGGTCTCCCCCTCTATGGTTCTGCCTGCCCTTACTCGGCTGGTGGCGATGGCGATATGCAATATCACGCTGCGCACCACCGCCGCCGACGCAGGGATGTCATGGGCATCCAGCACCTCACGAACATGGTGTTCCGCCCGGTTCACCCCCGGTTCCAGATCCTCGACCGCGAACCCGGAGCTGCGCTCGGGGTTGTAGACGGTTGCCAGGCAGGTACGTATATCGAGTTCCGCACCGATTACGCGCACGCCCTTGTAGGGGCGCCGGTCCACCAGCAGGCTGTGTTCGGCGAGTATGGACTCCACCTGGGCCAGGTCTGCCGTGACCGTTTTCTTCGAGACGAACAGCGCCTGTGCGATGACCTCGAGTTTGATGTAGTCCTGTGCGGTCAGCAGCAGCCGCAGCAGATAGCGTCGGCGTTCCACCGCCGTCACGGGTGTGCCGTCGACGGCGCCGCGCGTCTCCTTCAGGTCGGCGAAGGCCTCGGCATCGGTGATTGTCAGGGTATAGCCGGTGCCGGGCTTGGACTCGATGCGGGCGCCGCCATCGGCCAGGGCGCGGCGCGAGCGCGACAGGAGGGTGCGCACGGTGCGACTGGTGACGCCCAGGCGGTCGGCGAGTTCTGCGGCGGTGACCACCTCGGTGTCTCCGAAGGCGTCCAGCACGTCCCAGATGCGCTCGTCCACCGCTCGCCTCCTTCGCCGTCGTCGTCGACAACAAAAAAGGTATGAGCATTCGCGGGCGTCCTCCATCCCGTCGTTTTCCGGGGTACTGCGGAAAACCGCGGGTCACGCGGGGCGGCGGGCGGGCGCTGGACCCCGGCGGATGCATCAGGTGCGGCGGGCGAATGAGGTCACCTACTGCCCGCGGCGGCACCGCCGGCGCCGGGGCGGGTGCGCGCAGGGGCTCAGCCGGCGAACAGTGAGGCCGCGCCGGGGTCGTGCAGGCGGCTCACGGCAGCGGCCACGCGCTCGTCGGTGTCGGTCAGGGACATGCGCACGTGTCCGGCGCCGGCCTGGCCGTAGAAGTCCCCGGGTGCCACCACGATCCCCAGTTCGGCAAAGGCCCCCACCAGGTCCCAGGCGCTCATGGACGCCGGGCCGCTCAGCCACAGGTACAGGCCGGCCACAGACTCAGGGTCGTTCACCAGTCCGACGGCGGCGGTCGCCTTCACCAGCGCTTCGCGCCGGGCCCGGTAGACGGCCTGCTGCGCCACCACGTGTGCGTCATCGGCCAGGGTGGCGGCCAGGGCGGCCTGCACGGGCGCGGGCGGGAGCATGCCGGTGTGACGGCGCACCTCGGTGACGGCGGCGACCAGCTTCGGGTCGCCGGCGAGGAAGGCGGCCCGGTAACCGGCGATGTTTGACTGCTTGGACAGGGAGTACAGGGCCAGCAGGCCCGTGAAGTCCGGCGCGCCGTCGGGACCGGTGCCGGTCACGCGCGGATCCAGCAGGCTGGGGACGCCGGCGGTGACCCAGGGCTCCTCCCAGGCCAGTTCGGCGTAGCACTCGTCGGACAGGACGACGACCCCGCGCTCACGCGCCCAGGCGACGATGCGGGCGAGCTGGGCGACGGCGAGGACATGCCCGTCGGGGTTGCCGGGACTGTTGAGCCAGATGGCGACGAGGCGGCCGTCGGGCAGCTCCCAGGTGTCGGGGTCGACGGCGGTGTCGACCGGTACGGGGGTGGCTCCGGCCAGGCGGGCGCCGACGTCGTAAGTGGGGTAGGCGGCGCGTGGGTGGGCGATGAGGTCGCCGGGGCGGGCACCGAGCTGGAGCGGCAGCTGAGCCACCGACTCCTTGGAGCCAATGGTCGGGATGACGGCGGCGTCGCTCAATCCGGGTACGCCGCGACGGCGCCGCATCCAGTCGATGATGGCGGCACGCACCTGGCCCGTGCCGTCGGCGGGCGGGTAGCCGGGGGCGTTGGCGGCGGCCGCGAGGGCCTCGCGGGCGACCGCGGGGCTGGGGTCCACGGGCGTGCCGATGGACAGGTCGACGACGCTGCCCGGATGCTGGGCGGCGCGCTGTCGGTAGGGGCGCAGGGAGTGCCAGGGGAAGTCGGGCAGGGCGAGCGGACGAGGCAGGGCGGTCGCAGTAGAGGTGGCGGGGCCGGCGGGCGTGGAGGCGTTCACGTCGTCATTGTGTCGTGTTCCCACCTCCGCGGCAGCGCTCTGGCGAACCGCGGCGTGAGGCGTCTCATCTTCCGATACCTTTCAAACACTTACTACACCTGATGCATCTGCTGCTCGTCCAAGGAGACCCCGATGGCCACCAAGATCAGCACCGTAACAACCGTTAACGCCTCCTCCATTGATGCGCAGAGCATGGATGTCCTGCTTGACGCCGCTGTCCGCCGAGGATCTCACCGAACTCGAAGAACTCTGATCCGCTCGCCTTGTGGCCGAACAGCTACCGCAGCCGTTCGGCCACAAGGCGAGCGACCGGCAACCTCGTCTCGCAGGCCTCGCATACCGGCAGCCCCTCGTCACACCTGACAACGAACCACTCACCACACAGGGCACGTACAGCCCGTTCCTCCAGCCGGCTACGGTGGAATGAAACCGGTCATGGCGCTGCGCGTAGACGATCCACCCGGTTACGTATTAGTGCCGGTCTCGGTGTGTACTGGTGCCGGTCTCGGTGAGGGGGCGGGGGTCAGTAGCCGTTAGCGGCCCTCCACTCCTCGTTCTGAGGCTCCAGGGCGGCGATCATGGGGTCGTCGTAGTCCTGCGGGCCGACGTTCTGCGCGCCGCCCGGGGAACCCAGGCCCTTCAGGGAGAAGAAGTCGATGTTCGCCCGGGTGTAGTCCTCCCACTCCTCGGGGACGTCGTCCTCGTAGAAGATCGCCTCGGTGGGGCACACCGGCTCGCAGGCACCGCAGTCAACGCACTCGTCGGCGTTGATGTACAGACTGCGTTCACCCTCGTAGATGCAGTCGACCGGACACTCGTCCACACACGCACGATCCTTGACGTCCACGCAGGGCTGAGCGATGACATAGGTCATTGACTGCTTCCTCTCTGTCTCGGAGCGTGCCGCGCGGGGCCGCGGGCGTGCCCCCAAGTATCTCCCCCGCGGTGGCACCGTGCCCAACAGCCACGCAAGGTGTCAGCAAGTCCGCCGGATTCTCCCGGACCAGCGAGCGTTTTTGCGTCACGCACCGAGTGCGAATTGCGTGCGCCGACGCCGGCCCCACCGACCTCAATACCGCCGCCACAACCCGGATCTCCGGTACCGCCCCGCCGAGCTCAGCGACACACCACGGGGTTGTCGGAATCGTAGGCGGTGGTCAGCACGTCGTCAGGCAGGCGCTCGCCGTCGTGACTGCGGGTGCGGGTGACGGTGACGTCGAAACCCTGAGTGCCGCCACCGTAGGGCTCACAACCGGGACCGGACTGGTACTGGGTGCCGTAAGCCCGGTAGTTCGTGTGCTCCCCCTCAGTGATGGCAACCTCGTAGTAGGGGGTGGACCACAGTCGCACATGCACCTCGCCATCACCGGCCCACGCCTGCACCAGCACCGTGTAAGGCGTGGAGTTGCGCCATTTGACATCCTTGACGCCCGTCCAAATGGTGGCCTCGCGCCCGGCCGGGTAGCGGGTGAACCAGTAGGTGTGGGGCCAGTGCTCCACATCGTCCATACCAGCCTCGAAACCAGCGTTGAACACGGTCGTGCCCACTTGGGACAAGCCGCCGCCCATCGCGTCGATGTGCTGCCCGTCGGCCACCACGCCGGCGTAGGTGTAGCCGTTGTCGAGGTCAACCGGGCCTAGGGCGTCGGTGGTGGAGAAGGTCTCCCCAGGGGCCACCAGCGTGCCGTTGATCATCTCGGTGCCGCGCTGGAGATTCTGGTCACGCCCGTACTGGGAGACGTAGGGGGTGGAGTACTCGCCGACGATCTCGGCGATGCCCCATTCCTCCTTCGGCGTGGCCACGGCCGGCTGGAGGACGGTGACGGTCGCGGTCGCGGTACGCTCCCCGTTTGCGTTGGCGCCGGCCGCAAGAACGGCGTCGGTCAGGGCATCGGGGTCGATGCCGGTGCCGGTGGTGGCGGCGTGGAAGACGGGGGTGGCGTCCGCGGCGGTGGCGGGGTCGCCGTCGACACTCCAAGTGGCGTCGGTCGCGGGTGTCTCAAGCCCCTCACCCAGGTCGGCTATAACGACGTCGTGTAGCGCCTCGGCATCGAGGGTTACGGTCAGGATGCCGTCTGGGGCGGTAATGGCGGCCATGGCGGCCAGCGCCTCAGGGGTCAGGATGCTCACGCCGGTGGCGTCCGTGCCGGTACCAGCGGCATTGACGGTGATATCGGCGCTCAGCAGCGGAGTGAGGACGTTGTCAATGAATTCCTCGGCGTCGGCATCGGTGACGGCCGGGTTGGCCGTGCCCGAGGCCAGCGCGATGCTGTCCGCGCCCAGCGGCCAGGTCTCGGCCAGGGCGGTCACGCTCACCGCCACGTCCAGGCCGGCGCCAACCGAGCCGGGAATAAGCACGGGCGTGGTGCCCTCCAGGGCGACGACGGCGTCGGCGGTGCCGGTGGCGAGCGTGTCCAGACGGGAGTTCAAGGCGGTGGTCAGGGCGTCGGCGTCGACCCTGACTACAGCATCAACGCCGGTTCCGGCCAGCCGCCGTACCAGGGTAATGGGGTTGAGGGTGGGGCCGGTTAGTAGGTCTACGCTGGCCGCGGCGTCCACGCTCACGCCTGATTGTGCGGGGATGAGCGTGTCGGTGGCGTCGTCGACCGTGAGCGTGACCGGCCGGTTCAACTGGGCGACAATAGCGGCGTCGACGGCGGCCACCGCCTGGGCGCGGGTCATGCCGGACACATCGACGCCAGCCACCGAGGATCCCGGTGCCAGAGTGCGGGTGGTCGCCCAGGCCAGCCCCAGCCAGGCGATGACCAGGGCAGCGCCCGCAGTGCTCAGCAGTGCGCGGGCGACGGTGCGCGGGGCGCCCGCAGCCGCCCGGGTAGGCGCGGCGTCGGCGGGCGCGTCGTCGCCGTCGGCGGTGTCGCGGTCCGTGCCGCGCGGCTGTAGCTCGTTCATGCGTGCCTTCCGGGGCCGTACGATTCGGAACCCGCGTCAGGCGCCCGCCCGACGACGGCGGGCGGCGTCCTTGAAGCGCTCCTGGGAGTCGAGGATGACCTTGCGTATGCGCACGGCCTGCGGGGTCACCTCCACGCATTCGTCCTCGGCGGCGAATTCGAGGGCCTCCTCCAGGGTGAGACGGCGCGGCGGGGTTAGTGCCTCGTAGACGTCAGCGGTGGACGAGCGCATATTGGTCTGTTGCTTCTCGCGCACGACGTTGACGTCCATGTCCTCATCGCGGGGGTTCTCCCCCACCACCTGGCCCTCGTAGGTCTCCTGGCCGGGCTCAACGAAGAAGGTGCCGCGCTCGCCCAGGCGGGTCAGGGCGTAGGCGGTGACGGCGCCGGCGCGGTCGGAGACCAGGGAGCCGGTTGTGCGGGCGGCGATCGGGCCCGCCCACGGCTCGTAGCCCTCGGAGATGGAGGAGGCGATGCCGGTGCCGCGGGTCTCGGTGAGGAACTGGGTGCGCCAGCCGATCAGGCCGCGGGCGGGCACCAGAAACTCCATGCGGATCCAGCCGGTGCCGTGGTTGGCCATGGTCTCCATGCGGCCCTTGCGGGCGGCCATGAGCTGGGTGACGGCGCCGAGGTGCTCCTCGGGCACGTCAATGGTCATGCGCTCGACCGGCTCGTGGCGCTTGCCGTCGATCATCTTGGTGACCACCTGCGGCTTGCCGACGGTCAGCTCGAAGCCCTCGCGGCGCATCTGCTCCACCAGGATCGCCAGCGCCAGCTCACCGCGGCCCTGCACCTCCCAGGCGTCGGGGCGGGTGGTAGGTAGCACGCGCAGGGAGACATTGCCGACCAGCTCGCGGTCCAGGCGGTCCTTGACCTGCCGGGCGGTGACCTTGGCGCCCTTGGTGCGGCCGGCCATCGGCGAGGTGTTGATACCGATGGTCATGGAGATGGCGGGGTCGTCAACCTTGATTAGCGGCAGGGGCCGCGGGTCTTCGGGGTCGACCAGGGACTCGCCGATGGTGATGTCCTCAATGCCGGCGACGGCGACGATGTCACCGGCGTGGGCCTCCTCGGCGGGCTTGCGCTCCAGGCCCTCGGTGACCAGCAGCTCGGAGACGCGGGCGGAGGTGACGGAGCCGTCGTGGCGGGCCCAGGCGACGGTCTGCCCCTTGCGTAGGGTGCCGGCGTGGATGCGCAGCAGGGCGAGGCGTCCCAGGAATGGGGAGGCGTCCAGGTTGGTCACGTGCGCCTGCAGCGGGGCGGACTCATCGTATGAGGGGCCGGGGATGCGCTCGATTAGGGTGCGGAACAGGGGCTCGAGGTTCTTGGAGGCGGGCAGCTCGCCGTCGGCGGGCTTGACGGTGTCCGCGCGGCGGGCCTTGGCGGAGGCGTAGACCACGGGCACGTCCAGCACGGCGTCCAGGTCGATGTCCGGGTGCTCGTCGGCCAGGTCGGAGGCCAGCGAGAGCAGCAGGTCGGTGGTCTCGGAGACGACCTCGTCCAGGCGGGAGTCGGGGCGGTCCACCTTGTTGACCACCAAGATGACGGGCAGGGAGGCGGCCAGGGCCTTGCGCAGCACGAAGCGGGTCTGGGGCAGCGGCCCCTCGGAGGCGTCCACGAGCAGGAGCACGCCGTCAACCATGGACAGCCCGCGCTCGACCTCGCCGCCGAAGTCGGCGTGGCCGGGGGTGTCGATGACGTTGATGGTGATGCCGGCGGGCAGTCCCGCATCGATGGCGGCGGGACCGGTGTAGTGGACGGCGGTGTTTTTGGCGAGGATGGTGATGCCCTTCTCACGCTCCAGCTCTCCGGAGTCCATGACGCGTTCGGTCGTGTTCTCCTCGGTGGCACGGTTGCCGAAGGCGCCGGCCTCCCAGAGCATCGCGTCGACGAGGGTGGTCTTGCCGTGGTCGACGTGAGCGACGATGGCGACGTTGCGCAGATCCTGGCGCACAGTCATGTGGGCTCTTTCCTCCATTTGGTAAGCGCCCGCGGGCGCACAAACTCAGGCAGGGTACCGCTACTGCGGCCGGCGGACCATGACAGGCGCGACATGCGGCCTGTGCGGCCGCTCACCTCTATTGGCCCGGGATCTGGCGGCGAGCGGAATAATTGCTGCCGCTCTCCCCTTCTCGGGCCGGGAAGTGTCCACGAGCCGGCCGCGACATCGCCGGACGCCCGGAGTGTGGGGCTTCAGAGGGCGATTAGCGCGGCGGCGAGCAGGGCCAGGACGGCGGCGGTGGCGATGCTCGGTACCCGGTCCCACCGGGTACCGAGCCCGAGGTCGGATACGTCCGGTTGCTGGGCGGCGGTGTTAGCCCGGGTGGAACCGGCACGGTCGGGCGAGTCCGTAGAGCCTGCGGGCAGTTTGCCGAGCCGCTGGGCGCGCCGCCGCAGTCGGCGGGTCAGTGCCAGGTGCTCGGCGCGGGCGGCCTGATACAGCTCGATCAGGTGGGCGGCGTCACTGGCGTCCATATGGGTTCGGTAGGTGCGGCGCTCGCCATCCGACGCTTCCTCGGACGGGTCGGTGACCGTGGCGGTCACATAGGCCTCCTCCACATAGACGGCGCGGCGCTCGTGCCGGGCGGCGGTGAATACCCCGCCGCGTTGACAGGCGGACACGTTCACGGTGCTGACAGTAGCAGCAGATTCGATGGCTGCCGCGGCTGCCTCGCCGATTTCCAAGACGAGTCCCCAGCGGGTACGGGTGCCGCGCAGCGACTCCCAGGGGATGCGATGGCTGCGGAAGGCGTTGCGTACCTCGATCTCGTCCTCTGCCACCACTGCTTGCGGACGCCACCACAGCAGCCAGACCGCAAGGACAACCACTGCTGCCACCGCCAGCGCCTTCAGGCCGTTGCCGTAGCCGTCAGCTAGCCAGATGACCATGACCGGGTAGAGGCAGGCAAGCGCGACCAGCACGGTCCCGATCCGGCCGACCAGTGAACGCAGAACAATCGTAGGCACTGCACCATTCTGTCTCATCCTCTTGGCGGGTGGAGATCCCCTGAGTAAGTGGCGGCGCCCGCCACAACCGTCTGGGTTGGGGCGGGCGCCGGAGTCCAGAACACCGGCTGCGAATCCGCACGGTTTCCACGCAGCACATGAGCGCCGATGAGAACCGACGCCCGGCGCAGTCGCGTCACTCAGCCATGTAGCCCACGTCCTCCGCTCGTCCGGTGGACAGGCCGAAGGCGCCGTAGTTGGCAAGCTTCTTCGGCAGGGCAGCGTAATCAGCGCGCGAGTAGATGGGCGTGACTGTGGCGAGTTCCCAGATCTTGACGTCGGCCTGGTTGGCCAACTCGACGCGCTTGTCCGGATCGGCCTCGACCGCCACCTGGCCGATGAGCTTCTGCAGCTCCGGGTCGGACACGCCGGTGTAGTTGGAGGCAGAGCCCTCGCCGTAGATCTGGCCGATGTTGTTCATCGGGTACGGAGTGCCGACCCACGTGAACGCCGTGATTTCAAACTTGCCGTCACGCAGGCGGGCATTGAACTCATCGGGATTGGTGTCGTCCATGACAATCTCCACGCCGATTGCCGCCATATTGGCCTGCAGAATACGGCCCTCGGTGGCGGAGGTGGAGATGTCGGGCATGCGCAGATACTTGATGGAGAGCCGCTGCCCGTCCTTCTCCCGGAACTCGGCGCCCTCGGCCAGAGTCCAGCCAGCGGCGTCGAGCTCGGCGGCGGCCGCCTCCGGGTTGTAGGCGTAGTCGCCGGTGTTGTCCTTGTAGCCCTGGTTGTGGGGCATGAACAGGTGGTTGCCGAGTTGCAGCTGGGAGGCCGGCACCGGCAGGCCCTGCAGATCGCCCTCGGTGATGGTGAGGCGGTCCATGCCCTTGACCAGGGCCTGGCGCACGGCCTGATCGGCCAGGACACCCGAGGAGCCGTTCATGGTGAAGTGGCGCCACTGCAGGCCGGCTGCCTGGCGGATCTCGCCGTCGGTCCGCTGTTGGCACTGTTGATACGTGGCCGAATCGGTGATTGGGGAGACGTAGTCGATCTCGGAGTTGCCGAAGGCGGTGCCGAACTGGGAGGTGTTCATGACTCGCATGGTGATCTTGTCCAGCAGCGGGGCGTCGCCCCACCAGTTCGGGTTGGGCTCCAGGGTGAGGACCTGCTTGGCGGAGTCGGCGTCCGTAACGATGTAGGGGCCGGTCCAGTGGTCGGTGACGGAGGCGTCGGTCCAGGAGGAGAAGGTCTCCGCGTCGGTGGTGAGCGACGCCGGAACGAGGGCGGCCTCGCCGAAGATGGCGGACCAGTCGGGGAAGACGCCGTCGAAGGTGGTGATCATCTCGAACTCGTCGGCACCGGCCTCAATGGACTCGATGTGCTCCCAGCCGTCGGTGGAGGCGACCACGGCGTTGAAGTCCTCATCCGTGCCCCTGCAGGCCTGCCAGCAGCCCTGATAGTCGGCAACCTGGATCGCGTCGCCGCTATTCCACTTGGCCTCGGGGTTGAGGTGCATGGTGATGACGGTCTTGCCATCCACCTCCGCCTCGGTGTAGTCGAGGCAGAAGTTGGTGTTCACCTCGAAGGTGCCGTCCTCGTGGTACAGCCAATTGCGCACACCGGTGAAGCCCAGCAGGGTGGTGCCGTTGTCAGCAACGTTGCCGTCGATGTGCAGCGGGTTGTAGTTGGGGATCATGGCATTGATGGGGATGCGGAACTCACCGCCCTGTTGCAGGGCGGAGCGCTCCTGCCGGTTGATGTCCGATGCGGCCAGCTCCACCGGCTCGGCGGACGCATTTGATGAGGAAGAGCCCCCTCCGCAGGCGGCCAGGGCGGCCAGGGCCGCCGCCGAGGCGGTGCCCGAGAGGAAGAGGCGTCGGTTGATTTGCATGGTGGTGCTCCGTTTCTGGATCGGGTGAGCGGATTTGCTGGGGGCCTTCGTTGGCGAACGGAACGCGTACGCGCCCGGCAGCTGAGAAAACCATATGAGTTTGTTTGACAGTCAGGTTGGTATTCACTCCCGATTCGCGCCTGCCCGGTAGCGCTCGAAGAGGCTCAGAACACGTTGGCGTGTTCCGAATAGTGACAGGCGGACCGGTGGTCTTCCCCCATTGATGAGAAATCGGGCAGCCGGGTCAGGCAGGCCTCCCGCTGCTCATCGTTCAGCTCGCCCGCGAACTTCTGGCAGCGGGTGCGGAAGGGGCAGCCCGAGGGCGGGTTGGCCGGCGAGGGCAGATCGCCCTGCAGAATGATGCGACTACGGGTGCGCTCCTTCACCGGGTCCGGGATCGGGATGGCCGAGAGCAGTGCCTGGGTGTAGGGATGGGCGGGCGCGGAGAACACGGCATCGACGTCGCCGATCTCCACGATGCGTCCCAGGTACATAACTGCCACCCGGTCGGCGATATGCCGCACCACGGACAGATCGTGCGCCACGAACAGGTAGCTCAGCCCCAGGGTGGCGCGCAGCTCATCGAGCAGGTTGATCACGCCGGCCTGAATGGACACGTCCAGGGCTGAGACCGGCTCATCCAGCACCAGTAGGCTCGGTTCCAGCGCCAGCGCCCTGGCGATGCCGATGCGTTGACGCTGACCGCCGGAGAAGTTGCGCGGGTAGCGGTTGACGTGGCTGGGTTCCAGGCCCACCAGTTCCATGAGTTCAGACACCCGGTCGGCGATCTCCCGCTTGGGGCGTTTGAAGGCGCGCAGCGGCTCGGCGATCAGTTCGAAGACCGGTAGGCGCGGGTCGAGCGATGCCATGGGGTCCTGGAAGACGATCTGGACGTCCTGACGCAACCGGCGGCGCTCGGCGCGGGAGAGCTCATCGGTCTGCCTGCCGAGCACCACGATCCTGCCTTCCTGGGGCGCCTTTAGATCGAGCACCTCCAGCAGGGTGGTGGTCTTGCCGCAGCCGGACTCCCCCACCAGCGCCAGGGTCTCCCCCTTGCGCACGTCGAAGGACACATCCGCGACGGCGTGGACGGTACCCACGCGGCGCTTGAACACGGCGCCCTTCATCAGCGGGAAGTCCTTGACCAGGTCGGTGACTCGCAGGACCTCCTCGCGCTGTGCGTGCGGCAGATCGAGGGCCTGCGGAGTCTTGAGCCTGGGCACCGGGAAAATGTCCCGGTAACTCAGGTTATCGGCCTCGATCTCCGAGAAGCGGCGGCAGGCGGCCAGCTGCGGGCCCGCAGGAGCCTCACCGGCCGCGTCGAGTCCGCCGTCGGGACGCACGAGCGCCAGTTCCGGCTCCTCATCCAGGCAGGCGTCCTGCGTCATGGGGCAGCGCGGAGCGAAGGGGCAGCCGGCGGGCTCTGCCAGCAGCGAGGGCGGGTTGCCCTCCAGAGTGGCCAGGGCGGAGTCCTTCCTGGCGTCCAGGCGGGGCAGCGCCCCGAGCAGCCCGATCGTGTAAGGCATGCGGGAGCGGTAGAACACGTCGTCGACGTCGCCGGACTCCACGATCCGGCCGGCGTACATGACGGCGACGCGGTCGGCCATACCGGCAACGACCCCCAGATCGTGGGTGATCATGATGACGCCGGCGCCGGTCTCCTGCTTGGCGGTGCGCAGCACGTCCAGAATCTGTGCCTGGATGGTCACGTCGAGCGCGGTGGTCGGCTCGTCGGCGATGATCAGATCGGGGTTGTTGGCAATCGCGATGGCGATTACCGCACGCTGCCGCATGCCGCCGGAGAACTCGTGCGGGTAGGCATTGACGCGCACCGGGGGATTGGGGATACCCACCAGGTCCAGCAGCTCGATGGCGCGCCGGTTCGCATCCTTGTCGGACATGCCGCGGTTGTGGATCTTCAGGGCCTCCACGATCTGCCTCCCCACGGTGTACACGGGGGTCAGGGCGGACAGCGGATCCTGGAAGACCATGGAAACCTGAGTGCCGCGGATCTTGGACATGTAGGCGTCCGAGCGGCCCAGGAGCTCGGTGCCGTGCAGCTTCACCGCGCCCGACACGGCCGCCGACTCGTCCAGCAGGCCCATGATGGCGGTGGAGGTGACCGACTTGCCGGAGCCGGACTCGCCGACGAGGGCGAGGACCTCGCCGCGGGCCAGTTCCAGATTCACGCCGCGCACGGCATGCACCAGGCCGTCTTCGGACGGGAAGCTGACGCGCAGATCCCGCACCTCCAGCAGCGGTGCGGCCGATTCCGGGTCCGGCATGGCGTCGGAGTCGAATGCGGGGTTCTGCTTGCGGGAGCGGCTCATGCCCTACCTCCGGACTTGGACGAGGAGTCGAGGGCGTCACGCACGCCGTCGCCAATCAGGTTTACGCATACCAGCATGACCATCAGGACGACGGCCGGGGCGAT
This sequence comes from Actinomyces qiguomingii, assembly GCF_004102025.1. NCBI lineage: Bacteria > Bacillati > Actinomycetota > Actinomycetes > Actinomycetales > Actinomycetaceae > Actinomyces > Actinomyces qiguomingii. Next base: position 1,076,488 of record NZ_CP025228.1, on the reverse strand, counting down.
GAAGGTCCAGGGATAGACGGCGACGTCGCCCTGAGACTGCTGGATCAGCGTGCCCAGGGAGGTGTTCGGCGGCTTCACGCCGAAGCCGAAATAGGACAGGGTCGTCTCACTCAGCACCGCGCTCGCGACGCCGAGCGTGGCGTCGATGATGATGTAGGAGGAGACGTTGGGCAGGATGTGGCGGGCGATGATCCGCGGGGCGCTGACACCCATGTAGCGTGCGGCCGTCACGTACTCCATGTTCCGCACGGACAGCGTCATGGAGCGGATCACGCGGGCCGTGAGCATCCAGCCGAAGGCCGCCAGCAAAATGATGAACAGCGGGATGGAGCCCTTGGACTGGCCACTGACCGACTGGCTGACGATGGCTATGATCAGGAAGGACGGCACCACCAGCAGCAGGTCGACTACCCACAGGGCCACCTTGTCGAACCAGCCGCCGAAGTAGGCGGCGGCACTGCCGACGATTGCGGCCACCGCGGTCTGGATCGCGGCGACGCTCAAACCGATGATGAGAGACTTGCGCAGGCCCTCGATCACCATGGCGAACACGTCCGAGCCGTCCTTGGTGGTGCCCAGCCAGTGGTCGGCATTCGGCGCCACATGGAATGCCAGGAAGTCCGGCTCGGTGTAGTGATAGCGGGCGACAAGCGGGCCTATGCCGGCCAGCAGCACGATCAGGCCGAAACCCACGAGTCCGGCGACGGCACTCTTGTTGCGGAAGAAGCGGCGCCGCAGAATCTGGCCGCGGGTCAGCCGCGCACTCCCGGCGGTCGAGCTATCGGACATATCAGCTCACCCTCACCCGCGGATCGATGACCGCCACCAGGACGTCAGACAGAAGGGCGCCGATCAATGTCATCATTCCTGAGAAGGCGACCACGGCGACGGTGCCGTTGATGTCGAAGGTGGAGATGGAGGTCACGGCATACTCGCCCAGGCCGTGCCAGCTGAAGACGGTCTCTGTGATGGAGGCGCCGACGAACAGGGTGGCCAGGGCGAAGGCGAAGTAGGTGCCCATGGGGATCAGGGAGGTGCGCAGAGCGTGGCGAGTGATGGCTTGGCGTTTGCGCAGTCCCTTGGCCCGAGCCGTGCGCACGTAGTCGGCGCCAAGGGTGTCGAGCATGAGATTGCGCTGGTAGCGGGAATAGGTGGCGATGCCCGTGAGCGACATGGAGATGGTCGGCAGCAGCAGATGCTGGGCCCTGCCGACAAGGCCGGAGCCCTCTCCGACGAACTCGAAGACCTGCCCACCCAGGGCCGCGTTGGCCTTGATGGCACCGAGTTTGAGGAACAGGGCAATGACCATCACCGGCGTGGAGAAGACGATCAGTGAGAGCACGGTGATGATGCGGTCTGCGACGGAGTACTGCTTGGTGGCGGTCCAGGCGCCCAGTGCAGTGCCGACGCCCATGCCGATGAAGGAGCCGAGAAAGACCAGTCGCACAGACACCCACATGCGACGGGAGATGATGGCGTTGACGGACTCGCCCTTGGGGGTCTTGCCCCAATCCCATTCGGTCAGCACACCCGTGGCCCAGACCTTGAAGCGGTCCATGACCGGGTCATTGGGGTTGATGTTGTAGGAGGTGAACGTGGCGTATATGCCGTCCCAGTTGAGCTTGGTGTTGCTCAAGTCGTACAACCCCAGCGGGTTGAGCTGCGTCGCGGCGAGGAAGTACGCCAAGACAGTCGCTATGACCAACAGAATCGCGTAGTTGGCGATCCTGCGCATCAGGTAGGGGAACATGCGGTCTTCTCTTAGACGGGGCCGCCGGAGGATGCGGCCCCGCGCGGGGAACCGGTTCCAGTACGGCTATGGACGTGCCGCCCGGACGCTGCCACCTGTCGAGGGCCTCGGGGCCGAACGGTTCGCCTCACGATACCCGTACTTCGAAACCTACCTGACACCATTGACGCCGCAACCGAAGTGGCATGCTCCGTGAAAGCCGCATGAAAACGGCATATGACGGCACCAAAGTAAGCTCCGCCACACCCCGCTCACTCAGCGGCGGGCGGGGTGTACCGGTATACCCCAGTCTGCGCCACCGCACTCGTCAGTTCACGGCGCGCACATCCCGGCGGCGGAACAGTGCGGCCACCACGGCGCCGGAGAGGTTGTGCCAGATGGAGAATACGGCCCCAGGCAGTGCGGCCTCGGCCGTGAAGTACTGGGCGGCGAGCCCGGCCGCCAGGCCGGAGTTCTGCATGCCCACCTCAATGGCGGTGGTGCGCGAGGCCCTCTCGTCGTGGCTGGTCACCCGGCCGATCAGGTAGCCGAGCAGGTAGCCCAGGCAGTTGTGCAGGGCAACCACCGCCAGCACTATCGCCCCAGCGGTGGCGATCCTGTCGGCGGAGCCGGAGACGACGGCGATCACCACGTAACAGATGCCGAGGACCGAAATCCAAGGCATGACCGGCAGTACCCGCTCCACGAATCGTCCCAGGAGGGTGCGGATGACCAGGCCGCCGATCACCGGCACCAACACGATTCTGACGATCGACAGCGCCATGGCGCCGGCGTCGACGGGCATGTACTGCCCGGCGAGCCACTGGGTGAGCAGCGGTGTCATCAGCGGGGCCAACAGTGTGGAGATCGACGTCATGGTCACCGACAGCGCGACGTCTCCACGGGAGAGGTAGGAGATGACGTTGGAGGAGGTGCCGCCGGGAGCGCAGCCAACCAGGATCACGCCGGCTGCCAGGACCGGGTCCAGCTGGAAGATGCGGGTCAGTGTCCAGGCAATGACTGGCATGACCACGAACTGGGCGGCCACACCCACCAGCACCGGCAGCGGACGACGCACCACCAGGGCGAAGTCGGGGACGGTCAGGGTCAGGCCCATGCCGAACATGATGATGCCCAGGGCGTAGTTGGTGCCGACCGCCAGCGGGCTGAGTGCCTCGGGGGCGAGCATCGCGGCGCCGAAGGCCGCCAGGATCAACAACGGGAAAACGGTAACGGCTACGTACGCCGAACGGTCCTCGCCGCTGCGACTTACGGCCGCAGACCGCAAGTCGGGCTTAGTGGAGCTGGAGGGATCTACCGGGGAGGTCATGCCATCTCCTAATGCCGCCCGCAGCCCGGGAGGGCCGGACGCGAGACCTCGGACACGTCAGTGCAGCCCGGCCGGGCGGGGCAACAGAGCGGCCACCAAAGACTTCAGCAGGTCACCAATGATGAAGGGCGCTAATCCGAGGGCGAAGGTGGTCCCCCACGGCGCTCCCGTGGCGACATGCAGCCAAACCAGTCCAGGGACGTACACCAGCGCGGAGGCGGCCAACATCAACCCCACACGGGCGGCCAGCCGACGCAGTCCCAGGGCGGGGCCCGCGGCGGCGCCGATGGAGATGGCCCCGGCCCGTCCGGCCAGCATCGCCGCCAGCCCATAACCAATCACATAGCCGAAGGAGGCAGTGATGCCGCTGTTCCAGCCCGCCAACACCGGCGCGCCAAGCGCGGCCGCAGCGGCGAACAGTGCCGCGGCCGCCAGACCGCGGCGAGAGCCGAGCACTCCGCCCACGCCCAGGGCCGCCAAGGTCCCGAGACTGACCGGAACCGGAGTGAAGGGCAGGGGCAGGGCGATCTGGCCGATCAGTGCGATCGCGGCGGCTCCGCCGATGACCAGAACCGCCTCACGGGCGGCGCGACGAACCAGGGAAGAGGCTGCGATCTCGGAGGCTTCGACGTGGAGGGCGGGAGGCGGGTTTGTGCTCATGTCACCACCGTAGGGGCAGCACCCGCCGCGATGCATCGCCGTTTGGTGCCCGTATCGGCGAACACAACTTGTTGGATTCCTCCAAGCCCGCCACAGAAGGCACTCCCATGTACCGAGCAGTTGCCTGTCTGTCCCCCACTCGGCACGCCTGGCGTGAGCGATGTTGCCTGCCCCAAGCCGTGGAAATGCTCCGGCACGGAGCTGTGCGTGTCACAAAATGCAGCACTTTCACCCGTCACGGCCGCCTGCCCATCGCATCAGGGCGCATGTTTCCCGGGAAAGCCGCACCGGTGTCGTTGAGAACAGACTCGAAAGCGCTGCATTCTTTGACAAGGATTGGCCCGGGAGCTTGTGGGGCGCCTCCGTTGGAGCCGGATCGGCCACACCGGTGCTCATCGGCGGCGTCCCCGGCATGGACTGATGCGGCATCACCCCAGCGGTGACGGAGGCGGTGGTCGAAGCCAGTGACGCCTATGCCGTGATGGGCGTCGTGGGAGGTGGCCGGGAGTCATAGGGATGCCCTTGACGCGCGAATGCGTGCTCCGCCGGAAAGGGATCTGATGGCCCGCTCGGCGGCCAGGGGCGGCGGTGAGGGGCTGCTGGGTGACTCCGCTGCGTCGTGTAGCGGTCTACTACGCTACTTCGGCGTTGCAAACGGCCCCTGCCGGCAACAGCGCGAGGAGACCCACCAGCCACAGCGCCCGGAGATCCACCAGCACCAACGCGGCAACCACAACCCCACCAAACCCCCAAACCGGATAAGCCGGGTTTGCTGAAGACCTAACGGGTGTACAGACAGCCGCAAACTGTCTTAGTTGACGACCAGTGGCGGCGCAGAGGCACTAGCGTTCAGGTATGCCAGCTCTTCCCCGTCCTGCTGCCCCCGACGGTGGTGTGCCCTTCGCCCTGGTGCCCGCCGCCTATGTACTGCTGCTGCGCCCGCGAGAGCGCGCCGCCGCGTCCACACTCGGCGGTGGCCGTCCCACCCGCGCGGGCCGGGAGCACCGCCCTCACGGCGGGTCCTGCCTCGGCCGCCCCGCTAATACCGAGGTCCTGCTGCAACTGCGCCGCAACACCGGCTTCATGGACGGGCACTGGGCCGCCGCCATCGCCGGACACGTCGAGCCGGGCGAGTCGGTAACCGCGACGGCCGTACGGGAGGGGGCCGAGGAGATGGGCGTCGTGATCGACCCCGGCGAGCTGATGCCGCTGACCGCCATGCACCGCTCAAATGCGGTCGACGGGCCGGCACTGGAGCAGCGCGTAGACTTCTTCTTCACCCTCACCCGGTGGCGCGGCACCCCCGAAATCCGGGAGCCCGCGAAATGCGGCGGCCTGGAATGGTTCGCGTTGGACGCCCTGCCGGAGCCGATTCCCCCGCATGAGCTCGCAGCGCTACGGCTCCTGGCTGAAGCGCTCGACAACGGGCGACCGACCCCGGCGATCACATCCTTCGGCTTCACCACACGTTGAAGCACCAGCCCGGGTCCCGCCCCGAGGCGATGCCGGCGGGGCACGAACCGGTGTCCGCGCCCCGCCGGCAATAAATGTTCTCCCCAGGCGGTCTGTCACCGCACCCGGGCTAGACGGCCCCTCAAGCCTTGCGCGCGTTGACGGAGGCGACCACAGCATCGAGCGTGGCGGCGAGCTCACCGTCGCGCAGGTCCACGGGGGTGAAGGTGCTCATGTCCGCGGAGGCGTCGGTGTACAGCATCAGCTGCACCGCCGGGTGAACGGTATGCACGTTCCATCCTCCGAGCACCACGCGCCACTGCTCAATCGCGCGGATGGCACCGTCGCCGGAATAACCGACGAAGCCGACCGTCTTGTTGACGAATTCGGAGAAGAGATGATCGGTGGCGTTCTTGAAGGCGCCGGGAATCCCGTGGTCGTACTCGGAGGTGACGAACACGAAGCCGTCCTGGGAGTCGATGGCGTCGGACCAGGCCTGCACGCGCGGATCGTCGTACTGCTTGTTCGCCATCATCGGCGGCAGCGTCGAGGTGAACAGCGGCAAGTCGAAGGACTTGACATCAATGATCGAGTACTCGGCGTCACCGCGAGCGCGCGCGTGCTCAAGCACCCACTCGGCAACCTGTTCGCCTAGACGAACCTCTCGTACTGATCCAAGGACAATCCCGATCTTGGGCTTACTGGTCATGCATTGCTCCCTTCAAGCCGTGCATATGCCCGGATCCGGGCCGCACAAGGCTCAACTCAACACGGCCCACAGCACCTGAACCAGAGAAACCTAACGTTGACCTTGTCACAGTTCCAGGAATGCCAGGATGTCAGGCAGCTCCCGGCGCGCCTGAGCCAGGCCCGCCTCATACGTGCTCACTACGCGGTCGTATCGCAGCTCCCCGTTCTCGATGGCCATGCGGTCGGGTTGGAACAGGTAGACACGCCCCTCGCGCCGCCCCTGTTCCAGCTCCTGAAGGGTCCTGTTGTATGCCTCTGGCCGATTGATGATGGCCTCGGCAACCTCGGGCCACTTGCGGAACATGCGCCGGTAGGTGGCGGCCCGTTTCTCCGCGGGCTTGCGATAGTCGGCCGGGCGAGTGGAAACCACGAGCATGCGCTCATATCCGTCGGCGGCGGCGGCGTCGGTGGCGAAGCCGCCGGTCGGGCCCAGGGCGCCGTCCAGGTAAGGGACGGAGTCGATGTGGACGGTAGGCATGAGCACCGGCATGGATGAGGACGCCTGGCAACGCACCAGCAAGTCTTCCATGACCTCCATGTCATCCTTACCCCAGTAGACCTCCTCGCCGGTGTCGCAACGGAAGGAGCCGATGCGCACGGTCGCCTCAGATGCCTTGAAGGTATCCCAGTCAAAGGGAAACAGCTCGCCCGGCTGAGAGGTGTGCCGGTAGATGTGATCGGAGTTGAAGTACCCGCGCCCGCGGGCGAAACTGCCCCAGCCACCCGCATCCGGATCGGTTGTCAGTCCGACGAATGCCTCACGGGCGCGCCACAGGTCGCGTGAAACCATGTTTACGGTGTGCGTGGACCCCGCGGAGATGCCGCCCACCCAGGGGAAGAACAACCCCTCCTCCAGTAGCACCTGCACCAGGGCGGCGGTATAGGTGCCGCGCATGCCTCCGCCCTCGAATACGAGGGCGACGTCGTCTACACGCCGTGTGATCGGAGCGGGCACGTGGTCGGGATCGCCGAAGGGTACGGGACGGGCTGGGCTGAGGGTCGCAGTGGCCATAGTGGGTCAAGGCTAACGAGCCGCACGGGCGGGCGGCAGTGATCCCGGCCGCATTACGCACGCGCTACCCCCTTACGGATTACGGCCATGTCGCGTAGCGTTGACTCATGGCACATCCCTTACTGTTGGACTCCCTGACCATGCGGCGGCTCACGGCCCGCAACCGCCTATGGCTCCCACCTATGTGCATGTACTCGGTCACCAATGAGGACGGTATCCCGGGCAACTGGCATGCGCTGCACTACGGCACACGCGCCCAGGGCGGTTTCGGAACCATCATCGTGGAGGCCAGCGCCGTCACCCCGGAGGGGCGCCTATCCCCCAATGACCTGGGCCTGTGGGATGACACCCAGATCGCGGGGCATGAGTATCTGGTAAAGGCCATCCACATCGGCGGCGCATTGGCGGGCGTGCAGCTCGGTCACGGCGGGCGCAAAGCAGGTACACCGCCGTGGCGGCCAGATGTTGAGGGCGCACGCGCCGGAACCCTGCCCGGCTGGGAGCTGGTGGCTCCCAGCGCGGTGCCCTACCCCGAGCACGCCACCCCCCGGGAGCTGACAACCGAGGAGATTGCCGACACCATCCGGGCTTTCGCCGACGCGGCCCGCCGCGCCGTGGCCGCCGGCTACGACGTCATCGAGTTGCACGGCGCCCACGGCTACCTGATCCACCAGTTCCTCTCACCGCTGTCCAATACACGCACCGACACCTACGGGGGTTCGGATGAGGCGCGGCGCCGTTTCGTACTGGAGGTGGTCGAGGCCGTACGCGAGGCCATCGGGCAGGACAAGGTCCTGGACATCCGATTGTCGGCCACCGACTGGGCCGAGGGCGGGATCACCGGGGAGGACACGGCGGAGCTGGCCCGCCAGCTGGTTCAGGCTGGCGTAGACGTGCTGCACGTGTCCACCGGCGGGAACGTGCCTGCGAAGGTACCGGCGGGCCCCGGCTACCAGGTGCCCTTCGCCGCGCAGGTCAAGCAGGCTGTGGCCGGGATGACGACGCCGGGCGGCGGGCAGCCACAGGTGGTCACCGTCGGCGTTATCGATTCCGGCCTGCAGGCCGAGCAGATCCTGGCAGCAGGACTGGCCGACGCCGTAGCCGCGGGTCGGGCCGCGCTGCGCGACCCGTACCTGCCGGTGCGTTGGACCCACGAACTGGGAATCAACGATTGGCAGGCCGCTCATCTGCCGATCCAGTACTGGCGCGGCGCCTGGCGCTGAGCCACGCATGCTGGCGGCACCGGACCGGGACGGCGCCTTGGGCCCGCGGCACTCAGGCGCTCAACCAGTAGGAGCGCATGGCCCGCGCCAGGAGGGGCCCGTCTGCAACGGCGCACATCTCCCGCTGGGAGTGCATCGACAGCAACCCCTGGCCGACGTCTACCGTGGAGACGCCCAAGCGGGTGGCGGTGATCGGGCCGATGGTGGTGCCGCAGGGCACGGCGTTGTTAGACACGAAGTCCTGACTGGGTACGCCCGCCGCGCGGCAGGCGCGCACCCAGGCGGCCACGGCCGCGGCGTCGGTGGCGTAACGCTGCTGGGCGTTGATCTTCAGCAGTGGCCCGCCGCCGAGTACGGGCCGCACCGCCGGGTCGTGCAGCTGGGGGTGGTTCGGGTGCGCCGCATGCCCGGCGTCTGCGGACAGGCACACTGAATGAGCCAGGAGTGCCGCATAGGCGTCATCGGCCACACCCATTGACCTGGCTAGGCGCTCCAGGGCGGTCTGCAAGAGGGGACCGGCGGCACCGGACCTAGTTCCGCTGCCGACCTCCTCATGGTCGTTGGCCACAAAGATGATCGGGGCTTTCGGCTCACCATCGGCGCCTTCGCGGGCCAGCGACTCCAGAGCGACCAGGGCGGCATGCACGGAAGAGAGGTTGTCCAGACGGGAGGAGGCAAGGAACTCACCGTGAAGCCCGAAGCGGGCCGGCGGCTCGGTGGGGTAGGTGAGGATGTCGGCGAAGGCCAGGTCGGCGGGATCGATGCCGGCCTGCTCGCAGAGGTAACGCTCGGGGGCGTCGGAGGCGGGCCGGGTATTCACGTCGTGGTGGCCGGCACCGACCAGTGTCCACAGCGGCAGCAGGTGGGCCTGCCTATCCAAATGAAGGGACTCATTCACGGAGCGGTCCAGGTGTGGGGCCACCTGGGCCACGCGGGCGATCGGCCCGGTGCGAACCAGCCGGGTGGCGCCGCTGCGAGTGACCAGGCGCCCGGCCAGGCCAAGCTCCCGGTCCAGGAAGGAGTTCAACAGCGGGCCGCCGTAGACCTCGACGTTGAGTAGTTGCACGCCGTCGCGCTCGATGGCGGCGCTGGGCTTGAGCCGCAGGGCGGGCGAGTCCGTGTGGGCACCGATGATTCGCAGGCCGGCGCCCGCCTCCAGGCGCGCGGGCAACAGCCAGGCGATAACGGCTCCGTCGCGGAGCATGTAGCCGCGCCTTGGCAGATCGGCACCCCATGGCTTGCACTCATCGACCTCGGTCATGCCCACCGCGTCCAGCCGGCGCGCGACCTCGGCGGCTGTGTGGTAGGAGGTGGGCGAGGCGGTAATGAAGTCGATGATGGAGTCGGCGTAGGCGTCGTCGCCGTACAGGGCGGGTGTTTCGGGGTCGGTCATGGGCCCAGTATGGGCCCGCCAGGTGGAGCCGCCGCCAAAGAACGTCCAAATCCGGCATAAACGCGTCCGGCGCCTCCAACAGCCGCGAGCACACCGTTGGAATCATGCGGGCGCCGCGGGCGCACTCGCGGGCACAGGCGGCGTTTATGCCGATTCTGGACATTGCGCTACTCCACCGAGCTTCATTCCTAGGCCCTACAACCTATAGACATGCGCAAGCGCCCCGCAGGACCGCTACCGGACCATCTACGAGGAGACCGGCCTGAACGAAATCCTCTTCCGGTACCCGGACAACACCAAGTGCAGCTACGACCTGGACACCCAGTTGGAGATCGCCGCCGCCCTGGCGGCCGCAGGAATCGTCAAGGAGCAGATCCCGGCCTGACCGGGCCCCGCGTGACGGTCGCGGCATTGCGCCCGCGGCCGTGGTGTTCCGGTCCGGCCAGCTGGAGGAGACGAACACCGGGTGGACCTTCATCGATCTGATCCTGGTGTCCATCCCGGCTACCTTCCTGGGCACGACGACCACGGCGCTGGCCTTCATGCTCTGGGACAAGGCACGCGGCACCGACCGGCTCGACGCCGTGCCGGAGTATCAGCGCCGACTGGCGGCGGGCGAGGTCTCCCCGCCACGGCACGAGGTCCGCGAGCTGCGTCCGGGCGCCAAACTGTCGGTGCTGATCTTCGTAGCCGCCCTGATTGTGGTGCTCACCTAATCCATCATCATCTCCGAGAAGGTGGGCCTGATCACCGACCCCGTCATGGACGCCGGGCAGTGCCGTATCGCGGTGATGCTGGCCGCGGCCGGGTCGCTCGATCTGCTGGCCGCACAGACCAGCGGCGTCGCTTATAAGGCGGCCGACCGCGTCGCCACGCCGACGCTGATCCCCCGCCGCTCCGCCATCACCCTGGCCCGATGAACATCCCCACTCGCCCTCTGGCACTTCGGCCCGCCTTGCGCCACGATCACCCCATGACGCAACGCTCCCTCCCGGCCCCGCCCGCCATCCCACCCCTCGGCACGAGCCCGGTGCGCGCCGTGCTGCTGGACGCCGACGGCGTACTGCAGCTGATCGGCACGCCCTGGGAGCAAGCGCTGACCGAAAGCGGCGGAGAGCTGTTCAGCCGTCGTCTGCTCGCCGAGGAGGGACCCGCCCTGATGGGCGAGGAGGATCTGCGCACGCTGCTGGCGCGACTAGTGGAGGAGCTGGAGCTCACCACCGGCGTGGAGGACTTGCTGGAACTGTGGTGGCGGGCCACGCCGGATCCGCTCGCCTGGCAGACGGTCCGCGATCTAAAGGCGGCCGGTTACACCACCGTGCTGGCCACCAACCAACAGCGCGAGCGCCGTGCCTGGATGCGCAGTGCACTGGGCTATGACGGTCTTTGTGACGTGGACGCCTACTCGTGCACGCTCGGGGTGGCCAAGCCCAGCCCGGACTACTTCCGCACCGTGCTGGAGCTAGTGGGGGCTTCCCCGCAGGAGGCATTATTCGTGGATGACAATGCCGCCAATGTGGATACGGCCGCCGCACTGGGGATCCGCACGATTCTCCACCCGGCAGACGCGGGAGGCGATCTGCTGCGCCACGAGCTCGCCGCCGCACTGACGAACGGGGCTCATCCTTGAGGAGGAGAATCAAGGCCGCAGCCTCATACTTTCGGAATCAACACTTCATCCGCACGGAGTTGCGACGATCCCGAGGAGCCACAAGACTCGGCCACATAGGTGCCGCGAGGGCGGCACCCGGAAGGATCGCCATGACGAGCATTACGACGTCCGAGAACGTGCTGGGGCGGCGTTCGTCATCGACCGCGAGCCGGAGGACGGCGGATGCCGTGAAGGCGACAGCGGCCGCCCACGAGCGGATCAACGCCCATCTGGACAACCCGACCCGCCGCGCCCCGCGCGTGTTCCGGAAGCTGCTCGGCAGCATCCATCGACTGCTCCCGGGAATCGTACGCCGTCGCGTCCCGATCACCTTCATCGGCTACGCGCTGATCAACGGTTCCGGATTCCTCATAGACATAGCCTTCCTGTGGCTGTTCTACGAACGCCTGCACTGGTTCTACCCGCTGGCCGTCACCGTCGGCTACGCGATCGCCGGCGTGTACTCCCTGCTGCTGAACCGGTGGTTGAACTTCCAATCCCACGGCTCCCTGACGGCCCAGGGATCGCGCTATGCCGTCGGCCTGGTGTCGCAGTACGTCATCTTCATCCTGGGGCTTTCCAGCCTGTTGCATCTGGTCGGGGTCAATGCCGAACTGGCGCGTTTCCTGTCCGCCTGCTGCGAGGGCGTGTTCCTGTATGTGCTGATGCGGCTGTGGGTGTTTCGCGGCACGCCCGAGCCTGCGACCGAGGCTGCCTGAACCTGCGCCCTGCGCTGCACTCACCAGTAGGCGCGTGTAGTCTCCGCGGGCCCGTCCAATTCGGTGAAGCCCGCATCCACCACAGACACCGGCCGCGGCCGCTGCCGCCAGGACGACTCCGGCGGGAAAACCACCCGCACCCGAAAGTCCTGCTCGACCCACTGCTTGCGCAGCTCGGTCGGCATTAGTGGACTGAGCCAGGCCAGCTGCGCCGCATGAGCCACCTGGGCGCACAGTTTCCCGCTGGTCATCTCCTCCATTGGAGTGACCTCGACCGTCACCAGGGCCTGCCGGGAGACCGACTCAGCGGACAGGGTGATCCCGCCGGAGGCACCGGGGTCCCTGGCGATGGCAGCCGTGATCGCTGCCGGTGGCGGGGGCAGCTCATCGCCGTGCGGGAAGTGCGTACCCTCCACCTGAGTCTTGGCCAGTGCCAACGGCAGCGGCCGCACGGGTCCGGGCACGATGGCACGAGCCTCAGCCACACCCCAGCCATCCGGTCCGTCCTGGGCGACCGTTACCCCGGGCAGTTCTTGGATCTCCTCCCAGCGCCGACCGCGAGCGCGGCGTACCAGCTTGCGGATGCGTCCGTCCGTCCAGTACTCCACGGCGTCGTGCCAGTCCCCGCCCGGGGCCGCCTCGGGGGCGGCCAGCAGCGCGACCACGGCACGGGCGGCCGCCTCGGCCACGTCTATGCGGCGCGGCGGGTGGACCTTGTCATAGTGGACGGCGATTTGCATGGCCCAGGGCACGTCATGGTCGGCAGGCAGGGATGACGACCACGAATCGCCACCTGCGGGGACGTTTTGAGGGGACAATGGCTGCATGCGTCACATTATCTGGGACATGGGCGGCACGCTGGTGAACACCTATCCGGAGGTCGACCGGGTTCTGTGCGAGGCGGCCTTCGGCGACACCTCCCCCGAGCACCTACGACATGTGACCGATCTGACCCGCCGTTCCATCGCCCATGCAGTCGCCGCGCTGAGCGCCGAGCAGCACCTTGAGCCCGAGGTCTTGGAGGCGGCGTATAACGATTTGAAGGAGCGGTGGCGCAGCCGGCCGGCGCCAGTGATGGACGGCGCCCGGGAGGTGATGGCGCGCGTGAGCGAACTGGGCGGCCTGAATCTGGTGGCCACCCACCGGGATCGGAGTTCCGCCACCGCACTGCTGCAAGGACTGCACTTGGAGATGGATGACATCGTCTGTGCGCCCGACGGGATGGCCCGCAAGCCCAGCCCGGACATGAACCTGTTATTGGCGCAGCGGCACGGTCTTAACCCGGCGGAAGTGCTGTGCGTCGGAGACCGGCCGATCGACGTCGTCGCCGCCAAGCAGGCGGGGATGCCCGCGGCGCTGCTGGTGCGGCCGGGCACCTCCGTGACACTGCCAGATGACGCCCCCGGTGCGCTCGTAGTCGCCAGCCTGAGGGACCTACTGCCCCTACTGGACTGAGCCCCCTTGGGCCGGGGCACGCGGTCCGAACCCGAATCTGAAGCCAAAGGATCGGCGCCTAAAGCAGAACCGGCTGCTCAGGTCTGCGCCACGCCCGGCAGACGCATTAGCAGGGCGTCGCCGTCGAAGACGAGGCCCGCGTAGCCGTCCACATGTGCGGCCTGCTCGAAGCCCGCGGCGAGATGGGCGGCAACAGAGGCGTGATTGGCGGTTTCCACTACGCTGAACAGGTCCTCCCCCGGCTCGATCTCCTGCACGGCGGCACCCACCGCGGCCAGCAGGGTGCGGCCGATACCACGGCGGCGGGCATCCGGATCCACGATTAGGCCGGAGACCATCCACCTCTCCGCACGCCCCTCCTCCAGGTCGCCGGGAAGCAGGAAGGCGCCGGACAGGGCCACCGGGGCGGCCCTGTCATCATCCTCAGCCGACTGGGCTGCCGCATCAGCCTCGGCGAGCCGCGAGGCCCGGTCGTCAACTCCGGCGGGCTCGGCGTCGTCGGCGCAGAGACAGGCCAGCAGCAGCACCGGCAGCACGTCGATCATGCGGGGCGCCTGCTCCAGTGCCTCTTGCACGGTAATGCCCCGCAGAGCAAGCAGGCGGGCCACCCGCGGAACGTCGTCGGGGCGGGCGGGGCGGATAAGCACATGCGACTGCGCGTTCATGCCCGCTCCTTTCGCGCGACGCTGGTAATCGGGACGGTGCTCAAGCGGATGTGGTCGATGCCGGTGACGCCCATGGGTGCCATCATGCACCCGCGGGCCTCGTCGTCGCCGCAATGACGACGCCGAGGCCCGCGTCATATGGCGGACGCCAGTCCCATGGATCCCGCAATGGGCGGATCCGCCGACGGCAATGGCCGGCACGGTCGGCCTTGCCGACCTGCCCTTACCGGGCTAGGAGGCCCGTCCCAAACTGTGGTGTCCGGATCGGTGGGAGATCAGCCGCAGATGCCGTCTAGCCGTGCGATTGTGGTCGACGTCGTCGGGCTCCCGTGGATCAGGCGGGTTGACTAAGATGGCGTCGCCGACGGCGTGGTCCGGCTCCAGCTGCCAGGCGGGGCGGCGCAGCGCGTAGAAGACCAGCGGAGGCACCCCCAGGACCACGATCACCAGAGCCACCACCAGGGCGTAACCTGCGGTGCTCAGCCCGGTGAACCCCGACGGGCGCACGAAGGAGAGCACGAAAGCCACCGCGCAGGCAACGAAGCCGACGCCGGCCACGAACCCCATGGCGGGGGTGCGGTAGGTGCGCCGCACCTGCGGACGGGTGGTACGCAGCCGGATGGCGGCGGCGAACAGCATCATGTACATGATCAGGTAGAGCGCCGCAGCCATGTCGATCAGGGTGACGAAGGCGGTGTTGCCGTTGGGGATGACCACAAACAGCAGCGCCAGGATCGTCACAATCACGCCCTGCAGCAGCAGGATGGAGCGCTGCACGCCGGCCCGGTTGCGCTTTTGCAGGGCGGGCGGCAGCAGGCCGGTGCGGGCGGCGGCAAGCAGGCCCTTGGACGGGCCGGCGATCCAGGTGACCACCGAGGCGAAGGCGCCCAGGGCGATCAGTAGCGAAATCACCGCAGTGCCCCAGGACAGGTGCCAGTGGTCGAAGAAGGTCTGGAAGGCCAAGTTGATGCCGTCCACCACTCCCAGGTTCGCCCTGGGGACCGCAACGGCAATTGCCAGGGTCGGCAGGATGAAGATCGCCAGGATCACAACCGCCGAGATCAGGACCGTGCGCGGGTAGCCGCGGCCGGGATCGGACAGGTCATTGGCGTGGACGGCGTTTACCTCCATGCCTGCGTAGGCGAGCACATTGGATACGATCAGCACAATGGAGGCCAGGCCGGTCCACGGCGGCAGGATCGCCGACGTCGTCAGTTCCGTCTGGGAGGGCGTGCCAGTCGCCAGCCAGACGGCGCCAAGGATGATCAGCAACGCCGCCGGGAAGAGCGTGCCGATGATACCGCTCCACGAGCCGACCTTGGCGAACAGGTTGCCTCCAGCCAAGGTAATCAGGGTGGAAACCCAGTACAGGACGATGATGACCCCGGCCAGGTAGGCGCCATTGTTAGCCAGGGCGCCGCCGCCCACCACGTAGGACAGGCTCACGGCGATGAAGGCGATCTGGGTGGGATACCAAACCACGTTCTGCACCCATTGTAGCCAGATGGCCACAAAGCCCCAGCGTTCGCCGAAGGCCTCGCGCACCCAGATGAACACTCCGCCCTTCCAGCCGGTGGCCAGCTCGGCGGCTACCAGCGCCGTCGGCACCATGAACAGCGCCGCCGGGATCAGGTAAAGCACCATGGAGGCCAGGCCGTAGCCGGCCATGGCGGGCAGGGAGCGCAGCGAGGCCACCGCCACGACGGTGAGCATGGCCAGGTTGAACACGCTCATCGCGGCAGGCGGGCGGTTGGCGGCCGTGCCGGCGGACATGCTGGCGGTGGCGTCGTCGGCAGGCGCGCGGGTGGACATCGGGTGGGCAGCGGGCCGGTCCTCGAGCGAGCCGGCGGGTGGACGGGAGCAGGAGTCGGCGGTGTTGCCGGAGGTTTTGACGGACATTTCAACCCCTCAGTGGTGGAAGGCGGCGGGACGGTCGGACTCGTGGGGCAGTGGCCCGTCGAGCCGGTCAAGGTAGGCGACCTCGGCGCGCATGTCTTCTAAGAGGGCGTCGGCCAGGTCGTGGCTGAGCCCGTTGCGCACCACGATCCGCTGCACGGTGACATCGGTGAGGTCATCGGGCATCGGGTAGGCGGGGACCAGCCAGCCCTTCATGCGCAGCCGGTCGGACAGGTCGTACAGGTCCCATTTGTCCGTATGGTCGGCGCGCAGCCGCCAGGCGAATACGGGGATGTCCGAACCGTCGTTCCACAGGTCGAAGGGTCCCATGGCAGAGATCTCGGAGGCCAGGTAGCGGGCGACGTCGCGGCTGTTGGACTGTACCCGCCGGTAACCGTCAAAACCGAGCCGCAGGAACATGTAGTACTGCAGCAGCACCTGGGCGCCGGGGCGGGAGAAATTCAGGGCGAAGGTGGGCATCTGCCCGCCGAGGTAGGAGACCTCGAAGATCAGCTCCTCGGGCAGGGCGGCCTCCTCACGCCACACCACCCAGCCGATACCGGGGTAGACCAGCCCGTACTTGTGGCCGGAGGTGGAGATGGAGGCCACGCGGCCCACGCGGAAGTCCCACTCCAGTTCCGGCTGCACGAAGGGCGCGATCATGGCCCCGGAGGCACCGTCGACGTGAATGGGAATATCCAGGCCGGTACGCTCCTGGATATTGTCCAGCGACCGGGCAATCTGGGCTACCGGCTCGTACATTCCGGTGTAGGTCACTCCCATGATGGCCACGACACCGATGGTGTTCTCGTCCACGTACTCCTCCAGGGCGTGGCCGTCCAGGACCTTGTGCTCCTCGCTGATAGGCACATACCGGGGTTCAACGTCGAAGTAGTTGCAGAACTTCTCCCAACACACCTGCACGGCGCTGGACATGACCAGGTTGGGACGGTCTGTTGGCTTGCCGGCGGCGCGGCGGGCATTGCGCCAGCGGCGCTTAAGGGCTAATCCGCCCAGCATGCAGGCCTCGGAGGAGCCAATGGTGGAGGTGCCAATGGTGTGGCACGGGTCGGGGGCGTGCCACAGGTCCGCGAGCATGGTCCAGCAGCGGGTTTCGATCTCCGCGGTGCGCGGGTACTCGTCCTTGTCGATCATGTTCTTGTCGGCCGCCTCCAGGTAGAGGCGGCCCGCGCACTCGTCCATCCAGGTGCTGACGAAGGTGGCCAGGTTCTGGCGGGCATTGCCGTCCAGCATCGCCTCGTCGTGAACCACCTGGTAGGCGGTTTCGGGAAGCACCTCCCCGGCGGGGAAGCGGAACTTCGGCAGGTCATAGGCCTCACCGGGGCGGGCGAACAGCGGGTTGAGCTCGCTGTTGCCCGGGTCCGGGGCGGAAGAACCGTCGAATAGTGGCCGCGACATGTCGGATTCTCCTCTCGGTTGGCAACGATTGACATAGGCATATCACTGCACTGCGGCGGAAACCATTCCAAGGAGCCGATGCGTCAATACTTGCAATTTACCGGGACCATTCTCCTAGCCCTCTGAAACAATTGCTACATCTGCCAGCATTCTTCAAGCTTTTCTTTATAGCGGGCACCGCCGCAAATACAACCAGAATCACCCGAGAACTCCCTGGAAGCACCCCACATCACTCACCGAAGACGCCCGCCGCCCCCTGAATATGAATGACACCTGGAGGAAGTCGCAGGGATTCCCGAACCACCAAACGGGCTCTGCGCATTTGTGGCGCGCTGGATCAGCTGGGACTGCCATACGGCGGTCGGTCGCACTCGGGCGGACAAGGGCGTGTCCGCATCCGGGCCAGAAGGGGCACAGCCGCACCCACGCCAATACGGGCACAGCCACAACCACGTCGGAAGGCACGAACCGTCACAGCACCACGTGGCCGAGTAGGCCCAAACCGGCTCTTCGTGTTTGGGGGTGTGGTGGGTGGTGTGTTCTGGCCTGTCCGGGCGGAACTCTCCCGCGTCCGAAGGCGCCGCCCCGTGTCCGAGCGCGGTCTCCCCGCGTCCGGAGGCGCCGTCCCGTGTTCGGGCGTGGTCTGCCCGTGTTCGGGCGTGGTCTGCCCGTGTTCGGGCGTGGTCTGCCCGTATCCGGGCTGGAACGCCAGGTTGTTTTGGGACTTGGGGATGGCTAGCATTTCCCGTGATCTGATAGTTAGGATGGATGACTATGACGAAGGCGAAGTACTCCGACGAGCTGCTGCGAGCAAGTGGCCCGTGAGGTGGTGGAAGGGGACCGGTCGATCGCGTCGGTCGCGGCCTCCTATGGTCTGGTGGCCCAGAGGGTGGGCAACTGGGTCGCTAAATACCGCAAGCAACACGCCGACGCCCAGGAGCAGAAAAACGAGTCCGAGGCGCAGGAACTGGCCCGGCTGAAGGCCGAGCTGCACGAGGCGCGGATGGAGCAGTGAGTTCCCACAAGAAAGCGGCGGCCTTCTTCGCGAAGGAACACGAGTGACTCGCATCTACGAGTTCATTCACAGCGAAGAGGGCAACTTCCCGATCGCCTGGATGTGCCAGTGGGCCAAGGTTTCCAAGTCCGGCTACCACACGACTGGCGCAGCAGACCCGAGTCCGCCACAGCCATCAGGCGCCGGGAGCTGGCCGGGCACATCAAGAAGATCTTCGAAGAGTCCGACGGCACCTACGGGTACAGGCGCATCGCCGCCACACTGGACTGGCAGGGCATCCCCGCCGACCCCGACACGGTATTGTCCATCATGCGTGAGCTGGGCCTGAAAGCAGCACGGACACGCCGAAAGGTGCGCACCACCGTGCCGGCCCAGGACCTGGACTAGCGCCTCGACCTCGTGCGCCGCAACTCCCGCCGCTGACATCCCAGGCGTGAAGTGGGTCGGGGATACTCCCCCACTTCGGGGGAGGTGCCCCCACCTACATTCTGGGGTGCGTGGCTGCTTGCGGCCTGGCTGACTGGTCCGCTGCTTGGACGGCCTGAGCTGCATTTGGACCGCCCCAGACGCACTCCCAGACGGTCCAAGCGCACAATCGCGGTCCAACTGGGGCGACGCGGGCCGAAGGCGGAGGCGTTGGGTACGCCCCATCGGCGTCTACTACGCCGGTTAGACCTTTGCTGAAGGCTTCCGAGCCCTTCAACACACACCTAACCGGCGTACTACAGAGCGAACCGGCGTAGTAGACGACCCTCAGCCCACGGGCACCAACACACCGCCGGACCCGCTTTGCGGCCTTGGCATGCGCAGGAGAGCGCGCAGTACACCCACGGCAACGGACACCCTGAGATGACGACCTTAGTGCGGGCATGGGAGCACCCCAGGTGCCCGACCCCGCGGATACGCTGCGCGGAGCCATCAGCACAGCCAGCACCCCACCACACCCAAAACCGGAAAAGCCGGTTTTGTCCGGCTGACAGCAGACCGGATGGGCAGGCCCTGGACACAGGCAGCCCTACTCGCCGCCCAGAAGCTCGCGGATCTCCTGGGCGGTCAGCCGAGCACGGCTGGCCGGTGCTGCACCGGGGCGCTCACCCGGTTCACCCGACACAGCGTCATCCCGCGCGCCCTCGACCACCCGGTCGAACAGTTCGGCCTTCTTCTCCTTCAGGGCCATAACCTTCTCCTCAATGGTCCCGACGGACACGAGCCGGTAGACCATGACGGACTTGTCCTGGCCGATGCGGTGGGTGCGATCCACCGCCTGTTCCTCGGCCTGCGGGTTCCACCACGGATCCAGCAGGAACACATAGTCGGCCTCCGTCAGCGTCAGGCCGAAGCCACCGGCCTTGAGCGAGATGAGGAACACTTCGGCCTCACCGTCCCGGAAGGCGTCGATCACCTGTTGCCGGTTGGCAGTAGCGCCGTCCAAGTAGGCGGTGCGAATGCCAGCGGCCTCCAGCGCCTCACGCACGCCAGTCAGGTAGCGGGTGAACTGGCTGAAAATCAGGGCCCGGTGCCCCTCGGCCACCACCGGCTGCAGCGTCTCCAGCAGCACCTCGACCTTGGCCGTGGGCTTGCGGCGCCGACCGGTCTTCGAGTTCCCGGCGACGTCGTCTCCCTCCACCAGGTCAGGGTCCAAGGCCATCTGCCGCAGAATCATCAGGGACTTCAAGGCCGTGAACCGTGACTGGGCGGTGTCCTCCTCCAGCAGACCCAGTACCTTCTGCCGTTCGCGAGCCAGGCGCCGGTCGTAGGCGCGCCGGTGCGCCGGAGCCAGTTCCACCGACAGTATCTGCTCGTTCTTGGCCGGCAGCTCGGTGGCGACTTCCTCCTTGGCGCGGCGCAGCATGAAGGGGCGGATGCGGGCGCGCAACGCCGCCAGGGCGGCCTCGTCCCCGCGGTCCACGGGACGCCGGTAGAGCTCGCCGAAGCGCTCCGGTCCGGGTAGCAGCCCGGGGGCGGTGATGGACAGCAGACTCCACAGGTCCATTAGCGAGTTCTCCAGGGGCGTGCCGGTGATCGCCACCGTCGACGGCGTGCGCAGGCGCCGCATGGTCTTATAGGTTGCGGCGTTGTGGTTCTTCACGAACTGGGCCTCATCCAGCACCACCCAGGCCCAGTCGACCCCCGTGAAGTCCTCCTCCTCGATCCGCGCGATGGTGTAGCTGGTAACCACCAGGTCCGCATCGGCGCGGATCGTCTCCAGGTCCTCTCCCCGTTTGGCGCGGGTGCGGGTTATCGTGCGCAGCCTCAGATCGGGACAGAAGCGTGCGGCCTGCTCCGCCCAGGAGCCGACGACGCTGGTGGGTGCCACCACTAACACCGGGCAGTCCGGGTGGGCCGCGGTCTGCCGGGAGACTGAGTCATCCACAGTCCTGTCCGAAGTCGCGTCCGCTGCCGCCTGCTCCCGCATGCGTTGGACTACGGCAAGCACCTGAACGGTTTTTCCCAGGCCCATGTCGTCGGCGAGGATGCCGCCGAGCCCGGTGGACTGTAACAGGGCGAGCCAGCGGTATCCGTCAAGCTGGTAGGGGCGCAGCCGCGCATGCAGTCCCGCGGGAACCGGTGCATCCACTGCATGTGCGGGGTCATCCCCACTGCCGCCGTCAGCCTCGGCGGCATCGGCCGCGGCGGCAACCGTCAAGAGCCGTTCCACTCCCTCACGCCAGCGACGGGTGGCCTCCCCGATCACCCCGAGTCGTTCCAGCTCGGCGTACAGACCCGCCTGGAAGGCCGTGACCGACAGGTCACCGGCATTGCGGGACTGCGGGTCACGCAGATCACGGCCCTCTTCCATGAGCCGTGCCAGACGCACGATCTCGGGCCGGTCGGCAAGGTCGATCCAGCGTCCCGAGTCCAGCAGCACCGCGTCCGCACCGGTGGCGACGGCGGTCATCAGCCGTTCGATGGGCACGTCCTCATCCCCGACCTGCACACGCACCTGCAGGGAGAACCAGTCCGGCCGCTCGCCGTCGTCGGCAACGTCGGTGGTGATCAGCGCAGTCTCCTCCGCCTGCCGGTAGTCGGGCACCTGCCCGGTTACCTCGACGACGACGCCTGCAACCGCCTCCAGGGAGGGCAGGGCCTGAGCCATGAGCCGGGCGGTGCCCATACCGGTGAAACTGCCCGGCAGCCACAGGGGACCGTGGGTGGGCGCCAGCGTCAGGCAAGCTTCGACGACACGACGGGCGAGGTCATCCTCTGCCTTGACGTCACGTACCGCGGGCGCCCGCCGGGAGCGACTGCCCGAGGGTGCCGGCCCGTCCGCACCACCGTCATTCACCCCGGCTGAGGCGGCACCGTCCGGCCAGTCCCAGCCCAGCGGTCCGGAGCCGCTGAGGACCTCCGTAATGCTGCCGACGGCGAGCTCGCCGCGGCTGGCGCCGGATGCGGTCACGTAACGGAGGGACCAGGAGGTTTCGGCGCGGTGCCGGGAGGCGTCAACGCTCACGTGCAGCACGGCTACAGGTGCCCCCGGGTCGGGCACCGTCAGGGTGGGGTCGAGGTCAACGATGGGCACGGCGGCGGCCAGCCGCCCCAAGTGCTTGGACTCGAAGCGCTCCACGTCCGCCGCTGGCACGGTGATCTTCTCGTTTCGCGACAGCAGTCTGCCCAACACTTCGTCCGGCGGAGGGTCCAGGGGCATGAGGTTCAGGGCGCCGTCGGGGTCCGTTAGCGCGTAGCCGTGAGTCGGGTTGCCCAGGGCACGGGCCTTGGGGCTGCGCCCTGGACCGAGTACGAGACCTTCGACCGTGCTGTAATCCAATGCGGGACCGATCAGGGCAGTGCCGTCCTTGCGACGTTTTACGCCGATGCCGGCCCGCAGCCCGGACCTGATGTGCACCGGGTTACCGCCGTGCTGCGCCGTCGTCAGCGTCACCCCAGCGGCGACGGCTCGGCCCAGCACGTCCCAGACGCGTACCGGCAGCGACTCCAAGTTGATGCCGGCGTCTGTGTAGTAGATGTCGGCGTCGGGGTCCATGACAGCCAGGTCCGTCAAGGCCTCCAGCACATCTGGAGCCACCTCGCTGTCCAAGTCACCGTTCATGATGGCGCGCCAAGAGATGCCCTGTTTGATCCATCCGCGTTTCCCGGCTATCAGCGGGCGCAGGCGCAGACGGCCCGCGACGGAGGGGCTGCTGAAACGACTCATACCGTAGGCGCTGGTGTTTCGACGTCCGTTCCCGCCGGTGACGAACTCAATGGCAACCGCCCGCCGCGCATTATGTGACACACGCAGCAGGTGGGTCAGACGGCGTTCCCAGTCCGCGTCCCCGGGAGGGGCCGCAGCCTCCCGCGCCTGGCGGCGGGCGGTCAGTACCAGCGCCGCCGTGTGCTTGCAGTTGCCGCCCACCGGGCAGGAGCAGGTGCCAGACCAGTTCACGCGCTTGCCCGTGAGCGCCGCGTAGATCATGGTCTGGTAGACGTGGCCATACGAGCCGCGCACCGTGCCAGCCAGAATCTCGGCATTGCCCGACAACGACACCCCGGTGACACGGCGCTCCTCCGCGTAACGGCGCCCACGGCCAAAGGCCGCCGCGCCGACCACGGCCTTGATCTCGGCGTCGGTCACACTACCGAGCCAGTCCTGGCTGGTTACCCTACGAGCCACATTCCCACGTTACTGCCGAGGTCTGACACGTTGCGAATCCGGTCGCACGAGCCGACGCGGGACGCTATGACCACTCGGCCTGCTCACTTTCGACCTGCGCCAGCGCGGACATAAGGGCGTCCTTCACGCCACGAGCGCTAAGTCGGCGCTTCTTGGTGCTCAGCCTTCGTAGCGCCCCGGCGCACAGTTCCTCCGGGGAGGCCCATGAGGGCGTATCCGCCCTAACCTCACGCATAAGCGCCACCAGCTCACGCGGATGTATCTCCGCAATGGAGTCGAGGTGGTCGAGCGCATTGCGCCGGTAGGGTACCGCCAGTCGAGCGGCGTCCTGGTTGCGCCACACGAAGCCGTCCGCGTCGGTGTAGGCGAAGGCGTCCCCCAGGACCGCGTCGACCCTTAGCTCGCGGGACCGCGTCACGCGGGTAAGCCCGTAGGCGCGGCATATCTTGACAATCAGCCGGCGCCTTCGCAGCGGTGCTTCGACGTCGCAGATGGCTCGCGCTGTCTCAATGACCTGAGCCCATTCAGGCGAATCCCGGTCATCGGCGCGATCGAGTACGGCTGTCGGCTGCACGCCTGCCGGATGCCAGGTCCGGTACTCGAGCGCTCCGGTCACTGCCACCGGCGCTCCGGGCTCCGGAGCCTCGGATGCCGCCCCAGCAGCGGTTGACTCATCGGATTCCGGGGCTTCGGGTTCCGGGGCCCCGGGCACCGGCCTCTTGGGCTCGCCGGGGTCCGGCGCATCGGGTTCGTGCGCCTGTACCACCGGCCCTGCGGGCGCAGGCACATTCGACGCGGCCGCCCTACTGCCGCCAACAGCCTGGACCAGTCGGGCGATCACGTCCTGTTCGCCTGTCACCCATTCGGGTGTCCACACGCGCTCAACCCGTTCCCAGCCCATGGTGCGCAATACCTGGACCGGGAGCAGATCACGGTCTGTGACGCTGGCGCGTCGGTGCCAGCCGGGCCCGTCCAGCAGCACGGCCACGCGCGGCCCTCGAGGCCCGGTGAGCACCAGGTCGATCTCGAAGGAGGAGTGGCCAACACCCACCGTCACGTCCAGCCCCTCCTCCCGCAGCCGCTCGGCGATCTCGTTGCGATGAAAGTCCACGGCACTGCGTGAAGCCGGCAGAGCACGCGGTGCGACACCGCTGCGCGCCCGTATGAGGTATTCGCGCAGGTCCTTCAACCCCTGATGGGTGGAGCGCTCGGCGTGCAGGTCCTCCGGGTCGAAGCTGGAGAAGAGAATGATCTGCCTGCGGGCGCGGGTAATGGCCACGTTGAGCCGTCGCTGCCCGCCGGCGTGCCCGAGTGATCCGAAGTTGAGTGGCAAGTCACCGCGCTCATTGGCGGAGAAGGTGACCGAGATGAGAATTGTGTCGCGCTCTTCCCCCTGCACGTTCTCCAGGTTGCGCACGAACAGGCCATCGCGGTCCTCCAGTGCCGCGATGATGCGTTCGGAGCCGACGGCGCGCAACTCGGCCTCAATGAGTTCGCACTGGCGGGCGTTGAAGGTGATGATGCCCAGCGACGGCATGTCCTTCGGTGAGGCCTCGAAGCGCTTCTTGACCTCATCCACGATCTGCCGCGCCTCCACCGGATTGGTGTTGGGGCGGATGCCGGGGTGCTTGGCCGCTCCGGCGCGGTAGTACGTCCCCGCGACGCGGCGCAGCGAGATCCCATAATCGCCTTCTGCGTCGTGGTGCCCAGCGGTTATGGCCGGCGGGCTGGGGAAGGACAGCAGTCTGCCGTCGTAGTAATGGCGGTTTGAGAAAGCGATCAGGGATTCGGCTCGGCTCCGGTAATGCCAAGTGAGCCTACGGGCGAGCACCCCTTCCGCCAGGCAGCGGTCCAGGATCGAGTCGGCAGCGCCGTCACCAGGGGCCACCCTTCCCGTTGCGGCGAGCACGCCGGAAGAAGGCGGGGGCGGCATCTGCTTGGGATCCCCGACCACCACCACACTTGTCCCTCTCCCCATGGCGCCGACGGCGTTGGCGACGGTGATCTGCGAGGCCTCGTCGAATACCACCACGTCGACGTAGCGACGGTGGGCGGGGAAGAAACGCGCCACGGAGTCCGGCGACACCAGGATGCACGGGGTGATCGCGGTGATCAGGTCCCAATAGGAGTCGATCAGATCTCGCACGTTCATGGTGCCCTTGCGGCGATCCAGTTCACGGCGCAACTCTTCGGTTCGCTTCCCGGCCTGCCCTAGCACCCGTTCGCGGCGGGCTAGGACCGCGTC
The DNA here is from genome assembly GCF_004102025.1 of Actinomyces qiguomingii. Classification (NCBI taxonomy): domain Bacteria; kingdom Bacillati; phylum Actinomycetota; class Actinomycetes; order Actinomycetales; family Actinomycetaceae; genus Actinomyces; species Actinomyces qiguomingii. The sequence continues at coordinate 1,051,259 of NZ_CP025228.1, read as the reverse complement.
CAGCAGCTCTGGGGTGAGCCTGTCGCGCAGCTGGTCCTGCAATCGTCGGTACCGGGTGAGCAGCTCGGTGTGGGAGGCTGCATCGAAGCGGTCGAGTCCGGTCCTTGAGGTGCAGGCGGCGAAGGTCTGCCGCGCCTTGAGGGCGGTGGCGCCATCTTCTTCACGCGACCCGACCAGTTCCTGGCGCGCCCGGTAGTAGGATTTGCCGTCCTGTCCCGGGGCGTGCAGTCGCTCCCGATAGTCCTCCAGTTCCGAGCGCGCCGCCTGCAACTGCTGGCGCAGGCCGTTAGCCGCGGCGACGGCCTCACGCTCCGGCGCACGCAGTTCCAGCGCCCGACGCAGCGCCTCCCTGACCTGGGCCGGCCGCATGCCGTTGTCATGCAGGTTGAGCAGGAGTTCGCCGATGCCGGTCTCCTCATGCAGGCGGCGGGCGACGACGTCGAGCGCGGAGAGCTTCTCCGCCACGAACATGACCGTGCGCCCGGTGGCCAGGGCGCGGAAGATCAGATTGGCGACAGTCTGCGACTTTCCTGTGCCGGGCGGTCCTTCGACCACGAGGCTGCGTCCGGCTACGGCGTCGGCGACCACACGCGCCTGGTCGGAGTCGGCCACCAACGGCAGGTTCTCGGCCACTGCGTCGAGATCCTCGGGCCCCTGGAGGTCGAGGCTGTCCGGGCAGTGCTCCACCGCCCCTCCCCCATCTACCTCATCGGCTTTGCCGAGTAGCCGGGCCACCAGCGGGTTGGTGGTGATGGTAGGCCAATCCTCCGACAGGTCCCGCCACATGCGGTAGGTGGAGAAACTGAACAGACCGAGGTGGACGGTGGGTTCAACCCGGTCGCGTCGACGCGCCGCGCGCAGCTGCTCGCGCAGGTTGTCCAAAGTCGCCGGAACGTTGACCCCGTACTCGTCGTATACGGGTTCACGTAGCGCGGTCAATTCCATGCCCGTATCCGACTGAAAGCGCGCCAACAGCGAATAGTTGGGGGTGGAGGTGCCGGCCTCGTCCAGCACGATGCCGAAGGTGTCACCCGCACGTTCCAGCTTTACAGGGATGAGGATCAGCGGAGAACGAACCCGTCGACCGTCTAGGTGCCACACCAGCGTGCCGATGCTGAGGTAGAGGTTATTGGCCCCGGTCTCCTCCAAGGTGGTGCGGGCGGAAGCCGCCAGCGCAGGCAGGCGTCTGTCGTACTCCTTCCTGCCCATGACAACGTCGACGGTGTGATCCGCCAGCAGTCGCTCCGGCCCACCTGCGGTGGGCCGACCATTGGCATGAGCCCCGGTGCGGCCAGTCGTGGCGGGCCGCAGGGTCACCAGTTCGCGTTTGTTGACGATGTTCTCCAGTTCCCCGATAAGAGCCGAGGAGGACTTGATCTCAATGGCGCTGCGTGGGGCCCGATCGATGAGCGGGTTACGCAGGGACAAGTCCAGCAGACCGCGTTTCCAGTCCTCCACCTGGGGCGGCGCGGATGAATCAGTCACGGGGAGAGCCGACTCCTGGGCCGGTGTTGCTGCATCCGGCTCGCCCACGGTGTCTGCGCCTGCTCCGGGCAAGTCCACATCCCCGGTATCCTCGACCATGGGCGGGGTCACCTCGACGACGACGTCGTCCTCGTCACGTTCCAGCAGCGGCTGTGGGGCAGCGCCGTCGAAACGCGCAGCGCTGACCGGAACGACCAGGGTCAGCTCAGAAAGGGAATCCAGCACCGCCTCGCGCGCATCGGCATCCAAGGCGTGCAGGAGGCCGGCGGGTGAACGCACCGCGATGCTCGGGTCTACCAGACCGATATCCCCCTGCCGGACCAACTCGGCGAGCGCCTGCGGGGACTGGTCCGGCTGCGCCGCGCCGTCCCTGGCGTAACCGAGCATCACCGCGGCGGGAGTGAACAGCAGTATCGGGTCGACTCCCATTCTTTCCAGAACGCCGCCCAGCAGGACCGCCGCGTCAAGGGCACCGCCGCTGCGCGCGTCAAGCAGTGCCGCGGCGGTAAGAATCGTCTGCGGATGTTGTCGCCATGCCGTTGTCGTGGGCGGGGCGAGCCGTCGGTTCCGCAGCACGGCGCAGGCCGCCGCGACCAATTCATCTGGTTTTGTCTCCTCCTGGCCCCTCCGACCGGCATTCGCGCGCGAGAGTGCCTCGGCGGCCAGAGCCCGCACGATGGGCTGATCGGGCTGTATGAAGGTCGCCAGCGCCGGGGCAGCCCAAGGGTTGCCGCCCACCAGTTGCCATTGTCGCGGCGCCAGTGCGGATGGGCCACCAATCCGCCGAATCACCGTGCGCCCCGCACTGCGCAGCTCTACACGCACATGGGCACTGCCCGGCTGTTCCACCTGCGCCAGCGTCTGACGGCTCAATGCCATGCGGCGGCTGATCCGTAGATCCGAGTGGCGGCGTGCGTCCCAGACGAAATGCCAGGGCTCAACCAGTTCATTCCCGCCGTCGTCCTCAATGATGGTGAGGGTGACCTCGATGGACTCAAGGTCCAGGTCCTCCCAAACGGGGGCCTGATCAGATGGGCCCGGCTGCGACCGCGGGTCCCGGTCGATCGCGGCGAAGCGCAACGCAGTATCCGTCGCAATCCCAGGCATGCACAGGCGGAGGGACACCTCGGGCTTCAGTCCCGCAACGGCGTGCGCATAACCGATCACGGGCACGGTGTCTACATTGATATCGACGGCGTCGAGTGGGTCATGGTGTACGCCCCGGCCGTCGTTTATGACGCTTATCAGTTCGCGGATCTGCGCGCGCCCCGCCTCGGCGCCGATGAGCCGCAGCAGCTCGCTCACGGCCACGAGGGCGGCCAGAGTCTTATCGGCGTCGAAGCGGGCGCCGTGGACCGCTTCATTGCGGAAACGCCGCACCTCGTGCAGCTTGCTGCCCGCACCGGGTGGAAGCGGCAACAGGTAGCGGGAGTCGGCACCCCGCGCGGTGAGGATGCGGATCTGGGTGGACAGGTCCGCCAGATCCGGAAACTCGGGTACCGGGCCGGAGCCGGCAAGAAGAGTGCGCAGTGTCCCGGGTGTGCAACGATCACCCAGTGCGGATCGCAGATAGCGCTCCAGCTGAGGGGGAAGGACGCTGAACAGTCCGCGTAGGACCAGGTCGTGGTTGTCGAGCTTCATTGATATCGGTGCGGAGATGGTTGAGATTGCCCTGTTTCTCCCGGGAGTGTCGGTACGACCCCAACACTCCCCGGAGGACGGCCCGGCCGGGCTGGAAACGGGTCGACTCGGGCAGGCTACAGCGTCTCTACGACATCTATTGCCAGTGGCTTGTTTCGCGGACGAGCTTCAACGTTGCCGGCGCACGATCTGGGCGATCAGTTCTCGGCTGCAACCGAGCGCCTGGGCAAGGGCGGTGTAGGACCAGCGTTTGGGCTCGGCCGCCCGGAGTCGGTCGATGAGTTCATCGCGCTCGGCCCGGTAGCGGGCAGCCAGGGCATCGGCCTCGAGGGCCTGGGCGTGCAGCTCGGCGGCCCTGGCTGCCAGCGGGTCGGACACGCCCATTGAACGCACCGAAGGGCGACCGTCCCTGTTGGGGACGGCCGCCCTCCGGCTGCGTACGGTGCGCAGCGGGTCAGAGCCCACCTGACAGCCCCCGCGAGAACTCCGTGATCAGGCTCGGCACCGCGGTGTCGAAGCCGACGACGTCGAGCATGCCCGCGTCGTCCGGGTCGGCGATGGAAAAGCCCGTGGAGGTCATTCCCGCCACAACCAGGCGGGCGGGGATGCCGCTGTGCTCGCGGTAGCGGCGCAGCGCCTGGAACGGGTGGATGTCACCGGCCCAGGTCTCGTTGTCGGTGTAGATGACGAAGGTGTCCACCTCCGCGTCGTGCTCGGTGGCGTACAGCATGGGCAGTGCGCAGTCCGTGCCGCCGAAGGGCATCGCATCCACCACCCTCAGCGCGTCGTCGAGACGACGCTTGGGGCTGATGTCTAGCGGCGCCATGGCGGCCGGCTGCCAGTATCCCGGGCGAGCACTGGAGAAAGCGAAAGCGGCAGAGCCCGGTTCGGTGGCCAGCTGCACCAGCGCCAGCGCAGCCGCCGCCTCGCGGGCCGTTAAAGCCATGCCGGAGATGGGCATGGTCATGGAGCCGGAGATGTCCACGGCCAGCATGGTGCGCTTCCCCGCGGGCTGGACGGAGCCGAAGGCCGCGTAGAAGGCGGTATCCAGGGCGTCGGCGATCTTCGTCGTCGGCGTCCAGGAGGCCGTGCCGCGCCGGGAGAACCCGGAGGCGTAGGTGCGCTGTGCGAGCAGCACACTCACCGGGTGCACGCGGGCGGCGCGCAGGCGGGCGACGTCGGTCAGTCGTCCCGCGACCTCGTCGGTGCGCCCGCCCATGGCGGGCAGCAGACCCAGTCGGGTCAGGCGCGGCAGCTGGCGCATGAGCGCGGTCAGCGGTACGCCGACGTCGAGCAGCGCCTCCCAGACCTCGGGTCGGGTCAGTGCCCCGTCCGGCAGCATCTCCCAGGTCAGCCGGTAGTCGTGGACGATCCGCGCCCAGGTGCGGGCGGCATCGGCCCGGGCGGCATCCACCTCCTGGGCCTTGGTGAAGCCCTCGATCAGGGCGGGGGTCTCCTCCCCTACGGTGCCATGGGCGATCCAGTCGAGGGTGGCGCGCAACGCGGGATCCGTGGCCTGCGGGTGCGCCAGGCGCAGCAGGTCTCGGTGGGACCAGCCGTCGCGCCGGCGGTACTTGACCGCCTGGTAGGCCAGGGCGTCGGCGTCGCGGCCGGTGTACCAGGAGCCGACGGCGCGGCGCAGTCCCCGTCCCCAGCCACGGAACTGCTCGACGTAGGTAGCAAAAGTGAACAGGTGCGTTCCGGTACGGGCCACCCGCGGCAGCGCCGCGAGCGCGGCGTCTCTGGCCGCGGGCACGGAAGCGGCGTATGCCAGCGCGAAAAGAGCCGGGTTCTGCTTCGGTGCGGCACCGCTGGTGGAAACCTCAAGGATCGCGTCCACCAGGCCCTGCGGGTCGGCGGTGGCCATGCGACATACGACCTCGGCATTGTCCAGCGCCAGCGTCTGCGCATCGGTGTAATAGGTGCCGCCGTCCACCCCCAGGATCAGGAAGCGACGCAGCCGGGCGGCGTCGTCGAGCGCGAAGGCGTAGCCGCCTGCGGAGTTCTCGACCTGGCCGGCCATGGCCGGACGGCTCTGCGGCGTGCGCCTGGTGCTGATTCCCTTCAAGTAATCCATTTCTCCCCTCTCCTTTCCTGCTTCCGGGGATGTAGATGCACCGGGGTGACGGCGGGCGTGGCATGCCTGCCGGACAAGCGGTGTCAACCGCGCTGTTCGAGAGCGATAACCGACGGGCCTCGGCCCGCATCACCCCGGCGGGCGCAGGAGTGCACCCGCCTTCCGGCTGCGTGTACGGCCAGGCGCGGCATGTGTTCGGCCTCCGGATCCTCCGAAGAGTGCTGGAGTCGAACCAGCTAATACCGATAACCGAAGACCTTTCGGCCCACCTTTACGCCATTCACGCATGTCGACCGTGGCCGACTCGCAGGAGTGTAGACCCCTACACACCCGGAACGCAACACCCTACCCACACTCTCTTTGAATGTGACGTAGCCAACAAATGGCGGCCTGCGGGCACAGGGGAAACGGCTCTTCGGGTTGACGAATACGCGAGCCGTCACGCCTCACCGCGCAGGCCCCGCACCCACCGAGACACGCCTGCACAGCCACAGTGGCCTCCACCCGGCGACCGTCAACATCGACGTCGGCAGCCGACTAATGCATTGGGATCAGCGATGAGGGGTAAGGTCTGGGCGGTCATGGCGCGATGACCGGAGCCGACCGCTCTACCCTTGAGCTACCGACGAAATGCCGACGAGGAATCGAACCCCGAACCTGCCGGTCCGATAACCGACCATCTCCGGCCCGCCCAGACCTCAGCAACGGTAACGAGCAGATGACTCACTGTCAACCACTCGACGAGACTCATCTCAGGTGCCCGAGAAAGTGGTTCGGTACCTCATCTAGAGCTGCTGGCACGCCGCCACGCATCGGACTTCTCCACGGCGGTGACCACCAGATTCCACACTCCTCTCCTCCGCGCCCCCTCCTCCACTGCAGCGGGCGGGTTCAGCCGGCGTCCCTCAGGCCAGGAAACCGTAGCCGTGCCCCGACCCTACCCCGGGGGCACGGCCTCCGAGATTATGTCGCGGCAGCACCAGCACCCTCATCGGAAGACGATTAACTAGGACCAGAGCCTGTGGCCACGAGTCAGGCGCGCACCGGGGGCACCGGGCCGGTGCAGGGTCGGTGCGGGGCCGGCGTTGGGTACGCCCCTTCGGCGTCTACTACTCCTGTTAGACCTATCCTGAAGGCCCCCGAACCCTTCAGCAGACACCTAACCCGCGTAGTAGACACCTAACCGGCGCATCGCACTCCTAGCCGGCGTAGCAAACACCTAACCGGCGCAGCAGAGCACGAACTGCCGTAGCAAACGCCCCCGGGCCACGGCCACCAGCACACCGCCACCCTCCAAACACCAGCAAGCTCATTAACCAGTTCTCCCAGTTTGAGGACGCTTGTGAGTTAGGTGGGAGCTGACGACCCGACGAGCCGCCCGGCGAACAGGGCGCCAGCGGATTTCATAGCGGCCGGACTGACGCCAGCGGGACTAGTGCCAGCGGGGGATGATGCCGGCGGGATTCGTGCCGGCCGGAGCGACGCCGGCGGGACTAGTGCCGGCCGGTCTGATGCCAGCGGGGGTGATCGGTGCACCCGCGCTCCTTAGCCACGATCTGCACCGCCGTAGCACCAGAAGCGGTACGCACCTCACGAATATACGGAGTCACGCCCCCGCACTCTACAAGCCACCGGATTAGTGCCCCACGACCACCAACCCAACCGCACCACACCAACGAAAACCCCAACCACCCCAACAACCTGTCAGGACTCAGGACTGGGGCAGGTGATGACGAAGTTGAAGGCCTGGGTCTCGGTCTCGGTCGAGCCGCTCGGAGCCGCCTCACCCGTCACAGTGTATGTGGAATCGTTCACCTCCACCTGCGCGCTGCCCACACCACTGCTGTAGCCCCCGATATTCGTGTAGTTGAGCGTTGTACCGCCAGCCGGAACAATCGTGATCAGCGTGACGTCATTCGATGCCTCGTCGATGACGAGAGACACCGAGCTCACGTCTGTATCAGTTAACAAGGCGTCGACCGGGGCGACACCAATCGAAGTCTGACCGTCCCCCGATAGGCAGGCTACTCCCACATCGTCAATCTCGAACGGCTCGCCGTTGAGGGTGCCGGAGAAGGAACCACCAACCTTCACGTCGTCCGCGGAGATCGCTGAGTCAGTCTCAGCCGTCGCCGAGCCAGCAGACGATTCCTCGGCGTCGTTCGAGCTACTGCTTCCGCAGGCACTAATGCCAAAGCCAAGTACCAGCGCAACCGTGGTTGTAGCGGCCTTCACGATGGAAGTCTTCATGATATTGGGGTTCCTGTCGATCTGTCGGGACGGGGCCGTTACCTGGGAGCCCCGGCTACGACTATATCAAGACTATGGGAACTTTCAGTTTGCATGCGTGGAGAGATGTGACCTCGGGAGCATGTGAGCCGGATGCCGGCCTACTCACCTGCGGGGCGCAGCTCACTGTCACCGGCAAGCGATTCGGCATTGACGCGGATTCCGGGGCCTTCCGGTCTGAGGGTGCGCTAATGGGGCTCTTCCGGTTTGAGGGTGTAGTGGGTGGGTGTGGGCCCGGCCGGCTGCTGGCCGCGTACTTGGACCGCGTTCCTGCGCTTGGACCGCGCTCCTGCGGTTGGACCGTCTGAGAGTGCGTTTCAGGTGGTCCAACCGCAGCCAGACGGTCCAACGGCAGGCAGACGGTCCAACCGCAGCCAGACGGTCCGGGTGTGGGGGTGCTGACTCGGGCCGGTGGGGTTGCCTTGGACGCCGGCGCACCCAAGGTCAACAGTCAAGATGCTCTAGCCCTAGGCCGCGGACGTCGCCGGCATCGCCGGCAGCCAGGCCCGGCCTGGCAGCGGCCGGGCTGGACTGTGGGCCGGGCCGGACTGTGGGCCGGGCCGGGCCGCGCGCCCGGCTGGGCCACGGGCCAAGTTCATCGCCAAAAATGTCCCAACCGATCGGACAAGGGGGGCCAGTCGGCAACCAGAGGCCCTGGCCTGCTCACCACATCAGGGCGGTAGGCCGGAACCAGGGAGTCAAAGTGTCCAAAATCGGCACAAACACCCCGCACCTCCCAACACACACCCTCAGAATCGTCGGAATCATACGGATCTGGCGGAAGGCGTCGGGCGGGGAACCTCGTTCATGCCGAATCTGGACACTTCCCCCACCCCGCCAGCCCCACCAACCGAACTCGATGGTAATAACGACCGAACTCGATCGTCATACCGACCGAACTCGATCGTCATACCGACCGAACTCGATGGTTATATCTACCGAACTCGATGGTTATATCTACCGAACTCGATGGTTATATCTACCGAACTCGGCGAACACACCCATAAACCGGAAGAACCTGATAACTGAGGAACAGATCCAAGAGTGGGTAGATAAGGCCGAACGCGGCTACGACGTGGACGAGCCGAAGCGCCGCGGTCGTGGACGCCCCAGTCGCGGGGCTACCCCATCGCAGGTGATTGCTGTGCGCCTCACAGAAGAGGAGCTTCGGGCCGTTGATGAGGCAGCCACACGCGTAGGCCTTAACCGCTCCGATTTCATCCGGCGGGCACTTGCCACCTCGTCGGTATGAGAGTACATCCCGCCGCGAGCAAACACGGCGTCACGCATGACGACGTCATCCAGGCGGCAACTTGGGCGCTACAGAGCTATTGCCGTAGGCATTCAGCCGGGTGATATCACCCATGGACACCGTCAATCAGTGGAGTGAGGTGTCGGCCTCGGTTACCCGCCAGGCATGGAAGGGCACAGTCAGTCCGGCTCGGCTGGGAGCGCACAGGAAGGGTCCGGCCTGGGCAACGGCATTCTCAGGGAAGGGCAGCAGACGCACCATGTGCAGGGCGGCGGTGCCGTCGGGCGAAATGCGCCCCGCACGCATTGTGAGCGCGTCACCTTTGCGGCTGACGCGGATGCGCACACGCTTGCCCTGCCAGTCGGGCACGGGGGCCACCGACCAGTCTGAGCTGCCGGCCGTGACGACGGCGCCCAGCTGACAAGTGCCGTCGGAGAACTCAACCCCGGCCTTCACCCAGTTCTCGGCGTCCACGCGCACCATAATGCCGGCCTGGTCGAAGTTGTCGGTGAAGGCCGCGGTCATGTCCACCTCAACCGCGGTGTTTTGCTCGAAGGGAGCCAGCAGAGCGTGGGCAGTGTCGACGATGAAGCCGTAGCTGGTGCGCCTCCACGCATCGGACTTCTCCACGGCGGTGACCAGCAGGTCCCCATCCCTTTCCTCGACTGCGGCGGGCGGGTTCAGCCAGCGTCCTGCGGACCAGGGAAGCGTCGTCGTCATGCCCCGACCCTACCCCGGCGCAGGCCCGCCGGGATTCTGTCGTGGCGATGTCCATCCCCTCCAGACGACAATGAACTAGGACCTGAGCCTTCAGGCGCAGCGCCCCCGATACAGGCCGTTGCAGATGGGGCGGGAGCCGCAGGTCAGGCAGTCGCCGTCGAATTGGGGTACGTGCAGATCGGCAGCCGGGATCTCCCAACCGAGCGGGGCGCGCAGGTGCCAGGGTCGGCGGCCCTGCGCCGCGTAGGACAAGCCGGAGCGGTGGGCCTGCACGGACTGGTTGCGCTTGGAGCCCATCCGGTAGGTGCGCCCATCCTTGATAAGCGTGGAGCCGGTCTCGATGAAGGTCATGGACACGTCCGCCTGCTCGCACTGTGCACGCAGGGAGCGGACCCAGTCGACGTCGAGGGGCCGGGCGCCGCCGTAGTTCTCCCCGCCCACGATCAGTTGCTCGATCTGTCCGTCAGCCAAGTAGCCGGCCAGCTCTATGGGGCCGATCAGGGGCGCCGCCATGGCGCCCTTGTGGGCGAAGGGCAGGTCGAGCAGCACGGGCAGGCGCTGATCGGTGCGGCGCTGGTTCTCGATGGACACCGAGAGCATGACGTTGTCCCAACCGTCGCCCCAATCATCGGGTAGGCAGCGGGCCACGCGGTGCGGGCGCTTTGTCAGCAGGAAGAACTTCACGTCCGGGCGGGCGCGGATGATATCCCAGGCCTCCTCGCGCCAGGGGTCGGCCTGGCGCAGGAAGAAGTCGCTGGTCATGCATACGCGCAGCATCTCGCCGGCGCGGACCTTATACGCACCCGCGCGGTCGACGGCGAGCGGGTAGCGGAAACCGTCGTCGCCGACACGGCGGATGACTTCGCCGTCGACGCCCCAAGAGGCGTCGCGGAACATCATGAAGCAGTTGTCGCAGCCCTCGGAGACACGGCGGCAGCCGTGCCAGGGATTCCAGGTGTCGTGCACGATCCTCCTGTTGCGTCATGCGGGCGCACCCAAGGAGGTACAACCCACGCAGTCTCGTCAGCCTGCAGGACACAGACGATTTTACATCGATTCGAACCTACAGGACGGCGCCGTGTTCCATGCCTCTCCCCCACCTGCACACCGGTGCCTGTAGATCCCGCGCAATCTTGGGAGAACCAAGCACCGATGACGGGGACGATGGTGAGAAGTCGGACCTCGCTTGAGGCGTCGTCGATCGCCAGGGACACCGAGCGCACCCCCGCGTCCGAAATCACGGAATCCGTCGGGCCCACACCCATCGTGGTCTGGCCGTCCTGCGAGCCGCAGGCCACCCCGGCATTCTCGATATCGAAGGGCTCGCCGTCGAGAGTGCCAGAGAAAGAGCCCCCAACCTTGATGTCCTCCAAAGGCAGTGGCGCGTCCGCACCTGCATCCGGCTGAGAGCCTGCTCCCCCCTCGGCTGCGGTTACCGAGTCCGCGACCGCTGGAGATGCGGACTGCTCAGCGTCATTCGAGCTGTTGCTGCCGCAGGCGCTCAGGCCAAGTGCGAGAACGAGCGCAGCGGCCGTGGTGGTGGTCTTCAGAAAGGAGTCTTCATGTCGGGATCCTGTCTACTGTCGGGATGGAAACACGGCGCCTCGGGAGCGCCCGCAGCTGCGAAGCTATCAAGATAACGGTTCAGGCGCGCTCCCTCGTGCGCTCGGCTCAGCTCGGGGCCGAGGATGCGCCTCCTGGCGGTATCCGCCAGCTGCCCCGCCGCCCCACCGCTGCAATGAGCTCGCAGACAGCCGCGGCTAAGAGCCCTGAGCTGACTACCAGCGGCCCCAGTCAGCCGCCTGGCCAGCAGCCCCGGACAATGACCGTGGACGATAACCGTGAGCCTTGGCACGGACTGCACCACTTTCAGCCGGCGGTGGTGATGCATCCCGGATGTAGCAGCGCGATCATGCGGTTTGCCTCCGCGGTTCAGGTCGGCGCGGGGTAAAAGTGGTGCAATCCGTGACACCTCACTCAGCAGGGAGAGCCTGCCAACGCGCCCTTGGGCCCTGCTGGAGCCGCAGCCGTTCCCACTGGGCCACTGCGTCCACCTCTCCTGGCGCGTGCAGCCAGTGGGCGCCGCCCGGAACAACCGTCAGGTCCGCGCCGAAGCGGCTGCAGAAGTCCTCTACCGACTTGCGCGAAATCAGTTCATCCCGCTCCCCCACAATGATCCACGTCGGCACCTCCCAGGCAGCCACGCAGTTCGCCTCCGCATAGGCGAGATAGCGCCAGGACAGCACGCCCGCATCGGTGCGAATTGCTCCCCGATCGGCCAACCGCTCCCGGGACACCCCCACCTGGCGCATCATCTGCTCGATCATGCCGGCCATGTCCAACAACGGAGACTGGAACAGGGCCAGCGTCAGGGGCACATCACGCAGCGCCACCAGAGACAGCCAGGCCCCGATGCTGGTGGCGCGCAAGCCAAGCACTGGCCACCGCTGCCGCATCCGCGCAACCAGATCCCGCAGGTACGGCACGCAGTCCCAAGGCAGCAGTCCCTCGGGCAGGTCGCATGCGACCGTCTGCCAGCCTGCCTGCACGGCCCGCAGAGCGAATCCCTCGGCGTCGCGCCGCGAGCCGCCCACCCCATGGCGCGCGGAGCGCTCTCGCCCCAGACAGTCACGTCATCGAGGCCAGGAACGTCGAACGCTTTCACCGCCGTCATTGCTATCGGGCTGCGGGCACGGACGGTCACGCCTACCCACTCGCGTGAGGGATCGGCGGGACGCCCGTGCCCGGTCGCGCCTCACAGGTAGTGGGCGCGCAGGTCCTCAGGGGACTTGGCGGACAGGTCCGCCAGCGTCACGTCGAAGACGGTACGCGCACCGGACTCGCCGCGCGCAGCCATCCTCGCCACCGCCCGCCCCATGGCGGCCACTACAGAGCCGGTGAACTCCGGGTTGGAGTCAAGTTGCAGCTCGAAGTTCACGGTCTCGGCCACGCCGTCGGAGGTGTGACCGCGGCGAACCACGGTGCCGCCGTGCGGGATGCCGGCGTGCTCGGCGGTCAGTTCCTCGGCGGTGATGAAGTTGACGGCGGTGTCGTAGTCGGCGAAGTAGTTGGGCATCTCCTTGATCTCCCGCTCGATACGGGCCAGGTCGGCGCCTTCCTCGGCCACCACGTAGCACTCGCGGGTGTGCATGGAGCGAGTGGTGAGTTCGACGTCGTCGCCCGCCTTGACCGCGGCGACGGTCGCCTCGACCGGCCGGGTGTACTGCTTGGCGTCGATCACGCCGTCGATGCGGCGCAGGGCGTCGGAGTGCCCCTGCGAGACGCCGGGACCCCAGAAGGTGGTGGTGGCGCCGTCGGGCAGGACGGACTCGCCCAGGACCCGCAGCATGGAGAACAGACCGGGGTCCCAGCCGGTGGAGATCAGGGCGACGTGTCCGCCGGCCCTGGCGGCGGCGTCGACGGCCGCGAAGTGCTCGGGGATGCGGGCGTGGGTGTCGAAGGAGTCGACCGTGTTGAACAGGGCGGCGGCGGCCGGGGTCTGCTCGACCAGGTCGGTGGCTGAGCCGCCGCAGTTCAGGCAGACGTCCACCTTGTCGGCCCAGGCGGGCATGTCGTTCACGTGGGCGACGGGCGCGCCCTGAGTGGTCACCGTCGCCGGGTCGCGCCGGGTGAAGACGACGACGAGCTCCATGTCCTCGTTCTTGGTGACGGCCTGCTCGGCGCCGCGCCCGAGGTTGCCGTATCCGTTGATCGCTACCCTGATCATGCTTCCTCCCTTTGTGTCTGCTACGGGAGCGATCCTAGAGAGCGTCCGTGTTGCCGTCGCGTGACGGGCCGGGGAGTGATCCGCAGCTCCATCCGCCACACCGCGGAGCCTGCCCCGCGGCACGCCCGGATAAGCGACAATGAGCCCGGCCAATGGCACAGCTGGACGAGGGGACGACATGATAGACGTGCTCAGGGCCCGTTTTGAGGCGCATCCGCACCGGCACGAGGGCATCTCCTGGGATGCGGTCGCCACGCGCCTGGCTGCGCGTCCCGAGGCACTGACCGTGCTCAGGCGCATGGAGGACACGGGTGGGGAGCCCGACGTCGTCGCCTATGACGCGCAGGCGGACGAATTCGTCTTCTACGACTGCGCGACCGAGTCCCCCGCAGGCCGGCGCAGCCTCTGCCTGGATGAGGAGGCGCTGCGCTCCCGCAAGAGGAACCCACCGCGGGGCAGCGCCGCGGGCGAGGCGGCGGCCTTCGGCGCCCAGCTCATGGGCGAGGCGGAGTACCACCACCTGCAGAGCCTGGGGGAGTTCGACTTGAAGACCTCGACCTGGCTGGCGACGCCGGCGGACGTGCGCGCCCTGGGCGGGGCGCTGTTCGGCGACCGGCGCTTCGGCCGGGTCTTCGTCTACCACAACGGTGCCGAGTCCTACTATGGGGCGCGCGGCTGGCGCGGCGTCCTACGGGTGTAGCAGTTGGCGGTTGTGACGAAACTACAGATGCCTGGCAGGATCCACGCGTTGAGGGAGGACACGGATGACGTCGACGCCGTCCGCCTGTTCCATATAAAAGATGACATGGCGTCCGACCGGGTAGCTCAGGAACCCGGGACGCACCTCATCACGAGCATGCCCCCGGCGCGGATCATCTGCTAGACGTTCCAGCCCTGCCTGCAACTTACGCACATACGTCTCGGCCTGCAACGGTCCCCACCGCTCTTCGGTGTAATCCCAGATCGCCGACAGGTCGCGACGCGCCGCCGGGGTCAGCCGATAGATGCTCATGTCGTCTTTGAGGTTTTGGCGGCGATGAAGGCATCGAAGTCGAAGGGCTCAGCAGGACCACTCGCCTCGCCTTCCGCAAGCGCTTCACGTAACGCCGCCAGTTCCGTCTCCCGGTCCTCCAACAGGCGCAGGCCAGCGCGGACGACCTCGCTTGCGGACCGGTAACGTCCAGATCCGACCTGGTGCGCAATGAATCCGGTGAAGTGATCGTCGAGGCTGACGGAGGTATTCGTTGCCATGACCCCATTCTACCAATAATTGGTACCCACTACGTTGTGACCCCTCGCCGAACAAGAAAGGCGAGTCAGGAGCGGCGTGAACCCGCCGAACGGTGCACTATCTTGATCGCCTGCGGATCGTCGGGCAGGGCCACGAGCCCGTCGGTGGCTCCATCCCAGTGCAGGGGCAGGGAGAAACCGGCACGTGCGAGTGCCGCCCGGATGGCGGCGGCGCGGGGGTGGGCGATGACGGGCGGGTGGGCGACCCCGGGATTGACGACGTCCAGATCGGCGACGGCGGCGTGCAGGCGCGCCAGGCGGGCGCGACGGCGGGAGAGTTCGGCATTGAACTCCGGCAGGGCGAGCCGTACGCGGTAAGTGCCCGGCATGGGTGCTGGGGCCCAGGCGATGTCGAGCAGGTCCTCGACGGCGTCCTTGAGCGCGGGCACACCGGGGCGGCGTTCGGCGATCTCGGCGACGGCGGTCAGGTCCGCGTTAAGGGGGTCGCCGGCAAGCTCGGGCGGACTGGCGAGCCCGCGAACCACGCCACCGAGCGGGATGGGCAGTAGCTTGCGCAGGCTGGCGACCAGGTAGTCGGCGTCGGGGTGGTGCGTAGTTCCGGCGTCCGCCAGCAGTTCGTCGGCGCGTTCCAGCGCCGTGTGGGTGGCGTCAACGACGATACGCGCCCCGCTGCGGCGGGCGGCCGCGAGCGCGGTGCGGAGTTCGCCGTCGGCCCGGTTGCCGAAGGTCTCGGCGTGCAGGATGAGCGGCGGGCGCGTGCAGGCCGCGAGCGCGGCGGTGAGCGGGCCGGGGTCGAGCAGGCCGGTGGGGCCGCACTCGACGTTGTTGACGCGCAGGCCCTCGAGTTCGAAGGGGATGGTCATGGCGGTGCACCGCACGCGGGGTGCGAGGACTTCGCGGACGCCGTCGGCGCGGGCCTCGCGGGCCACCAGGGCGAACGCATGCCGGCCCGCGACGGTGAATACGGTCTGGGGCTGCTGGGCCGGAAGCATGCGCCCAGGGTAGGCCCGGCGCACACTGGTCACATGAAGGACCTGTTGATCCCGCCCGGCCCCGGCTGTCCGCGGGGGCTGACGGTGCCGGCGGCGGAACTGAGCGAGCAGTTCACGCACACCTCCGGCCCCGGCGGCCAGGGCGTCAACACCGCCGACTCCCGCGTCCAGTTGAGCCTGGACCTGGCGACGACGACGGCGCTTGACGAGCGGCAGCGCCAGCGAGCCCTGCAGAACCTGAGCGAGCGCCTGACCGGGACGGTGCTCACGGTTGCTGCGGCCGAACACCGCTCCCAGTACCGCAATCGGATGGCGGCGCGGGAGCGCCTGGCAGGGTTGCTGCGGGGTGCGCTCGCACCGCCGGTGACGCGCCGGGCGACCAAGCCCACCCGCGGTTCCCAGCGTCGTCGTCTGGCGGCCAAGCGACGGCGCGCGGAACTCAAGACCCTGCGGCGCAGACCGCCCGCCGAGTAGAGCCGCAGGCGCTTGCCGAGGCAGGGATGCGGGCGAGCGGTCTAGAGATCCGCGGGCGTCCTTGCCGTTTCCCCGCCCGTAATCGCGCGGGGATTGCGCAGGCCCGCGCCGGCCAGGCGTGCGAAGCCGAGCCTCTCGTAGTACGGCAGCATTTCCGGATCGCAGCACAGGTCGACGGCGTACATGTCGCCGAGCTGGGTGAGCAGTCGACGCACCAGTTCCGTGCCGACTCCCCGGCCCTGGTAGTCGGGGTGGACCTCGAGCCAGGGGATGAAGGCGTTGAGCACGCCGTCGCTGATGGCGTTGATGTAGCCGACGACGCGATCGCCATCCAGTGCCCAGACGCGCCGGTGGCTGCCGTCCATGACTGCCACGAGTTGCTGCGGGCTGGGCGGGCTCGGCCAGCCGACGAACATGCCGTCGATCTGTTCGGGCACGACGGCGCCGCGGCCGGTGAGGTAAGTCAGCTCGTCCATGCTTTGGAGCCTAGCGGTTTGCTCATCCTGATCACGTCCCTCCATCGGGCAATCGCAGAACCCGTCCCGGGGGGAATCGAGCCACATGTAGTCCCGGCCCGAGCCCGCCCGCGACGCCGCGGGCCGCCAGCTACTGGCGCCCGGCTAGCCGCCGGAGATCATTCGCCGCGTCGAACGGACGTCGGTTCCGAGGGTGGTTAGTGCCCGGGTCAGGGCGTCGCCCGCGGCGGACAACTCGTCGTCGGTCACGGGATCGAGTGCGTCGAGGATGAAGAAGGCCGTCGTTGTGTCATCGGTCAGGGCGGTGCGGCGGCACTGCCGCCAATTCCAGCGCCGGCAGGTCACACCGTCCTCGTCACGCCAGACAACCTCACCCGGTTCCGGATGTTCGATGACCGGCTCGCCGTGCGCAACGGTGTCATACGGCTCCTCCCCGCTCGCGCGAATCAGCCGGGCGGGGCCGCGGTACCGGCTGAAGTCCTCGCCTCCCAGCGGCAGCTGATGCAGCACCGAGATCGCGTTGTAGATGTCGGTTAAGGCGTTAACCCGCGGTAGTCCACCACCCGCGCGCCGGAGCAGGGCCTCCAGGCTGTTGCGGGTGCGCTGCGGCTTCGCACCGAAGGCCCGATAGGCCTCCCGCCATGCCGCCACGTGGGGCAGTTCGGTGACGGGGGACTCGGCGAGCAGCGCCTGGGAGCGTTCCTCGGCCCGAGTAATCAGGTCGTCAGCCACTACGGCGCTCTGTGCCGGCAACTCATGCAGCTCCAGGCCCTCGACGACGATGAGCAGGCTGCGATAGTCGGGACGCAGCTCGCGCACGTCCGGAGAAACCGTGCAGGCGTTCAGGAAGCTACTGGCGGACAGGTTCTGGGTCTGGGGCATCTCAATCCTGTTTCTTCGATCGCTTGTACATACACCTTATCGCCAGGGCTGCCGCGTGGTGTGCGGCGAGTTATCTCGGCGGTCGTTGGGATATCAACGTCTCGCCAGGCACCACCAGGGGCGAGAGGCGTTTGGCATCGATTTTGACAGCCGCGCCGCGCGACGCCTCGGCTCATCCTTAGCCTACCCCAACCCGAATAGCATCCCGTCGTCAGGGCGACCAGGACCGGGACACCCCGGATGTGCCTCAAGTTGAGTTCCACAACAGGCTTCACACCGAGCTGCACCACATGGCCTCGGCCGCCAGCACTGGATTCGAGTCAGGGTTCGTGCGGCCATGCTTACGAATCTCGACCCTGGGGTGTGTTTCACGACCCCGGGGTGGCCGTGAAATACACCCCAGGGTCGTAAAACGACAATCAGCATTCGCCCTGCCAGCGGCTCTCCACTCATGTCGGTCCGAGTGATCAGGTCATCGGCGACCACGGCGCTCCGCCCCGGCAGTGCATGCAGCTCCAGGCCCGTGCCGACCTGGAGCGTCGGGAGTCGCCGTCCACGGCCTGCCCCGACGGCTCCAGGAGGGGCGCCGGAACCGACAATTACTCCTTAATGATCGGGAGGCAGGCATCCGTCACCCATGTGGAGGGGTCGGGGTTGTGCGCCGGGCCGACCCGGTAGATGTTGAGCATGGGTCCCGTGCGAAGGTTGTGGGCGGCGATGTAACCGCCAAGCGCGGCGGTGACCTCCGGCATGCCGTCATATCCGCCATGTAGCGTGGCGGCCACGACGTCGCGCGCAGGCACCTCACGGCATTCCAGTGGCGCTACCGGTGTGAACGGTTCCTCTGACTCGCACCACTTTTGGTGACGGCGCGCCAGGACTGAAGGCCTCCGGGAAATACAGGAGACCGCCAACCAACGTTACAAGAAGTCAGGTGGCCTAGCAGACTACTCACCTCAGGCGGATCCCCCCCATTAGGCCACCGACACAGGCGCACCGGACTCGGACGGCACCACCCTCAAACCGGAAGAACTCGGCACCCTGTCTACATCCGCGCCAGAATCTCAGCCTTCTTCGCCGCGAACTCTTCGTCCGTCAGGACTCCACTTGCGTGAAGCTGCGCCAACCCATTGAGTTGCTCGACAGGACTAGCATCAACCGGCTGAGCCAGTTGCTGAACAATCTGGACGGGCTGATCTGCGGCCGCCTGAACCTCGCGAATAGCCCGAGCCAACTCTTCCGCACGCCCGGACGAGAGGTTAGAGACCTTGATAGCAGATCCACTGACCGTGAATTCCATGGTTTCGTTGCCAAGCCACCGCCCAGCGCTGATGCTCGTGATCTGGCGTGGGTTGATCTCACGCGTTGCTTGTGCGCCTAGGGTACGATCCTTTAACAGCAGGCGCTTGTCAGTCAGTACGAGGAGTCCGACACTGCCATCAAGAGCACACGAAACGAGCATCTTCACTCGCTCATCAGGACGAAGATCATCCTGCAACGTGCGAAGCTCAGCCTTACTAAAGAACCGCTCCGACTTATGCATGTGCGCCGTCGCGTCAGCAAGACCCTGATCATCAACTATGCCCTCAGGCAGAAGAGCGAAGATCTCCTGGCTAAACGCGCGCTGATTACTGCCCGCCCCGTCGACGTGAATGGTAACGACTCCCTGCTCAACCGACACCTCAGCTGCCATCGCCCACCGGTTTCGGAGCATGTTGCGCTTTCGTTCCACTCGGATCGGCCGACCGGCATCAACAATCGTGCAGTCCTGGATGCGAGCGATCCCCTGAACGAGGATCGCGTGAACTTGAGGATCGGGCGCGAGGACGCGCCGTGAGACTACAATGGTAGGCATTGGGCTACCTTTCAAGATTAGTTGCCGAAGCATGCCAGTCGATCGCAACTCTACCGAGAAGCGCGCCCTGGTGCTCTGGACCGCGCTGACAGACTCCGAACCTGTGTCTGGCAGGCAGAGCGGAGCCGTTTATACGGCCATGGGCAGCGGAGCCCCGTCAGTCCAGGAAGGCGCGAACCTGCGAGGCGAAAAGGTCCGGCTCCTGGAAGATGGCGCCGTGGCCGGCACCGGGGTAGAGATCTTCGAGCCTGGCGGCGGGCAGACGCCGGCCCAGGTCCAAGGTGTTGGAGCTGGGGACCATGAGGTCGTTGTCGCCGTTCACCACCAGGGCCGGGTGATCGATCCGGGACAGGTCCTGCGGCTCCTGCAGACCCCAGCTGCGCACGGCCTTGAGCTGGCGCAGGAGGCCGGGCACCCGCGCGGCCCTGTCGGGATGCTTGAAGGCAGCCACACGGCCCAGGAACTCATCCGCCCTGTCCCAGGCAGCCACGGGGAAGAACAGGTAGTGACGGGCGTCCTTGCGGGTCACGGCCGCCTGCGCCATGGCGCGGAAGGTCAGGCCGGGCACCCGGGTGATGCCGACGCCTCCCGCCGGGCCTGTGCCGGCCAGCACGGCCCTGCGGAACCGTTCCGGGTGGGTCAGCAGTAGCTGCTGGGTGACGAAGCCGCCCAGCGAGAGCCCGAGGACGTCTACCTGTTCCAGCCCTGCAGCATCGAGGAACTCGATCACGCCGTCGGCCATCCCCGCAACGGTGGTGGGCGCCGAGCCGGACGAGCCGCCCATGCCGCGGTAATCCACCGCTACTACCGGGCGGTCCTGCGCCAACTGGTCGACCAGCCGCGGGTCCCAGCCGTCGAGGGTGGCCGCCAGGTGATTCAGGAGCAGCAGGGGCACCCCGCCGTCGGAGCCGACCGCCCGGTACGCGAAGTACGCCCCTTGGGGTGCGGCCATGCGTTCGACCGGCGCGTCCGCATATGAGCCATTGAAGTACTTCACGGTGCTCACTCTCCGGCCTCCACCACGATCTTGCCCGGGGCGGCCTTCCCGGAGGCGGACAACTTCATGGCCTGTTCCAGTTCGTCCAGCCCGAAGGTGTGCCCCACCAGCGGCTTGATGCTGCCGTCCTCAATGGCGGGGGTGAGCTGCGCCAGGCGGCTGCCGTCGGCGCGCATGAAGAGGAACTTGTACCCGGCCCCTTGCTGTTTTGCGGCGCGGCGCACCCTGCGGCTCATCAGCCACATGACCGGCTTCAGGATCGGCTTGCCCAGTTGTGCCGCGAACTCGGAGTCAGGCGCGCCGACCACCGAGACCATGACGCCCCCCGGCCGAAGCACCTTCATGGATCGCAAGGTCTCGCCCTTTCCCAAGGTGTCCAGGACGACGTCGTAGTCCTTGACATGGTCCTCGTACCGCTGGGTCCGGTAGTCCACGACGACGTCGGCCCCCAGTTCGCGGGCCAGGTCAACGTTCTTGGTGCTCACAGTGGTTGCCACTGTGGCGCCGAGATGCTTGGCCAGCTGAATGGCGATTGAGCCGAGGCCCCCGGTGCCTCCCTGGATGAAGACCTTGTCCCCCGGCTTGACTCGCGCTTTCTCCATGAAGGCCTGCGCGGCCGTGAGCAGCACCAGCGGCAGTGAGGCCGCCTCGGCGAAGCCGAGTCCGGCGGGCATGGGGGCCAGGTCGTCGGCGTCGACTGCGATGGACTGCGTGAAGGCGCCGATCCGGTTGATGTCCGGACGCCCGAACACGTGATCGCCCACCGCGAAGTTCTCCACGCCGGGGCCGACCTCGGTGACCACGCCGGCGAGCTCCTGCCCCAGCACTTGCGGCAGCCGGTAGGGAATCAGCTGCCGGAACTGCCCGGCCGCGATCATGCGGTCCAGCGGATTGAGGCCCGCCGCACGAATCTCAACCACCACCTGCCCCGGGCCGGCCACAGGCTCGGGTACGTCCAGCCACTCGAGCGTCCCACCGTTGCGGTAAGAGGTGAGCGCGTAGGCCTTCATCACATGTGCTCCTGTCCCGGTCATGCTCCCGGCGAGGAAATCGCCAAGAAGGCGCAGACCATCTAAGTTCGGAAACCGAACCTAGCCTGTGCCAACTTCACTGTCAACCGGACAGTCCAGCCATACCTCCCAGCCATACCTCCTTCCTCATGCGCTGCCTTCACATCCTGGTCGCGAGCCGCGAACCTCGGTGCTACGATCGTTAGGTATCAAGAACGAACTCAGGGTTGCGTAGGCTTCGTCGGCGAGCGCGCACGGGTGCGGCTGCGCCTGCGGGCGAGCCGATGAACTTATTCCGCCGCATTGAGGCCGCACATCCGCACGTCGCGGGCACCGCGTGCACGCGAGGCACCGCGGCGCCGTCGACAGCCGCAACGGATCAGGGAGTGTCAGACACCATGACGGGACCGCAAACCACCTGCCCCATCGCGGCCAGCCTGGAACTGTTGGGCGAGAAGTGGACTCTGCTGATCCTTCGCGATGTTTTCCGGGGCATACACCGGTTCAGCGATCTGGAGGAGAGCCTCGGGTGCCCGCGCTCGATCCTGTCGGCACGGCTCAGGAAGCTCGTGGAGCATGGCGTGCTGGAGGTCGAGCCCTACCAGGAGCCGGGACTAAGGCAACGGCACGCCTACACTCTCAGCGCCAAGGGACGCGACCTCGCCCTCGTGCTGGCGGCGCTGCAGCAATGGGGGCTCAAGCATCTGCCGAACGTGGCACCGATTGCGCCAGATCCGGTGCACGTGGACTGCGGCAGTCCCGTCGAGGCCCGCCTCGCCTGCCGTCGGGGGCACTACGTCGAGGCCGATGCCATCGGCCCTCCGGAGCGGTCGGAAGCAGATGGACGGCATGCCCTCCATCCCGAGGCCCCGTCCACCAGTCCGCCTACAGTTCTTTGAAGTACCTGGCCACGGGCCAACGCACGTAGCCAGCCGCCTCATAGGCGGCCCGCGCCGGGGCGTGCCCCGCGTCGTCGCCGGTCTCAACCATGACCATCCGCATACCCGCGTCGTGCGCCCTTGCATGCGCATGCCTGAGCAGCGCCGCACCCACTCCCCGACGCTGATACTCGGGGTCGACACACAGCATGTATACCTCCCCCATTGAATCCTCCGCGTGGATGCGCGTGCATACCCACCCCGCGAGCTCCCCACCGACCAGGGCGACGTCGCAGCAATCGGCCTCTCGGGCAAGCACCTGCGCAAGATCCTCGCGCTGGCGCACCTCCCAGCCGTCCAGATAGAAGTTGTCGTACACGAACCGAGGCACATATCCGGTCTCGAGGTCTGCACGCATGGCGGCGTCGTACGCCACCACCCTGACGCCATCGGTACTCATGGGGCCTGGATGGGCTTGATGGCGTCGAGCTGATGCAGCTTCCGGTTTGCCGTCCGGTGAATCCGTGGGTCGATCCGCCGGGCCGGTTCACGCAGCGACACGCGCTCCGTGTCCCGGTCGCCGAATGACCTGTTCACTCGCCTAGAGTAACACACATGACGTGGCGCATCAATAACGTCACACGTTGAACCTGAACTCGACCCCGAGTTCAGGCGATATCTGAACTACTGGTTCAGGATACCGAAGCCGTACCCCGCCTCGTCGCCGAGCAGCTCGAGGTCCCCTTCCACCTTCGGCGCGACCTTCTGGACGGCCTGCCACGAAAGCTCGGAGGCCTCGCGCCGCAACAGGATCGCCTTCTTCACTGAGTCGGTGATCTCCTTGCACCGCTTGGAGTCCTTAGGCACCGGCAGGACCAGCTCAGCCCAGCGACTACCCAGGGTGTCGATGATGTCCTGCGTGAAGCGCTTGGCGAAGATCTGAGACTTGACCACAGGTGACGACAGCAGAGCGAGCAGCATATGGGGGTCCATCCTGCTCTCGTCGAGGACCTTGAACTTGAGGATGTGGCTCTGGTAGACGATCTTCCAGTCCAGGTCAGTCACGATGGCACAGGTGCCGACGAGGTAGGTGCCGTCCCGGACCATGAGGATGTCGCCAGGGGCGACATTTTGCTTATCCGCCAGCGACTCGTATAGAGCTTCTGAGGCCGTGCTTGGGGTCGCCCTTGATTTGCCAGTTTGCAATGTCGCTGGTGCGGATGAACGGGATCGAGCCCGTGCCGTAGGCCAGCTTGCCCACCTCGTCGCCGGTCGAGACTGACAGCACGCCTTGGGTGACCAGATCACCCAGGCGCACGAGGTCATGGGTCTTCGATAGGCGCTCAACCGACTCGCGGACCTCGGGGTTGTAGTACTTGGGGAGGTAGATCATGTCCGTGATCTGCGCGGAGTCAACGACGAAGCCGAGGTGGTCGAAGTCCAGCGCCTCACCGTCCGCATACTTCTCCCAGCGTTCGACGATCTTGGGCAGGTCGTCGAACGGGATTGAGTGGCCTCGTGAATCGTGCCCGCACCAGCGGGCGACGGCCATGAACACGTCGTGCGACTCGCCAGCTGGCTCAGCACCCTTCTCCAAGAGCACGACGGCGGTCTTGGCGTGGGTGTACGGCTGGAAGAGGTTCTCGTGCACGGAAATGACCGCGTGGATCGTCGCCCGGCTCAGTACGTACTGCATGATGTAGCGGTGAGACGGATTGCACAGCATCGACTCCGGCAGGACGATGCCCATGCGGCCGCCATCCTTGAGCAGGTCGAGACAGCGCTCAATGAAGAGGATCTGCGGGGTCTGCGAGTCCGCGACTTTATCCGTCTTCTCGTAGCCGACACCACCCTTGGCCTTGCGCCACTTGGAGCCGAGGTCGTACTGGGCCAGGGTCGTGCGTTCGGTAACCTTGAGTTTCTGACCGAACGGCGGGTTAGTCATGATGACGTCGAACTCGCCGACGGAGACTTCCTGGCGAGCCTTGAGCCCCCAGTCCCTCATCGGCACCAGCGAGTTCTCACAGAAGATCCCACCGCGACCATCACCGAGTAGCGCCATGTAGGCCTTGGCCACCTTGCTGAGGAACTCATCCTTGTCGATCCCCCGCAGCTGGCGGATTGCGACCTTCTGCTTCTCGCTCTCGCGCTCGCTGTCAGGCCACTGCAGCTCGTCGGCACGGTCATCGACGAGGTCCCACAGGCCACGCAGGGCCTCGACGAGGAAGCCGCCCGAGCCGCAGGCTGGGTCGAGCACCATGTCCTGGATCTTCGGGCGCACAAGTGCCCGCACCAGGTGCGTGACATTGCGCGGCGTGAAGAACTGCCCCTGGCCGCCCTTGAGGGAGGGTCCGATGAACGTCTCGAAGGCATCGCCGACGACGTCGCGTTCGCACTCGATCAGGCAGTACTGCTGGAGCTCGCCTACAACGTAGGCGATGGAGCGGTCGTCGAGTTCGATCTTGTCCGTGTCGTCGAAGACATCGCTGTACTGCTTGACCACGTGAGCGAAGGACTCCTTCACGCGCGCCGCCACGTCGGCAACGGGTTCGTCCACGCCCGCCCGGAAGGTGACGACAGCGTCGCGTCGCGTGAATCGCTCGTCGTAGATCTTGCAGAAGATGAGGTTCATGATCTGCTGAGCTAGGGGCTCGTCGCGCGTCATGCCGACGGCGTTCGCCGCCAGGTAGTTACGGATCGAGCGGAAGACGGCCTTGAGGTTATGGGTCGGTCGTAGATCCTCGCGCTTGAACAGGCCGATGTCCTCGACGCGCTGCCCGTAGCGCGGGATGTTAGGGATCTCGTCGAAGGTGACCTTACCGTTGGCCTCACGCTTTCGTAGGAAGAGGCGCTCGTCCCCATTGGTCCAGACGCCGAGGTAAGCGCGGGAGAGGCGGAGGTAGTCCTCCAACTGGTCCCGGCCATCGCGGCGGTCCGGCTTCTTGCACTCGACCACGAGGAACAAGTCTTCGTCGCGATGCTGGTCGCCGCTAAAGACGGCGATGTCGACCGGATAAGTCTTCGCCCGGTCCGACGGGCGCGCCTTCACGTGCCACTGGGGCCTTGTGCGGATGTGCACCTTGGGGTAGCCGTAGTCCTCGACGAGTTGGCGGGCGAACGGCTGGACCGCGAGCAGCTCTTCAGGCTTGGCAGGCACCTGGATGCCGGAGATATAGTCGACGACCTTGCCGTCCGGCGCTTCGTCGTCGCTGGGGACTGTCACTGCGGCCTGCTCGCTCACTTCTTACTCCCAGACGTAAGTCCCGTGCGGAACTCGACCACGTCGCCGTCGGCCATGACGTAGTCCTTGCCCTCCATGCGGACCCGCCCGTGGGCACGGACCTCGGCCAGGGAGCCGTACTCCATGAGGTCGTCGTAGGAGACGATCTCCGCCTTGATGAAGCCCTTCTCGAAGTCGGTGTGGATCACGCCCGCCGCCTGCGGCGCGGTCCAGCCCTTGTGGATCGTCCAGGCGCGCGACTCCTTCTCCCCCGCCGTCAGGAAGGTCTGCAGACCGAGCGTGTCGAAACCCACCCGCGCCAGCTTGTCCAGACCGGACTCCTCCTGACCGTTCTCACGCAGCATCTCAGCGGCCTCTTCGGGCTCCAGCTCCACCAGCTCCGCCTCGAACTGGGCGTCCAGGAACACCGCCTCCGCGGGCGCCACCAGCGCACCCAGCTCCTGCTGGCGGGAGGCGTCGTGCATGCCGGCGTCGTCCAGGTTGAACACGTAGATGAAGGGCTTGGTGGTCATGAGCTGGAACTCGCGCAGGATCTCGGCGTCCAGCGCCTTGCCCGCCGCGGCGGCCGAGAGCAGCTCACCCGCTTCCAGCACCTTCAGCGCAGCCTGCGCGGTCTCCAGCACGGCGGCGTCGGTCTTCTTGCCCCGCACCTCCTTCTCCAGGCGCGGGACCGTCTTCTCCAGGGTCTGCATGTCGGCCAGGATCAGCTCGGTGGTGATGGTCTCGATATCCGAGGCGGGGTCCACCTTCCCGGCTACGTGGACCACGTCGGGGTCGTCGAAGGCGCGGGTAACGATGCAGATGGCGTCGGCCTCACGGATGTTGGCGAGGAACTGGTTGCCCAGCCCCTCCCCCTCGCTGGCGCCGCGCACGATCCCGGCGATGTCCACGAAGGAGACGGTGGCGGGCACGATCTTCTGGGAGTTGAACATCTGCGCCAACGCGTCCAGCCGCGGATCCGGCAGGGGGACGACGCCGACGTTCGGCTCGATCGTGGCGAAGGGGTAGTTCGCCGCGAGGACGGTCGCCCGGGTCAGGGCGTTGAACAGGGTCGACTTGCCGACGTTGGGCAGTCCAACGATTCCGATAGTGAGTGCCACGGGGCGAGTGTAGATGAGTCCTCCCGGCACGACGGCGTCACCGGGCCCTGGTGCCTCGCCCGCCGACTAAGCGTGTGGAATTCGTGTCGGTGGCCCGTGCCATGGTGGTTCCATGGCTACCGCACTACCCATCCTGCTCCTGTTTATCGGCCTGCTCGTCGGCACCGTCGCCGGCTATGCCCTGGCCGTGGCCCGCGCGGCTACCGCCAGGGCCGGCGGTCGCGACGAGGTCGCCGCCCTGCGCACCGAGGCGGCCCAGTGGCGCGCCCGCGCCGAAGAGCTCTCGGCACGCACCACAGTGGCCGAGGAGCGTGCCGAACGCGACGGCTCCGTACTGCGCGCCCTCGCCCCGGTCCGCGCCCAGCTGGAGCAGGTGGGCGCCCGCGTGGAGCAGATGGAGAAACAACGCGCCGCCGAGCACGCCACGTTGACCGAGCAATTGCGCGCGGGGGCCGAGTCCGATCGGGAACTTCGCCGCACCACGACGGCGTTGGAGGGCGCCCTGCGCTCACGCACCTCCCGTGGCGTGTGGGGAGAGGTCGAGCTCGCCCGTATCCTCGAGGCATCCGGGATGATGCAGCACATAGACTTCACCGAGCAGCGTTCTGTGGCCTCGGTGCTCGGTCGCCGATCCGGAGTCGAAGGCGCGGGCGTCGGCGCCAAGTCGCGGCCCGACGTCGTCGTGAAGCTGCCGGGGCAAGGGTACCTGGCGCTGGATGCCAAGGTCCCATTGGACTCCTATCTGAAGGCCTGCGCCGTCGGCTCGGACCGCGAGGCCGCCGGGGCGGCAGAACTGGAGCCACAGCAGCTTCGTGCCAAGCTGCTGGGCGCGCACGCCAAGGCGCTGCGCGGTCACGTCGACGCACTGGCCGATCGTCACTACGCGCGCACGCTCCAGGACTCCCCAGAACTGGTGGTGCTATTCGTCCCGGCCGAGCCCATCCTGGCAGCAGCACTGGAGGCTGATCCCACGCTGATGGAGCATGCGCTCGACCGCGGAGTGGCGCTGACCACTCCCGCGTCACTCCTGGCACTCCTGCGGACCTGCGCATCCGCATGGGCCCGCACCGCCGTCAACGACGACGCCCGCGAGCTGGTCGCCCTAGGACGCACGCTCTACGAGCGTCTGGGCATGGTCGCCAAGCACCTGGACGCTCTGGGGACCGCCCTGGCGCGTTCGGTAACCGCGTACAACAAGGCCGTCGGGTCACTGGAGTCGCGGCTGCTGGTCACTGCCCGATCCTTCGAGACGCTCGGCAATGACCTGGACACTCCGGCGCCTCTCGCCCCGGATGACGCCCAAATCAGGCAGTTCACCAGCGCTGAGCTGACGCCCGCACCCGAGTAGGTGCCGCACCTGCGGCCCCGCATGCGGCACCCGGCTGGACAAGCGCAACATCCCGCGAATCACAACGGCCAGGTTACGTACGCGCTATCTTCCACATAAACTGGTCGCGTGCGAAATTTCGCAGCAACCTCCCAGGTGCGCCCCGTAGCGTACCTGGCACCTTCTGACCGCAATATGTGGAGGTCCACCGTCCTATGGCAGCCGCAACCACCAGCAGCCCCTCGTCCCACGCCGACGCCGTCCACGGCCCGGGTGCACCCCCGCGGTCCGGCACGGATGATCCCGTCGACGTACTCAGCCATCTGAACGCGCTGGCCTCCAGGCAGCAACAACTGCAGGACCAGCTCAACACCTTGCGCTACCAGCGCGACGACCTCATCCTGCGCGGACTGGCCAGTGGCTTGAGCTCAGCCGAACTGGCGGAGAAGGCCCACCTGACCGGTGCGCGCGTACGCGCCATCGCCGACGCCGCGGCAGACTCCTCGGCCCGTGAGCGCGTCTCACAGGCGATGACCAAGCTGATCGATTACAAACCCGCGATCTGCACCACCTATGGCGCCCTCGCTGAGGCCGTCGGGATCGGCTCGGCGAAGGGGGTTGCCTCCTCGCTGGCCACCAACCCGGAGGTGCCGGCACGCGCCGGCGCCCGCGTTCTCCTTCTGCGCTGGGCCAACCCGGCACTGGGTGGTTACATCATCCCCTCCGAGGAGCCCTCATGGCAGACGCAGGGTGATGACACCGCCTCGCGCCTGGAGTGCCTGCAGGCTGAGCAACTGGTCGTGCAGGTCACCGGCACCAACGGCCCAGTGTGGGTGGTTCCCTTCGACCGGGTGGTGGCCGACGCAGAGATCCTGGCCGACATTATTGGCTGATTCGCCGTCCTCGCCGCGGCCGGAACAGCGGCCGCCCGCCGCATCGAGCTCAGCAGGTGTGATTCTGGGCCGGGCGGCGGCTTCGTTCCGGGGCGCATCCACCGGCGGCGGCTTTCAGGTCGGCCCGCAGGTTCTTGGGCAGGGAGAAGGCAATCTTCTCCGTGGCGGTACGCACCTGCTCGACGTCGGTGAAGCCCATCTCCCCCAGCCTCTCAATGACCTCGCGCACCAGGATCTCCGGCACCGAGGCCCCGGAGGTCAAGCCCACGGTGTTCACGCCGTCGAACCAAGAGGCTTCCAGTTCGCTGGCGTAGTCCACCCGGTAGGCGGCGGGCGCGCCGGCCTCCAGGGCGACCTCCTTGAGCCGCACGGAGTTGGAGGAGTTGCCGGAACCGACCACGATCATCACCTCCACCTGCGGCGCGATGGCCTTGACGGCGCCCTGCCGATTCTGGGTGGCGTAGCAGATGTCGTCACCGGGAGGATCACTCAGGTGCGGGAAGCGCTTGCGCAAGCGCCGCACCGTCTCCATGGTCTCGTCTACAGACAGCGTGGTCTGGCTGATCCACACCACCTTGTTGGGGTCACGCACCTGCACGGAGTCAACCTCCTTAGGACCGTTGACCACCTGGATGTGGTCGGGAGCCTCCCCTTGGGTGCCCTCGACCTCCTCGTGGCCGGTGTGACCGACCAGGATGATGTCGTAGTCTTCCTTGGCGAAACGGATCGCCTGCTTGTGCACCTTGGTCACCAGCGGGCAGGTCGCATCAATGGTCTGCAAGTGCCGGGCGGCCGCCTGAGCGTGAACGGCCGGGGACACCCCGTGGGCGGAGAAGACCACGCGCGCCCCCTGCGGCACCTGGTCGGTCTCCGACACGAATACCGCCCCCCGCTTAGAGAGCGCCTCCACCACGTACTTGTTGTGGACGATCTCCTTGCGCACGTAAATCGGCGCCCCGTAGTGGGCCAGGGCCTGCTCCACGGCGTCGACGGCGCGGTCCACCCCGGCGCAGTAGCCGCGTGGCGCGGCCAGCAGAATGCGCTTGCCCGCACCAGGAGCCGGCTGCCCGGAACTGACGTTTGTTGTTTCGCTCGCGGTCACGCCCACAACTGTGCCACAGTAGTGCGTCCGGCGAACACGGCCGACGGGCGTTTAACGTGGCACAGTGGAGGGCGTGACCGAGCCATCGCCCCACCGCCCGCCCACAGCGGGCACTGAGAACCCAGCCGCCGTACCCGTACAGCCGCAGACGAACCGGCCGTTGGCACGCCTGGCCCGGGAGACCACTGCGGACAACCCCTGGCCGCTGCGCCTACTGTCCACCAAGATCGACGAGTACATCAACAAGATGACCTTCGTGTGGGTCGAGGGGCAGATCGTCCAGTTCAATCGCCGCCCCGGCTCGGGCATGCAGTACTTGACACTGCGGGACACGGAGGCAGACATGTCCATGTCGGTCTCGGTGTTCACCCGCGAGCTCGCCGCCATTGAACAGGCCACCGGCACGCAGGTGGCCGAGGGCGCCCGCGTCGTGGTCCATGCCCGGCCGCGCTTCTGGACCAAGCGCGGCAGCCTGGAACTGCGCGCCGACGACATCCGCCCGGTAGGCATCGGGGACTTGCTGGCCCGAATCGAACAGTTGCGGCGCGTCCTGGCCTCCGAGGGCCTGTTCGACGCCGACCGCAAGCGTCCGCTGCCATTCCTCCCCCGCAAGGTGGGGCTGGTGTGCGGTCGCAATGCCAAGGCGAAAGACGACGTCGTCGTCAACGCCCGCCTGCGCTGGGCGGCGTTGCCCTTCGAGATCCGCGAAGTCGCCGTCCAGGGAGCGCAGGCGGTGCGGGAGGTCACCGCCGCCATCCGGGAGCTCGACGCCGACCCTAATGTCGACGTCATTGTCGTGGCGCGCGGAGGCGGTGCCGTAGAGGACCTCCTGCCCTTCTCCGACGAGGGCCTGGTGCGCGTCGCCGCTGCCGCACGCACCCCGATCGTATCCGCGATCGGGCATGAGACCGACTGTCCGTTGCTGGACCTGGTGGCCGACTACCGGGCCTCCACACCTACGGACGCGGCCCGCCGCATTGTGCCGGATCTGGCGGAGGAGACCATGGGCCTAGACCAGGCCCGCGAACGCATACGCACCGTGCTGAGGTCCCGCCTGGACGCCGAGCAGCGGGGGCTGGATCAGGTGCTGGCCCGCCCGGTGATGGCCGACCCGACACTGATCGTGAGGGACCGCGTCATCGAACTCGACCAGTCCCGTGAGCGCATGCGCCGGGCCCTGTCCACGACCCTTTCGCTGGCCGATGCCGAGTTGCGCGCCGACCACGCCCGCCTACGGGCCCTGTCCCCCCAGGGAGTGCTCGATCGGGGCTATGCGATTATGCGAACCCCCTCCGGTGAGGTCGTCACCTCCGCTCAGCAGTTGAAGAAGGGCGACCTGATCGAGGGTGTGCTGGCCCAGGGCCGTCTGGTGGCGCAGGTCGTGGGCACCACCAAGCCCAATGTCACCGTGTCTTGAACCATGCACAGTCGACTAGGGCGGTATCGGCGCAATGAAAGCGGATAGGCCACGGGCAGCACATGTCCCGGTTTTGGCTGTCAGCCGCCCTGCCGAGCAACCGACTCCCGTTCCACCACCCGTCCCACAATTCGCAGGTTCTGAGCCGGCGTAGTCGGCGCGTCCAACAACTCGTAGAGCCGCTCCACTGCCCAGGCGGCCATCTCCGCATGCGGCAGGGCGATCGAGGTCAGCGGTGGTGAGAGGGACTCGTTGATCAGCACCATGTCGTCGAATCCGACCACTGACAGGTCCTGAGGAATGCGCAGTCCCAGTTCGGCGGCGGCAGCGTACACGCCCATACCCATGGTGTCGGAGAAGCAGAACACTCCAGTGGGACGCTCGGCAGGTTGGGCGTCAAGCAGCCGTGCAGCCGCGTCGTGGGCGGCACGACCGGTCGGCGGGCAGGCGAGGACCAACGGCTCCAGGCCGCTGTCCCGACAGCGGGCAACGAACCCCTCTTCCCGCCGATGGGCGGCGGGAATGTCGTCATGATTGTTTATCATCGCAACACGCCGATGACCGCAGGCAAGCAGCACCTCGGCACCCGCACGCCCACCCATGAACTCGTCGGGAACCACCCAGGAGTAACGCGCATCGTGGGTGTAGGCATTGACCACAACCGTGGGCAGACTCGCCAACGCCGTCGGCACGGTGAGCTCCTGGTGGTAGAGGGCACCCAGAATGACGCCGTCGACCTGGTGGTCGATTAGTGTGCTGATTACTCCCTCTTCGTCGTCGGAGGTGTCGGCCACGATGAGCAGGCCGCCGCGTGAGCGAACTGCTTCCTGGGCGCCGCGCACCATGCGTCCCAGGTGCTCGGTGGTGGCCAGATCTCTACCAACCAGGGCGATGGTGTCGGTGCGGCGAGTGCGCAGTGCCCGGGCGGAGGGGTTTGCGCGGTAGCCGAGGGCCGTCGCGACGGTTCGGACATGCGCCCGGGTCTCCTCCGATACGCGCGAACCCTCCGGATTGTTCAGGGCATGGGAAACCGTGGTGACGGACACACCGGCCTCCCGGGCCACATCCTTGATGGTGACCCGGTCAATAGAGCGACCAGGACTCATCGGCCATCCCCTCTCATGCAAGCGTTCGGACAGGCCGTCAGTATCCCCCATGCACCTTGCCACCAGCCGGACGCGGCGTGAGGTATGCCCGTATCGGACCCGGTCCAGCTGGGGCTCGCCCCAGCCACTTCAACCGAACTCGATGGTTATATCAGCCGAACTCGATGGAAGAGGGGGTGAGTCTTTTGGAGTAGGCGTCCGACATGGTCCAGGCTTGCAGGCGCGCATCGGTGAGCGAGCCGAGGACGACGCGCAGGCCGCCGTCGCCCGGCTCCGTCCCCAGACGCGCGGACAGTGGTTGACCGTTCACAAATACTTCCAGACTGGAGCGATCCAGCAGTATCCGCAGTTCCACCTCACCGTTGGGCCCGAGTGGCACGGGCCCGGCCAGCTCCCGGCGGTCGGGCGCCTCCCAGGGGGAACCAGGGGTAGCGGAGGCGGAGCGGTCCAGGCGCAGCCATCCCGTCCAGGCATCCTGCCCCGTCCGTCCGCTGGGGACGCGGCGGGACAGCAGCAGGCGGGTGCGGCGAGCGCCGTCGGAGGATGCCGCCAGGTCGACGCTCACCTCCTGCGTCCCGCACAGGCGTCCGGTCAGCACCAGGTCCAGGCTGTCACCGTGCAGATCCGCAGCGGCCGCGGCAACCTCCCGTGCACCGGCGGCGTCGGCCAGGGCCCGGGCCCGAAGGGAGTCGACCTCGGCGATGGGGTGGAAGCGGAGGGTCGCATCCGGGGCGAGAGTGATCTCCCGGGGCACGGACATGGAGCCGGCCCAGCCCGCTGCCAGACGCTGTGCGTGCGTGGCATTGGGCTGCATCCAGCCGATGGCTACGCGGCGTCCGTCCGGCAGCAGCACGGACTGGGGGGCGTAGAAGTAGTTCTCCCCCAGGTCGCAGCGGCCGACCGCATCAATGCGCATACGGGTGCCGGTGCGCCTCCCACGCATCCACATCGAACGCAGGGTGCGCGAGGCGTGCCAGGCGGAGACGAACAGGATGTCGGTCTCCCCCAGGCGCACCAGCTCCGGGCACTCCCAGACGGTTCCGGTGGCACTGACATCGCCGTCGCCGACAGCCAGCGGGCCCTCATAGCTCCAGTCGCGCAGATCCTTGCTGGAGAAGCACAGAGCCGCACCTGCCTGCGCGCCCCCGCTTCCGGCTCCCGGCAGCCCGGCCCCCATCACCTGGTACCAGCGCCCATCCTCACGCCACACCGAGTGGTCACGCATCTCCGGCACCACCAGCCCGGCGGTGGAGGCGGGGGCGGCGTCAATCACCGGGTTGCCCGGGTGCTTGACCCAACGGACCAGCAGGGGATCGCCGGGGACGGCGGTGGCCAGGCAGGCGGTCTGAGTGGCCCGCTCCGAGGCGCCGGAGTAGACCATGGTGGGCACGGTGATGCGGGTGCCGTCCGCCGCCACGCGCTCATCGGCCACCACAACCCCGGACCAGCAGCCGTATGCGTCCGGGTCGCCGACGCCGGGGCGGACGGCGGTGGGCAGGTCGTGCCAGTGCACCAGGTCGGCTGAGTACTGGTGGCCCCACTCGATGTGCTCGTGCACCGGGGCATGAGGATTGTGCTGGTAGAACAGGTGCACCAGGGCCTCACCGTCCGGCCCGGGCCACACGCTCAGGCCGTTGGGGTCGTTCATCCACCCCCAGGGCGCGGTGGCGTGCCAGCGGGGACGGGCCGGGTCCGCCTGGGCGCGGCCCGCCTGCTCGGCCGGCGCCAGTTCCAGGCGGTCCTCCGAACTGACAAGCCAGGGCCGCGCAGGGGCGGTGGTGGAGGCGGTAGTCATGAGCGTGCGTCCAGCTCCTCGTAGTAGCGATCCAGTGCCGCCTGGTAGATCTCCATCAGCCTGGTCAGCCCCGTGGTTTCGAGATCCTTGAGATATCCGTTCCAGTCGGCGTCGATGCCGCCACCCACCACCCACTGGGCGAACTTCTGCTTGACAAGAGTCGAGACGTCCGCATCAATCAGCGACAGGTCGTCCAGTTCGGCGTTGGTGAACACCACGGGCGGGAAGGCGTCATTGGCGGCCCATTCGGCGTACTCGGCGGTCACCTGCTCCTGGCGCAGGGAGGCCCGCGGCTCAGGGAGCACGACCTCCTCGAAGTCCTTGGCGGTGGTGGATTTGGGGCCGCCGGGAGCGACCTTCTGTCTCCGCTCCCCCTCCGACTCACCCTCGGCGGCCGGGATCTGGGACAGCATCCCGGCGTCGTCGTACTCCAGGGTCACGCCGATGGGCCCCCAGCTGTTCTGTGCGGACATAACCGGGTCGTACATGCGGTCCACCCAGCGCATAACCGCCGCCTGGTAGCGGCAGGTGCGGGTCATGGCGAAGGCGCCGCGGGAGATCTCCTGGTTGTTGGACACCGAGGCGCGGCGCACACCGTCCACTCCTGCCAGCACCGGGCACAGCTCGTAGTGGCCCTCACGGTCCTCCCCTACGAACTCGGTGGCCTCCCACCAGTAGAAGGCGGCCAGCGACTCCTGCTCCGTCTTGCCCTTGGCCAGGTAGGCGGTGTCGTCCTGGGAGAAGGACTCGGAATCGATCAGTCCCTCGGCGTACCAGGTATGCAACTGTTTGACGCCCTCCTTCCACTGCTCGGTGGCGGCGGTGAACACGGCCTTGCGGTCGATCACTATGCGGTGGTCGTTGTTGTCGGCCTGTCCGCCGTAAGCGGCGATGATGTCCCAGGGGTTGGCGCAGAAGGAGCCCGGGATGAATGACAGCGGCAGCAGCTTGCCGGTTCCGGAGGGGTCCTGCTCCTTGAAGTCCAGCAGCGTGTCGTGCAGCTCCTCAATCGTGGTGGGCATTTCCCTGCCGACGGCGTCCAACCAGTCGGTGTTCAGGTACAAGAAGTTCGGGAAGGGCACCAGCCCGAGCTCCTCCACGCTGGGAAGGGTGTAGATGTGCCCGTCCTCGCTGGTGATGGCGGAGCGGATATCGGGGCGGGACTCCAGCAGCGCGGAGATATTGGGGCAGTTGTCGGCGAAAAACTCATCCAGCGGCACCAGGGTGTGGTTGGCGGAGTAGGTGGCCACCTCCGCGTCGGTCAGCCCGGTGTTCCACAAAATGTCCGGCAGATCCCCGGAGGCCAGCAGCAGGTTCTTCTTCTCCGCGTACACGTCCTCGGTGAGGATGTTCCACTGCACCGCGATGTTGGTCTCCTGCTCCCACTGCTGGGTGAGCTCCATCTGGCCGTAGGGCACGGACAGGGCCGTGCGCGAGCCGGTGGCGGTGATGGTGATCGGACTGGAAACGATCGGCAGGGAGTCCGGCGCCTCGGCCAGTCCAGCGGAGGCGGACTCGTCGGGGACGCGGTAGTCGGCGTCGCTCTTCTTAGTCGAGCAGGCAGCCAGGGCGAGCAGTCCCGCGCCGGCCAGCGAGCCGCGCAACAGCAGGCGCCGGCTGAGCGGGCGCTGGGCGAGGCCGCCGGGCGGTGGGAGGGCGAGTGCACGGGCGGTGGAGGGCATAACCGGGGTGACGGACAAGGGGTCGGAGGCGGTGGTAGTGACGTTGCGGGGGCGCATTTGGGGACCTCTCAGCTCTTCACGGCGCCGATGAGGGCACCCTGGGCGAAATACTTCTGGGTGAAGGGCAGTATGGACAGCAGCGGGAAGGTGGACACGACGATCATCCCGTACTTCATCAGCTCGGCTATGCGCTGGGACTCGGCGTAGGAGTCCATGCCGGTGGCGGAGACGCCGGAGCCGGACACATCGGACTGGATGAGGATGTTGCGCAGCACCAACTGCAGGGGGTACTTGGTGTCATCGTTTAGGTAGATCAGGGCGTCGAAGAAGGAGTTCCAGTAGGCCACCGCGTGCGTGATCACCAGCAGCATGATCAGCGCCTTGGAAAGCGGCAGCACGATGCGGAAGAAGTAGCGCCATTCGCCGGCGCCGTCGAGGGCGGCGGCCTCATGCAGCTCCTCGGGGATGGTCGTCTCGAAGAAGGTGCGGGCAATGATCAGGTTGGTCACGCCAATGGCACCGGGCAGGACCACGGCCCACATGGTGTCGAGCATCCCCAGGTCGCGCACCACCAGGTAGCGGGCGATCATGCCGCCGTCGAAGAACATGGTGACGATGAACGCCGCCATGAACAAGTTGCGGCCGGGCAGGGACTTGCGGGATAGGGCGTAGCCGGCGCCCAGGATCGAGCAGACCGACACGGCGGTCCCCACCGCCGTGTACAGCAGCGAGTTGCCGAAGCCGCGCAGCACGGTGGAGGTGGAGAAGATGCGCTGGTACCCCTCAAGAGTGATGTTCTTGGGCCACAGCCACACATTGCCCTCATAGACCTGGTTGGGGTCGGAGACAGAGGCGATGACGACGAAGTACAGCGGGTAGATGATCGCTATCACGGCGCCGCCAAGCAGGAGGACGACGAACAGCGTGTAGAGCGGGTCGGCGATCCGCTCCGCCAGGCGGCGTGGGCCGGAGGTGCGGAAGGTGGGTGCGGCGTCTAGCACGGACGCGGATGCGGTGGTCATAGGGGTTCCTCGGGTGGTTCGCGGGCGGGATCAGAACAGGCTCGATTGACCCGCGCGCTTGGCGACCTGGTTGAACACCAGCAGCAGGATCATGTTGAGGACTGAGTTGAACAGGGAGATGGCGGCCGAGTAGGAGAACTGGGCGCTCTTGAGCCCCACGTCGTAGACGTAGGTCTGGATGATCTGCGAAGCGCCCAGGTTCAGATCGGTCTGCATCAGCAGCGCCTTCTCGAAGCCCAGGTTGAGCAGGTTGCCTACCGCCAGGATCAGCATGATTGAGATGATTGGGCGGATGCCGGGCAGGTCGATATGCCACAGGCGCTGCCAGCGGTTGGCGCCGTCCACGCGCGCGGCCTCGTGCAAACTGGGGTCGATGCTCGCCAACGCCGCCAGGTAGATGATCATGGAGAAGCCGGCGTTCTGCCAGATGTCGCTCATGACGTAGATGGGCCGGAACCAGCCCTCCTCATTCATGAAGTTGATCGGCTGTCCGCCGGTCAGGGTAATCACGTTGTTGACCAGCCCGGAGCGGGGCGACAGCAACACGAACAGCATGCCGACCACCACCACGGTGGAGATGAAGGCCGGGGAGAACAGCACCGTCTGGATGAAGGACTTCAGCTTGCGGGAGGCCAGCTGGTTGATCAGCAGCGCCAGGATGATCGGCACCGGGAAGCCGAAGATGAGTCCCAGGACGTTGATGGCGATGGTGTTGAAGAAGATCCGGGTGAACTGGAAAGAGTGCAGGAAGCGGCTGATGTGCTCCAGCCCCACCCACTCACTGCCCAGGAAGCCGTCGATGGGGTTGTAGTTGCGGAAGGCGATCTGGACGCCATACATGGGCCAGTACTTGAACAGAATCAGGTAGATCACCGCCGGTGCCAGCAGCAGGTACAGCTGCCAGTGGCGGGCGATGCGCATCCACAACGACGTGGGGCGTCGCTTCAGCGCGGAGGAAGTGGGACTAGACAACGTTGTCCTCCATATGGGCGGGCACAGAGCGCTGTCCACTCCAAGCGGTGCAATACGAGCGCTCCAAACGATTTGGCACGTATATGGTGCACCCATCCGAGCCGGCTGTCAAGACGTTTTTGCAACTCGGACGG
This sequence comes from Actinomyces qiguomingii, assembly GCF_004102025.1. NCBI lineage: Bacteria > Bacillati > Actinomycetota > Actinomycetes > Actinomycetales > Actinomycetaceae > Actinomyces > Actinomyces qiguomingii. The sequence goes on along the minus strand of NZ_CP025228.1, from coordinate 1,013,462 downwards.
CTCCGTTCCCGATTGGCCGCGCGGACTGCCCTCGCATCCGCCGCCCGCGTGCAACAATCGGGACTATGAGTGCACCCTCCCCCACCGAACCGGTCAGTCCTGCCGACGCCAACGCCGACGTCGCCGCCCTGCCCTACGAACAGGCGCGGGAACAGCTCGTGGGTGTCGTTCAGCGGCTGGAGGCCGGCCAGGTGCCCCTGGAGGAGGCCCTCAAACTGTGGGAGCGCGGCGAGGCCCTGGCCGCGCGCTGTCAGTCCTGGCTGGATGACGCCCGTGCCCGCCTGGCTGCCGTCGCCGACGCCGGCAGTACCGGAAGCGATTCCGGCAATTCCGGCAATGACGCCTCCAGCACCTTGTGAACCCGACGACCCTCCGATCCGCATTCACCCCGCCACCGCAACCATCCATGAGGAGCCCGAAAATGTCCGCACCCGGCCCCGCAGGCACCGCCCTCGTCATCGGCGAGGCACTCGTCGACGTCGTCATCCACCCGGGCCAAGAAGCCCAGGACATCCCCGGCGGCTCGCCCGCCAACGTCGCCCTGGGGCTGAGCCGCCTGGGACGCGACGCCGAACTCGACTGCTGGATCGGCACCGATCCGCGTGGCCAGGCGGTGCGGGAGCACCTTGAGGCCTCCGGCGTCCGGCTGACGCCGGGTTCCGACGGCGCCGAACGCACCTCAACCGCACAGGCCACCATCGGCGCGGACCGGGCCGCCACCTATGTCTTCGACCTGGACTGGAACCCGCCCTACCCGCAGCGCGCGGAGGGCACGGCGGCGCCACTGCTGGTGCACACCGGCTCCATCGCAGCGATCCTCCAACCCGGTGCCGCCACGGTTGAGCGGGTACTGTCGGACTACCGGGCCACTTCCACGATCTGCTACGACCCCAACGCCCGCCCGCAGCTGATGGGCACACCGGAGCAGGCGCGCGCGCAAGTGGAGCGGCTGATTAGCCTGGCCGACGTAGTCAAGTGCTCCGATGAGGACATCGCCTGGTTCTACGGCGAGGACGCCGATGTCGAGGCTGTTTCGCGCGACTGGTTGGACCGGGGTGCGGCCATCGTGGTGGTCACCCGCGGCAAGCAGGGCTCCCTGGCACTGACGGCCTCCGGGCTGCGCATGGAGGTGCCGGCGGACCCCACCGTGGTGGTTTCCGACACCGTCGGCGCGGGCGACTCCTTTATGGGAGGGCTGGAGGACGGCATCTGGTCCGAAGGACTGGTGGGGGCCGAGCGGCGCGAGGCCCTGCGCAGCATCGACGCCGCCACCCTGGAACGCGTGCTGCGGCACGCGGCCGCCATTGCCGACATCACGGTCTCCCGCGCCGGTGCCAACCCGCCCACCCGCGCCGAACTGGCACCCTCCACCGAAATCGGCTGAAATAACCACCGAGATCGGTCGAAATAACCACCGAGACCGGTCGAAATAACCACCGAGACCGGTCGAAGTTGCAGACGTCTGCGGATTTCGGCACCAACGCCGGCAAGCGTTAGTACAGCGGCGCCTCGTCGAGCATGCGCGTGACCAGCTCAGCGATTTCGCTGCGCTCGGTACGCACCAGGTCCACGTGCGCAAACAGGTCCCGATCCTTCAGGGACTCCACCACACTGACCACGCCGTCCCAGCGGCCCACACGCAGATTGTCCCGCTGAGCGACGTCATGGGTGAGCACCACCTTCGCGTTCTGACCGATCCGGGACAGCACGGTCAGCAGCACGTTGCGCTCTAGAGACTGCGCCTCGTCCACAATCACGAAGGCGTCGTGCAGGGAACGGCCGCGCACATGCGTCAAGGGCAGCACCTCGAGTTGGCCGGCGGCGACGATCCGCTCAATCCGGTCCGCGGGCACCACGGAACCGAGGGTATCGAACACCGCGTCACCCCAGGGGTTCATCTTCTCCGCGGAGTCACCGGGCAGGAAGCCGAGCGTCTGCCCACCCACGGCGTAAAGGGGCCGGAACACCATCACCTTGCGGTGCTCTCGGCGGTTGATCACGGCATCCAGACCGGCGCTCAGCGCCAGGGCCGACTTGCCGGTGCCGGCGCGCCCACCGAGCGAGACGATGCCGATGGCGGGGTTGATCAGGTGGTCAATGGCGATGCGCTGTTCAGCGCTGCGCCCGCGCACGCCGAACACCTCGCGGGCGCCGTCCACCAGGTGCAGGGTCCCGCCCACCACGGTAGCCAGCGCCGATCCGCGCGGGGAGCTGACAACCACGCCGGTGTGGGTCGGCTGAGCAGCCAGGTCTGCGGCCACAGCCCGATCCGCCATTGCAGCCAGATCCAACGCGCCATCCTCCCACAGCCCGGAGATCTCCTGCTCGGTGACGGTCACCGCGGTCATGCCCGAGTAGATGTCTTCGCTGGCGAGCTCGGCCCGATACTCCTGAGCGGTCAATCCCACGACTGCCGCCTTGATGCGCATAGGCAGGTCCTTGGATACGACCACGACCTCGCCGTCGTACCCGCCCTGCTCGGCGCGGCGGGCCAGAGTCACCGCCACCGACAGGATGCGGGAGTCATTGTCCCCCAACCGCATGGCGGCCGGCAGCACGCGGTCGTCCGCACCGTTGAGTTCAACCCGCACCGTGCCGCCATGCTCACCCACGGGAACGGGCCGGTCGAGCCGGCCATGCCGCTCGCGCAGGGAGTCGAGCAGCCGCAGCGCAGAGCGGGCGAAGTAGCCGAGCTCGGGGTGATGGCGCTTACCCTCCAACTCGGTGACCACCGTCACCGGCAGCACGACGGCGTGTTCGTCGAAGCGCAGCATGGCACGCGGATCGGATAGAAGGACCGAGGTGTCCAGGACATAGGTTCGCATGGCAGTCTCCGTCTGTATGCGGCGGACAGCACCGGAGGTCCGGAATAATCCGCCTGTGATACCGCTCACCATACCCGCTGCCACCGCGTGAGCGCCGAGCCCGCTAGGACGAGGCGGCGCGCATATGCGGCATCTGCCGGACCACCGCCGATGCGGGCCCGTACACCGCGCGCCCTATGCCGCGATGCCGCGCGTTCTATACCGCGCGCCCGATCACCTGCCCAGGCGACGCTCGCGCTGGCCGTAATCGCGCAGGGCGCGCAGGAAGTCGATCCGGCGAAAAGCCGGCCAGTACACCTCACAGAAGTAGTACTCGGAGTGGACCGACTGCCACAGCAAAAAACCGGAAAGACGCTGCTCCCCGGAGGTGCGGATGACCAGTTCGGGATCGGGCTGCCCCTTGGTGTACAGGTGCGCGGTGATGTCCTCCTCGGACAGCGAGCCGGCGACCTCCTCCAGCGTGGCCCCGGCCGCGGCGCGCTCACACAGTAGGGAGCGGACGGCGTCAGCGATCTCCTGTCGACCGCCGTAACCGACCGCCACATTGACCTGCATGCGCGTATCCGGTTTCAAGGGCACCTCCCCCGCAGCCCCGGGAGCGCCGTCGCCGGGAGCGCCGTCGTCGGGAGCGGCGACGACGGTGGAGGCGACGGCGGTGCGCAGCCGGCCGGCCACCGGAACGGGCAGCAGGTCGACGGCGCCGACCAGACGTAGTCGCCAGCGGCCGGTGGCCGCCAGCTCGTCGACGGCGTGCGCGATGATGTCCAGCAGCGGTGACAGTTCCGCGGGGTCGCGGGAGAGATTGTCCGTGCTCAGCAGCCACAGAGTCACTACCGCGACGCCGGCGTCCTCCGCCCATCCAAGGAATTCCTCGATCTTGTCAGCACCGCGTTTGTGTCCCTGAGCGGTGCCGATGCCCATAGCCCTGGCCCAGCGGCGGTTGCCGTCGAGGATGACACCCACATGCTGGGGCACCCGGTCGGGTTTGACCTGGGCGGCCAGGCGGCGCTCGTAGAGGTTGTAGAGGAGGTTGTCGCCCGCCATGAATCAGCTCTTTCCTGAATGCGCCGTCTGCCCTGGCGCCCGCGGCAACAGGGTCGGCGGGCGCACCCAGGTCAGAGCGTAACGCGTGCCTATTACTCTGCACACTTTCCCAGGGAACCTACGGGAACGTAAGTTACGGTAGCGTAGGTTCTATTGGGACACCCCTCGTGAGGAGACCGGTGATGCGCACAACCATGCAGTCGCGCGGCGCGGCCGCCATCAGTGCCGCGAATGACCTCGCCCGTGCAGTCAAGCCCAAGCTGCGCGGATGGATCCACGCCGGCACCGCACCCCTGGCCCTTGCGGCCTGCATGGTGCTGACAGTGCTGGCACCGGGCTTGGCGCTGAGATGGGCCTGCGCGGCCTACCTGGTCTGCTCCCTGTTGCTGTTCGCCAACTCCGGCCTGTACCACACCTCCAAGGGCTACCTGCCCCGCACCGTCTCTATTGTCCTGCAGCGATTCGACCACGCCAATATCTACCTGCTGATTGCAGGGACCTACACGCCGTTGTCGGTCGCGCTGCTGGACGCCGGCACCGCGCGCCTGATCCTAGGGATCGTGTGGGGCGGGGCCCTGCTAGGCATTTTGCAGGCGGTGCTGTGGCCGACGGCGCCGCGTTGGCTGGGCACGCTGCTGTACATCCTGCTCGGCTGGGTGGCACTGTGGTTCCTGCCCCACTTCTGGACTACCGGCGGCCCGGCGATCTTCTGGTTACTGGTGGCGGGCGGCGTGGTCTACACGGTCGGCGGCATCATTTACGCCCGCAAGCGCCCCGACCCGTTCCCCCGCTGGTTCGGCTTCCACGAGATCTTCCACGTCTGCACGGTAGCCGCCTGGATCTGCCACTGTGTGGCCTGCTACCTGGCGGTACTGGGCAAAGCGGCCTGATACCGGAGACGATCGCAAGTCATAGCCCGCCGGGGCGCCAATGCGCCCGGGGAGTCGCTCCCCGTTGCTCACAGCAGTAAGCGGGTACGTGGGCGGCAGCGCCGCCGCTCCGCGGGGGATGGCTCGACGTGAAGAGGCCCGTTGCAGGGACGGAATCAGGCGGACACGGACCGTGCACACAGTCATCAAAGTCACTACCGCAGCACGATCCGGCGGGAGCGTATAGACTCGTCCTTTATACCCGAACAGCACCTGAGGGCTGCATGGCCCTTTTTTGAGGAGAAACCATGGCCGATGAGACCACCGATCAGCCGGGCACCTGGCTCACCCATAAGGCGTACGACCGTCTCACCGAGGAACTCGAACACCGCAAGGGCGCCGAGCGCAAGGCCATTGCTCAGCGTGTCGAGGCCGCCCGTCAGGAGGGCGACCTACGGGAGAACGCCGGCTACCACGCGGCTCGGGAGGAAGCCTCGCTCAACGAGGCGCGCATCGCCACAATCACCGAAATGCTGGAGAACGCACAGGTCGGAGCCCCGGACTTCGACGGATCCGTCACTGCGGGCACGATTGTCTCCGCTAAGGTCGCCGGAAGCGAGCAGACCTTCGCCCTGGGAGGCCAGGAGATCACCGCTGATGTTCCCGACGGCGTGAAGGTCTTCTCCCCCGACGCCCCTCTGGGCCGAGCCCTCATGGGTCACCGCGCGGGCGACACGGTCAGCTACAACGCCCCGAACGGCAGACAGATCACCGCCGAGATCCTCGACGTAAAGGCGCTGTGATCCCAGGTGGCCGACCGCACCCTAATTCCCGTCCGTGCGGCGGGAACGGGGCGCGGCCGCATCCGTTGTTCCGCACCCGCCCTACAACTGGGGGCTAACGGCGCCTACGCCCCAGGCGTACTCTCACGGATCGCCCTTAACGCGGCCAGCTGCCCCGAGTAGCGTCGTGCCCATGACAGCAGCTATGCAGTCCGCTATGTCGGCCGCTACCACCACGACGCCGCACCATCCTTCCCGCAACACCACACTTCCCGGCCGGGAAGTCACCGTCCTACCTGATCCCGGTGAGCATGTAGTTCTGGGCACACCCCTGAACGGACCCTGGCCAGATGGTACGCAAGTCATCTACCTGGCGGGAGGCTGCTTCTGGGGTGTGGAGCGCTTCCTGTGGCGCCAGCCCGGCGTGGTGTCCACCGCCGTGGGCTACATGGGCGGCACCACCCCCAATGCCACCTACCAAGAGGTTTGTACCGGTTTCACCGGTCACGCCGAGACGGTGCGTGTGGCTTATGACCCGGCCGTGTGCGGGCAGGGCGGGGAGAGCCTGCTGCGCACCTTCTGGGAGAACCACGACTCCACCCAGCTGAACCGGCACGGCAATGACATCGGCACCCAGTACCGCTCGGCGGTGTGGACCACGACGTCGGCGCAGGCCAACGCTGCGCTAGCGATCCGCACCGCCTTCCAGGGCGAGCTGACCCGCCTGGGGCGCGGCACCTGCGTGACCACGATCGCCCCGACCACAGAGCTGTATGACAAGTTCGGCGGGCCGTTCTACCTGGCGGAGGACTACCACCAGGGCTATCTGCACAAGAACCCGAACGGCTACTGCAACCACGGCCCTAACGGCATCACCTGCCCGGTGGGGATTGCCAACGTGCCCGCACAGATGCAGGTGCTGCCGCCGGAGGCGGTGTAAGCGCTCAAGTCGGTCGCACATAGTCGGCGCGGGTCGGCCGGAGGCGCTGGAGGTCTCCGGCCGGCCCGCGGCCTACCCGTACGGGTGCGTCACTAGTGCCGGTCTCGGTGAAGTAGGCCGTTCCTTCAGAAGCCCAGCGCCAGATTCAGCGCCACCCCCAGCATGACCAGGCCCACCAGCAGGTCCACCACCCGCCAGGTGCGCGGGCTGGACAGCGGCCCGGACAGGGCCCGCGCGCCCAGGCCCAGCGCCGTGAACCACAGGATCGACGCCGTCCCGGCGCCGGCCGCAGCCACCCAGCGCGCCTGCCCGAAGCCGTTGGTCACCGTGCCGAGCATGAGCACGGTATCAAGGTAGACGTGCGGATTCAGCCAGGTCAGCGCCAGCGTAGTCAGCGCCACCGAGGACGCCGGGCGTGCCTGCGCCTGCTCAAGCGCACCCGGCCGCGCCGCCGAGCGGAAGCTAGAGATCGCAAAGCCGATCAGATACAGCACCCCGCCCCAGCGCAGCACCTCCAGCGCCCACGGCGCCAGGCGTGCAACCACACCGATCCCGCCGGTGCCCACGGCAATGAGAACCAGGTCGCTGAGCGCGCAGATGGCGATCACCACCCCAACGTGCTCACGCCGCACACCCTGTCGCAGCACCCAGGCGTTTTGTGCACCGATGGCCACGATGAGCCCGATTCCGGTGGCGAATCCCGTGACGGCAGGCGCCAGGCCCGAGGCGGCGGTCGGCGCAGTCGCGCAAAGCCCGGTCAGAGCGGGGATCATGCGACAAACACCACGTGGGGCCGATACGACGGGGCGTTCATGGGGATCGTCATGGAAGGACCCTACGTGCACCGGCGGCTTGCCGGTAAGTCGGCACCCACCACATGCCACAACTCGCCATCGGCGGGCGGCGCGTCCGGATTCACTCCGGAAATGTGCCAATATTCAGGGCATGACTGAGCGCAGTGACTACACAGACGGCCGCGGCTACGGCGATCGCGGCAACCGTCGCGACCGCTATGACCGAGGGAACGACCGCGGGGGGCGTCGCGACCGCGACGACTATCGCGGCTCCGGCCGCAACGACCGCGGCTACCGCGGCGGCTACCGCGATGACGGCAGAGGCGGCTACGACCGCGCGGACCGCGGCGGCCGCGGCTATGACCGCAACCGCGGGCATGACCGGGACCGCGGGCATGACCGGGACCGCGACTTCAACGACCGACGCGGCGGCTACGACCGGGGAAACCGGGGCGACCACGGCTATGACCGCAACCGCGGTTACCGGGATAACCGTACGGGGTACGGTTACCGGGAGGACCGGGGCTACGGCGACCGGCGCGAAGGCGGGCGCGAAGGGCGATACGACCGGGGCTATGGCCGAGACCGCCGCGACCAGGGCTATAGCCGCGACGGTCGCAGCCGCGACTACCGCCACGAGGGCCGCCGCTATGAGAAGGGTCCGCGTGAGGGAACCATCAGCGACCTGGTGGATTACCTGCACGTGCTGGACAACCGCCCCTACGGCGCCTACCGAGACACGATCGGGCACTACCGTGCCATAGAGGGCTGGATGCTGCATGTCGACTACGTCCAGCCCGATCCCTACGCCCCGCCCACACGTATCCGCATTGAGGCTCCGGCCGACCTTCCAGGCCTGAAACTGCTGCAGGAGGCGGAGCTGCTGTCCACCCGGGATCGGCGGATCGCGGTGGCCGATTTCCTCACCCGCGAGCTGCACCGCGGCTTCCGCGGCACCAACCTGTCGATCGCCTCCCCCGGGCAGGAGATCCTCGAGCGCTGCTCGGTGATCGTCTCCTCCCCGGCCAGTCCCGAGGCCGATTCCGAAGGTGACGCCGACCCGGCGGCCGCGGACGGCTCACAGACCTTCAATGAGCCGGACGGCGCAACCCTGGACCTGTTCACGGTACTGACCGAGACCGACGGCGACGCCGATGAGAGCGGGGACGTCACCGCGGACTCCGCCACGGTCGAGGCGACCGACGCCTCCGCGGCGGACGCATTCGCCGCCGCCATAGGTTCAAGCGAGCCTGCCGACCTCACCGGCAAGGCCGATCCCGAGGCGGATTCCGAGCCACAGGATTCCAACGCCGCGCCCTCCGCGGAGGGCGCGGCCGAGGACTCGGCGCCCTCAACCGCATCCGGCGGCGCCGACGCGGATACTGATGCCGCCGCCGATGTCGGGCCCGCAGCGCAGACCTCCGACGAGCACCACAAGGCCCCGGCGAGTTCCGGGATCGTCATCGAGATCCGCGCCCGGGTAGCGCTGCCGGCCCGGGGACGCTCCATCCGTGGGCGTGAGGCCGCCAACATCTTCAGCCACGACCTGACCCGAGAGGTCAATGCCGCCCTGGACCTGACCGGTGAGCGGGGCAAGCGTCTGCTGGCGCATGTGGCCGCATTGGAGGACCACCGGGCCCTGACCCAGGCCGTGCTCGATAACGGTTGGGTGTCCTTCCTGGCCGACGGCTCGATTCTGCCCCGCCGTTCCGGCGTCAGCGACGCCCCCATGGAGGAGGGCGCCATCGCGTTGCGAGCCCCCGATTCACTGGCCGCAACCGTGACCCTGCCGCACGCCGGCGAGGTGCGCGGCACCGCGATCGGTTCCGGCGTAACGCTCATCGTCGGCGGCGGATACCACGGAAAGTCCACGCTGCTCAGCGCGATCGAGCGCGGTGTCTACCCGCATGTGCCTGACGACGGGCGTGAGCTGGTGGCCACGGTACCCGACGCCGTCAAGGTGCGGGCCGCCGATGGGCGGGCCGTGACCGGCGTCGACCTGACCCCCTTCATCTCCCACCTGCCCGGAAATCGGGACACGGCCGCCTTCACCACCACCAACGCCTCGGGCTCGACCTCACAGGCGGCCTCGATCGTGGAGTCGATCGAGGCCGGCACCTCGGCGCTGCTGCTGGATGAGGACACCTCCGCCACGAACCTGCTGATCCGCGATGCCCGCATGCGCACGCTGGTGGCCGACGACCAGGAACCCATCACCCCATTTGTGGACCGGGTGGGAGCGCTAGCGGAGGCCGGGGTGTCCACGGTGCTGGTGATGGGCGGGTCCGGGGACTACCTGGATGTGGCCGACCGGGTCCTGCTGTTGGATTCCTACGTCCTGTACGACGCCACCGAGCGCGCGGCCGAGGTAGCTGCGTCCCAGCCGCGGGACACGACAGCGCTGGCGGACTTCCCCATGCAGGCTCCGCGCGTGCCACTGCCCTCGCAGCGCACCCAGCGTGGCCCGGTGCGCACTCGCTCCCGGGGCACCGACTCCCTCATCCTGGACCGGGAGGACATCGACATCTCCGACGTGGCCGGCGTCGTCGAGTCCGGGCAGGCGGAGGCGGTGGCCTATGCGTTGCGGGCGCTGCTGGAGCAACGCTTCGACGGAGACTCCACGCTCGCCCAGTGCTTGGAGGACCTGGACGCCCTGCTGGACGATGAGGGCCTGGACGCCCTGGACCGCCGCCCGGCCTTCCTAGTGCGTCCGCGCATGGTGGATGTGGCGGCCGCCGTTAACCGGTACCGCAAGCTCAAGCTGGCCTGAGGCGTGCGGCGCGGCGTCAGGCGACCTCGCGCCGCACGCTAACGTTCGAGTGAGCTCAGAGAAAACCGCGTAACCAAGCGGTTTGACTGATTATCTCGAAATGGATAAGGGGCTTCCCGTGTGCGTCAACGGCAGCGGCGCACACGGGAAGCCCCTATCTCTTCATTGACTTGTACCGGCGAGTCGCCACTTTCTACTGCTATTGCAGCGATTAGTGGCGATCGGCGCGACTGGGCTCGAGGGGCCTAAGCGTGCGGCGCGCGACCTGGCCGCGCACCCGGCCGGTCTCAGCGCAGCGCGGCCAACGCCCGGTCCTGGGCGACGATGGCCTGGACCATCACGGGGACCTCCGCATCGTGATAGGCGGCGGGGGCGTAGTCGCTCAGGTTCTCGAAGTCGGAGGCCAGGTGCAAATTGACCTGCGCTCCGACGACCCCGGTGGTGAAGTTCGCCAGGATCAGGCGCAGTGCCTCGATCGGACGGTGTCCGGCGGAGAAGGAGTAGCCGACCAAGCCGATCGCCTTGTTGGCGAGCACGGAGGGGGTGATGAAGTCGATCGCGTTCTTCAGCGCGCCCGGAACGGAGTGGTTGTACTCCGGGGTAACGAAGATGTAGGCGTCGTAAGCGGCCAGGGTCTCGTTCCACTTCACCGCGGCCGGATCCTTGGCGGGGGCCATCATCGGGGGCAGCTCCTCGGCGAAGACCGGCAGTGCGAAGGAGGCGAGGTCCACCACGGTGGCCTCGACGCCCTCGACGGTGTTGGCCTTCTCGGCGACCCACTGAGCCACGGGCCCACCAACAGAGTTCGGGCGGACGGAACCGGTGATCACGGCGATCTTGGTCATATTGCACTCCTTGAAAGCACAGTTGGAAGCAAATCGAGCAGCCCGACTCTAGGCCATAAGTCCCGAACAACCTACGGTTCCAACAATGAGCTTACTCATATCTATTAGCTTTAGCGCTGGATGGCTGCGCAAACCCGGAGAGTGCCCACGGCTAGGCTGAGAACGTGAGCGATGCCGGAAGCAACGGAAACCATGCGGACCACGACTCCCCCTGGGAAGGCGCCCGCTACCTGCGGGAGATCCTGCGCGCCCCCGTCTACGAGGCCGCCGAGCACACCCCCCTGCAGACCATGCCGTCCCTCTCAGCCCGCCTGGGCAACACGGTCCAGGTCAAGCGGGAAGATCTGCAAGCGGTCCACTCCTTCAAAATCCGCGGTGCCTACAACGCCATGCGCTCCCTGTCCGAGGCCGCACGCGAGCGGGGCGTGGTAACCGCCTCCGCAGGCAACCACGCCCAGGGGGTGGCGCGCTCCGCCGCCCTGCTGGGGGTGCACGCGCTGATCGTCATGCCCACCGTCACCCCTCGCATCAAGGTCGACGCCGTGCGCGCCCTGGGTGGCGAAGTACAGCTCAGTGGCGACAACTTCGATGCCGCTAAAACCGAGGCACTACGCCTGGCCGAGGCCGACGGGCGGAGCTACATCGCTCCCTTCGACGATCCGCGCGTAATCGCCGGTCAGGGCACCATCGGATTGGAGATGATCCAGCAGGACGCCGACCTGGACCGGGTCTTCGTGCCCGTGGGAGGCGGCGGCCTGGTCTCCGGCATCGCCGTGCTGATCAAGCAGCTACTGCCGCAGGTGCAGGTCATCGGTGTGGAACATGAGGAGTCCGCCTGCCTGAGCGCCGCCCTGGCCGCGGGCGAGCCGGTCACGCTGGAGCACGTCGGGCTATTCGCCGAGGGTGTGGCGGTGCGGCGCATCGGGGATGAGACCTTCCGCCTGTGTGAACAGCTGCTCGACGACGTTGTCACCGTCTCCTCCGACGAGGTCTCCGCCGCCGTGCGCGACCTGTTCGAGGACCTGCGCGCCGTGCCGGAGCCGAGCGGCGCCGTTGCCCTGGCGGGGCTGAAGCAGTACGTGGCCACGCATAAGCTGTCCGGCGAGCGCCTGGCGTGTGTGCTGTCGGGGGCGAATCTGAACTTTCACCAGCTGCGCTACATCTCCGAGCGCGCCGAGATCGGCGAGCAGCGCGAGGCCATCCTAGGGGTGACCATCCCGGAGGTGCAGGGCGAGTTCCTGCGCTTCGCCTCGATTCTTGGGGGCCGGGCGGTGACCGAGTTCAACTACCGGGTCTCCGCCTCGGCGCCCGCGGGCGCGCCGGCCCGGATCTTTGTGGGCGTTCGGCTCACCCGCGGCCGGGAGGAGCGCCGCGGGATCGTCGCCGACTTGGAGGCCGCCGGCTACGGCGTGGTGGACCTGACCGAGGACGAGCTCGCCAAGGTGCATGTGCGCTCCATGATTGGTGGGCGCGCCCCCGAGGGCCTGATGGAGCGACTGTTCAGCTTCGAGTTCCCCGAGTCACCGGGTGCGCTGATGAGGTTCCTGGAGATCCTGGGGACCCGCTGGAACATCACCCTGTTCCACTATCGCACCGACGGCGCCGACTACGGGCGCATCCTGACCGCCTTCGAGGCCGGACCGGACGACGCCGAACTGACCGAGCACATGGACCGGCTCGGCTACGCCTACCACGAGGAGACGGACAACCCCTCTGCCCGCTTCTTCCTGGCCCGTTGAATCCGGCTTTCAGCGAACACGGACCAGGTTGAGGTCGCGCACGGCGCCGAGGTCGGCACTGGTGGCAAGCATGCCGTAGGCGCGCAGCGCCGCCGACACGTGGCGGGGCCGCGGGTTGTGCGGCGTCCACGCCTCCTCCCCACGGGCCTCCTCCTCGGCGCGACGCCGGGCGATCTCCGCCTCCTCCACATCCAGCTCGATCGAACGGTTCGGGATGTCGATGACGATACGGTCGCCGGTGCGCACCAGCCCTATGAGTCCTCCCGCGGCGGCCTCCGGGGAGACGTGCCCAATGGACAGTCCGGAGGTGCCGCCGGAGAAGCGCCCGTCGGTGAGCAGCGCGCACTCCTTGCCCAGGTGCATGGACTTAATGTAGGTAGTCGGGTAGAGCATCTCCTGCATGCCCGGGCCGCCGCGCGGCCCCTCGTGGGAGATGATCACCACGTCGCCCGCCTTCACCTTGCCGCCGAGGATGCCGTCCACCGCCTCATCCTGGGACTCGAAGACGACGGCGGGCCCGGAGAAGGTCAGGATGGAGGCGTCCACCCCGGCGGTCTTGACGATGCAGCCCTTCTCCGCGATGTTCCCGAACAGTACGGCCAGGCCGCCGTCGGCGGAGTAGGCGTGGGCGATGTCGCGGATGGCGCCGGCCTCGCGGTCGACGTCCAGCGTCTCCCAGCGGGAGGCCTGGGAGAACATTTCGGTGGTGCGCACGCCCGCGGGGGCGGCCAGGTAGCGGGTGCGGACCGCCTCATCCACCCGGCTCGCCTGCGGGTCGCGCAGGCCGTCGGGGCCGGGGCGGCCGATGTCGTATTGATCGAGCTCGTCGGCCAGGGTGCCGCGCAGCACCGTGCGAGTGGTGGTGTCCAGCAGGCCGCCGCGGTCGAGTTCGCCGAGAATCCCCATGATGCCGCCGGCGCGGTGGACGTCCTCCACGTGCACAAGGTTGGTGGAGGGGGCCACCTTGCACAGATGCGGCACCTTGCGGGAGAGGCGGTCGATGTCGGCCATCTTGAAGTCGACCTCCGCCTCCTGGGCGGCGGCCAGCAGGTGCAGCACCGTGTTGGTGGACCCGCCCATGGCAATGTCCAGGCTCATGGCGTTCTCGAAGGCGGGCTTGGTGGCGATCGAGCGCGGCAGGACGGAGGCGTCGTCCTCCTCGTAGTAGGCCTTGGTGATCTGAACGATCTGGTGGCCGGCCTCCTGGAACAGGGCCTTGCGGTCGGCGTGCGTGGCCAGGAGCGATCCGTTGGTCGGCAGCGCCATGCCCAGGGCCTCGGTCAGGCAGTTCATGGAGTTGGCGGTGAACATGCCGGAGCAGGAGCCGCAGGTGGGGCAGGCCAGGCGCTCAATGGCGGAAATGGTCTCGTCGGGGACGGTGGGGTCGGCGGCGTCCATCATGGCGTCGATCAGGTCGAGCTTGCGGGTGGTGCCATCGGCGGCGACCATCTTGCCGGACTCCATGGGACCGCCGGAGACGAAGATCGTGGGGATGTTCAGGCGCAGCGAGGCCATGAGCATGCCGGGGGTGATCTTGTCACAGTTGGAGATGCACACCAGGGCGTCGGCGCAGTGGGCGTTCGCCATGTACTCCACCGAGTCGGCGATCAGTTCGCGGCTGGGCAGGGAGTAGAGCATGCCATCGTGCCCCATGGCGATGCCGTCGTCGACGGCGATCGTGTTGAACTCCTTGGCGATGCCGCCGGCGGCCTCGACCTGTTCGGCGACCACCCGACCCACATCCCGCAGGCCCACGTGCCCGGGGACGAACTCGGTGAAGGAGTTGGCGATGGCGATAATGGGTTTGCCGAAGTCCGAGTCCTTCACACCGGTGGCGCGCCACAGGGCGCGGGCACCGGCCATGTTGCGGCCAGTGGTGGAGGTAGCACTGCGATAGCGGGGCATGAGCCTCTCCTTGTAGCGGACTGGGTCGGAACAGTTGAATGGGGCTCAGCGTAGTTGTCGCCGTGCCGGCCGGCCTGGTGCAACCAATCAGTGAAACAACATATTTCCGCAGTATCATGCCGTTCAATCGGATGTGCGGGCCGCCCGCCCAGGGCGATATCGCTCACGGGCGCGCGGGGAATAAACGAACACCCGCCTCACGCCCTATTCCCAGGGGGACTCGCATGGATGAACTGACCGACGCCGTCGGCATAGCGCGCGCGGTCCGCGCCGGCCGTCTCACCGCCGGCGCCGCCGTCGCCGCCGCACTGGACCGAATCGACGCACTCGCCCCCGAACTCAACGCCTTCACCCTGGTGCGCCATGAGGCGGCCCGCCGGGAGGCGGCGGCTCTCGACCGGCTCCTCAATGCTGTCGGCCCCGAGGCGGCCGGCCCACTCGCGGGCGTACCGGTGGCCGTCAAAGAGGAGTACGACGTGGCCGGGGAGGTCACCACGCTCGGAGGCCGGGGCAACAGTTCCGCAGCACGTGCGGACTGCGCCGTCGTGCGCCGCCTGCGAAGGGCCGGCGCCATCCTTGTCGGTCGCACGAATATGCCGGAGTTCGGCCAGTTCCCGGTGGGCGAATCGGCGTTTCACGGCGACTGCCTGAACCCCTGGGACAACGAGCGCTCCCCCGGCGGCTCCTCGGCCGGGTCCGCGGTAGCCGTCGCCACCGGCGCGGTCCCGATTGCACTGGGCGCCGACGGCGGGGGCTCGTTGCGCATTCCGGCCTCCGCCTGCGGGGTGCTGGGGCTCAAGCCGACGCGGGGGCGGGTCAGTTCGGCACCGTTGTCCGAGCACTGGTTCGGTCTGGCGGGCTTCGGTGCGATCACCCGCACGGCCCGCGACATGGCCGCGGTCATGGACGTCATCAGCGGCAACGAGGCGGTGGACCGGTGGCGGCTCGACTCCCCCGAACGGCGGTTCAGCGACGCCGTGACAGCGAGGCCCCGACGGCTGCGCATACTGTTGGCAACCAATCCGGTGATGCCGGGGGCCCGGACGACGCCGCCCGTTGCCCGGGCCATGCGCGACTTCACGGCAGCGCTGCGCCGGGCGGGACACGACGTGCGCCAGGCCCGGGTGGCCTGGCCCGTACCGACCATGCCGTTCCTCACCCTGTACTTCGCGGGCATGCGCGCCGAGGCGCAGCAGGTCGAACACCCTGACCGCCTGGAGCCGCGCACCGGCACCTCAGTACGCCTCGGTTCGCTCATTCCGCAGCCGGTGGTGCGTGCGGCGCTGCGCCACGCCGAACGCGTGCGCGATGGCGTCGAGGCCGCCTTCGGACGGGCCGACCTGCTATTGCTTCCCACGCTGCTGGATCTGCCCGGTGGAGCTCACGATCTGCATGGAAGAAGCTGGTTGTCGGCGATGCTCGCCTCGACGCCCGCGGTTTCCAACACGGCGATTTTCAACGTTTCGGGGCATCCGGCATTGTCGGTGCCGGCGGGGGTCTCACACGGCCTCCCGGTAGGTGCGCAGCTCGTTGCCCGCACGGGGCGAGAGGACCTGCTGCTGGCGGTGGCGGCGCAGTTGCATACCCACTAGGTGGCGACGAGGCCCTCCGGACGAAGCCGACTCGTCCCCGCCAGCTGCATCCGGTCCCCCACCTGTACGACGGCGCCGCAGGAAGGCCCGCGTCACATGGTGCCGAGGATCTCGGTTACGAATACCAGGGTGTCACCGCCCTTGATGCCGGCCTGCGGGACGCCACGCGAACCGTAGCCGAGCTCGGAGGGGATGGACAGAATTACGCGACTGCCCACGCGCTGGCCAACAAGCCCGTCGTCCCAACCGCGGATGACCATGCCGACGCCGACCTGGAAGTTCAGCGGCTGGCCGCGGTCGTAGGAGTTGTCGAAGACGCGCCCATTCCAGACCTGGCCGAGGTAGTGGCACACGACGGTGTCGCCCGCCTCGATCACCTTGCCGTCGCCGGCGTCAAGCACCTGCACCTGCAGGCCCTCGGGGGCGTCGGGCCCGGGGAAGGCCAGGGTGGGCTTGGCGCCCTTGGCGCCGTCAACGGTGGGCATGCTGGTGTTGATCATGCGGGCCAGGCTACGGCAGGGCGCACAGTTTCGCCCAACCGGCCCGCCCGATGCTCCTTCCCGACAACTCGCCCGACGACGTCGGCACCCCGACCGGGCGCGGCGGCTCGTACCGCAACCGCCTGCCGGAACGCTGACGCCATCATCCTCAGAAAACACGGTGCCCGCCATCCCGGATGGGGTGGCGGGCACCGTCAACGCCGCTGGTGGCGTCAGTCGGAGTCGGGCGCGACGCGTCAGTTGTCACGCAGTATGGCGAGAATGCGCAGGAACTCCACGTACAGCCATACCAGGGTGACCACCAGGCCGAAGGCGCCGGACCAGGCGTACCGGGTGGGCACGCCTTGCTCCACCCCACGCTGGATGAAGTCGAAGTCCATGATGAGGCTGGCGGCCGCCATCACCACTGCCACCAGACCGATGATCAGCCCGAGCGGGATTCCCATGACCTCCATGCCGCGCAGACCCCACGGGTTGGAGGCCACGCCGGTGAGCCTGAGCCCGAAGTTGATAATGCTGAACAGCAGATAGCCGCCCATAGCGGCCAGCAGAATGCGCTGCGCCTTGGGAGCCAGGCGGAATCCGGCGAACTTGTATGCCGCAAGGACCACGCCGAAGGTCGCCCCGGTGGCGAGCACCGCCTGCAAGACGATGCCGTCGTAACGGTATTCCAATACGCCTGAGAAGGCGCCCAACATGGCGCCCTCGCACACGGCGTAGGCCATGATCAGCGTGGGGCTGGGCTCGCGCTTGACGGAGTTGACCACTCCCAGGATCAGGGCACCGATGGCGCCGCCGATCATAGCGAGCATACCGATCCCCGCGGTGTCCCGGTTGACCGCCAGCGTCCAGCTGACGACACCCACGGCGATGATCACAGCGAAGATGCCGAAGGTGCGCACGATCACGTCGTCATAGGTCATGCGTCCACGGTCGACATTGCTGGCAGAGGGTGCGCCGTACTGGGCCTCCAGGTCGGAGAGCTGCTGTGGGGAAACACTGCCGTAGGCGGGCGAGTTGCCGTAGGGCTGCCCGCCCTGGTAACCATAGCCGGGCTGCTGGCCGTAAGACTGGCCTGCCTGACCGGGACGGTATCCGGGCATGGTCGGGTAGCCATTGGGGGTGCGCTGCGCGGACGACGCCGGAGCGGCGCTCCCGTTGAAGACGGAGCTGCGGGAGAAGTACGGGTTACTCATCGCAACGATTATTGCCGATCTTCCTGAAGAAGTCCTGTGTGCAAGCGGCAACAAAAACGCCGGCACCAGCACGCCGATTGGCCGACGGCGACCGCACCGACCTCCGAGGGCGACCGCACCGACCTCCAACGCAAGCTCGATGCGCGCCACGCCTACGAAGTGCAGGCAACCGGGCACCCCCACTAACCGCCCGCCGTACTGGCTGCGGCTCCTCCTCAAGGACGACCCCGCTCCTCCATCGTGCCCACTGCCGCCTTCAACGGATTCCCCAACCGGGTCGATAAGTGGCGCAGCTGCGACTTCTAGCCTGGTGGCGTTCGGGCGCGCACCGGTCAAGCTCCGACCGGGGCCGCCGCGAAACCGAGAACCCCGAAAGAGTTGATCCCGTTGATCGAAGCTGTCGATCTGACCAAGCGATACGGCTCCAAGACCGCCGTCGACCACATCTCCTTCACGGTCGAGCCCGGCACCGTGACCGGATTCCTGGGCCCCAATGGTGCCGGAAAGTCCACCACCATGCGCCTGATCATGGGCCTGGACAAGCCCACCGAGGGAACCGTAAAGGTCAACGGCCGTACCTACCGGGAACTGCCTGCACCCTTGTGCCAAGTAGGCGCGCTCCTGGACGCCAAGGGCCTGCACGGATCCCGCAGCGCCCGCGCCCACCTGAGCCAGCTGGCCGTATCCAATGGCATTCCCATCCGCCGCGTCGACGAAGTGCTCGAACTGACCGGACTCACACAGGTGGCCAAGAAGCGTGTCAAGGGCTTCAGTCTGGGCATGGGCCAGCGCCTGGGCATCGCCGCCGCCCTGCTGGGCGATCCGCAGGTGCTCATCTTCGATGAACCTGTCAATGGTCTCGACCCCGAAGGTGTGAAGTGGGTGCGTGAAACCTGTCGGCACCTGGCCGATCAGGGCCGCACCGTGTTCATCTCCTCCCATCTCATGAGCGAGATGGCACAGACCGCTGACCACCTGCTGGTAATCGGCCGCGGCCGCATCCTGACCTCGGGCCCCGTCGATGAGGTGATCGCCTCCGCCACCAGTGACGTGGTACGCGTCACCTCACCGCAGGTCGAGGATCTGGCCGTCGCGCTGAACACCGCCGGCATCGACACCGCCTCCCCCAAGCCCGGCGTCCTGACCACCACGACGGCGCCCGCCGCCAAAATCGGGGAGATCGCCGCCGCCAACGGCATCGTCCTGCACGAGTTGGCCACCCAGCGCGCCTCCCTTGAGGACGCCTACCTGGAACTGACCGGCAACGACGCCGAGTACACCACCGGCGCGCCGGCGCCGCTGGCCGCCTGAAGCCGATCTCCCAGCCACCCCGGCACCCACCCCCCACCCGCGTATGTGAAGGAAGACCCCATGTCCACCGCCACGTCAACCGCCAGGTCAACCAACGTTCCTCCCGTATCCGACCACTCCCGGGCCGAAACTCCCAATTCTCAATCCGATCAGCCCACTCGCTCGAGTTCCGACCTGACGCCCGCAGTCGACCGATCGTCGTGTCGGCAGACCTTCGGTCGGGCCGTGCACGCCGAATGGATCAAGGTCTGTTCCCTGCGTTCTACCTGGATCATCTCTCTGATCGCCGTCGCCATCACCGTGCTGTTGGGCGCTGGTGCCGCCATCGGTTTCGCCGGGTCCCCGGAGCTGGCGCAGGAGGCCAAGGACATGATCGGCACCGGCTCCGCCTTCGGCCAGATCGTGGTGGCGGTGCTGGGCGCACTCATAATCACCGGCGAGTACACCTCCGGGCAGATCCGCTCCTCCCTGGCGGCCGTCCCATTGCGCGGCCGTGTATTGGTCGCCAAGGCGTTCGTCGCCAGTGTCTTCGCCTTCTGCGTCGGGGCGGTGTCCGTGCTGCTCGCATGGGCGGTGTCCGCGCCCTTCATGCACGGACACGCCGGTTCCCTAACCGACATGCACTACCTCGGCTACGTGTGGGGCACGGGCCTGAGCTTCGTGATCATCACCCTGATGGCGCTCGGGCTGGGTTTCCTCATGCGCTCAACAGCCGGCTCCATCACCGTGGTGGTGTCCCTGATGTTCGTATTGAGCGTGCCCTTGTCGCTCGTGGCGCTCAAGTGGGAGTGGGCCGCAAGGCTCATCGACCTGCTGCCCCTCCAGGTCGCCACGGCCGTCTCCGATCCCTTCTGCCTCAGCAACTCCTGGAGCGCCGCCAGCGACGCAT
The DNA here is from genome assembly GCF_004102025.1 of Actinomyces qiguomingii. Lineage (NCBI taxonomy): Bacteria > Bacillati > Actinomycetota > Actinomycetes > Actinomycetales > Actinomycetaceae > Actinomyces > Actinomyces qiguomingii. The sequence goes on along the minus strand of NZ_CP025228.1, from coordinate 993,461 downwards.
TCCTGACTCACACCCAGGCGGTCCTGGTCTTCGTCGCCTGGGCGATCGTGCCACTGGCACTGGGCTGGCTGCTGTTCACCCGTCGCGACGCCTGAGCCGCAACCGTGCCCCGGCGGTGACCGGCGCCGGGGCACAATGTAACCATCGACATAAGGGAGGAGAGGGCAGCCACGCGATGAGTACGTCAACCACCACCCACCTGCTGCGTTGGCAGAACGCACATCCCTACCTGGCAGATACCGCCATCGCCGTCGTCGTGCTGATCCTCAACGTGTTCATGGGGCTGTGGCCCTTGCGGGACGTGGAGATCCCCTCGCTGCACTCCTGGCTGCCGTTCACGCTGGTGCTGTGCCTGGTATGTGCCCTGGCCCTGGTCTTCCGCCGCCGCCATCTGGCCGTCGCCTGGGCGACACTGACCTTCCTGCCAGTCATCCACGAGGCGGTGATCACGCACGTCTTCGACGAGATGGACTTCATCACGATTCTCTTCGTGGCCGACACGCTGCGCGCGTTCACTCTCCTGGGCGTGCCCTTCACCCTGACCACACTCGCCCTGCGCCACCGCGCCGCCTGGGTGTGGACGGCATGCGCAATATCCACACTTACCACCGCGATCGGCCAGGCCCTGCTCGGTGGCTACACGATCGACACCCTCGGCGAGCTGCTCATGCCCTACGGGCTGATCAATATCATCGGAGTGCTGGTCGGTCTGGTCATCCGCACCCAGGCCGCCCAGCTGCGGGAGGCTGAAGCGCGCTCGTCCCGCCTGATGCTGGCACGCGAGCAGGAGGCCGCGCTCGCCGCCGCCAATGAGCGCAGCCGTATCGCCCGCGAAATGCACGACGTCGTCGCCCATTCGCTCGCGGTGATGATCACCCTGGCCGACGGCGCAGCCGCCGCCGTCGACCGCAACCCCGCCATGGCTAAGCAGGCGCTGAACACGCTCGCCGATACCGGCCGCTCCGCCCTGGCGGACACGCGTCGGCTGGTGGGCGTCCTGCGGGAGGACCCGGTCCCCTCCCCCGCGCCGGCGGACGACGCCGTAGGCTCAGGGGCTGCCTCCCCCGGTGGCGGGCGGGTGGCTGCCCCGAAGCGACGGGAGGGCGCCGTAATGGCCGGCGGGCCAGCTGCGGACCAGGCCGCAATACGTGACCTGCCGGTGCCCGAGTTTGCGCCGCCAGGCATAGTTGCACCCGTTGAACCGAGTCGGGAGATCGCCGATCTGCGTCGACAGGCGACCGACGCGCAGGCCGACGCCTCCCGCGGTCAGACGCCGCTAGCCCCCGCCCCCGAACAGGCAGACCTGGAAGTCCTGGTCGAGCGTTTCCGCACCGCGGGCGTGCCTGTCACCTACCAGTGGACCGGCCGCAGGCTGCCCGAGGACAAGGGCCTGCAACTGACCATGTTCCGCATCGCCCAGGAAGCCCTGACCAACGTTCTGCGCTATGCGCCCACCACGCGCGCCGTCGCCGTCGCCGTCGACCGGCACTCGGGCACGGCAGTCCTGACCATAGACAACGAATCCGCACCCGGCTCCACGCCGCTGCACGGCTCGGGCAAGGGGCTGATCGGCATGCGGGAGCGTGCCGCGGTCTATGGTGGCACTGTGCAGGCAGGCCCTACCGCCACCGGTTGGCGGGTGCGTGCCGTACTGCACTGGGATGAGAGCCTGGATGAAGACGACGAAGGGACATCGCCGTGGCAGATGCCGCAGTGAATGATGCAGCCGACCCGACCAAGACCGCCGCTCCTGTGCCGCCCGAGGAGGAGAGCTCCTCCCCTCCCAAGCGGCCCATAACAGTGGTGTTGGCCGATGACCAGGCCCTAATGCGCATGGGCTTCCGCATGGTGCTGGACCCAGCGGAGGACATCGAGATCGTTGGGGAAGCCTCCGACGGCGCCACCGCTGTGGCACAGGCGCGCGCCCTGAAACCCGATGTGATCCTCATGGACGTGCGCATGCCGGGGATGAACGGGATTGATGCGACCGCCGCAATCACGCAGCAGTTCCCACAGATCAAGATCCTCATCCTTACCACCTTCGACGTGGATGAGTACGCCTTCGCAGGCCTGCGCGCGGGGGCGAGTGGATTTCTGCTCAAGGACACGCGTCCGGGCGAGTTGGCCGAGGCCATTCGCACGGTCGCCTCCGGCGAGGCCGTGGTCAGTCCGCGCATCACCCGGAGAATGCTGGAGATGTTCGCCTCCCACCTGCCCGAGGACGGCGGTTCGTTCACCCAGGAGGACGCGCGCATCGCCTCGCTCACCCCGCGGGAACGCGAGATTCTGACGCTTATGGCACAAGGGCTGAGCAACTCCGAAATCGCCGACCACCTGGTGGTATCGGCCACGACCGTGAAGACCCACGTGGGCAATGTGTTGGCCAAGCTGGACGTGCGCGACCGCGTGCAGGCCGTCGTCGTCGCCTACGAGACCGGCCTCATGCGCTGACCCTAACCCCACCCGCCGAGTTCGGTCGAAATAACCACCGAGTTCGGTCGAAATGGCGTAATCGATTCCGGCCGACAGCTCAAGCGGTGTGCAACCGCTGCTGGGCGGCCGTGAAACCGTCCGTGACCACCTGCTCGACGGCGTCGGCTGCTTGCTCCAAGGTGACAGCCAGTTCCTCCCGTTCCCGCCCAGGAAAGTCACTAAGCACGAAGTCGGCCGGGTCCTGACTACCCGGAGGACGCCCTACACCGATGCGCAGGCGCGCGTAATCCCGGGTACCGAGCGCCCGGGAGATCGAACGCAGACCGTTGTGTCCACCCTCGCCCCTGCCATGCTTGAGTCGCAGCATATTGGGTGGCAGATCGAGATCGTCGTGGATGACCAGCAGGCCTGTGACCGGGTCCACGTCGTAAAAGCGACACACCTCCTTCACCGGGCCACCGGACTCATTCATGTAGCCGGTGGTCCGAGCCAGGATCACACGTGGCCCCGGGACGCCACCGGGCAGGAAGCCCAGACGCACCTCGGCGACCTGCGCGCGAGTCTTGTGGCTGGAAAGGCGGGACCCGGTGCGCCCAGCCAGCACGTCGAGCACCATATGGCCGACGTTGTGGCGGTTGTGGGCGTACCGAGCCCCGGGATTCCCCAGTCCGACGACGAGCCAAGGGCCGTTCACGGACGGAGAGTCACCTGATCGACTCATCGATCACTTTTCTGTAATCGCCGGTGCGTATTCACTCAGCCTCAGCGGCGGACGCTTCAGCCTGGGCGGTCTCAGCCGGAGTCTCCTCAGCAGCCGCAATGCCCTCCAGAGTGATGTTGACGACGTCGGTGTCGGCCTCGGTGACTGCCTCGACGTCCTCGGGCAGAGTCAGGTCCGATACATGGATAGCCGTTCCAGCCTCAACACCGGTGATGTCCACGTCAATGCCTTCCGGGATGGCGATGGCCGGGGCGGACACAAGCACGTGGGACAGTTCAATGATGTGCATGGTGCCGGGCGTGGGAACACCGGTCACGACGATGGGGACCTCGACATCAACCTTCTCATTGCGGTTGACCAGGAGGAAGTCGACGTGCTGCACGCCCGGACGAATCGGATGGCGCTGCACATCCTTGGCGATGGCAAGCAGGGACTCTCCGCCCACATTCAGCTCCACCAGGGCGTTCTCGTTGCCGCGCAGTGCCAGACGAGTGGCGTGCTCGTCCAGCAGGAAGTGACGGGGCTCGGTGCCGTGGCCGTAGACGACGGCGGGCACCTGGCCGGCACGGCGGGCACGGCGGGAGGAGCCCTTGCCGAACTCGGTGCGGTCAGTGGCGTCAAGCGCGATGGCGTTGGCGGGCATGCATTCTCCTCGGTTGTGGCGGGGAGCTGGCCCCGCGGCTTCGGTGGCCCGGCGATGGCACGACGACGTGCAGCACCTTCCGGCGCCACCACGTCGATCACGGATGCGGGTGCATCCCTCGCCGGGGCAATGCGGTGATTTTACGCGATGAAACTGGGGCTCTGCTGCCGCAGCATCGGTGACTCTGCCCACCTCGGGACCGTTCTAACCGAACTCGATGGTTATATCGACCGAACTCGTTGGTTATATCGACCGAACTCGTTGGTTATATCGACCGAACTCGTTGGTTATATCGACCGAACTCGGGAAAAGTCAGGGATGCAGTGCTGACCGGGCGGCGCGCACCCGCGCTATGGGCAACTGGCCCGGTGCGGAGGCGGCGCTTCCGGCCGTGGCAAAGGTCAATGCCGAACCGAACACCCCGCCGGCCAGCCGACTCACGGCCCCGGCCCAGCCCATGGCTATGACCACCACCGGGATGTCCAGTTCCCCCCGGGCGCGGGCCGCCGCCCCCAATACCCGTTCAGCCTCCGTCGTATCCGCCGGAGTGACGGCGATCTTGGCCACGGCTGCCCCGGCATCCTGCATGGCATGCAGCCGGCGCATCAACTCCTGGTCATCCGGGGCGGCGGCGAAGTCGTGACTGGAGGCCACCACATCAATTCCGGCGCGGCGCGCCAGTTGCACCAGCGCCGGCAGCTCGCCGCGTGCGAGTTCAACATCAATTGCGGCGACGGCCCCACCGTTCTGAGTCTGCGCCGCTTCGTCCGCCGTCGTATCGGCGCGCCCTCGCCGGTTCATCGTCTGCGTACCGCAGCCCGCTTCTGTTTTCGAATCCCGAGCGGCGCGCTCACGGGCGAGCATGGCGACCACGTCCATTAGCGCGGCACGGTAGGCGACGTCATCGAAGTCGAAGCCACCCCCTTCTTTGGCGGTGCGAACCGTGAACAGTACCGGCATGCCGGAGCCGCGCAGCACTTCCCCGACGGCGCGGGCAGCCACCAACCAGGCCCGGACCAGTTCACGCGGCGCATGCAACGGCGTCTCCCCCTGCTCCGACACACTCCCAGATACACCTTCCGGCGAGGTCAACAGATCGGCGCGCAGCTCGACCAGATCCGCACCGGCCCGGCGGGCGGCCGCCGCCTGAGCGGCGCATGCAGTAGCGTCGGTTCCGGTGGTGGCCACCGCTATCGCGGGCCTTTCCCCGCCCAGCGTCGCCCCGCCCCATGTGGCCGGCCGCGAGCACGCCGGTGAGCCGGGCGCTGCGAGACCGCGCGCCCGCAGACGATCTCGGATCTCCTCCACGTGCTGCACCACAGGATCGATTCCGTCCACGACGGCATCGACCGCGGGCCGCACCGCCTGGCCAGATTCAGCGGCTCGCTGCGACGCCGCGCCCGCCGACACTGCGGGCACCCCGCCCCGCGCGCCGTCCCGGATCACGTCGGCTCCCCGGCGGCGACCAGCGAGACGGCGATTCCGTCAAGTATGTCCGACAGGCTGGTGACGGTAGCGGTCAGTGGGTGCCCTGCGGCGGCGGTATCGGCCGTCACCCGCGCCACCACCTCGCTCCACACCAGTGCTCCGGCGGCGATGACGTCACGGCGCCCGGGCAGCAGGTACCCCCACGACTTCCGCTCGGAGGCGGTGGAGTGCACGATCGCGTCGCACGAGGCCAGCACGCGGTCCAGGCTCAGTTCGGCGCCGTCGATGGCATCATGGTCGAAGACGTCCAGACCGAGCGCATGCGCCGTAACCGTGGAGATGGTGCCGGCCAGACCGACTAGCCGGGTGGCGGCCCCGAAGTCCACGGCGTCGGCGGCCCGGTCAAGCAAGGCGCGCACCTCCGCGCGCGCCGCCCGTTCGGCGTCAGGGGTGACGCCGTCGGCAAGGTGCCGCTCGGTTATACGCACCGAACCGGTGTTCATCGAGTAGGCGGCCTGGGGAGCGGTGACACCGAGTACGAGCTCCGTGGAGCCTCCCCCCAGGTCTACGACGAGCCGCGGCCCCGGTGGAGCGTCGTCGTCCCCTCCCGGCCGGTCGCCGGTGCCCAGCAGGGAACCAGCGAATGACAGGCGCGCCTCCTCCTGACCGGAGACGACCTCGGGAACGATGCCGAGGGCGGCGTGCACCCCACCCGTGAACTCCTCCCGGTTCTCGGCGTCGCGGGTGGCGGAGGTGGCGACGAAGCGGGCATGGTCGGCATCGAGGGGGACGTTCAGTGTGGCACAGGTGTCGGCGTATTCGCGTACAACTCGCAGCGTGCGCTCGAGCGCCTCGGCGTCCAGACGGCCAGTGCGGTCCACGCCCTGGCCCAGCCGAACGATCGTGCTCGAGCGGTGCACGGGGCGCAGGTTGACGCCGCCGGTGTGCGGGTCCGGCAGGGCGTCGGCGACGAGCAGGCGGATGGTGTTGGTGCCGCAGTCGATAGCGGCTACGCGGGTCATGGACAGATTCCCCCTAGGTGACTGTGCCGGCGGCCTCACCGCAAACTCTACGGCGGCGGACGGCGACGTTCAGCACGAGCAGCGCGCGGGATCCCAGAGTTCGCGCTCGCGCAGCACCTCCAGAGTCAGGTCGCCGATCGGGTTGACACCGCGGCCGACGGCGAGGGTATGGGCGAGCAGCGCATGCAAGCATTTGACCCGGGCGGGCATGCCCCCGGCAGACACGCCGGCGATCTCCTCCGGGCTTCCAAGCTCGGCGCGGCGGTCCAGGTAGTCGGCGTGGGCGGCCGCGTATGCGGCGGCCAGTTCGGAGTCCTGCGCCAGACGTCGGTTGAAGTCCTCCATCAGGTGCTCCGCCTCAAGGGTGGAGCAGCCGCGCACGGCCGCCGGGTGACTGAGGTAGAACAGGGTCGGGAAGGGCGAGCCGTCGGGCAGCCGGGGGGCGGTGCGTACCACGGTGGGCCGGCCGCATACGCAGCGGGCGGCGACGTCGACGACACCGCGTGGCGCACGCCCCAGCTGTGCACGCAGCGTCTCCAGGTCGGTGCTGTTCACGGTCATTGCTGGTCTCCCGACTCCTCCGCGGAGGTTGTGGCCGACGGCGTTGGGCTCGGCTGCGGCGTAGCCGTGGGCCGGGGTGAGGGGGTGGACCAACCCTGGCGGGCGGGGTCGTCGGATTCCTCCTCCTCGACCTGTCCGGCCACACGGGCCGACTCGCGCAGTTCCTGATACCACGGCGCGCGTTCCTCGGCGGCATTCCGAGAGGAGCCCGTAGAGTCGTCCTCCGCGAATTTGTCCGCCCCGACGACGACGTAGGTGGTCTCACCGGGCATCACATAGGACAGGCGCTCACGAGCCTGGGCCTTGACATAATCGTCATCGTGCCAGCGCGTCAACTCCTCCTCCAGAGCAGTGGAAGTGGCCCGGGCCTCCTCGATCTCATTCAGGACAGCGTCATACTGGGCGCGCTGGATCAGATAGCCGCGTAACGACGGAAATACCACCACGAATGCGAGTACCACCACTCCGGCAAGGATCAGCAGCCGCATGGGAAGCGAAAGTCCTTCGGCACCGCCGATACGAGGACCGGGCGTCTCATCCTCCCGGGCCGCTCGCTTGGCGTCACGCTGGTCGGCGTCGCCCCCTGATCCGCGAGAGTTTTTGGCCCCGCCGTCGGACCTCTTACCGTTCCTGTCAGCAGAGGCGCCACGAGAGCCGCGGGCCGTTCCGGTCCGAGCGGTCCTGCGAGAGCCGGGGCGCGCGGGTACGGGTCGGCGCGGTGTCATGGGACCGATACTGCCTCACGGACACGTCCGTGGCGAGCGTGTAGAACCGGTGCGTCGGGCCCGACACGTCACTACCCGCTCCCTCCACCGAGACCGGGCTAAGTGGGTTCCTTATCGGCTCGAGCCAGACCCCACAGCGCAAATCACCCAAAACAGCATGCCCGTGCCACCAACCCGGGGCCGACCACCCGGACGGCCTAATGCCTTGGCGGAGATACCGCCCAAACAGGTCATCCCGGGGCACGTACGCATACGCGTCCGTGCCCCGGGACGAGAACCGGGAAGAACCAGAAAGCAGAGCGATTCAGGTCACAAGCCTGGCGCCGTACCCGCCCCGAGCCTCCGCTACCGCTTCGGCTCAGACAGACCCTATGCGCCCTACCCGCCCCGAGCCTCCGCTCTCGCTTCGGCTCAGACAGGCCCTATGCGCCCTACCCGCCCCGAGCCTCCGCTCTCGCTTCGGCTCAGACAGGCCCTATGCGCCCTACCCGCCCCGAGCCTCCGCTCTCGCTTCGGCTCAGGCCTTGAAACGCGGGAAGGCGTTGGCGCCGGCGTAGACAGCGTCCTCGCCCAGGGCCTCCTCAATGCGCAGCAGCTGGTTGTACTTGTTGATGCGCTCGCCGCGGGCCGGCGCGCCAGTCTTGATCTGGCCGGAGTTGGTGGCCACCGCCAGATCCGCGATGGTGACGTCCTCGGTCTCGCCGGAGCGGTGCGAGGTCATGGTCTTGTAGCCGGCGCGGTGCGCCATCTCCACGGCCTCCAGGGTCTCGGTCAGCGAGCCGATCTGGTTGACCTTGACCAGCAGGGCATTGGCAGCACCAAGCTCGATACCCTTGGCCAGACGCTCAGGGTTGGTGACGAAGAAGTCGTCACCAACCAACTGCACCCGGTCGCCGATCTTGTCAGTCAGGGCCTTCCAGTCGTCCCACTCGTCCTCCGACAGCGGGTCCTCAATGGAGACGATCGGGAAGTCGGTGATGAGCTTCTCGTAGTAGTCGACCATGAAGTCGTTGTCGCGGGCCTCGCCCTCGAACTGGTAGGTCTTGGTCTCGGCGTCGAAAAACTCCGTGGAGGCGACGTCCATGGCCAGAGCCACGTCCTTGCCGGGCGTGTAGCCGGCCTTCTCAATGGCCTCGACGATCAGCTCGAGCGCCTCGCGGTTGGAGTCGAGGTTGGGGGCGAAACCGCCCTCGTCACCCAGACCGGTGGACAGGCCGCGGCCCTTCACGACGGCCTTGAGCGAGTGGTAGACCTCGGCACCCATGCGCAGCGCCTCACGGAAGGTGGGGGCGCCGATCGGGGCGATCATGAACTCCTGAATGTCCACGTTGGAGTCCGCGTGAGAGCCACCGTTCATGATGTTCATCATCGGAACGGGCAGCGTGTGGGCATTGGGGCCGCCGATGTACTGGTACAGGTCCAGGCCGGCGGAGTCGGCGGAGGCGGCCGCGGCGGCCAGCGACACCCCCAGGATGGCGTTGGCGCCCAGCTTGCCCTTGTTGGGGGTGCCATCCAGTTCCATCATGAGGCGGTCAAGACCACGCTGATCTGCGGCGTCGAAGCCGATGACCTCGGGGGCGATGGTGTCATTGACGTTGGCGACTGCCTTCTCGACACCCTTGCCGAGGTAGCGGTCCTTGTCGCCGTCGCGGAGCTCGACGGCCTCGAAGGCTCCGGTGGAGGCGCCGGAGGGGACGGCGGCACGGGCGGAGGAGCCGTCCTCCAGGAGGATCTCGACCTCAAGGGTCGGGTTGCCGCGAGAGTCGAGGATCTCGCGCGCGTGAACGTTCTCAATGAGGGCCACTTGATGCTCCTTGCTGAAGTTGTGTTGCCTGGGGAACAGGCACATGCAGGGCCAGCCTAGCGGCCTGCGGCCCTCACCACGAGGGCATTGGTCCTGCCAGTATCGAGGTTGTTCACGCGCGGCGAGATCCGGCCGGGACGACGGCGAGGAGCCTACCTGCCGCAGGACGCACCAATGAAGTCCCTCGCGCCGCCATCGCCTCAGCCAAAACGCCGGACCCCCCGGCACGCCGCCCCGAGCGGTTTCACAGCGCTTCCTGTTCGCGGCGTGATCACAGGAATTCGGGAGGAAGTGAGCGCAGGGCCGGGCCGATACAACAACCGACGGCTCCGGAGTCGGCTCGGCCCGCCTGGTGTAGACCTTTGTGAAGTCCAAGTCCTGCACCTGGTCCCTGGTGCTGATGGACACGGTCTGATCGTCGGGCGCGCTCAGGGTGAATCCTTCGATCTGAGCTGAGCCGAGATCCTCAGCCACCGTGCACTGCGACCCCAGCGGCAGCAACAGTCCGGCGCGGAGCCTCCGGCGGAGACGGTGATACAGCAGATGCGACGTCCTGTCTAATGGGGTTCTTCCGGTTTAAGGACGTAGTAGGTGGATGTTGGCCCGGCCGGCTGCCGGCCTCGTACTTGGACCGCGTTACTGCGCTTGGACCGTCTGAGAGTGCGTTCCAGACGGTCCATCCGCAGCCAGGCAGTCCATCCGCAGCCAGACGGTCCATCCGCAGCCAGGCAGTCCACCGGTCGACAACCAGAGGCCCGGCCTGTTCACTGCACCAGGGCGGTAGGCCAGCGGCTGAGAGCCAAAGCGTCCAGAATCGGCACGAACACCCCGCCTGTGCCGGCAGGCGCCCTCAGATTCCTTGGAACCATGCAGACCTGGTAGGCGACGCCGGGCGGGGGACCATCGTTCGTGCCGAATCCGGACACTTCCCCCACCCCGCCAGCCCCACTAACCGAACTCGATCGTCATATCTACCGAACTCGATGGTTATTTCGACCGAACTCGGCGAACACGGCTCGACCGGGTCTGGTGGTGTCCGGGAAGGAGCATGCGGGGAGGGGTTGTGCACCCTGACAAGCATGGTGCACAACCCCTCCCCCGCAATCAGCGCGCGGCACTCACAACAGCGCCGGGCAACCGCTCGCGATTCAGGCCCTGCGGCGGCGGACCAGAATCACACCACCGACAAGGCCGGCCAGCGCCAAGGCGATAGGCAGACCCACAGCGATACCGGTACGGGCCAGGGAAGGCCCGGGGGCGACAGGAGTCGCCGACGGCGTCGGCTCGGAGGGCTTCGGCGTGGGTGCGGGAATCTCGGTGTAGGCGTTGGTGAAGGTGGTGGCCACCACCTCGTCCTTCTCCGAGATCGTCACCGTCTGGGCCGCCGGGGCGGTCAGGCTGTAGCCATCAAGCTCGGCGGTGGCCTGGTCCTCGGTGATGGTGCACTGGGTGCCGGTGGGCAGCTTCGGGCCGCTCACGGACTGCCCGTCCGCCTTGGCCGTCAGCGCTCCCTTCTCATCGTTGGTGCAGCTGTAGGAGAAGGTGAACTCCTTGTCTCCGGCCTGTGCACCCGTCACCGTCTTGAGCACCGAGAAGGAGCCCGTGTGGCGCGTGTAGGTGTTGGTGAAGGACAGGGCCTTGGTGGTGTCCTTCTCGCTGATCGTCAGGCTCTGCGCCTGCGGGGTGACGACGTCGTAGCCCTCGACCTGGGCCGATGCGGACCTCTCCGTCACGGTGCACTCGGCCCCCAGCGGCAGCCGGAGTCCGGAGGCGGTGATGGTGCCGTCACCGGGAACCAGGATCTCGCCCCTGTGCTCACCCTCGACCGAGGTGCAGGTGTAATCGAAGACGAAGGACCTCTTGCTGATGGCGTCAGAGCCGTCGCCCTCCACCGCCTTGGACACGCTGAAGGTGCCACGCTCCAGGGTGTAGGTGTTGGTCGCGGAGACCGCCACGGCCGCCTCGTCACCACTGGTGACATCGAAGGTCGCGGCGTCGCCGTCGACGGCCTTGCCGTTGACGGTCAGGAGCGTGGAGACCGAGGTCCCCGCCACCGAGGCGTCCTTCTCGCTTACCTTGCACGAGCCGGTCTTCACGCCGGAGATATTCACGCTCTCACCGGCGCTTACCGTCACCTCCTCCGGACCGGTGGCTTGACCGGTGAGCTCATCGGTGCAGGTGTAGGTAAAGGTGAACTCGGCCGGTGCCAGCAGCGCACCGTCGCCCTCAACCGTCTTGGAGATGGCGAACCCGCCCGTGAGGCGTTCATAGTTGTTGGTCACCGTCACCGACGGCGTGGAGCCCTTGACCACGGTGACGGAGGTGTCGGAGTAGGACGTGGCCACCGAGTAGCCCTCCCGGGCCGCCGAGTTGGCGTCCTCCTGCAGCTTGCATTCGGTTCCCGTGGGCAGGGTCGGTCCCGAGACCGGCGTCCCGTCCATCGGCAACTCCAGTGTTCCAGAGGTGTCGGCGGGATCGTTACAGGTGTAGGAGACCTTCACCGAGTCCTCATCGGTCGGAGAGTAGTCGCCTTCCACCTTCTTGAGCACCGAGAATGAGCCGGTGTCACGCGTGTAGGTGTTGGTCACCGTCACCGCCGAGATCCGGTCCTTGCCGATGGTCACCGACTCCGGGGACAGCGATACGTCAACCGAGTAGCCTTCCCGGGCGGCGGACGCGGCGTCCTCACTCAGCGTGCACGTGGCTCCCGTGGGAATCTTGGGGGATTCCACCTCGGTGCCGTCGCCGGGGACGCTCAGCGTACCCTGCGTGCCGTCGTCACAGGTGTAGTTGATGGAGAATGAGGTTTGGCCATTCCCCTCGGGCCCGCCCTGAAGGAGCTTAACCACCGAGAATGAGCCGGTGTCACGCGTGTAGGTGTTGGTGAAGGAGGCCGTCACGGCGGGCTCCTCCTCGGTGGGCGCCGCGATGGTCACGGTCTGTGACTCCGGTGCGCTCAGCGAGTAGCCATCCACCTGGGCGGAGTCGGCGTTCTCAGTGACCTCACAGGTGGTGCCCGGAGCGAAGGTCTGGTCGGCCTGGACGGCCTGGCCGTCACCCTTGGCGGTCACGGTTCCCGACTTGCCGTCGGAGCAGGTGTAGGTGAAGGTGAAGTCCTTCTGTGAGGCCTCCGGCACGCCGTCCAGTCCGGAGATCTCCTTGCGAACCTGGAAGGTTCCCGGGATCTCCTCGGCGACGTTGTTGAGGGTGACCTGGGTGGAGGTCCGGTCGACAATGGTCAGCGTCGCGGTCTCCTGGTTGCCCACCCGGAAGATGGGGCTGCCCCAGACGTAGCCCTGCGGTTGCAGCGAGGCGCCGGCGGTGTCCTCGGACAGGGTGATGACGGTGCCCTGGGGGAAGGTCGCCGGGTAGGTGTTGGTCTTCCCGATACTCACCGACATGGTGGTGGTCCCAGTCACGCCGTCGTCATTCAATGTGCCGGGCGCATCCCAGCCGTCATAGGAGCTGGCCGGCCCGGGCAGGGTGTACGCAACAGTCACCGGCAGGGTCGTGCCGGCTACGTCAACGGCGTCCACACCGGGACCAGACAGCGTCTTGAGGATCTCAAATCCTCCAAATCCCGGATCCATCTGCACGGTCACCTTGAAGGAGTCGGTGTAGCTGCGGGTGAACTCGCCCTCGGCTCCGGAGTCGTTGAGGGAGGCCGAGTTGCCGTACTGCACTCCGGCAATCGCCTTGCCGCTCTGGGAGGTGAAGGTCACCGGGTAGGAGATCTTGTAGTTGGTCCGGGCGGCGAAGGGGCCGGTGACCGTGATGGTGGCGACCTGCCCCTTGATGGACACCGTCATATCGAAGTCACCATAGTTCGTGTTCAGGTCCGTGCCCGCCGCGTTAGTGACATTGACACCCGGCAGACTTGGCTCGGCGGCGCTGTTGCGCACCATGAAGTACCACCGGCTCATGTCGGAGCCGAAAGACATGCCGGAACCGAGGGTGTCGGTGAAGGTGATGGTCTGACGGGTGGTGCCATCGACCTGGATGGGGTTGGCACCCCCGGCGAGCTGCTCCTTGATGTAGTCCGAGCCGAAGTTGATCTCCCAGATCATGGAGGAGGAGGTCGAGTTGATGACCGCGGACATCTTGGTGAGCTTGAAGGGGGTGTAGACCACCGGCTGGACGCCGGAGATGCCCCCGGAGCCGGGCAGGCTAACGCTCACCTTCTTGCTGCCGTTGATGGTCATGTCCACCTCCTTCGCGTCGGTGGTCTGCGTGATGAGCAGCAGCGCCTCACCCGAACCCTTGAAGTTCGTGAACCCTGCGTTCTTGAGCGCGGTGACGCTCTCGGAGAAGGTGCACTCAATCGTCTTCTCGGTCAGGGTGCACGAGCCGATCTCGGTCTGGGCGCCGTTGTAGGTCACGTTCATCGGGACCGTCTTGGGGCTCTCCAGGTTCTTGAAGTAGGCGCCCAGGTCGATCGAGAAGGAGTCCCCCGGGTTCACAGTAGCGCCGGTGGCGTCCCAGGAGTAGGACAGCTTGGCGACATCCTGCGTCGTCAGCGCGCCAGCTGCGTTGTTGCCGTCCCGGTCGGACTTGACCAGTTTGAGGTCATTGATCGCGATCCCCTCATTGACGGCGGCGCGGGCCTGCAGGGGCGTCACGAAGCCGAAGAGTAGGGCCATGACCGCCACGGCGACTGCCGCTGCCCGGCCCACTGCCCGGGCATTCACGGTTGAGGGCACAGATAAGGTCCTCACGATGCTCCATTCTGGTGCGGCACCCGCACCCGATCCCATTTCGCGGTACCACCTTGCGGTTCTACAAGGCCGGTTTCCCATTCAAGCACACTGCGTGCGCTCGGCTGCCACCCCGATAGTTAGCATCGATTCGACTATCGCCGCGGACCTCACTCACGGGCCGCATGCGTTAACGCTATTATTACGCTGAGAACCAGCACAATACCGCGCTTTTCGTCAGCGGCACCGAGACCCGCGTGGTGTGACGCACAAGCGACTGCCGCCTCCTGCGCCGCCGGCCGTTACCTTCGACGAATAGAAGCGTGACTGTAAAGCGGCCGATTGGCGGCACGTCACCCCGGAACTTGCGCACTTTGGACAGGGTGATCTGCGCATCGGATCGGCGCGCACCTGGCCCGCGATACCGGTTCCGGCCTCACCTGCGACGGCGGTATTTGGTGGCCTCGGTCTCGTACTCCGCCTCCCCGGCGACGACGGCGTGCAGCAGCACCTCCGCCCAGCGCAGCAGCTCCTCCCCCTCGATGGCGCCACCGCCCATGCGGGCGGTGCCGGGCGCGGGGACCACAATGGTGCGGGTGGCGGGCTTGAGCACCGTGCCGGGGTACAGGCGGGTGACCTTCATGCGCGCCGACTCGGGCAGGCTCACCGGCGCGAAGCGGATCGACTTGCCCTGCGCCACGATCTCGCGCACCCCCAGCTCGGCGGCCAGGGCCCGCAGCCGCGCCAGGGCCGCCAGGCGGCGCACCGGCTCGGGCACCGGGCCGTAGCGGTCGGTGAGCTCGTCCAGCACGTCGGCCACCTCCGCCTGGCTGCGGGCGGCGGCGAACTTGGTGTAGGCCTCCAGGCGCAGCCGCTCGTGGGGGACGTACTCCTCGGGGATGGTGGCGTCCACGGGCAGGTCCACCCGCAGCTCCAGGTCCTCCGCCTCGGCCGCCTCCGCCGCCGCACTGCCCGCGTCCCCTACCTGGAGGGACTTCTTGTAGGCGGCCACCGCCTCGGAGACCATGCGCACGTACAGGTCGAAGCCCACCCCGGCGATGTGCCCGGACTGCTCTCCACCCAGCAGATTGCCGGCACCGCGGATCTCCAGATCCTTCATGGCCACTTGCATGCCGGCCCCCAGGTCGGTGTTGGTGGCGATGGTGCGCAGCCGCTCCAGCGCCGTCTCCGTCAGCGGCTTGTCCGCCGGGTACAGGAAGTAGGCGTAGGCGCGCTCCCGGCCGCGCCCCACCCGGCCGCGCAGCTGGTGCAGCTGGGACAGGCCCATGCGGTCGGCCCGGTCCACGATCAGGGTGTTGGCGTTGGACACATCCAGGCCGGTCTCCACGATGGTGGTGCACACCAGCACGTCAACCTCTTTATGCCAGAAGTCGTCAATGACCTTCTCCAACCGGGACTCGTGCATCTGCCCGTGGGCTGTGGCCACGCGCGCCTCCGGCACCAGCTCCGCCAGCCGGGCGGCCACGGACTCGATGTCCTCCACCCGGTTGTGCACGAAGAACACCTGCCCGTCGCGCAGCAGCTCGCGGCGGATGGCGGCGCTGACCTGCTTGGTCTCGTAGGCGCCCACATAGGTGAGGATGGGGTGGCGATCCTCGGGCGGGGTGGACAGGGTGGACATCTCCCGCAGGCCGGTCACCGCCAGCTCCAGGGTGCGCGGAATGGGCGTGGCGGACATGGACAGCACATCCACGTCGGTGCGCAGCGCCTTGAGCGTCTCCTTGTGCTCCACCCCGAAGCGCTGCTCCTCATCAATGATCACCAGCCCCAGGTCCTTGAAGCGCACCTGCCCGGTGATCAGCCGGTGGGTGCCGATGACGACGTCGATGGTCCCGTCGGCCAGCCCGGCCAGCACCCGCTCGGATTCGGCGGCGGTCTGGAAGCGGGAGAGCTGGGCGACATTAATGGGGAAGCCCGCGTAGCGCTCGGTGAAGGTCTCGGCGTGCTGGGACACCAGCAGGGTAGTGGGCACCAGCACCGCCACCTGCTTGCCGTCCTGGACGGCCTTGAAGGCAGCCCGCACGGCGATCTCGGTCTTGCCGTAGCCGACGTCGCCGCAGATGAGGCGGTCCATGGGCTGGGTCTTCTCCATGTCGGCCTTGACATCGTCGATAGTGGCCAGCTGGTCGGGGGTCTCGGTGTAGGGGAAGGCCTCCTCCAGTTCGGCCTGCCAGGGGGTGTCGGGGCCGAAGGCGTGCCCGGTGGTGGCCGAGCGGGCGGCGTACAGGCGCACCAGCTCCCCGGCGATCTCCCGCACCGCCTTGCGGGCGCGCTGCTTGGTCTTGGCCCAGTCCGCCCCGCCCATGCGGTTCAGGGCGGGGTTGTCGGAGCCGACGTACTTGGTGACCTGGTCCAGGGCGTCGGTGGGCACCAGCAGCCGGTCGCCGGGCTGGCCGCGCTTGGAGGGAGCGTATTCGATGACCACGTACTCGCGGGTGGCCCGCTCCTTGCCCGCGCCCCGCCCGGAGCCGACGTCGCGGCGCAGCAGTTCCACGAAGCGGCCGACGCCGTGCTGGGCGTGCACCACCAGGTCGCCGGGGTGCAGGGAGAGCGGGTCCACGCTCTTGCGGGTGCGGCGGGCGGGCAGGGTCTTGGCGGTGCGTGCCGCAGCGGGCGCCCGGCCCGTCAGGTCGGATTCGGCGACCAGGGCCAGGCGCAGCCCCTCGGCCACAAAGCCGTGCCCGGCGGAGGCCTGGGTGACGCGCACCACGCCGTCGGGCTCCCGGTAGGACAGGTCGGCCGCGTCATCCAGTCCGGTGACGATGCGCGCGGGCACGCCGCCGTCGGCCAGCAGCTGGGCCATGCGGCGCCCGGGTCCGGGCCCCTCGGTGGCGACGACGACGCTCCAGCCGCCGCGGGTCAGCTCGCCAATATCCTTCACGGCGGCGTCCAGGCGCCCCCGGTAGCTCTCGGGATCGCGCAGGGGCAGTTCGGGACTGTCCGGTGAGGCCTTCAGGGAGGTGAAGGACCACCAGCCGCGGTTGGTGGACAGGGCCAGGGCGCGCGCCTCGGCCAGGTGGGCGAAGGCGGCGGCGGACAGGTCGATGGGGGCGCTGCCACCGGAGGCGGCCGAGGTCCAGGCGGCGGCGAGGAACTCCTCGGTGGTTGCGGCCAGATCCTCGGCGCGCCGGCGTACCTTCTCCGGCTCGGTGACGACGACGAGCCGGTCCCCCACCAGGTCCAGCAGCGGCACCATGCGCTCGGTGAGCACCGGCGCGAGCGATTCCATGCCCTCCACCGGGATGCCGGCGGCCAGTTTCTCCAGCATGTCTGCGGCGCCGGGGATCGCGTTGATCAGCTTCCGGGCGCGCTCGCGCACCTTTTCGGTTAGCAGCACCTCCCGGCAGGCGGTGGCGGTGACGGCGCCGAGGTCGGCGATGGTGCGCTGGTCGGTGACGGCGAAGGAGGACACGGACTCGATCTCGTCGCCGAAGAAGTCCACGCGCACCGGCCGGGGCTGCGTGGGCGGAAAGACGTCAAGGATGCCGCCGCGCACCGCGAACTCGCCGCGGGCTGTGACCATGTCCACCCGAGTGTAGGCGGCCTCGGCCAGGCGGGCGGCCAACTCCTCCAGGTCGGCGCGCATCCCCGCGGCCAGGTGGATCGGCTCCAGCTCGCCCAGGCCGCCCACCACCGGGGCCAGCAGGGCGCGCACAGGCACCACGAGCACGCGGATGGGGCCGCGCCACGGGTCCGGGGCGGCGTCGGCTCCTGCCGGGTCGCCGTCCTCGGGGTGGGCCAGGCGGCGCAGCACGGCCAGCCGGGTGGCCACGGTGTCGGCACGCGGGGAGAGCCGCTCATGCGGGAGGGTCTCCCAGGCGGGGAAGACGGCCACGTCGGGGTCGGGCAGGTAGCAGCGCAGCGCGGCGGCGAGCTCATCGGCCTCCCGCCCGGTGGCGGTTACCACCAGCAGGGGCATGCCGGCGTCGGGCGCTCCGGTCCCGGGGCGGTCCAGGCGGCCCGAGGCGGCGCCGGTGACGCGGGCGACGCCGGCCTCCCCCAGGGCCATGGCGGCCAGCACTGCGGGGCGGGCGCCGGGGGCGACGACGACGCTGCGGTCGGTACGCGAGCGGCCGGCGGCCGCCGTCACCAGGGAGTCGATGGCGGGGTCGGTCAGCAGCGGGGGCAGGAGGGCAGTCAGACGCACGGTGGGGAGTGTACGAGGCCCGCGGGCTAACGCGGTTCCTCGACGGTTTCACGATCCGCCCCCTGTGGGCCCCATGGCAGAGCCGACAACAGTCGTCGCCACGGCCAGTCCAGTTGGAACTTATGCCGGAGCCGACTGAGGGATCCACGAAATTGGCGCCAGGAGTCCCGGGGACGGCGCAGCGCCCGCCACCAGATGCCGAATCCCTGCATGCGGGGAGTACGCAGTCCCATGACTCGGGCCGCTGTGCGCCGGGAGACCAGGTGATCCCGCCGCTCATGCTGATATGGCTGCACCGCCCGCAAGTCATCCAGGTCGAGTGGGGCCACTGCGATAACCCCCGCCCGCACCGCCTCTTGAATGATTTGCAGGCCGTGCGCCGTGCGTGCCAGCAGGGCGCTGACGCCGGCACCCTCCGTGAAGTCGGGGTAACCGTCCGGGGTGGCCCGCCAGAAGTCGGATGCCGTGATGTCTGAGTACTCCCCGACGCCGTCGGGGCACACCCGGCACCGCCACTGCACGGTGGGCCCCAGGGCGCTCCCCCAGGACTCGGAGTAGGAGGTGGTCACCGTGGTGCCGTCCGCGGCGACGGCCGTGAACTCCCCGGGCCAGCCGTGGCCCCGGTAGCGCATATCGCACAGGGGCCGAGTGCGGTCGGCGCCGGTCCCTGTGAAAAGCTCGTCCAGAAGCTTGTCGGTGGCCCGCTGATCGGGGGTGCCCGCGCAGAAGAAGCTGATAATGGTGGGGCGCTGTCCCCGTTCCTGACTCAGTCTGCGTACCGCCTGGGCCTCGCATGGCTTGCCTACGAATGCGGTTCCGGTGCTCACGGCTTCACTCACCGCGGCGTTGGCAGTGGGCGCGTACCGGCTGCCGGCCAGGGCGCGCACCTGCGGTGCGGCCTGAACACTGACCGAGCGGGTGCGGGAGGGGTCCTCCCGGTCCTTGGTGGCGCCGATCACCCGGCAGGCGCGCCCGGATTCGAGCAGCCAGCTCGTGATGGCGGTCAGCGCACCTCCGGAGCTGCCCTCGTGGCGGATGGTCTCATCGACGGCGTGCGCCTGCCAGGCTCCCAGCACCGGTCCGAAATCCGGGTCCCAGTGCGCACCCGCGCCGCGTTGCGCCTGGACGCGGATCCCCGGACAGCAGGCGCGGAAGTGGCGTAGGTCATCGGCATTCGTTCGCGCCGCGCCCTGCGGATCCACCACGGGCCGCATGAACCCGTTTTCCAGTTGCATGGTGACGCCTTCGAACTGGGCGCACAGACCGCATCCCGAACAGTTGAGCGAGTCGACCACACGGGTGATTTCGGTGGCCACGTTCACGGGGCGCAAGTGGATTCTGGTCATCTTCCCTTCCGATTCGATTATGGAAGTATGGATTGTGTCAGCGCTTGATCATCATGCGCGTCATCCTGCCCAACTCGCGCATGTCGGCACGGACGAACGGCACCACCAGCCACAGCAGCGCCATGGCCAGGCCCATGCCGACAGCCGCGGCCAGGCAGATGACAATCGCTGGCAGGTCGGATATCAGTTCGCACAGAGCCCACACCGCTCCGGTAGCAACGGCGGACACGGCGAGAATCCGCATCCCGTTCCACACCAGCGGCACGGTGTCGAGCCCCGAAGCCCGCCCGGACAGCAACAGGGATACCGGCCACAGGATGAGCGGGCTGGCCACGTAGGCATAGGCGACCCCCATCGCCCCGAACTGTGCCCCCAGGACTATGGCCGCCATCCGCACCACCGCCGAGACCATGGTGTAGCGAAGGTAGGCGCGTCCCAGTGCACGTGAGGTGTAGATCCACCCTCCGACCATCGAGAGCGTGGTCAGCCCCTCCCCGATCGCCACCAGGCGCATGTAGGGAGCCACGCTGAGCCAGTGGTCCCCAAGCACCACGGATACCACCGCCGGTGCCGCGGCCACCACAATCCCCATGGACAGGAACACCGGGTAGCCCAATGCGAGCTGACCGCGACGCAGATAGGCCAGCGTGCGTTCGTCGTCGTCCTGAAGCTTGGCGGTGACCGAAAGCCCCAGTGTGGTCGCCTGCGGACGGAACTGATTCAGCGGGGTGCGCAGTGTCTGGACCGCACGGTTGTACAGTCCCAGGGTTCCCGCACCGAAGAGCCGCCCCATAAGAATCGAATCCAGGTTGGAGGCGAGGTAGGAAACCATCTGGGTCCCGGCCATCTGCACACCGAAACCCAGCAGGGCGCGCATGGGCTCCTGGCGGTTGTACCAGCGCGGCAACCAGCCGGCGATGAGTGGCAGCGCTACGAAGGGGACCAGGGCAGTGACCAGCCGCTGGACCACCAGCGCCCAGTAGCTCCAGCCCCAGGCCGCGGTCAGGGCCCCCAGCGCCAACGCCAGGGCGGCGGCGCTCAGGTCCACTGTCAGCACCCGCCCCACCAGCAGTTTGCGGTTCAGATCCGCCCGGTACTGGTTGACCATGCCGGCCATGAGGAAGCTGGGGGCGATGGCGGCACATACCCCGGTCACGGCGGGCTCGTGGTAGAAGACCGCGAGCAGCGGAGCGACGGCCAGGCCGATGCCCGCGAGCACCAACCCCGCCAAAGTGTTGAGCCACCACAGATTGGAGCGCTGCCCGTCGCTGAGCTCGCGCTCCTGGATCGCCGCGGTCGACAGCCCGAAGTCCTGGAAGATGGTCGCCACCCCAACCACCGCAGTAACCATCCCCACCACGCCGTAGGCACGGTCGTCCAGCAGTCGCGCCAGCACCACCACATTGCCGAGTTGGACGAGTATGCGCAAACCCTGCGTCCATACTGTCTGCCCGGCCGCCTTGGCGGCGCGTCTGCCCAGACCGCCCGCTGTCCCTGGGGCGACGGGCGGTCGCGATCTCGAATCGGTACCGCTCACAGAACCTCACCCAGGGCGTCGGCGAAGCGGGCCAGATCATCATCGGCGCGCCTTCTGACACCGGCAACGTCCTCCTCCAGGTGCGGGGAGGCGAGCAGCTTCATGGTGCGGTCGGCGACGTCGTCGTCGCGCAGATCCACGACGTGCTCCCAGCCGAGTCCGGCCAGCAAGGGGGCGAATTTGCGGGAGTAGGCCAGCGGGATGGCGGGGGTGCCCATGGACAGTGCGTTAAGGCAAGCGTGCATGCGCGAGCCGAGGACGACCCGGGCCGAGCCAACCGCGGTACGCACCTGCTCCAGGGCGTGCTCCCCCTCCGGCACGATGACCTCCACGTCTCCGAGCGCGCTTTGCAGCTCCGCCAGGGGGTGACGGTCATTGTCCCCGGCGGAGTCATCCGGGCCGACGACATGCGCCAATAACGTGAGCTCACGTCCTTCGGCCTGTACACGGCGGGCGATGGCCAACACGTCTCGACGATAGCGGGCGGCATCCACATGCGGGTTGCCCGTCCACAGCAGTCCGGAAACATTGAGCATCACATCCCGAGTCTTCTGCACCGGGGGATGTTCTATGGCGAATACCACGTCGGTCGACTCCACATCCACCCGTCGCCCGAGCTGTTGTGCACATGCGGCCGAACGGGTGTCTCGGCTGGCCACCAGGCGGGCATGCCTGAGGGATCGACGCGCCAGGCGGACGCCCCGCCGGGTGTTGAAGGGCCCGATGGTCTGGGGCGTAAGCACCACCGGCACCCCCATCCTGTTGAGGATCTCAGGGAAGCGGGACATGTCGCGCAGCCGGTCCAGGCCGTAGATGTCGGCGAAGGAATCACCGGAACGGGTGTCCAGCACCAGATCGAAGGACGCCAGCCAGTCGAACAGGCCGTGCGCGCCGGTTACGCGCTCCTTGAACAGCCCGCGCGGACCGGTGAAAAGAGACATGGGCGCGTCGCCTCGGCCGGTGCCCTGAATCCGGATATCCGCCCGGGGGAAAACCCCTTCGGCTATGGCACGGGTGCCGACGGCGAGCGCCCTGACGCCGAGGTTGGGCTGGTCAAGCGAGGCCCACAGGATAAGAATGCGCATGAGTTCCTTCGAGTGCGTACGGTTTTCGTGTTGACGAACATCGGTTGAGGTGTTGCGTCCGCACAGATCCGCCCAAATGGTCCGGGCAAGACTACTCTCGTCGCGGACGCGTTGGACGCATAAGCCGATCAACTATGTTGTGTCCACCTGCACTCACCGAGTCCGCCGGAGGCATGTCATGACCACCGACTACATCGTCCGGGCTCTACGCCGTCACTGGCGCCTGATCATGGCGCTGTCCGTGGTTGGCACCCTGCTCGGGGCCGTGACGGCGGCCGTGAGCCCGCCCGTTTACCGCTCCTCCGTCACGACTCTGCTCACCGTCGCATCCACGGATGGGGCCGACGGCGCCGCGAGCGACACCAAGGCCGTCACCGGTATCGCGCCGACGCTGGTCGAGTTCTCCGAGGCCCGCTCAACTCTCACAACTGTTGCCGAAGCCACAGGCGTCCCGGCGGACGAACTGCCACGTCGGGTCGCCGTGGCCAACCCCAGCAATACCCTGCTCATCGTCGTAACAGCGACCGGATCATCGTCCGCACAGGCCGAGAACATCGCCTTGGCGATGGTTGACGCCCTGAGCGACCACGCCGCCACTCTCAGCGTGTCCAACGGCGCTGAAAGCACGCCCCTGACATTGTCGGACGTGGATGGGTCGTCGGCGGCCCAGTTGATCGGGCCGTCCAAGCTGCGCCACGGGTTGATCGGCGCGATCGGGGGATCACTGTTGGGCCTGCTGCTCGCCCTGACCCTTCAGGCACCCGTGCCCGGAGCACGTCCGGCCGCTTAACCGCTTGAGCGAAGCGCCTCCGGTTGACGTCGGTCGGGTTTACGCTTGCACCTGTATGACAATCCTCCACGTATGGTCCTCGCGCCTTCCACTCATCCGCCTCTCATGCCGAGCAGCCTGAACACCGCGCCGCGGAAGATTCTTGTCGCCTCCGTATTGGCGATCGTGTCGTGGCGCACCCAATTGCCCTACGGCTTAAACATCGGCGATGTCGCGGCAATCGCCTTGCTGCCAATGACATGGAGAGCGTCTCGCAACTCGCGAGCACTGGGAACAGTGGTGCTGTGCTCGCTCACCGCCGTGGCCGCAGGGCTGGCACTGGCACTGGCGGCGGTCGGTGAATTCGTGCTCGTCCCTAGCGGTGCGCTCACAATGCTGCTGGCCGCTGCCGCCGTGCCCGCCGGCGCCGCGGTCATCATCTGGGCCGAGCGGGAGCTCGGCCTGGATCTCGCCGCCGCCTGCTTCATGCTCGGCCTGTTGGTCGATGCGTACCTGCGCGCAGAGTCAGTAGACAATTCGTGGAAGTTCGCCTACGGCCTGCCCACGAGCGTGCTCATACTGGCGCTCGCACACCGTATGGGCCGCACCGCCGAGATACTGTCCGCGCTGCTGCTGGCCATTCTCTATCTGCGCGCGGACTCGCGATCGGCCATCGGCTTCCTTTTGGTGACCGTGGCGATCCTGAGCTGGCAGGCAATGACCGCGTGGGCTCGCGTGCACCTGTCGCCTCGTGCAGCCTTCAAAACCCAGCTATCTATGCTGACGGCCCTGGCCGTCTTCGCCATCGGTGCCGTGTTGGCGGCGTCGTCATCCGGTCTGCTCGGGGAGGCAGCACAGACCCGCACCACGGCCCAATCCACCGGGGTGAACATCCTCGCCGCCGCACGCCCCGAAATGGGCGCCACATTCGCGTTGTTCGAGCATCGCCCTTGGGGCTACGGCGCCGGAGTAGCGCCGCGCTACAGCGACATCCGCGTGGCCATGGAGGGCATGCGATCCCTGGGCTATGACCCGGACAACGGCTACGTCGTGCGCTACATGTTCGGAGGCGGGCATTTCGAACTGCATTCAGCCATCGCCGACCTTTGGGCCGCTCTCTCGCTGCCCGGTCTCGCCCTCGGTATCGCGGTGGTCTTGCTGTCCTTGACGGCCTTGGGACGCACGCTGGCCACACTGCGGTCCAGGGCGTGGGTCGTCTTCATCACGATCGTGGTGGCTTGGAACTGCCTGTTCGGACCGTTGAGCACCATTGTGGCCTACATGGAACTCGTAGTCGCCGCGGCAGTCTGCCTGCCTCCGGTCTTCCGACGGGACGCGGCGAACAACACCGCCCCGAGCAGGCGCTGATCGCTCCTTTGCGCTGATTTCGCAATTCAGCTGGGGCGTTCACGCAACAAGGTCGGTAAGCACGCGCTGCATCGGGTAGTCGCATACGCAATGGACCGCCATACTGCGGACGGTCCACGTGCGGGGGTGCTGATTCAGATCGGTGCGGCTGCCTTGGACACCGGCTCACCCGCGGTCAGGGTTCAGATGCCGCAGGTCGCGAACGTGGTCGGCAACCAGACGCCCTGGCCTGTTCGCCACACCAGGGCGGTAGGCCAGCAGCCGAGAGCCAAAGTGTCCAGATTCGGTACAAAAACACCGCCTGTGCCGGCAGGTGCCCTCAGATTCCTTGGAACCATACGGACCTGGTAGACGACGTCGGGCGAGGGATCCTCGTTTGTGCCGAATCCGGACACTTCCCCCACCCGCCGGCCCCGCCGACCGAACTCGATGGTCATATCGACCGAACTCGGTGGTTATTTCGACCGAACTCGGCGAATACGGCTCGACCGGAAGAGCCCTCAAACTCGAAGAGTCATCAATCCGGCGGCCTACGCCGCTACCACCCACCGCAGTCACCCAGCCAGAACCGGGAGAGTCCTTCTTGCCCGCCTCCACCGACCGGGCCGACCACGCTTGTCAGCGATAAGGCACAGGGAGATCCCGCATCCGGCCCAACCGGGTGCGGGATCTCCCTTTCATGCCTGCCAGGTGCCGCTACTCGACCTTCTTGACGACCAGATCGTCAACCCGCAGCGTCAGCTCGGACGTATCCGCCCTGCCAGAGGTGAAAGTGACAATTCCGACCGATCCTGGCGTCGCAAGCGCGGCATCATCGTCCGTCGTATCAACTGCCCAGGCCTCAGGCTCGGGCTCATCGCCTACCCAGCCCTTCAACTGCAATCGGGTCGACTGAGCCCCGTCGACGACGAACCGAAGGTGCAGTTTCTGGCCCGCCGTGTAGGTACCATCCATACGCGCGGTGCCGAGAGAGGTCTGCGTGGCACCGACCTTCTTCGAGACCGTCATCGCCACCACACCCGTGGGACTGATGTCCAGCTGGACCTGGTAACGACCCGCATCGTTGGCACGGCCCACGTAGGTGACATAGGCCCCGGCGCCGGTCGTGGCCTGGTCCAGGACCAAGTCGACGGTCGAATCGGTGGAGGTCGCGTCAATGATCGGCGAAGAGACCGAGTTGGCAGTTCCCGCGCCGGTCATCGTTATGACTCCGGCCGTGCCGTCCACCGACATCCGGCTGACACCGTAGGCGGAGCTCCAGTTGCCGCCGAAGTCGGCCGCTCCCCAGCCCCTGGCGGACTCACGCTCAAAGGAGTCCGTCAACAGCACACCATCGGCCCTTTCGACCTGATTTGCGTCATCCTCCTGGGCGTCTCCCGCTGGCCCGGCGATGTCATCGGGGTCCGCCGGCGCCAACTGCGGCAGTTCACCGGTCGTTCCGGTGACGTGGTGGGCCGACACCTGCTGCGCGGACAAGGCCTTTGCGTACACCGCTACCTCATCGATAGAGCCGGTCAGGTAGCCGCTGGAACCGGCGTTGGGGAGACCGGAGTTGGTGTCGCCCCCGATACGCCAGTAACCGTTGTAGGACTGCCCGGAGGTCATCGCCGGGTCGGAGGCCGCCTCCTTGCCGTCCAGGTAGAGCACCGAGCCTGCGACCGGATCCGTCGTGGCGACTACGTGATGCCAGGCGTTGTCGTTGAAGCCCGCGGCGGAGGAGATCGCCTTGACCGTCCCGGGGTACAGCATGTAGTTGACCGTGCCATTGCCGCTGAGATACAGCATGCGGTCCTTGCTGGCGCCCTCACTCTCACTGCTGGAGGAGAAGCCGACGATCTCACCGCCGCTGGTGCTGTTAGTGCGGAACCAGGCCTCCACAGTGAATGCTGCGGGCGCGGCGGCGGCAGAGGTCTGCGCCGCCCAGGAGTAGGAGGAATTCTGCTGCCTGTTCCGGCCCCACCATTGCCACCAGCCTCCGTTGTTGTTGCCTGGCGAGAATGTGACTGACGCCCCCTGGGAGAGCACACTGGCCGCACCGGTCGTGTAGCTGGAACCGCGGTAGGTCAGATTCCTACCGCCGACCAGGTCGTAGGCCGACTTTGCTCCGGAGGCCTCATCCAGTGGCCAATAGTTGACGGCACCGTCACCGATTACCTGCCTGCCGTAGTTCGCCATGCCCTGACCCTGGCCAGCGGTCACACTCACCCAGTCCGAGCGCGTGGAAGCGCCCCAGGGGTCAGTAACAACAACCGCGTACTGATGAGTGGATCCCGGCTCCACGGTGTCGGTCGCCGTCAGCGCGGGCAGCTCCCAGAATCCCGCGGTGACGTCCTGCACGGAAATGGGCTGGCCGTCCAAAGTGTCACGGAAGACGGCATATGACAACGTCTTGTCGTCGCGATCCCAGTTGGCGGTGAAGCTCAGAGTGACGATTCCCGCGGCGGGGCTGCTGGCCGTGAGTTTGTAGTTGCCGCCCTTGTTCACCGGACCCTGCGCATTAGGCGCAATGTCGCGGCGCGCGAAGCGGGTGAGTCCCCTCTGGGACTGGCCGTTGACGGTGGTGAACTCCCCACCGAAGACGATGTAGCGGTCATTGCCCTCTACGGTCCAAGTGGCCTGGCCGAGCCCAGTGTAGGTCCCGGGGGTGAATTCGGGGTACCAGTTCAAGTTGGTGGTTCCGGGCTGCCCGCCGAAGTCGTAGTAGCCGGAGGCGGTGTTGGTGCGAACCTTGCCGGTCTCATAGTTGGCGTAGGCCAACGCGTAGTGATAGTTCTTGGTGTTGTCCGGGAAGCCGCCGATGTTCGAGCAGTCATGCCCGTGATTGGCCGCGTAGACGACATCGCCACTGGGGAACACGTCGTAGGAGTCTCCGTGGCAGTCGGCTATGTACGCCACGTTCCCAGTGTTCCAGTCGGCCCGGAAGACGCCCTCCAGATTCCCGTGCGAGCGGGACTGGGTGTAGGCCGCCCCGTACAGGCCCTGCGCATCCGCCTTGAGATCCATGATCCCGCCGTAGGTGTTGCCGGACCTGACCACGGAGGTGAGGTTGTTACGACGTATGCTGCCGTCCCGCTCCAAAATGGCCATGCCGTAGCCGGGGCTGGTGGAGCCGTTGACCGAAGTGAACGACCCGCCGATGGCGACCCCCGTTCCGTTGGGCTCGGCGGCGATGGCGCGCACGCTGAAGTTGGGAATCGAGGCCTTGACGTCCAGGAGCTTCTTGGTGTTCAGGTCCACGGCCGCGAAGCGCAGACGCTCCTTGTTGTTGATCTGCGTGAATGCGCCCCCCACGTAGAGCGTCGAGCCGTCGGCCGACACCTCCACGGCGAACACCTTGGCGTTAGCCGCGGCGGTCAGCGGCTTGCGCTCGGCCGTAATCGGATCGACCGCCGCAACACGCCACACGGTCTCCTCGTTCAGCTTGGAGAATGCGCCGCCGATGAACAGGCGAGACCCGTCGGGCATGGCAGCGATCGACTGAATCGCACCGTTGGTCTGCGGCGCCCAGTCCAGTAGCTCACCGGTCTCAATGTTGTAGGCCAGAGCGTTCGCCCGCGCCACGGGCGCCGCAGAGCCCACCGGCTGCACGCTGGTGAATTCGCCCACCGCATAGACGGTGTCACCGACAACAACCTGATCACGCACAACCCCATTGAGCACTTGCGGAGTCGGCAGCGCATCGGCCGAGACCGTCTCCGGAAGCTGATCGGCCGCCGCACCTTCTGCGGCGTGGGCGGATGTGGTGGCGATTACGGGGGCGACAGCCAATGACAGCGAAGCCAACAACGTGAGCGCACTTTGAGCCAAACCGGCGTGTTTCACACGACCTCCATCGTTTTTGAGAGCACGGGCGGGACGGCGCCACCGGCGCCACCACGCCCTACGGGAGAAATATGCACGCACGAAACCCACTGCGTAGCTTTTCGTTACATACAGGTACACAGTTGCACCCTAACCGCAACATTGAGAGATGCTGGCGGCGTGTCGCATGCGCTTGAGGGTCAAGTCACCGTCACAGGCAGCCCGGGCAGCACCCTGGGCAACCGACGATGTCCAGCGCCAAGGACGCACCTTCTCAGGCGGCCGGGGCGGCACCACCCGGCGTACCCGGCTCCGGGCGGCACGGAAGGCTGCCTCAGGCGGCCGGGGCGGCGCCCTGGAAAACGGCCGCCCGACTCTGCGCACCGAGATCCACGACGATACTCACATTTCCACGTAGCTCCTGAGGGACCACAAAGGCGGCATTAATTGTCATGGCCTGCCCCGGCGCAATAGAGGTGGGCACTTCATCGGAGGCAGAAACCACCTGCTCGACCGGAGCGTCCCCCTCACCCGCGGACATCGTGACAACAAATCCGGCAAGCGACAGGTCATCGGTTCCAGTATTGGCAACCGTGACGGGCACGATCACGCCGTCACCGGAAACCTCGTCGGGCAGAACCGCCTCCACGCGCCGGCTCAGCAACTCCCCAATGCCCACGGTCACATCGTCATTAACCGCGACCGGCTGGGTCAGTTCGACCGGCTCCAGCCAGTCCGCGGCCAGGTCGCCTTCCTCCAGGTCCGTCTCCGGATCGGAGGTGGCCGCCTCTGGCGTCACCACGCCGGTGGGAATTTCTGCCGGCTGCGCCGTGGACTGCGTCGGCGGAGCGGTCACCGCGGCGGTGGCATCGGCTTCCGCCCCATCGGAGGAGTCCGCACATGCGGCGAGCAGTACGAGCGGCGCAACCAGCACCGCAGCGCAGCGAGTCATCTTCATGAGGTGAACAATAAGGTACCCCCCGCCCCCGGAAGCACGCGTTTGGGGAGTAGTGCGCAACACCGGGCTGCCCGGCACGCCGTCACCCCGCTATGACGTACCGCACCATGCGCCTGGCGGTAGGGTCGGCGGAACGACGGAACTCACTCCAGGAGACGCGCATGCCCCTCCCCCGCAACCGCTCGGCCCGGCCGCACCCGGTTACGCCATGACATCGCACATACGCGCCACCGTGGCGATACTCACCTTCCACCGTCCCGAGCAGGTGCGCCGAACGGCGCGAATGGTGCAGGCGCAAGCTCTCGCCGCGCCGCAATGGTGCGACGCCGACGTCCTGGTGATCGACAACGACCCCTCCGGTTCGGGTCACGACGCCGTCGCCTCCTTGGGGCTGGAGCGGTTGCGCAGCGTTATAGAACCGGTTCCAGGGATATCCGCGGGCCGCAACCGCGCGCTGGATGAGGCGGCCCGCGCGGGCCGGGATCTGCTGCTGTTCATCGACGACGACGGCACTCCGGCACCGGGGTGGCTGGACGGCATGCTCGAGCACTGGCGTGATTCTGGCGCTGCCGCCGTCGCCGGCTGGGTGGACACTCACTATCAGTCCCGCCCCTCCGCCTGGATTCTGGCCGGGGGATTCTTTGAACGACGCCGTTTCCCCGATGGCTCCGAACGGCCCGCCGCCGCCTGTGGGAACCTTCTGCTCGACTTGAACCAGCTCGGTGACCTGCGCTTTAGCGCCGCGCTGGGGCTTTCCGGCGGTGAGGACACCCTGCTGACCCGCGCCCTGGTGTCCCGGGGCGGACGTATCGTATTCGCCCGCGACGCCGTTGTAGTCGATCAAGTCGCGCTGGACCGGGTGACCCGCCGCTGGGTACTGGCCCGCCAGCTCAGCCACGGCAACACCTCCGGCCTGCTGGATCTGTACTTCAGTTCCGGACGCCTGGCTCGCGCGGGGGTTATCGCCGGAGGCATCGGCAGGGTCGGCGTCGGCCTGGCACGCGCCGGCTGGGGCATGGCGACCCGGGATCTGCGCGCCGATGCGCGGGGCTGGCGTCTGGCCGCCCGCGGCGCCGGCATGACACTGGCGGGCCTGGGACTTTCCTGGAGGGAGTATGCGCGCACTTCCCGACCGCTGAGCCGGCTGGGGCGCGCACCCCGCTCGCTGTCTCCGAGGTCCTTCAGCCGTCAGGAGGCCGGGACGCGATGACCGTGAAATCCCTGCTCAGACGCCCTGCGGATGCGCTTGCGGCTCCAGTACTGGGCTCGGTGATGAGTGTGCGCACCGCTGCCCGGCAGGTGGTTCTAACCTTCGATGACGGCCCCCTGCCCGGCAGCACCGAGGCTCTCGCCTCCGTCCTGGCCGAGCACGAGGCCCAGGCGACCTTCTTCATGCTGCTGACGCGGGCGCGCCGCAGCCCCGCGCTCGTGCGCGAACTCGTCCGGGCGGGTAACGAGGTGGCGTTGCACGGCCTAGACCACCGCCGGGTCACCACCCTGCCCCGCCACGAACTCGGCCCCTGGCTGCGGGACGCCCGCGCCGAACTGGAGGACATCTCCCAGGTCCCGGTGCGTTGGTTCCGTCCGCCGCATGGCGCACAGTCTCCGCGCACCCGTCTGGCCGCATCGGCGGCTGGGCTGACCACCGTGCTGTGGTCGGGCACTACCTGGGACTGGAAGGACGTCACCCACAAGGAGCGCGTGGTGCGGGCCCTGCGCGACGCCGTGCCCGGGGCGATTCTGCTCGCCCACGACGGCGCCGCCGACGCAAGCGATCTGGCCACGGAGGCGGCCGTCGGCGGAGTCGACAAGGTCGCCCTGCTAACCGAGGTGCTCGCGGGCCTTGCGGAGCGTGAACTGCGGGCGGTCGCGCTGGGACCGGCGCTGACCCGGGGACGCGCGGTGCGCAGGCTGAGTTTCGCCCACTGAGGTTTCGCCCACTGAGCCGGCTGAGGGCTCAGCGCTCAGGACTCGAACAGGCTGGTCACCGAGCCGTCATCGAAGACGGCCTTGATGGCGCGGGCCAGCAGCGGCGCGATCGGCAGCACGGTCAGGGCGTCGAAGCGTTTGCCGGGGGCGATGGGCAGGGTGTCGGTCACCACCACCTCGCGGGCGCCGCAGCCCGACAACCGCTCGACGGCGGGGCCGGAGAGCACGCCGTGGGTGGCCGCGACGATCACGTCTTTGGCGCCGGAGGCGAGCAGCACCTGCACGGCCTTGGCGATGGTGCCGCCGGTGTCAATCATGTCATCCACCAGCACGCAGGAGCGCCCCTCTACATCGCCAACCACACGGTTGGCCACGGACTCGTTGGGGCGGGTGATGTCGCGGGTCTTGTGGATGAAGGCCAGCGGCACTCCCCCCATGGCATTGGCCCAGCGCTCGGCCACCCGGATGCGGCCGGCGTCCGGGGAGACGACGGCCGCATTGGCCGCGTCGATACGACGGCGGATGTAGTCCACCAGCACCGGCTGCGCCCACAGGTGATCCCAGGGGCCGTCGAAGAATCCCTGCTCCTGGCTGGAGTGCAGGTCCACACTCATAATGCGGTCGGCTCCCGCGGTCTTGCACAGATCTGCCACCAGGCGGGCGGAGATCGGCTCGCGCCCCAGGTGCTTCTTGTCCTGCCGGGCGTAGGGGTAGAAGGGGGCGACCACGGTGATGCGCTTGGCGGAGGCGCGTTTGAGCGCATCGACCATGATGAGCTGTTCCATGATCCAGTCGTTGACACGGTCACCGTGGGACTGCATGACGAATACGTCGCAGCCCCGCACCGACTCGTTGAAGCGCACGTAGGTCTCACCATTGGCGAAGTCGTAGGCGGTGGAGGACAGTACCTCGGTGCCCAGTTCTGCGGCCACATCCTGGGCGAGCTGCGGATGGGCCCGGCCCGAGGCGATGACAAGCCGTTTCTCGCCCTTGGTGATGATGCCGGTCATGACGTGGTTCCTCTCTCGTGGCCGGTGGGTCGGTGAGCTCGGGGCCGGTCTATAGCCGCGCCGCGGGGGCGTCGCCGTCGAGCAGGCTGAAGGGGGCGACGACGGCGCCGGCGGGAATATCGGCGTCCGTAAGCACGCAATAGGGGCCGACGACGGCGCCCTGGCCCACCCGCGTGGTTCCACGCAGCAGGACACCGGGCTCCAGGCGGACGTCGCGGGCAAGTTCGACGGTGACATCCACCCAGGTGCCGGCCGGATCCACCACCCCCACACCCCGCTCCATCCAGGCCTTCAGCGTGCGCCGGTTCAGCTCACCGCCCAGCGCCGCGAGCTGGGCACGGTCATTGCAGCCCTCTACCAGCCAGTGGTCGGTGACGGCCCGGGCCGAGGTGGCCCGGCCCTCGCGGTGCGCGTGGGCGACGACGTCGGTGAGATAAACCTCGCCCTGGTCATTGTCCGTGCCCAGGGTGGCCAGGGCCCGGCGCAGGTGGGCGGCGTCGAAGACGTAGACGCCGGCGTTGACCTCCTTGACGGCGAGCTGAGCGGCGGTG
The DNA here is from genome assembly GCF_004102025.1 of Actinomyces qiguomingii. Taxonomy (NCBI): domain Bacteria; kingdom Bacillati; phylum Actinomycetota; class Actinomycetes; order Actinomycetales; family Actinomycetaceae; genus Actinomyces; species Actinomyces qiguomingii. The sequence goes on along the minus strand of NZ_CP025228.1, from coordinate 960,908 downwards.
GCGTCGCGCTGCTCGACGATTCCGGCCACGGCGCCGTCGTCGTCGCGCAGGATGCGCCCGTACCCGGTGGGATCGTCCAGCACGGTGGTGAGCACGGTGACGGCATCATCATGCTCCACGTGCTGTTGCACCAGCGCCAGGAGGGTGTCCGCGTCCAGAAGCGGCACATCACCGCTGGTCACCACCACCGGCCCGGCCAGTTCCTCCGGCAGGGCCGCCAGACCACAGGCGACGGCACGCCCCGTTCCGGGGATTTCATCCTGATCCGCGGCGGTGGCGTCGGGGGCGAATTGCGCCAGAGCGGCGACCACCTGCTCGCGCTCGTGGCGCACCACCACCACCAGGTGTTCGGGCCTAAGACCACGCGCTGCCACGACGGCGTGCTCGAGCAGGCTGCGGCCACCGATGCGGTGGAGCACCTTGGGCAGCGACGAGCGCATGCGGGTGCCCTTGCCGGCGGCCATGACGATTACGGCTGCGGGGGAGGTAGAAGCCACGGGTCCTCTTCTCACTCGGCGTCACAACGCCTCAGGCCACTGGCGGCCCGGCGGCTCAATCCTACGTCGTGCACGGACAGCCCCCAACCCGACGTCCGCATCGCGGCCGCGACGGGGGCGCCGGCCCGCCATCCGCCGTTCGGCGTCATGGACCGTCCGGCTCCGCCCCCAGGATTCGAACCCGGGCCTCAAGGCTCCAAAGGCCTGCGTGCTGCCTCTACACCAGGGCGGAAGATCGCGGCCACCACCACCGGGTGGCTCCGACGCCGGCACAGTGTCTCATACTGTGCCGGCCTTTCGCGCATCCCCCGTTTGCCATCAACAACAGCAACACGGTCCCGGCCCGGCCATGCCCGCACGGGGCTTGAAACCGGGCTGTTGAGATAAGCTGGACAGCCGCTGATTAACGCCAACCCCGTGCCCGTGCCGGCACAGAAGGACAATCCCGAATGATTGAAGTACCCGGCTCGGCCGGCCCGCGGGCGCTTACGGACCCACCGCGCCGCGCGCCCCGGTTGGAGCAGGCGCCGCTGATCAGCAGCATCAACCTGACAGTTCGTGGGGCAGAGGATCACAGCGTGGCCAGCACGCCCACCGCCCTGACCCAACCGGCGGAGGTGGACGTGGACACGCTGCTGGACGCCGACGGGTGGATCATCGCCCACCGTGGCGGCTCGGCGGACTGGCCCGAGATGAGTCTGCGCGCATACAGCGAGTCGGTCGCCCGGAACGTGCCCGCCCTGGAATTCAGTTTCAACCTCACCGCGGACGGCGTTGCCGTGGGCGTACATGACAAGGACTTGCAGGCCGTTGACGGGCAGGCACCGGACACGCGCGTATCCCAGATGACCTGGGACCAGGCGCGGGCCTACACCACTCGGGGTGAGCCCCTCATCCGACTCACCGACCTTCAGGCCGCCTACGGGGAGGACCATGTGCTGTTCATCGACCCCAAGCACAGCGGCGCCGCCCACGAGACCTACCTGCCCTGGTTGGACCCCGGGCACACGATCCTGAAGTTCTACGGGGATGCCACCTGGTTGGCCGAGATCTGGCGCGCCGCCGGATTCCGCACCTGGGGTTACGCCTATGAGGAGGACATCATCAGCGGCAAGGCGGCGGATTGGGCCCCTTACTGGGACCTGTTCGGCGTGCCCTGGAACGCTAGCGCGACGACCTGGCGAACCGCCGCGGATTACGGATTACCGCTCATTGGGCACATCTGCGACGGTCAGCAGGCGGTCGACATCTGCTTCGAGCGCGGAGCAATCGGCGCCATGTGCGCCAAAGTGGACGGGATTGCATGGTCATGAGCATCGCACCGCCACCCGACGGGCCCCCCGCATCCGCACCATCGCGACCGCGACTGAGCCGGCGGCGCCTGGGCCTGTTAGCCGCCGCCGTCGCGGTGGCTGGCGCAATAGGGACGGCAGCTCGACACCGCCCCCGGACGCGACATGAACCCAGTGCACCGGGCACCCTCGCACAGCCCACCCCCACCGCACCCGAATCCTCCACGCAGGAGCATCCCGCGGGAGAACTGATCATCGGCCCGGCGTCCGTCATCGGCGGCATGACCGTCCTGCGGGTGGCGGCGAGTCGGCCCGGCACCGATCTGCTCACCCACACCGGCGCCTTCAGAGGGGACTCCACCGGTTACACGCCCGACGGCATACGGCTGCTGTCCCTTCAACGGGGCATTGCCCTGCGCCCGCTCAGTGAACAGCCCGCGATCTCTGACACCCGCCCGGACGCGAACTTCAACACCACCTTCGTCGCCTTCGACGGCATTGAGGGCGACGGGGAGGTAGAGGTAAAGTTCCCCGGACTTGGCCTTATCGGCTCGGTGCCCGTCGTAGCATCGAGCCGGGCCCCGTTCAGGATCGCCTGATCCTGCCAGTCGGGGACATTGCGCACTGCGACCAGCTCCGCCAGCTGGCGCGCGGGCCCGGCCAGTAGCTGACCGGCGGGCCGAGGGCGGCGCGAGACACGCGCCGAGCGAAAGGAACCAAACGATGAATCCCGATGGAGCCATCAGCGTCCTGCTGCGCAAGTTTGCGCCCCTTCTGCTGGTACACGCCCTGCTGGGAGGCCTCGTCGGCGCTGGCCTGGCCATCACGAGCACGCCCGTTTACACCTCGCGCGCCAGCGCACTGGTGGCGGCGGACAGTGACAGCGGTAAACGCGGAGTCTCCTCCGCTACCAACATCATCACCGGGATCATGCCCACGATCGTCCAGCTCAGCACCTCGGACTCGGTTCTAAGCGAGGTTTCCCAGGCCACGGGCATCGATCACTCTGAAGTCAAGCGCGCGGTCTCGGTGTCTACCTCGACTAACAGCCTCATCATCAACATCTCCGCCACCACCACCTCCGCGGAAAGCGCCCACGCCATAGTCGAGGCCGAGGTCGTGGCGCTGCGAAATGTCGTTGCCGGCCTGACCGTGAAGCCCCAGGACGAGACGGCTCTGTCCTTGACCGACGTCGACGTGGCCTCCTTCCCGCAGGAGCCATCCGGTCCCTCCACCGCCCGCTACGGACTGTACGGCGGCGTCGCGGGGCTCGCCGTCGGCATGGCGGTAACACTGACGATACTCCGCATGCGCTCCACAGACCGCGATGATCCCGCCGCCCCACAGGCCGAGTCCCCCCGTAACCACACGCCCCGCAACCGGGACATCGAACCGCCCGCCGAGTAGTCCGCCAAACCTGGCGACGAGCCGATCGCGACATTTCCGCACTATAACGCCACATGCCGGAGTGCGAATCGAAGAGTCGCAGCCGCTATCCTTGTAATACAACCTTGATGTGCTATGTTGGTCCCGTCACCCTGCCTTGGAGGACATCATGCAACGCACTGTACTGACCATCATCACATTCCTAGCACTAGTGGGACTAGCGATCCCGGCGGCTCCGGCCGACGCCGCCGAGACCACCACCATCCACGTCGACGCCGCCGCCGATGCCGCGGCGGCCGACGGCTCCGCCGAGCGTCCGTTCAAGACCATCGGCGCAGCACTCAAGGCCGCTAAAGCCGGCACCACCATTGAAGTCGGTGACGGCGTTTACCGCGAGGGCGAGTTGGTTCTCAACGGAATCACGCTCCAGGCCAAGGAGGGCGCGAAGCCCGTGCTCACCGGCACGGAGGCGCTCGGCCGCTCGGACTTCACCAATAACAACGGCGTGTGGACCAGCAGGCGCACCGACTTCGTCCGCTTCAACCAGGACGCCTCCACCAACCCTAAGAAGGTCGACGGCGACATGTCCCGCTACCCGGAGGCAGTGTTCTTCGTCGGGGCTGACGGAACCAGCGAGGAACTCACGCAGGTGGACGATCCCACCAAGGTCACACCGGGGACAATGACCTTCTACGTTAGGGACACGGCCGCTGAGAAGAATCCCGCCATCGCCGCCCGAGTCGGCAATTCAGACAGCGAATCCTCTTGGGTGCAGGGACCCCATACCGGCGCCCAGTACGTCCTGGGCACTGATCCGGGCGACAAGACCGTGGAGATCATCCAGCACGGTCGCGCGCTGACCATGCTGGGCACCGGCGCCTCGGTGATCGGCTTGACGATCACCAACTACGCCCCGATCCAGGCCTGGAACTATATCGATCCGGTCTGGGGCAAGAACGGCAACGCCACCATGGTCTTCAATGCCGCCAAGAGCTCACGCATTGATCGCGTTACCTTCTCGGGCTCGCAGGCCGGCCCCGCGCTGCACATCGCCAACGCCACCGACGTGACCGTGAGCAACTCCGTGTTCACCGGAAACGGCTCCAACGGCCTGGGCGCGAATCGTGCCCACCGCCTGCACATGTACCGCAACACCTTCACCGGCAACGGCGCGAAGAGCTTCATCACCGCCGCTTGCGGCGCGTACTGCACGGTGGCCGATGTCAAGCTGACCCACTCCGACTCCATTCGCGTGGAGGCGAATACTTTCGACCGCTCCCAGACCCTCCAGGACGATTCCAACGAACTCCTGGACTCCTCCGATCTAAGCATGAACAAGGCGCGTCCAACCGCCTTCAACGCCCTGTGGCTGGACGAGGGCGTCATCAACTCCGCGCTGGTCGCCAACACCTTCATCAACATCGACCGAATCGCCATACTCGATGAGATCGGTCAGGACAATGTGATCGCATCCAACCTGATCCAGGGCTCCAAGACCGGCATTCAACTGTCCGGCAGCGCACGCGACAAGGTCTGGAACAACACAATCGTGGGCACGCTGGACCCCATCTATGTGCATGAGGACAACCGCGTGGACGCCTGCAACCTGTCTTCGCGGGAGTGGGATACCTGCCCGGCCGGTTACGTCGAGAAGTGGAGCGCGGGAGAGTACAACGGCGGCGACACCACCAAGCCGATGGCCTGGGACTCCTTGGACAATGAGCTGATCAACAACGTGATCGCCTCCAAGCCGCGGACCGCCTACACCGATCCCGGCGCCAACAAGAACCGCCGGTACCAGAACATGATCCTGGTCGAGGCGTCCCGGAACCTGCGACGCCCGGGGGAGACGGAGGGCAGATTCGCCAGCGTCAACGAGCAGCTCGCCGAGTCCGACTACAACGTGTTCGTCCGGCCGGAGAACATCGACCGCGGCACGGGCTCCGACCTGTATCTGACGAACTTCGGCCTGAGCCCCGACTCCTGGGCCGTGTCCGAAACCCTCGAGCAGCAGACGCAGACACAGGGACTGACGATCACCGGCAAGGACACGAACTCACTCGACCTGCGCGCCGACCGTGGCAACTCCCCGGTATTCGTGCGGGAGACCACCACGATCACCGACTACGGCGGCGACTACCGGATTCGGTCCGACTCTCCGGCCGCGGGCTCCGGCAAGCCGCTCAGCGCCGCCGTGGCCTCCGCCCTCGGCCTTCCGACGGGCACGACGGTCGACCGAGGCGCACTGGTGAATGCGGCCTGGAACACATCCACGGCCGATCTCGGCGGCAACACGCGGTTCGCGGATGGAGTCTGGGACGAGCACTTCAACACCGCCGTTGCCGGCGGCTGGGGCGGATCCTGGTCCGTCGCGCCCACCGACCGCTTCACCGCCGGAGTCGACGGACACGGCGTCATCGCCATGGACCGGGCCGGCAGCGGTTCATCCGCGACGCTTCGGGGCTACAGCTCCACGTCCACGCGGGTCAGCACCGCCTTCACCTTCGCCGAGGACGGCTCCGGCGGCGCCACCTACACCGCTATCACCGCACGCGGCGCAAGCGGCTCCGACGGCTACCAGGTCAAGACGGTCCTGGCCGGCGGAAAGGTCACCGCATATCTGGTCAAGCGCGTCAGCGCACAGGAGATCACACTGGTCACGGTCCCGGTCGAAGGCACCTTCACTCCGGGGATGCGCGTGAATGTGATCGTCGAGGCGACCGGCACCTCGCCCACCGCGCTGCGGGCCAAGGTCTGGTTGGGTGACTCCTCCGCCCCCGCCACCTGGAGCCTGGAGACCACGGACAACGAGCCACGGCTGCAGCGCCGCGGGGCGGTCCGTCTGAACACCTACCTGTCGGGCAGGGCCACCACCACGGGGCAGGCGTTGAAGGTGGATGTTTTCAGTGTGGAGGATGAGACCAGGGTTCAGCCCTGAGCGACAGGCTCGTGCTCAGCGCGCATACGGCGCCGTTCGCGGCCCCAGCAGCGTCGCCCGCAGGATGCCGCGCCCGCCCGCCGCCCGGTGCTCGTGCTGAGCCCGCCGGGCCTGGCGGGCGGCGTCGTCCCCCCGCACCATCAGGGCGCGGGCCGTGCCAATCAGCCACAGCGCCGCCCCACGCGCCGTGAACTCCATGCGTCTGCCGGCGCGCCGCCAGCCGTGTTCATCCAGCAGTCTCACCCAGGCCCAGGTCTCGGCGTTGCGACGGGCGCGGGTGAGCACCCACTGGCGGCAGGCCCGCTCGGGAGGAACCGTCTCGGTCACCACGGCCTGGTCGCACCACACAATTTCGCCCGCGTGGGCGGTCAACGCCCGGGTGAAGAAGGTGTCCTCCCCGCCGGTGAAGGCGAAACGCGGGTCGAATCTGAGCGCCAGACGGCGCACGGCCGTCATGTCCAGCAGCAGGTTGTTGGTGGCGGCGCTGCGCAGCCGGGTGCCGGTGGCCCGGCGTGCGCGGGCGAATACGGGCGCGGCCGCCACCCACGGCTCCGGCTCGACGGCGAAGACCGACTCCACCGGCCCGGTCACCGCGACGGCGCCGGTATCCCGGTAGGTCGCGTACGCCTCCACGAGTGCGGCCAGCCAGCCCTCCCCCGGCGCCTCGTCGTCGTCGATGAATACCAGCAGGTCCCGCCCGGCGGCCTCATCCAGGGCGCGGTTGCGGGCCGCGGACAGCCCCGGGGAGGGCTCGACCACCACATGCACGCGCGCGTCCGCCGGGCCCTCGGTCAGGCGATCACGAGCAGAGCCTGCGGCGTCGTTGTCGACAACCACCACCCGCGCATCGACCCCCTCCAAGTCCCGCACCTGCGCGAGCAACTGCGGAACCAGGGCGCTTACCCGCTCGGGACGCTTGTAGGTGCACACCGTCACATCGAGGCTGATCGGTAAGGCGGGCACGCGTGAGCTCCCATCGATTGGCAGTGACGCAGTAACTCGGTCGAAGTCAAGGTTCTGCGGCGTTATGACGGTGCAGCACGCTAGGAACTTGCGCGCGGCGCCGGGATAGTACCATCGGCGCAGGCAGGCGGCCGCCGAGTCTTGGCCGCAAGTATCCGATAGGACACCGATTGAGAAGACACTTCAGGCATGGCAGACCTCTCTAGCGCCGCCGTCATAGTCGTCAACTACGGTTCGCACGCCTTGCTGGAGACGAACCTGGCCCCCATTGGACGTGAGCCCGCTGCTCCGCAGATCGTGGTTGTGGACAATGCCTCCACACCCGCCGAACGAGCCACGGTGGTCCGACTGGCTGAGGCGTACGGCTGGGCGACCGTCCTGCCGGAAAGCAACCTGGGCTTCGGCGCTGGCGTCAACCGGGGCGTGCAGGCGGCCCTGGATGCAGGAGCCCGCACGCTCGTGGTCCTGAACCCGGACGCGACCATCGCCCCGGATCAGCTGGAGGCGCTGGTGTCCCGCGCGCAGGCCGATCCGATGGCGTTGGTCGCGCCGATGATCGTCGACGCCGATGATCATCCGGCCTTCTACGGCTACCGCGTTGACCTGACCGATGGCGCCACCCGCTCACCGCGGGCCGTGTTGATCCCCGGGCACCGTCACGAGCAGTGGCTGACCGGTGCCTGCTTCGCGCTGTCCGCCGAATTGTGGCAGGCCACCGGCGGACTGGCGGAGGACTATTTCCTGTACTGGGAGGACGTCGACTTCTCCCTGCGCGTGCTTCACGCCGGTGGCCGACTGCTCAATGACACCACCATCGTCGCCCGACACATTGAGGGCGGCACCCAACGCCCGGCTTCCACCGCCTCACCCGCCGCGGATGGTGCAGCGGCATCGTCCGCCGCGCAGACTCAGGAGCCGTCGCCGCGTCCACGCCGGCGCGCACGGGGCGGGCAGCGCCACTCGGCCACGTACTACTACTGGAACGTGCGCAACCGGCTCCTGTTGGGCGCGCGCTGGGCACGCCGCCAGGAACTGTCCCGGTGGGTGCGACGCACCCCCCAGGAGTCGTGGCGGATCCTCCTGCGCGGGGGACGCCGCCAGATACTCGCCCACCCCACCACCACCCTGGTGCCCGCCGTGCGCGGGGCGATCGACGGGCTGCGACTCGTCCACCGGGAACGCTTCACCCAACAAGAGAGGTCAAATAGAGCAGATGACCGCTGATTCCACAGCCCGTGCCGCAAGCTCCGCCGCCCCGCCCGAGTCTCTGCGCATTGCCATGCTCGGCACGCGCGGCGTACCCGCACGCTACGGGGGTTTCGAGACCGCCATCGAGGAGGTCGGCCGCCGCCTGGCCGCACGGGGCCACCGGGTGCTCGTCTACTCCCGCAACCCCGAACCGGACACGCCACTGCCCGGCCGTTACCGGGGCATGCGGGTGGTGGAGCTGCCGGCGATGAAGAAGCGCTCCCTGGAGACGCTGTCTCATACGGCGCTTTCGGTCCGCCACCTGCTGGAGCGCGTGCACCCGGATGTGGCCATCGTCTTCAACGCCGCCAATGCCCCCTTTCTGCCGGCCCTGCGGGCCGCCCGCATACCCGTGGCCACGCATGTGGACGGCCTGGAGTGGCGCCGAGGCAAGTGGGGTCCCACCGGCAGGCGCTACTACCGGGCGGCCGAAGCCCTGGCGGTGCGCTACTCGGATGCGCTGATCGCCGACGCGCAGGGCATCGCCGACTACTACACCGAGGAGTTCAAGGCGGACACCGACCTGATCGCCTACGGGGCGCCCCGGGTTACGGGCGGAACCGAACGGCTGGCCGAGCTCGGGCTGCAGGCCGGCGGCTTCCACCTGGTGGTGGCCCGCTTCGAGATCGAGAACCACGTGGACGTGATCGTCGACGGCTATGTCCGTTCGCAGGCGCGCCTGCCGCTCGTTGTCGTCGGCTCCGCCCCCTACGCCAATGAGTACACAGCCCGTATCGAATCCCTGGCCGATTCCCGCGTCCGCCTGCTGGGAGGGTTGTGGGACCAGGAGCTGCTCGACCAGCTGTACGCCGGAGCCCTCGTCTACTACCACGGCCACTCGGTGGGCGGCACCAATCCTTCACTGCTGCGGGCCATCGGCGCAGGGGCGGCCGTGGACGCCTTCGACGTCTCCTTCAACCGGGAGGTGCTCGGCGACGCCGGCCGCTACTGGGGCACCGCCGCAGACGTCACCGCCCTGGTCGCCTCCGCGGAACAGGACCCGGACGCCCAGGCGCGCCGCGGGCAGCGCTCCCACGGCCGGGCCGCCCTGTACGACTGGGAGCAGGTAACCGACCGCTACGAGGCGCTGTGCCGGCGCCTGGCCGCGCAGGGGCCGCGGCGTCGGCGCCCCTCCGGGCGCCGGACCGGAGCGTTCCCGGCATGAGTGCTCCCACCTGTCCCAATGACGGCTCCCCGCTGGTGCTGGTCGCTCACCCCTCCCCGGATCTGTACGGCTCCGACTGGCAGCTGGTGGAGACCATCACCGGGCTGATCGAGTCCGGCTACCGGGTCAACGTGGCGCTGCCCGCCGATGGCCCGCTGGTTTCCGTACTAGCGGGAGTGGGCGCGCGCGTCGCCGTCGTTCCCTTCACCGTGCTGCGCAAGGCCCTGCTGACTCCCCGCGGCCTGGCGGACCTGGCCGCCCGGGCCCCGGGCGAACTGTCACGACTGCGCGGCCTGATCAAGGCCTGCGGCGCCGATGCGCTGCTGGCCAACACGGTGACGATCCCGTGGTGGCCGCTGGCGGGACGCGCGGCCGGCGTCCCCGTGCTCTGCCACGTGCACGAGGCCGAGGACACCCAGCATCTGGTCATTCGTGCCGGTCTGAACGCGCCGTTGCTGGCATCCACTCGGATCGTGGCCAACTCCGAGGCGGCCCGGCGGGCCCTGCTGTCCGCACAGCCACTGCTGGCGGGACGCACCCGGGTGGTGCACAACGGCGTGGCGGGGCCGTCGCAGCCGCTCACTCCACTGCGTGAGCGCACCGCCGACGCGCCACTGCGCATTGCCATGGTGGGCAGGTTATCGCCCCGCAAGGGCGTGGACGTGCTGCTTGAGGCGGTGGCGCTGTTGCGCGGGCGCGGCGTGGAGGCCTCCCTGGAGGTGGCCGGCTCGATCTTCCCCGGCTACGAGTGGTACGAGGCGCAGCTGCGTGAACGGGCCGCTGCGCCGGACCTGGTCGGGCACGTGGACTTCCTCGGTTACGTCCACCCGACCTGGCCGGTGCTGGAACGAGCCGACGTCGTCGTCGTGCCTTCACGGCAGGAGCCCTTCGGCAACACGGCCGTGGAGGCCATGCACGCCGCCCGCCCGCTGATCGCCTCGGGCGTGCAGGGACTGAAGGAGGTCGTCGACGACTCCGTCACCGGTCTGCTTGTTCCCCCGGATGATCCGCAGGCACTGGCAGCCGCACTGGACCGGCTCGCCGCCGAGCCCGCCCTCGCCGCGCGTCTGGCCCGACTCGGGAGGCAGGAGGCACTAACCCGCTTCAGCGTCGCCGGCTACCGGGCCGCCATGACCGCGGTGGTCCAAGACCTCATTCGGGGCTGAATTCCGCTCCATTCCATCCGAGGGAGCCGCGCGGCAAGCTCGTAGGGCCGGGTCCCACGAGCGGGCGGGCCGCGGTGGCTCACGCCGGGTCAGCCGCGGCGCAGCTCCAAATACCACTTGGGCAGCGCCAGGATCACGTAGCCGGCATAGCCGGCCAGCATGATCCCGTACACCCACAGGAAGGCCGTGGGCGCGAAGCGCAGCGCCAGCACCAGGCACAGCAGCCCGTAGTCTGTGGGCACCGACAGCACCGACTTCAGCACGCCGGCGCGGCCCTCGTTCTTGGCCAGCGGAGTGCCGCCGGCGTAGCGCAGCTGGTAGGTGAGGATGTAGCTGAAGAAGTGGATGTTCTGCACTGCTCCAAAGGCCAGCGGCACTAGCAGCAGCGTCGGCGTCGGCAGTTCGGCGAAGCGGAACAGGCCAATGGCGATAGCTCCGTGGATGGTAGACAGCTTGATCACATCGGCCACATGATCCAGCCACTCCCCCGCCTTCGAGCCGCCGTGGCGCAGGCGGGCCAACTGGCCGTCGGCGGAGTCAAGGGCGTAGCCGAACATGAGCAGCAGGGAAGTGGTCACGCAGGCGAGCACCGACGGGCGCCATAGGGCCAGCAGGAAGACCCCCGCGTAGGTACAGCAGGCGGAGACCGCCGTCACCTGGTCCGGCGTCATCCCCAGCCGGTGGGCGATTGCCGCCAGGACCCTTCCCACGGGCCGGTTGATCAGACGCGAGTACAACGGGGCGCCCGCTTTGGCCTTCTGCGCCGAAGCCAGAGAGCGGATATTATCTCGGATCGAGGGGCGGGTATCAGTCGGCGCAGACGCGCTCATGCACAACTCCTTAACTGTTCGCGACCGCCGGTCTGACGTCGCGACGGCCTAACAAGCTAGCACGGACCGCGCTCACCACCCTGCACGGAGCCTATTCGCTGCGCAATCGCCGCCCGCCCTCGCGGGCCCGCCAATGCCCACGCGGGCTGCCCCACGCTCTCGGCACGCACCATCCCACCGCTGAGGCCGCATCCCGTACCGCCTCAGCACTGGCGCACGGCGCCCCGTTGCGCAGGCAAGAGCCCGACGTTCATCTGCTGTACTCATTCACCACCTCCCGTGTGCCCGGCAGCCCCTCCGGCCGTGTCAGTCCTCCAGCAGGCTGTGCGTGGCCAGCGCCCTGGGCAGGTCCTTGCGGCTGGAGATCCCCAGGGCCCGGTATACGCCGGTCAGACGCAGCTCGACCGTGCGAACCGCCATATACGTCTCTGCCGCGATCTCCTTGTTGCGCCGTCCCCGGGCGGCCAGTCGCGCCACCCGCAGCTCGGTCTCGGTCAGCTCCGTAGGCGCAACCGCCACGGCCGACGACACCGGCCCGGCCCCCGCCTTGGAGCGGGCGGTGCGTTGGGTTACGCACTGCCAGAAGAACATGCCGTTGCGCGCAGCGAGTTCGGTGGCACGCGCCTCCAGCACCTGCGCGCATGAGGAGGCGTCGCCGGCCACCCCCAGTTCGGCGGTATCGAGCTCGGGCGAACGGCGCAGCCGGGCCGCGCACATCATGTCCACCCGCACCTGCCTGAGGGCGTTGCCAGACAAGGCCGTGTCGAGCAACAGTTCGGAGATCAGCGGGACGGCTTGGGCGTCGTCGGAAAGCAGCACGGCCAGCAGCTGATCGTCCGGATCGGGGCGCACCCGTCCGGATGACTGCGCCCGGAGCCAATCAGCCAGGCCCGGTACGCGCTCGAGCAGTGCGGGTTCAATAATGACCATGTCGACGACGCTCGACCACACGGGGCGCAGTCGCTCGCGGGCGACACCGGCGCAAACCGCAGGGCCGAGCAATAGCCCCGCCGATGAGCCGTCACCCGAGGACAGCCGTGCCGCGGCCTCGAGCACGCCCACCCACAGCTGTTGTGGCGAAGCGGCGGAACCTGGCAATCCGCTTGCCATGGCGGTGCGCCAGGCGGCGGCGGTGGTGGCGCCGCCGAACAGCATGGCGCCCTGTGCCACCGCGGCCACCCCCAAGCCGGTCAGGCCCGCGCGCAGTGGCACTCGGAAGCTGTCATTGACCAACTCCGCCTGCGCGTAGCGGGTCCAACCGAGGCGACTGCGCAGATACGCCCGAAGCGATACCGCCTGGGCCTCATAGAAGGGGCTGACACCGGCGAGTCGGGACTGCACCGACTCGGCAACCACCGTCTTATCCCCCGACATGTCCTCCGCGGCGAGGACGGCATGAATCACCGCCTGCGCCCAGACGGCGACGTCTCCTCGCGCGGTGTCGCCCGGAACCTCCACGAACACGCCACTCAGAAGACCCCTGGAAGCCTCATGGCCTTGACCACTCACCCGCGCCGCGAGCGCCTGCGCCAGCCCAAGGGTGTCGGCACATGGGGGAGCCGCGCAGTCACCGGAGCCGTCGGCATCCAGCAGCCTGATCGCGGCGCGCAGATAGTCACCGGGGCCCTGCGTCTCGCCGATCAGTCTTTCCTGAGCAGCCAGAAGGATCAGGCAGCGCGCCGCGGGCAGCGCTTCGACCTCCCCCAGCTGCACTATGCGAGCAGCGAGTCGGGAGTTCTCGTCAATGCTCATGCCCTCACTGCCGCGGGCGGCGATGTAACTCGCGGCCACCGTCAGTTCCTCCCGCGGATGCAGGCCCGTACGCCCCATGGCCTCACGCAGGCGCGCGGAGGCGGTCAGCGTGCAACCCAGCTGCAGGGCGAGCTGTCCCTGCAACAGTCTGATACGTGCCGTCAGAGCTGGATCAGGAACACGCCCGGCTCGATTCAGCGCCAAGGCATCGATGATTCGCCAGGCGATGTTGACACTGCCGTGTTGCAGCTCGGCATCCGCGGCGACGAGCAGACGGTCCCAGTCCTCGACCGAGGCCACACCCGCCCCCAAACGGTGCCAGGAGTGCTCCAGGGTATCGGCCTGGTGCGACTCGGCCAACGCCTGGTGCAGGACTCGCACCGCCTCATGCGGCAGCGCCTGTACAACTGCGACCGCCAGGGCCGCCCCCAGCCCGGGAATAGGTTCTGGGGCAGGCAGCAGATCCTCCGCCTCCTGCGGTGGCGTTACGCCGGTGGCGTTACGGGCCACGGCCGAATCCGGTTCCAGCTGAAGGTGCATCGCCACCAGGGCGTCGCGTTGTTTCGGCGTCAGGGCGCGCAGACGGTCGGCGACCATACGGCGCGTATGCGCCGAGACGATCGGTTCGCGCCGCGGAAGTTCACGTCCTGCCAGCGCCACACCGCTCAGGGAGGCGCCCTCGGCACGTATGTCGCAGATCCGTCCGGCCGAGCTGCGCGAAATCCACTCCGCCACCATCGGATCGACGTAGGCGGAGGTTTCCGCCCCGATGAGGTCCCGGGCGTCGTCGGGCCCCAAGTGCCTGATGGAAGTGGAGAAGAAGGGCGGAGCCGCCGCCTCGTCGACCGTTCCCTCCGGCATGAGCACAACGACGGCGAAGGGCGTCGTCGCCAGCAGGGAGGCAGCTCGCCGCATCTGCTCCGGGGAGAGCCCCTCACGCGTTCCGCGGACGGAGACGACTACGAGCACGGGACGGTCGCAGGTGGCGGCAGCGGCAAAGTCGGCGGCGGCTTCGGAGCGCGCTTGGGTGGAGGTCGCCGTCACGACGGCGTTGCGCAGCGACTGGAGTCTGGCGCGCAGATCCGGCTGCTCGGCGTCTTCGCTGAGCTTGCCAAAGATCTGGTCGATGCAGGTGATCAGCAGGACGTCGTCGACGTTCAGATCGGGGCGATTGACCGGCAGCCCGGCGCCGATCGCGGCATCCACCTCGGCCACCCTCACCTCGGCCAGCAGTTCGGTCATGTCTGCGGCAAGCGCGGGGCCGAGGGACCAGACCCCCGAAACCGACGGCGCTGCGACCAGGTAGAACGAGCCCAGGCCGCGGCTCAGGCGATCCGCGATCTCACGTGCGACGAGGCGTCGCCGGTCCGGTATGTGCACATCGTCTCCTCTCACGGGCGCGGGCTCACGCGGCCTCCCCAAGCCAGAATTCGGCTGTTACGCCTTCAGTGTTAACACGTTACTGGGTTGTCACCATAACAGACTATCGCTACTGATTCACAACGACATGCCGCCCCCACCACGGACCCCGTGGGCGCCCCCTGCACACCCACCGCACGCCCACCGCGCGCCTGCCGCGTGCCTACCGCATGCCTACCGAACACCCGCCGGGCATCCAACGACACCGCCGATGCGGCTGTGCGGGTCGCGCACGGACCGTCGGACGGGACCACCGTGCTAGGCTTCAACCCAAGCAGAACCCCCTAAGGCGGTTGTATGCCGGTTGTTACCACAGTGCCGGCGGGATACCTCCGGGGTAGATGAAACGACGCAGCACAACACGAACGACCCACCACCAGTCATGAGCTCCAAGTCCAGCAAACGAACCCGGATGAGCGCCTCCGAGCGGCGCGAGCAGCTCATCGACGTAGCCCGCGCACTCTTCGCGAAGAAGGGCTTCGAGGCCACCAGCATCGAGGAGATCGCCAGCCGGGCCAAGGTATCCAAGCCCGTGGTCTACGAGCACTTCGGCGGCAAGGAGGGCCTGTACGCGGTCATTGTCGACCGCGAGCTCACCACCATCTCCACCATGATCACACAGGCGCTGAAGTCCTCCTCCTCCGCCTCGGTGATAGTCGAACGGGCCGCACTGGCACTGCTGACCTACATCAAGGAGTCCTCCGACGGCTTCCGCATCCTGTCCGCCACCAACACCCACAGCTCGGACACCTACTCCACCCTGCTGGCCGATGTGGCGATCCAGGTATCCGGCCTTCTGGCCACACAGTTCTCCGAGCACGGGCTCGACCCGCGCACAGCTCCGTTGTACGCGCAGATGCTCGTAGGCATCGTGGCCATGCCCTCGCAGTGGTGGCTAGAGAACCGGGCGATGAGCAAGGAGGAGGCGGCAGCCCATATGGTCAACCTGGCCTGGAACGGACTGCGCGCAATGACCCCGAACCCCACCCTGCGCGACACCGGCACCCAACAGGAGCCCTGAGCACCCCGCCTCCGCCGCACAACCCGACCCTCTGCGCACCACCTAGGAGCAGACCCACCACGGTTCACCGCAACACCAACGGTGTTTGTCCCGCATTTGAACATTCCGCGCCGGCCCCGGCGAGCAACAGGACCTTTGGTCACGAATCACCGTCGGATGTTACAAACCAGTTTCCCCATGTGACGCACGACCCTCATATGCGCAAAAAACGACGGCAAAGCCCCAAATAAAGGTCTCGAGGAGATCTCACGGCCCATACCGTTAAATCCCTGTGCACCCTCCGTCGGCCCACCGCACACCCGCCCACCGACACCACTCCAGCCGCACCATTCCAACGATATTAGCCAAGACGCCAGCAGGGGCCGACAGCATCCGCGACCCCCGACTCGGCGCCGACACGCACACCGAGGAGCCCACATGTGGATCTGTTCACGTTCATCCCCGCACCACCCAAATCGGTAGTAAATTCAGCTCCTGACCGTGGAGAATCGAGCCCGCGGGCGGCCCGCGCAGCGCACCGCCCGCTTTCCGGCCACAACTTTATTTATTCAACAACGATCGTAAGCATCCGACAGTATCAACCCGCCGTTCCAATTTGGAGATGTTCTTGGCCAGCTCGCCGCTCACCTCTGCTACACCGCCCCGCCACGGGCAGCGGGAACGCGCTTCCGACGCGGAAAAGATCCTGCCGCCCCTGGCGTCGCCGTTGTTCACGGCCTGGCCCACCATGCGTCAGGACCTGCTCATGTGGGTACTGCTCAGCGACCTGGCCGCCGTCACCCTGCCCGTATGGATCGGCTGGATCTGTCTGGCCTGGACACCACTGCAGTTAACGCTGGTCGTCGTCACCGGCCTGCTCATGGTGATCCTGACCTGGGCGGCCGGCGGACTCGGCGTGGACGTGGTGGACCAGGCGCGCTCCGGGGCCGGGCGCACCACCCTGGCAGCCATCGCGGTGGCGCCGGTGGCCGTGCTGCTCAGCCAGATCCTGACTCCTTCTGTTTCCGCCGGCGCAGTACTGGCGCCACTGGCGGTCCAACTGATCCTGGTTGTGGGCGGCCGCATACTGGAGAGCGGCTGGCTGCGCGCACGCCGCATGGAGGGCCACGGCCTGCGCCGCACACTGATAGTCATGGGACCCGGCGCCGAGCCGATCCTGCGCGATCTGCGCAGCCACCCGGGGGACGGCTTCCTGGTGGTCGGCTACCTGTCCTCCTCAACCAACAAGTCCCACGCCGCCGCCCGCCTGGGCAGCCCCGATGCCGTGTCCGCCATGGTGCGGAAGGAGAACATCGATGTGGTGATGACCCTGGGAGGTGTTAGTCCGGAGGATCTAGTGGTGCTGATGCGCGGGCTGACTGACACCGGCGCCAGACTGGTGGTGGCCCCCGGACTGCAGGATGTGGTCCCCGGCCGCATGCGGGGACTGCCGGTCACCCACGGCTGGACGGGCCTGATCGACGTGAGTCTGCGCCGCACACGCGTGCTCCTGAAGGACGTCTTCGATCGGATCGCCGGAACAGCGTTGCTGCTGGTGGCACTGCCGGTGCTGGCGATTGCGGCCGCAGCGGTCCGCCTGGACTCCCCCGGCCCGGCCTTCTACTCTCAAACGCGCGTGGGCCTGGAAGGAAAGCACTTCACCTTGTGGAAGCTGCGTTCCATGTACATCGACTCCGACGCCCGCCGCGCCGCCGTGGTCAACGCCGGAGGCGACGCCGGCAACGAGGTGCTGTTCAAGGATCGTGCGGATCCGCGCATTACCCGTGCAGGCCGCATCATTCGACGCACCTCGATCGATGAGCTCCCGCAACTGGTTAATGTGGTGCGCGGGGAGATGAGCCTGGTGGGACCACGCCCGGCTCTGCCCAGCGAAGTCGCCGAGTACGACGATGAGGCGCGTCGCCGCCTCCTGGTCAAGCCCGGACTGACCGGCCTGTGGCAGGTGTCGGGGCGCTCGGACCTGTCCTGGGACTCGACGGTCGCACTGGACCGGCACTACGTCGAGAACCGGGGCGCCCGGTTGGACGCCAGCATCTTCTTGTCAACCTTCAAGGCCGTCATTGGCGGCAAGGGAGCGTACTGATGATCACCGGATACGTGCCCGGCGGCTTCGACATGCTGCACATAGGACACCTCAATATCCTCTCCGCCGCGGCCACGCGCTGCGACCGTCTGATCGCCGGCGTGGCCACGGACGAGTCTTTGGGGCGGATGAAGGGGCGTCCTCCGATCGTCCCCCAAGATGAGCGCATGGCCCTGGTAGCGGCACTGCGGGTGGTCGACGCCGTCGTGCCCGATTTCGATCAGGACAAGCGCCTGGCCTGGCAGCGCGAGCCCTTCGACATCCTGTTCAAAGGAACCGACTGGCAGGGGACCGAGAAGGGCGACCAGCTGGAGGAACAGATGGCGGAGGTCGGTGCCACCGTCGTCTACCTGCCCTACACCCCGACCACCTCCTCCAGCATGCTGCGGCGCATGCTCTCCCAGGAGGTCGCCTCCCGCTCGGGCGCAGCCGGCAGGTGACCGTAAGTGCCTTTCCGTAAACCTTCCCGCCCACGGCTGCGCCGTCCCGGGCTCACCCGCCTGCGCCGCAGGCGCCTGTCCGCCGCACTGGCCGGCGCCGCCGCACTCGCGCTGGGAACCGCCGCCTGGTTACATGACGGCGTCCCGCAGGCCGATGTCAAACTCAACGACGGCGGCGTATGGGTCACCAGCACCAGCGAGCACCTGGTGGCGCGTCTGAACTACCCGTCTAAGCAGGTGGACGGCTCCATCCGGACCGCCTCATCGGAATTCGATGTCACCCAGAGCGGCGAGAACGTGCTGGTCCCCGACCTGGCCGCCGCCTCGGTGTCCGCCGTAGACCCCGCCGCGGTGGCGCTATCGGCCTCCTCACAGCTGAACCCGGGAACCTCCGTGCTGCAGGGAGGGGACCGGGTATTCGCCGTGGACGCCTCCACGGGCACTATCTCCGGCACCACGGTCGACGCGGTCGATCTGCTCGCCGCCGCCCCCACCCTGATCGAGGACATGCCGGATGCGGTCGCCGTCGCCGGAACCGACGGATCCCTGCACGCGGTCTCCGCCAAGACCGGCGCCCTGCTCACCGTCCCGGTCAAGTCCAGAGGCTGGGACAAGTCCTCCTCACGGACGATCACCTTCACCGACTCCACCGACCTGGCCATCACCGCCGTCGGCGAGCGGGCCGTGGTGCTCGAGCGCGGCACCGGCATCCTGCACCTGCCCGACGGCTCGACCACCGACCTGGGAGCCACGGGCCTGGTGCTGCAGCAGCCCGGGCCGGGCGCCGACACCGTCCTGGTGGCCTCCCGCACAGCGCTGCTGTCGGTGCCACTGGACGGCTCTCCGATCACCACCCTGCCCGCCTCCGCCGACGGCGAGGCGCCCGTCGGCATCGCCGCCCGGCCGGTGCGCCTGGGCGACTGTGCCTACGCCGCCTGGTCCGACTCCGGGCAGTTCCTGCGCCAATGCGGCAAGGACATCGAAACCATCAGCGATGACGCCCTGGCCTCCTCCTCACAGCCCGTCTTCCGGGTCAACCGTGACGCCATCGTGCTCAACGACATCGCACAGGGAACCGTCTGGCTTCCTGACGACAACCTGGTGCTGGTGGAGGACTGGACCGACGTCACCTCCCAGACCGACGACCAGTCCGATGACAAGGACGACTCCGCCGAGACCTCCGACTCCCAGTCCCTTCCGGAACGCACCGAGGAGAACCATCCCCCGGAGGCCAACGACGACACGCTGGGGGTACGTCCCGGACGTTCCACGGTGCTGCCGGTGTTGGCCAACGACTCCGACCCTGATGGGGACGTGCTGACCGCGCAGGCCGGAGACGTGGGCACCGCCCAGGTGACCACCGCCCAGTCCGGGCTGGCGTTGCGCATCGACGTGCCCGAAGACGCCACCGGAACCTATACGGTCCCCTACACCGCCTCCGATGGGCGCGGCGGCGCCGACTCGGCGGTGGCCACCGTCGAGGTGCACGACTGGAGTGTCAACGCCGCCCCGGAGCAGACCTCGACACCTTCACTCGTCATCGCCGCAGGCGCCTCCGGCTCCCTGGACGTGCTCGGCAACTGGCTCGACCCGGACGGCGACACCCTCTACCTGGTCTCCGCACAGGGCGAGGGCTTCGACGTGCGCACTACCAATGAGGGCACCATCACCGTGCGAGACACCGCCGGTACAACCGGCGCCCGCACCCTGACCGCTGTCGTGTCCGACGGGCAGCAGACGGCTTCCGGCACCATCACGGTTGAGGTGCAGGCCGACGACGCCGCCACCCCTATCGCCAACGCCGACCATGTGCGGCTGGTGGCTGGGGCGTCCACGGTCGTCTCCCCGCTGGACAACGACGTCTCCCCCACCGGTGAGCCCCTGAGCCTGGCCGGCGTGGAGGATGTTCCCGCCGGCACCAGCCTGGACGTCAACCAGCAGGCGGGCACCTTCACCTTCTCCGCGGAGCAGGCGAACACCTACTACATCACCTACGACGTCACCTCCGGCTCGGCCGTCGCCCAGGGGATCGTGCGCATCGACGTGATCGAGCCCTCGGATCCCGATGTGCCCCCGATCACGGAGAACGACACCGCCCTGCTGCGCGAGGGCGGCGCCACCACGGTGGCCCCACTGAGCAATGACTTCGACCCCTCCGGCGGCATCCTGGTGCTGCAATCTGCCACCGCCCCCGCCGGCTCCGGCGTCGCGGTGACCGTTGTAGATCACTCCCTGCTGCAGGTCTCCGCGGCGGGCGCGATCGGGCAGAGCGTGGAGGTGGAGTACACGGTCTCCAACGGCACCGCCTCGGCCACCGGCCACATGACCGTCGTCCCGGTGACCACCGCCGAGCTGCAGGTTCCGATCGTCAGTGCCGACTCCGCCGTCGTGCGCGTTGGAGACGTGGTGACCGTCTCCGTGCTGGACAATGACACCTCCCCCTCCGGCCTCGCACTGAGCGTCACCGACGAGTTGGGACTGGCGGGCGCGGACCTGGGCACCGCCTGGACCAGCGGCGACGTGGTCCGCTTCAAGGCCGCAGACACACCCGGACGCACCACCCTGTCCTACACGGTCTCCGACACGGAGGGGCAGACCGCCTCCGGCCAGGTGGATATCGAGGTGCGCGGCCGCGACGACGACGCCAATGCCGCCCCCAGTCCGCACAACCTGGAGGCGAGCACGGTTGCGGGCTCATCGGCGTCGATCACCGTGCCGCTGGACGGCATCGACCCCGACGGCGACTCCGTCAGCCTGGTGGGACTCGACCAGGCCCCGGCCTCCGGCACCGTGGAGACTTCGAGCACCTGGCTGACCTACACCCCCCACGACGGTGCCACTGGCACCGACACCTTCACCTACACGGTCGAGGACCGCTTCGGTGCCCAGGCAACCGGGACGGTGCGCGTGGGCGTGGCGGCGGCACCGGCCACTAACACGGCGCCGGTGGCCACCGATGACCTGGTGGTCGCCCAGCCGGGCCGCACCGTGGTCACGGATGTGATCTCCAACGACTTCGATGCCGACGGCGACACCCTGTCAATGGATGACACTCCTGTCAGCGACCACCCCGAACTGGTCATTTCACTGCGTTCCGGACGGGTGGTTGCCGAACTGCCGCATCAGGAGGGCGTCTACACGGCCCACTACCGGGTATCTGACTCCCGCGGCGGTATGGACGTGGGCACCATCACCTTCCAGGTGCTCGCGGACGCGCCCCTGATCAGCCCGATCGGTGTGGACGACTACGTCACAGTGGACCAGGTGGATGCCGACGGCGTCGCTACGGTCTCTGTGCTCGACAACGACCAGGACGCCGACGGCTCCCCCTGGGACTTGGCGGTTACCACCAGTGATACGACCGCCGAAGTGATCGACTCTTCCATCCGGGTCAGCGTCGGGGACGAGCCGCGGCTGGTGCTGTACACCGTCACCGACCAGGACGGGCTGACCGGCAACGCCGTCATCGTCATCCCCTCCCGCGACGATCTGCGCCCACGGCTGAACTCCACCGCCGTCCCGGTGCGCATCCCGGCGGGCTCAACCACCGCAGTGGAGCTGGCCGACTACATCCTCACGCGCGCCGGAACCACACCGACGATCACCGACGCCGGGACCGTTCGCACCGGCACCGGCCTGGATGAGGCGGCCGTAACCGGTGGTGGGGGTCTGAACCTGACTCCGGCCCAGGGATTCACAGGCAACACCTCGGTGACGCTGACGGTGACGGACTCCGCCGGCGATGACGCCCTGTCATCCACATTGACCCTGCCGGTGGTGGTGGAGTCGACCGATAACACTCCCCCGATATTCACCCCCACCGAGATCACGGTGGCCCCCGGGGAGGAGGCCGTCACGGCGGAACTGGCCGCCATGACGCAGGATGACGACGGCGACACGCTGTCCTTCGCGATCGGCTCGGCGCCTGCGGGATTCACGGCCTCCCTGTCCGGCTCCACGCTGACGGTCTCCGCCGCCGACGACGCGACCGTTGATACCACCGGCACGCTGCCCGTGACCGTGGACGACGGCACCAATGATCCGGTCACCGGTGAACTGCCGCTGCGGGTGGCCGAATCCAACCAACCGCTTATGACGACCACGCCGGCGACGCTGGAGTCCGATGGCTCACCGGTGAGCGTGGATGTGTCCACGCTGGTGACTAACCCATTCCCCGACCAGCCGATCACCCTGTCCGGCTCCCCACAGGTGACTTCCGGAACCGGCGAGGTGACCGCCTCCGGCACCACGCTGACCATTACGCCCGGAGCCGGTTTCGCCGGCCGCCTGGTGGTGGGATACGAAGTGCTGGACGCCACCGGCTCCGCCGCCCGCGCCGTCACCGGAACCGTCACCGTGACCGTCACCGCCGTGCCGGAGGCCCCCGCCGGGGTCTCGGCGAGTCCTTCCGGGGCGACCTCCATGAATGTGTCCTGGACGCCGGGGTCAGACAACGGCTCCGCGGTGACCGGTTACACCGTCACCGAGGTCTCCGGCGCCGGCTCCTGGTACTGCTCGGGCCCGCCCTGCGCCGCCACGGACTTGAGCGCAGGCGGCACCTACTCCTTCCAGGTGGTGGCGACCAATGCGGCCGGAGACTCCGCGCCCTCAGCCGCCTCCGCGCCGGTGACCCTGACCGTCACTCCTGACGCCCCGACCGGCGTAAGCGTCACCGGAGGGAACAGTTCCGTAACCGCCTCCTGGAGTCCAGCCACCCCGATCTCCGGGGTAACCATCAGCTACGAGGCGCAGCTGCTGCAAGGCGGCAACGTGCTTGTCAACCAGTCGGTTTCCGACACTTCGGCATCATTCGGCTCATTGGAACCCGGCACCTACACCGTGCGGGTGCGCTCGGTGGTATCCGGCTCCGGCAGTTCCAACTGGGTCTCCTCCGGCGGTACGGCCGGCGTCTACACCGCCCCGGGCGCACCGGGCACGCCGAGCGTCAACTGGGACGGCAACAACAACGTGAACATCAGCTGGTCCGCCGCGCCCGCGAATGGAAGTGCGGTCAGCTACACGGTCAATGTCTCCGGCTCCCTCACCGACTCCAGGAACGTCGGCTCGGCCACCTCCTTGAGCCTATCCACCGCCTCGCTCGGCCCCGGAACCCACACGGTGAATGTGACGGTAACCGCCACCAACCAGGCCGGCTCGGCCAGTTCCACCGGATCCGGCAACTTCACCATTGTTCGTAAACCGGGAGCTCCCACCAATCTTCGAGCATGGCCCGACGACGATGACGAGATCGAAATGAGCGCGTCATTGGGCAACACCAATGGCTGGCCCAGTGAGCAGTTGGAGATTCAGTACCTGGTGCGCAACAAGGCCACCGGCTCCGACGTTCACGGCTGGACCACCAGTGGCGAGGCCGAGAATCTCCCCCCGGGCACCTACCAGGTGTGGGCCCGTGTGGTCGTTAAGTCAAACAGGAATGATTCCAACTACCAGTCCGCCACCACCGGGCCGGTGGAGGTCACCCTCTTGGCCCCCTCTACGCCGGAATACAGTGGTGGGATCGACAGCGAGCGCCGGATCACCGTCAAGGTGACGGGCTGGCCCAAGAACACCAAAGTGCAGTGCAGCGTGAATGACCCTCGCAGCGGCAGGTTGTATCAGACCGTTTCAGGATGGATTGACACCGGCGAAACCGGCTCCTGGGAGGGAGCTCCTTACTGGTACACCAACAACTACCAGGGTTACCTGTACGTACGAGACGGGTGGACTCCAAGCCCAGATACTTGGCAGCTCAGCTGCGCCTCCGAGTAGATCTTCTAGTAGATGGCAATCACTCAACTGTTCTGCTCCATTACGGCCTACGAGCAGCCGGCCATCATCCCGCCATCTACTATGAGGCAGACCGACACCCGATTAAGGAGCACCCCGCCATATGCCCATGACCCAGGAGAACGCGACGTGGTTCGCCCAAACCTTCAACAAGGTGGTGGATAACGTCGGCGAGGCCCTGCTCGGCAAGCAGGACGTCATTCGCCTGGCGCTGACAACCATGTTGGCTGAGGGACACCTCCTGCTGGAGGATGCGCCCGGCACCGGTAAAACCGCCCTCGCGCGCGCCCTGGCGGCCAGCGTGCAGGGCAGTCATTCACGTATTCAGTTCACCCCGGACCTGCTGCCCTCGGATATCACCGGCGTGACCATCTACAACCAGAAGACCACCGCCTGGGAGTTCCACCCCGGCCCGGTCTTCGCCTCCGTCGTACTGGCCGATGAGATCAACCGCGCCTCTCCCAAGACCCAGTCCGCCCTACTGGAGGTCATGGAAGAGTCAACCGTCACCGTCGACGGCGTCCGTCATGAGACCGGCCGTCCCTTCATGGTGATCGCCACCCAGAACCCGGTGGAGCAGGCCGGCACCTACCGCCTGCCCGAGGCGCAGCTGGACCGCTTCCTGATGAAAACCTCCATCGGCTACCCGGACCGTCAGGCGCTGACCCGCATCCTGGCCGGATCGGACCGGCCCGACCGCTCCCGTGGCCTGGACACGGTGATCACCTCCGGAGCGATCGCCTCCATGTCCGACGTAGCCGCGCAGAATCATGTGGAGGAGTCGATTCTGGACTATATCGGCGCCCTGGTGGAGTCCACCCGTGAGTCACCCGACACCCTCCTGGGCGTGTCCACCCGTGGTGCCATCGCCATGGCCCGCGTAGTGCGGGTATGGGCCGCCGCACAGGGGCGCCCCTATGTGCTGCCGGACGACGTGAAGGACCTGGCGGAGGTGGTGTGGGCACACCGACTGGTGATGGACCCGGACGCGGAGTTCTCCGGCGCCACCGCCACCGGCGTCATCACCCGCGCCCTGGCCGACGTTCCCGCCCCCACCACCCGCTGAGCGAGCCCTTGTGAGTGCTTCCGCCCCAGTCCCGCATTCGTCCCCGGAAACGGCCACCGCCGTCTCCGGGGCGAGTGGCGGCGCCCGCGCCGTGATTCATGCCGGCGTCGCCGCATTCCGCCGTGGTGCCGGCGGGTTGCAGGCCCGAGTCCGTTACGTGGCAGAGAACTGGCGTGACTGGCCGCTGGTGTCCACCGTGCGGCGCAGTGGCGTCATGATCACCCGTACCGGTTGGGCATGTGCGATCGTGCTGGCGGCCTGCGCCCTGGCCGGCTACCGACTGGGCTGGCAGGAGGCCTGGAGCGCCGCCGCCGTGGCGGGCATCGTCGTTGCCACCGCGTGGCTGTGGCTTGTGCCCCGCGGCGGGCACACCGTCACCCACGAGCTGCTGGAACGCCGCGTCACCGTGGGGGACAACGCCATCGTGCACCTGAGGGTGGACAATCCGACCGGACACCTGCTGCTGCCGTCCCGCATGGAGATGCCGGTGGGCGCCGCCGACGCCATATTCGCCGTCCCCACCCTGCGTCCGGGCGCCACCCATGAACGCGGTTTCCTCCTGCCCACCGCCCGACGCAGTGTAGTCACCGTTGGACCGGTGATGTCCGTAAGCTCCGACCCGGTGGGACTGCTGCGCCGCGAGCGCACCCACACCGAAGCGCAACAGGTGCACATCCACCCGCGCACCGTCCATTTGGGCGTCACGCTGCGCGGGATCATGCGCGACGTCGAGGGCGCCATCACCCAAGAGCTGTCCAGCTCGGACGTGTCCTTCCACGCCCTGCGCGACTACGTCCCCGGCGATGACCGCCGCAATGTGCACTGGCGCACCACCGCGCGCACCGGCCGCCTCATGGTGCGCCAGTTCGAGGAGACCCACCGCGCCAACCTGCTGGTGCTGCTGGACGTCCTGGCCGACGACTACGAGACCGATGAGGACTTCGAGACCGCCGTATCCGTGGCCTGCTCACTGGCGCTCGGCGCCATCGCCGACGGCCGCGAGGTCGCCTTCCTCACCCAGTCCACCTCTGTGCCCACGGTCACCGCCCTGCGCCTGTTGGATGCCTCCTGCCTGTTGGAGGAGTCGGAGACGGCATACGGATGCGATGAGTTGACCCGTCATGCCACCAGCCGCCACCCGGAGGCCTCGGTGCTGGTGCTGGTCACCGGCCAGCGACTGGATGACACCGTATTGGGGCGGGTGCGTACCACCGCCCCCGTGGACATGCTCACGCTCGCGCTGCGATGCGGCTCCAGCCCGCTGGGGCGTCATGGGCTGGGCACCCTGACCGCCTTCGACCTGGACCGCCTGGAGGCCCTGCCGATGGTTCTGCGGAGGGCCGTATGAGCTCATCGCTGTCCGGACGCTGGCTCTACCAGGCACTGATCACCGTACTCCTGCTGATCGGTGCCGTGCCCTTCATCATCCCCTTCGGTTCGACTATCGGAGCTGTTGTGGCCGCGCTCGGGGTGGTGCTGGGAATCGGCGTCGGCCTGGTAACGGCTCGCTCCAGCCTGTCCGCTCTGCCCACACTCGCCGTCGTGGCCGCCGTGCATGTGCTGCTCGCCCCCTGGCTGCTGCCGGACGTGGAACGGGGCGTGGCAGGTGTGCGCCAAGTCTTGTCCGCCACCGTCACCGTGTGGCGTGACGCCCTGACCCTGCCCCTGCCGCTGACCGCCTTCCCCACCATGACCGTGCTGCCGTGGTTGACCGGCTTGGCCGCAGGCGTGCTGGCCACCCGCGCCGTCGCCGGCGCCCACCTGCACCTGGCCGGCTTCGCGGTTCTGGGCGAGGCCGCCGTCGGAGTCGCCTGGGGCGGAGCCGAAGCGCTTATGCCGGCCCTGGTGGGGGCGGTGCTGGTGGCCGGGGTGCTGGGGCTGTGGGCGCTGTCCGCACAGCGGGGCCGGCGTGCACGGGTGACTCAGGTGCTGGAGGACGCCGACTCCGGAGTGGTCACCGCCACCCGGCGCGGGGTTACGCGAGCGGCAGCCTTCCTGGCGGTGATAACACTGGCCGTGGTCGCCGCCGCCCCCGCCGCGCCACACACCCGCATGGTGCTGCGTGATCTGTTCAACCCGCCACTGGATCTGACCGAATACGCCACGCCGCTGTCCTTGGTGCGCACCCTGGAGACGGAGCTGGCCTCAACTCGACTCATGGCCGTTTCCGGCCTGCCTGATGGCGCCCGTATCAGGGTCGCCGCGCTCGATGCATACGACGGGCTGTCGGCGCGCATCAGCCAGAACGCCGCCGACGGCGCCCACTTCCAGCACATCGGCAGGGGCACGCCTCTGGTGGACGACGTCGCCCAGGAGGACTCCGCCGCAGGCGGGGCGAAGGAAGCCGCCGTGACCTTCACCCTGGACGGTTACACCTACCCGTGGGTGCCCACCGTGGCCAAGACCCGCTCCATCACTCCTTCGGGCCAGCGGGCCGATGTCATCACCGACTCCCTTTACTATGACACCTTCTCCACCACCGGAATTGTCACCGCCCGGTTGGCCGCGGGGGACGTGCTGACCGAGGGAGTCG
This sequence comes from Actinomyces qiguomingii, assembly GCF_004102025.1. Taxonomy (NCBI): domain Bacteria; kingdom Bacillati; phylum Actinomycetota; class Actinomycetes; order Actinomycetales; family Actinomycetaceae; genus Actinomyces; species Actinomyces qiguomingii. The sequence continues at coordinate 933,322 of NZ_CP025228.1, read as the reverse complement.
TGGTCCCCGCCGCCCCCTCCGATTCCGAGCTGACACGGCTGTCACTGGCGAAGGTCCGCCTGGGCACTGTCGAGAACGTGCCCGCCGCGGTCGAGGCGCTGGCGCGTTCACTGGTCGGTTCGGAGTCCGAGCCCGTCAATCAGATCCGCGCCCTGCAGCAGGCGTTGCGCACCGGCTACTACTCCGACGGCACCAGAAGCCCTTCCGAACCGGGCCATGGGGCCGCCCGGCTGGCCGCCATGGTATCCGCCGACTCCCTGGTCGGCGACGATGAGCAGTACGCGGTGCTGATGATGCTGATGTGCCGCTCCCTGGGCATTCCGGCGCGCGTGGTCCTGGGCTTTCAGCCGGCAACCGACGGCGACGCCGCCGATGTCACCGGTGAGGACGTCAGCGCCTGGGTGGAGGTTGCCTTCGAGAAGGTCGGCTGGGTCGGTTTCGACGTCACCCCGGACCGCGATCAGGTGCCTCAGCAGCAAAACGCCCGCCAGGTATCGAATCCGGAGCCGCAGGTGCTCCAGCCCCCGCTGCCCATGCAGGACCCGGCCGAGCTGCCTCCCGCCTATGAGGATGACGACAACGACGGCTCGGAGGAGGACAATGACAGCGGCCTGCCCACCCCGGTGATCGTCTCCGGTGCGGCGGTGGCTGGTCTCCTCGCGTTGTTGGCATCAATACTCGCCGCCAAGGCGCTGCGCCGGGCCCGACGTCGGCGCCGTGAAGGAGTGGACCGGGCGCTGGGCGCCTGGGAGGAGGTCCTCGACCAGGCGCGGGATCTGGGCCGGGTCACCCCGGTGGGGGCTACCAGACGGGAGGCCGCGGCGGATCTGTCAACCGGATTCCCCCGGGCGGATCTGCCACGCTTCGCCCGCGCAATCGATGCCCAGGTGTTCGCCGCAGGTGACCCGTCAACGTACGATCTGAATAGGATTTGGGAATCCACCGACGCGATCACCGCGGTGATGGCTTCCCACCGCCCCCGCTGGCGGCGGGCTGCGGCCCGCCTCTCGCTGCGATCATTGCATCACTCGGCGTTCGGACGGCGACGGCAACGACCCATTTTGAGGAGGACAGACTCGTGACGGCGACTTCGGCATCACATAGCACGAATAATCGCTCCGCGGGGACGCCGTCCGCTCCCGCGGACCCAACCGACACTGTTCCCGCGGGCACGCCCGCGATCACCGTGCCCGCCACCGTACGCGCCCGCATGATCGCCGCCATCATCGATCTGATCGGCGGCGTGGCCGCCGGGCTGATCATTGCCGTGCTGTTCTGGGCCTTCGGCGGCGCCGGTTGGTTCCTGGCGGTGTTGTCGGGCGCCGCGATCGTGCTGGCGGTACGCGAACTGCTGCTAGCACGCACCGGATGGACGCTTGGCGGCAAGATCGCAGGCGTGCGTCTGCTCTCCGCCCGCACCGGCAGGGCTCCGGGGATCGAGCTGTTCCTGCATGCGGACCTGACCTTCATCTGCGTGGTCCCGACACTCGGGATCGGCGCGATCGTGCTCATGCGCACCGTGGCACGCGATCCACGAGGCCGCGGCTGGCACGACCGGCTCACCGGCATCGAGGTCGTCTCAGTGCGCCCCGTCTCCGAGCCGCAACCCTCCCGCCCCTCCCCCACTCGCGACCCGCGGCCGGGTCCCTTCTCTGACGGCCGTCTTTCCTTCACTGCCTCAGGCAGTCCGATCACCGAGGTAGGCAACACCGTGGACACTACCAGCACCACTTCACCGGCTATGAACGCCAAATCGGCAATCATCGACTCCGTCCCCTGGTCGGCGGTGCCGACCCCGCTGGACTCCACCACCGACGACGCACCGTCCGCCCCTCAGGCCGCTGCTGTCGTTGCGGACACGGGCGTATACGAGAACCACCAGCCGCGCGCAGCCGAGCCTGCGCCTGAACGGGGTGACACCCGGTCGCGGCGGCGGCGCCGCTCAACATCCCACCGCAAGTCGGATTCTGATGCGACCGGCGTGCGCCTGGTACCCGCCGACGGCGGCTCCCCGATTCTTCTGACCACTCCGGCAGTGCTGGGGCGGGATCCGCAGAACATCTCCGACTATCCGGACGCCACCCGGGTGGCCCTGCCGGATGTGAGCCGTTCAATCTCCAAGACGCATGCGGCAGTGGCCCCGGTCCCGGGCGGGCTGTGGGTCACGGACCTGCACTCCACCAACGGCACGCGCGTCACCCAGAAGGACGGCATCAGGCAAACCGCGCAGCCGGACGTCCCGGTTCCCGCACCGGTCGGCTCGGTGCTCATTCTGGGGCGCGCCTCCTACCGGATCGAGCAGTGACCCGGCTCTTCCGATGCGAGTTTTCGGCATGGGCGTATTGCTTAAGGCCGGTGTTTTCGCTGGTGTAGTGCGGAGAAGTCGGGACGAGCAAGATCTGAGAGGTTATTCCGGGGCGGTGCCTGGCATCCGCGGGTGAACCCGCGGGCCGTGCAACACCCCACCCACAGGTAGAGCTCTGCCAACGCCAACTGCCCACTCACCCACCGACTCGCAACACCCCACCCACAGGTAGAGCTCTGCCCGATCTGCCTGGCCCCGATGTACAAGTGACTCCGAACTCCCCCGAGTTTGGGGTGTGGTGGATGTTGGCGGTGGCGGATGTTGGCGGTGGTGGGCGTCGGCTGGTCGTGGGCGTCGGTCCGGCTGGCCGCCGGTCTCGTACTTGGACCCCGTTTCTGCGCTTGGACCGGGCAACTGCGCTTGGACCGTCTGAGAGCGCGTTTCAGGCGGTCCAACCGCCGCCAGGCAGTCCAGGCTCAGGGTGAGTGGGGCTTGGCGCATTGATGCATAGGGTGCGCGGGCCCTTGGGGCGGTGTGGCAAGTCAGGCACGCACCGGAAGCACCGGGCCGGTCCGGGGTCGGTGTCCCCGGTGCAGGGCCGGTGCGGGGCCGGTGCAGGGGCCGGCGTTGGGTACGCCCCTTCGGCGTCTACTACTCCTGTTAGACCTATGTTGAAGGCTCCCGAACCCTTCAGCAGACACCTAACCGGCGTAGTGGACGCCTAACCGGAGTAGTAGAGCACGAACCGGTGTAGTAGACGCCCCCGGGCCACGGCCACCAGCACACCGCCGCCCCGCAAACACCAGCAAGCTCATCAACCAGTTCTCCCAGTTTGAGGACGCTTGTGAGCTAGGTGGGAGCTGACGACCCGACGGGCCGCCCGGCGAACAGAGCGCCAGCGGATTTCATGCCGGCCGGAGTGACGCCGGCGGGACTAGTGCCAGCGGGCTTCGTGCCAGCGGGCTTCGTGCCGGCCGGACTGACGCCAGCGGGGGTGGGCGGTGCGTCCGGGCGCACCGGCACAGAGCCGAAGGTCCAAATTCAGCACAAACGCCGCCAGCAACCGCCGGGGCGATTTCTAAAACCGCGTGACTCCAGCACCCTACCCACGACCAGCGGCTTGGCCAGAGTCACTTACGCCGATACTGGACACCTCGAGCACCCACACACAACACCCGGAACCGACACCGGAACCGACACCGGACCCGGCACCGGCACAACATCACGGCGGGCGCCCCCAACCCCGCACACCAGGCACCACACCCACAGCCACCACCGCACTCGTTACCTTAATGGTGGCCCCGGCTGCTCCGGGACCGAGCAGCCCGATGGTGCGCGAGTGGATCGATCGGATGGCCGCCAGCTGCTCCCAGTGCTCCCAGGCCGATATCGCCGATGGCAAGGACTGGGCCGCTGCCGGACGGCCCTATGCCAGCGCATCCCCACCCCAACCGCAGTGACCCCGGTGCCTTACAACCCGCAGACACCTCCGGTGCGGCGGTCAGGTGTTCAGTCCACCGGCACGCATGCGGACACGGGCGCGGAGGTCCTGCCGTCCGAGCGCACACTGTAGACCTCTACACAGGTGCTGCCGGAGCGTGCCGGCAGCTGCGCGGTGGTCCCCCGAGTGGAGTGCATCTCCGAATCGCTCTGTCCTGCCACATCCTCCCGGAATAGGAAGCTGCCGTCCCAGTCGCCCTCCGGGGCCTCCCAGGAGAAAGTGACGGTGGTTCCGTCTTCCGACACTGAGCCGGACAGGTTGCGAGGCGGGGCCACCGATGAGCCAAGGGGGTTGGCGCTGTTGGCGGGGGCGAGGGTGGCGAAGGTCGCCACCGGACGATTCTGCTGAGATATTCGGGAGGTGACCACAGCGGTGACCACCACACCTACGGTGACCAGCACCGCCAGCGCCCCTATGAGGACGCGTGAACGCGGCGTGCCGGTATCAACCTCCGCGGTGTCATCGGGAATGTTCACCGTCCGGTGGGCAACTGGCTCCGCAACCGGTTCGAACACCCCCAGGCGGGTGGCGTTGGAATCGCCTGTCGGGCCATCATCGAGGTCGCCGGCATACTCGGGCTCGCCTGCATCGTGGAACAGGTCGACGGCGGTCATCGGCAGGTCCAGTTCAGCCTCGACCTGTTGCAGTGCGCGCGCGAAGGCCAACGCAGAGGGGTAACGGCGGGCCGGGTCCTTGGACATGGCTACGGCCAGCACCCGGTACAGGGACGGGGGAGCATCCTGACGTCCCAGAGGCGGCAGCGGATCCTTGATGATCCGGCGCGACATCTCATATACCGAGTCCGATGCATCCGGGATTTCGAACGGGCTGCGACCGGTGAGCATGGCGTAGGTCGTCGCGGCCAGGGAGTAGATGTCGGAAGTGGGCTCGGCCGTGTGGGAGCCCACCAGTTGTTCCGGAGGCGCCCACGGCACGCTCATACCACGCAACTCCGCGGCCTCATCCCGGGGGCCGCTCATCGCCGAGATCCCGAAGTCTGACAACACCGGGCGCCGGTAGGCGGTGAACAGAATGTTGGCCGGCTTGATGTCCCGATGCACGATGCCGACCCGGTGGGCGGACTCGACGGCGCCGGCGATCTGGATGGTTGTTCTCAGCGCCTCCGCGACGCTGAGCGGGCCGCGGCGCAGAGCACTGGACAGCTGGGGCGGCGGGCAGTACTCCATTACTAGGAACAGGCGCCCGTCAGCGGAGGTGCCCGCCCCGTAGATCGACAGGATCGCCGGGTGCGAAGACACCCGCGCCATGAGGTTGGCCTCTGATTCGAAGCGCGCAGCAGGTCCCCCACCCACTCCGCAGTCCATCACCTTTACCGCAACTTCGCGTTGCGGCATGTGCTGCTCGTAGAGGTATACCCGCGAGTAGCCGCCCGCCCCCAGGTCCCGCAGGTATGTGAAACCGGGGATCGACGGCGGGGACTCCTCGCGGTCCAGGTTCACGGCAGCTCCTCCAGCAGGAGCGATTGCCCATCACCCAGATCGAGAACGTCTCCGCTGCGCAGCAGAACCGGTTCAGTGGAGGACATACGCATCGGGGAGACGCCGTCGCGGCGCAGCACCGTGCCGTTGCTCGCGGACAGGCTGCGCGCCAGCACCGACCACTCGTCCAGCTGAATGAGCAGGTGGTTGCGGGAGATGACTTGTTCGGGGCTGGGCACGGTTATCAGCGCCGGAGCGCTTTCGTGCAGTTCGACGACGTTGGCGGCCGAGGGCTCGCGGCCCACTAGGACCGGCCGGTCGAGGACCACCTCACCGCCGGAAGAGACCCGTACCCTTCCCAAAGGCGGGCAGGGGATGATGCGGGCGGGCTGAGTCAGTTCGGCACCGCATTCCCGGCAGGTGACATAGTTGGTGGGGTTGGCGTGGCCGGAGGGGCAGATGACAGACAGTGCCATGCGCGTGACCTCCGTGTCGGGCACCTGCGTGTCCGCTGTCTTGGCAGCGGCAGGGGCCTCAAGGTCCCGCCCGGTATGTTCCGGCAGCATTTCACTGAGTTCCTCGACGAGGTCATCCGGCAGATCCGCCACCGTCCAACCATCGTGGTCGCCGGGGCGATCATCCTGCTTGGCCGCCGACACCGCGGAGTCCTGATCCAGCGGAGTAGGATTCGCGTCCGGAACGGCAATCGTCTCCAAGGAGGATTCCGTTACCTGCGTGGTACTAGGCGCATCGGTGTCGGTGGTCTCCTCGGTAGGCGAGGACGGCTCAGAGTCTTCGAGTGCCGGCGTCTCGACGGCGGTGGGCGCCGGCTCCGGTTCGGGCTCGACCGCTGGCACCTCGACGGCGGAGAGCACGGGCTCGGGCTCAACCGCCGGTGCCTCGACCGCGGAGGGTACCGGTTCGGGCTCGACCGCCGGCGCCTCGACCGCGGAGAGCACGGGCTCGGGCTCAACCGCCGGCGCCTCGTCTGGCGAGGCGGCGACGGTGTCTTCCTCGGTTCCCACCTGCAGGAGCGCCGCCCTAACCACGCCGTCGGCCACCGGACGCAGCACCGCCCCGGCCCGTTCGGGAGCCGACAGTGTTACAGCGGGACTTCCGGGGAGGAAGGCCTCCATCCAGGTTGACACCGAGCTGGCATCGAAGGACTGCCCGTCGATCCTCAAGGAGGGGGCGCCACGCAGCGCCAGGTGGGTGCCCGAGTCACCGGTGAGCACAAGGGCGAAGTCAGGGATGCGGGACAGGTGCCCACCGGTCCCCATGACCAGTCGGTCGAGGATGGCGGTCAGGCTGCCCTCCGGGGCGCGCAGGAGCCGCCACAGCTCAACCACCAGCTCCTCAGGAACCTCGGTGGGCAGCAGCAGCACGCCCCGCGGAGTTACTGCCGCGGTCCAGGTGCCCTCGGCCCACATGGCTTCACGCTGGTTGCCGTGCTCATCGGTCACGAGTCTTCTCCTTCAACAAATCCTTGATGGCGCCGCGCACAAGCGTTGCACCACTGGGAAGTGTCTCATGAATGAGATCAACCTCCAGTCCAAATGGGCGACAGATTGTGTTTGTATCAAGTTGACCCACTCACATGTGGCCCTGACTGTTGCTCGCACGTCCGTACTCCAGCGCGAGCGGCCCGGGCGGGCTCGTCCCAGTTGCCGCTGGCGGCCGGAGTCACCGGACCAAACACTCGGTGTCTCCGAAATAGACCCGGCGTCCCCGCTCCACGGTCATCGCCTGTCCCGGCGCCAGCCTGTGGATGCCGTCAGCATCCTCGGCATGAGTGCCATTGGTCGAATTCAGATCGGTGACACGGATACCCTCGCGCAATGGCTCCACCAGTGCATGCGTGCGTGACACCGAGGGGTCGTCATGAAACGCGGGCAGGAGCCGATCCGCTCCCCCCGGGACCGGATCCGGCGCGCGACCAAGCACCGACGCCTCCGTCACCTTCACCATCCTGCCGCTGGCGGTCACCAATTGCACCGGGTTCTTTCCCCGTTCCTTGGCAACAACAACCGTCCCCGCCATGCGGTCATACCAGGTGCGTCGCCAACCGCCGTCGTCTACACCCGCGACCATGACCAGGGGAAGGATCCCGAATGTCGGCAGAGCCGCCAGAACGAACAGGGCCGCACGTCCGAGCGCTGCGCGCCCCGGCGCCTGGGTGGGGCGGACCGCGCGCCGCAGCCGCACCATTGTCAGGACCTGTCCCGGGCTGGCCCCGGTCACCGCCTGGAGCATCGTGATCAGCACGGCCGAACCCGTCCCAACCACCAGTCGCCACTCCGGTGGCAGAGGAACCAGGATCCCGATGGCCGCAACCATCATGATGTCTATGAAACCGGCCAGCACGCGCCGAACCCGCGAGGCGGGAAGCGGAGAAGGTGCAGATGATGCCACGAGCACAGCATAGGGCCTGCACTATCGGCTATATTGCACGGGCCTATTAAAGGAGTAGCACAATGCAGATCGCCGTCACCCCGGAACCCGACAGCTGGGTCGTCATCCCCGAGTTCCCCCCGCCGGGCTGGGCACGCACGGAGGCGCAGTCCCGCAGTCGCCTATTGGACATGACCGGCCCTCAATGGCGCTCCGCCTTCGAGAACCTGCTAGAGGAGCTGCGCCGCACCGAAAGAGGCACCTCGCTGGCACGTCTGCTGCACGTGGGCGAGGGCGGCCACCAGATCTTCGCCGTCGACCTCAGCCTGGTCACCGCCCATGACGACGGCAGCAAGGAGGGGCGCCACGCCACTCAGCGACGGCTGATCGCTGATCTGCTGCCCACCACGGTGCAGCCGCAGCGGCTGCGCCCCGCCCCGACCATGGCGGGGTTCCAAGCCGTTTCCGACAGCACCGATGCCGGTACTACTAGCCGCCCCAGTGCGGTGGTAGTCCTGCGGATGGCGGGGCTGCCGACGGTTCCGGTCGACCTGGTGATGCGGGCATGGAAGGCGACGCCGACCGTGGTTGCCTCGGCCCTGGATGATGTGGTCGCCCTGGGCGGCGCGGTGGCTCCGGTGGACGCCATACCCCGACCCGCCGGGAACTGAGTCGCCCGCCGGGAACTGAGTTGCGAGGGCCGGCTAAGCGCCGGCTAGTCGTCGCTCTGCTCGGCGGCCTGCAGCCACTGGGTCTCCAAATCATCGCGTTCAGCCTCGGCCTGCGCCAGTCGCCTGCCGAGCTCGGTCAGCTCCTGCACATCGAGCTGCGCGGAGGCCTGTTCCATGCGCAGATGCAATTCGTCTATGCGGGCCGTGGCCTTGTCCAGGCGACGCTCAATGCTGGCCAGCCGCTTGCGAGCGGCATGCAGCGCGGCGCCGGAGCGCTCTCGCGCGGGTTCGGCGGCGCGAGGGGCCGCCTGCGCGGACCCCTCCCGGCGTAGGCGTAGGTACTGGTCCACTCCCCCGGGCAGATCGCGGACACTGCCGTCACCGAGCAGGGCGATCTGGTGGTCGGTGACACGCTCAAGCAGGTAACGGTCGTGGGAGACGACCACCAGCGTCCCGGCGAAGGAGTCGAGCAGGTCCTCGACGGCGGTCAGCGTGTCGGTGTCCAGATCGTTTGTGGGCTCATCCAGCAGCAGCACATTGGGTCGGCCCATCAACAGGCGCAGCAGTTGCAGGCGGCGCCGCTCCCCTCCGGAGATCTCCCCCACCCGGGTCCAGGCACGCGAGCGGGTGAAGCCGAGCCGCTCCACCAGCTGGGCCGCGGTCAGTTCTTTCCCACCCACCATGACGCGCTCACCCACTGCGGCCACGGCGTCAACCACCCGCAGGTCCTTGAGGGGATCGAGCTCATGCGTGTTCTGCGACAGGGTGGCCACCACAGCCGTCTTACCACGCACCACCCGCCCGCGGGTGGGCTGCAGGGCGCCCTCGAGCAGCCGCAGCAGGGTGGTCTTGCCGGCACCGTTGACGCCGACCACGCCCACACGCTCACCCGGTGCGAGCCGCCAGGTGACACCATCGAGCACCTGCCGCCCGTCTTCGCCGGCAGACCCCGGGAACTCAACGCTCACATCCTCCAGGTCGATGACCCGCTTACCCAGCCGAGCGGTGGCCATGGCGGTCAGCTCCACGGTGTCCCGCGGCGGCGGCACATCGGCGATGAGGGCCTCGGCGGCGTCAATGCGGAAGCGGGGTTTGGACGTGCGGGCGGGGGCGCCTCGGCGTAGCCAGGCCAGCTCCTTACGCAGCAGATTCTCGCGTTTGGTGGCGGCGGCCGCCGCCTGCCGGGCCCGCTCGGCGCGGGCCAGCACGTAGGCGGCGTAACCGCCGTCGTAGGTCTCCACCCGCCCGGGGATCTGGGGCCTGCTGCCGCCGGGGTCGACGCCGGGCACCACCTCCCACACATGGGTGCACACGGCGTCCAGGAACCAGCGGTCGTGGGTGACGGTTATCAGGGCGCCGGGGGCGCGACGGCGGGAGAAGCGTTCGGCCAGGTGGCGGGCGAGCCAGTCGACGCCCTCGACATCCAGGTGGTTGGTGGGCTCATCAAGGATGACGAGCTCGGCGTCGGCGGTCAGGACGGCGGCCAGGGCCACCCGTCGGCGCTGCCCACCGGACAGGGAGGCAATATCCGCGTTGAGGTCCAGGTCGGGCAGGAGCCCGGCATGGATGTCACGCACCGCGGGGTTGGAGGCCCATTCGTGCTCGGGAGCTGCGCCGTGCACGGCGGTGCGCACGCGGACTCCCGGGCTGAACCGGTCGGCCTGGGTGAGCATGACAGCACGCATGTCCCCGGCGCGAGTGATGCGCCCGCCGTCGGGTACGCGGTTGCCGGCCAGCAGCGACAGCAGGGTGGACTTGCCCGCGCCGTTGGGGCCGAGAACACCGATGCGCTCGCCGTCCTCAATACCAAGGTTGACCCCGTCAAGCAGTATGCGCGGGCCTACGGTCGCGCGGACGGATTCAACGCCGAGCAGATGCGCCATCAGCCCACCATCCGGGCACCGGCGACGGGCGCGTCGGCGCGCAGGGCGCCAGCAACCAGATCGGAGGCATTCAGGGCGTTGGCCACGCGCACGGCGACAGCCGGGTCGGGGGCCAGTGCGGCAATGGTGGGGCCGGCTCCGGAGACGATGGCGCGCAGGGCGCCGGCCGACTCTGCCAGCTCGATGACTTCGGTCAACTGCGGGCGCAGGTCCAGGACCGCCGCTTGCAGGTCGTTGTGCAGGCAGGCCGCCAGGGCGGCGGTATCACCGTCGCGCAGCGCGGTGGTCAGGGCGGCTGGCACATCCACCGGCGCCGCGGGGGCCGGAGCGATTTCATCGAAGCGCCGGAAGACGGCGGGCGTGGACAGCCCCTGCGCGGCGGTGGCAAACACCCAGTGGTAGGTGCCGCGGGCTATCAGGGGAGTCAACCGGTCGCCGCGGCCGTGACCCACGGCGGTGGCTCCACGCAACGGGAAGGGCACATCCGCCCCCAGTTCTGCGGCGAGACCAACCAGTTCGGCCTGGCTCAGTCCCGTACCCCACAGGGTATTGCAGGCGACCAGGGTGGCGGCGGCATCGGCGGACCCTCCCGCCATGCCGCCCGCAACCGGTACACGCTTGCGCAGCAGCAGGTCCACGCCGTCGTTCACGCCGGTGGCCTCGGCCAGCAGGGCGGCGGCGCGCACCGCCAGGTTGGTGGCGTCGGTGGGAACGGACGGGTCGGGCTCGGTCAGGGTCAGGGTTATGGTTCCATGCAGATCGGCGGCCTGGCGGCGGGCGGTGACGGTCTCAATGAGGCGGACCGCCTGGAAAACGGTGGTCAGTGGGTGGTAGCCGTCTGCGCCGGGGGCGCCCGCGGACAGGAACAGGTTGACCTTACCGGGCGCCTCCACACGCACCTGGGTCAAAGATCCGGAGCGGGACGGCTGCGGAGCGTCCCCGGGGACGGCGTGCAGTGGAGTCATGACTGCCTCTTTTCCGGCTGAGTGCTGGCCGCGCCCGTCGGCCGGAGTGTGCTGGTGGTCAGGGCGTCAGCATCCACCAGGGCCTGCGCCAGGGCGGCGAATGCGTTAACATCCAGGCTCTCACCGCGTGCACCCGGATCAATGCCGACGGCGCGGGCCGCCTGCTCCACCCGTGCGGGGCCGCCTGCGAGCGGGGCCAGAGACCTGCGCAAGGTCTTGCGGCGTTGCGCGAAGGCCGCGTCGACGACGGCGAACACCTGGGCACGGCTCGCAGCAGTTTGCGGGGGTTCGCGGCGGGTGAGGGTGAGGACGGCGGAGTCGACGTTGGGTGCGGGCCAGAATACGGTGCGTCCTATGCGGGCGTCGCGGCGGATCGCGCCGAACCAGGCGGCCTTGACGCTGGGCACCCCGTAGGTGCGTGAACCGGGTGTGGCCGCGAGCCGGTCAGCGACTTCGGCCTGAACCATGATGGTGGCCGTGCTCAGGCTGGGAAGGGCGGCAAGCGCGTTGAGCAGGACGGGCACGGCCACGTTGTAGGGCAGATTGGCCACCAGGCGGGTGGGCGAGGGGGCGGGAAGGGATTGCGGCCCGGTCAGGCTCATGGCGTCGGCGGTAAGCACAGTCAGTCGGCCCGCGGCATCGGGCAGGCGGTCGGCGACGGTGACCGGCAGCGCGTGAGCGAGCACGGGATCGATTTCTACAGCGATCACCCGGGCGCCAACCTGCAGCAGGGCCAGCGTCAAGGAGCCGAGCCCCGGTCCGATCTCAAGGACGGTCTCACCGGGGGCGACGCCTGCCAGGCGCACGATGCGGCGGACGGTGCCGGCGTCATGGACGAAGTTCTGGCCGCGCGCCTTGGAGGGACGCAGGTTCAGGGTCCGCGCCAGTGCCCTGATATCGGCTGGCCCAAGGAGTTCGGGGACGGTCTGGCGGGTGTCGGGCTGGGGCACGCGCTCAGCCTATGCCAGCGGTGCGGTTGTCACGAGGGCGGCTCCTTACAGCTTTCAGAGCAGGCCGAGCTGGGCGGCGCAGTGCGGCCACTGCCCCCAGCCCGCCTGGGCCTGCAGCTTCTTGGCCATGGCGGTTTGGGTGGCGGCGTCGGCCTCATGCGGGTAGCCGGTGCCTCCCATGGCCTGCCAGGTGGGCAGGGAGAACTGGTACATGCCGTAGAAGCCGTTACCGGTGTTGGTGGCCGGGTTGCCACCGGACTCGCACTGGGCCAGGGCGGCCCAAACCGAGTCGTCCGCGGCGGAGGCACCGGAGGAGGGGGTTTCGCTGCCCGTATTCTCGGTGGTGGAGGTTCCGGAATCACCCGCATCCCCCGAACCGGAACCGCCCGAGGAACCGGAACCAGAACCGGCACCAGTACCAACCAGCACCACCTCATCAACCCGCTCACTAACCACCACCCGAGAAACCACCTCACGCGCAGTCTCCCGACCATCCACACTGATCACCCGGTAAACCACCCGCGTAACCCCATCAACACCCTCAGTCTCAACCTCGGTCTCACCCTCGGCCAACGCATCGGTCTGCCGCTCCACCCGCTCAAACGCATCGGTCACATCCTCAGAAACCGACAACACCTCAGCCACATCACCACCCACAACCAGGTCCGTGGTCTCGCTCGCGGCACCGTTGGCGGATGCGGCCGAGGCCACCACCGCGGTCTCCGGGAGTCTTTCGGCGTCCCCACCCGGAGCGGCGGCCTGCACGCCGGCATAGGCCCCGCCCGATACCGACAGCGCCAGGACCGCGGCGGCACCTCCAGCACGGAGCATTCCGGGTTTGAGCAGGTCGTTAATGGGAGTCATGGGGTCCTTTCTCACCGAGTTCGGTCGAAGTAACGCTCGAGTTCGGTCGATATGGCTGCGGGCGACGACGCTCAGTACCAGCCGGTGGACTCCGAGTGGGCCCAGGCCGAGCAAGGCGTGCCATAACGTCCGGAAATGTAGCCCAGACCCCAGGTGATCTGGGTGGTGGGGTTGGTGGCCCAGTCGGAAGCCACCGAGCTCATCTTGGAGCCGGGCAGGGCCTGCGGGATGCCGTAGGCGCCGGAGGACGGATTCTGAGCCAGGTAGTTCCAACCGGACTCGCGGTTCCACAGATTCACCAGGCACGTGAACTGGGAGTCGTCCCAACCGTAGGAGGACATCATCGCTTTGGCGATGGCCTGGGCAGAGGAGGGAGTGGTGCCGTCGCCGGAGGCGGTTGTGGTTGTCGTGGTGGTGGAGGTTCCGGAATCACCCGCATCCCCCGAACCGGAACCGCCCGAGGAACCGGACCCAGAACCGGCACCAGTACCAACCAGCACCACCTCATCAACCCGCTCACTAACCACCACCCGAGAAACCACCTCACGCGCAGTCTCCCGACCATCCACACTGATCACCCGGTAAACCACCCGAGTAACCCCATCAACACCCTCAGTCTCAACCTCGGTCTCACCCTCGGCCAACGCATCGGTCTGCCGCTCCACCCGCTCAAACGCATCGGTCACATCCTCAGAAACCGACAACACCTCAGCCACATCACCACCCACAACCACGGCGTCGGTGGTGTCCCTGCCGGAGGCCGAGATGGCCTCCAGACGCGCCTGGGACTCGGTCAGGGGCGCTATGTCGGTTTCGCCAAACTGCGTAGCGGCGTAGGCGCCGCCGGAGACCGCCAGAGACAGGGTGGCAGCCACGCCTCCCGCCCGGTACATGGCCGGGGAGATCGAGGTCTTCGCCGGGCCATCGGCTCGACGACGCCCGTGTGCGGCGGAGGAAGTACTGGCGATGCTCTTCGAGGCGAGCGCCCCGAGCTCAACCAGCGTTGTACTCAAGGAACTGCTCTGGGAGTGACGACCCACGGGGAATCTTCCTATCGGTAGACGACTTCCGGACACGCTAACCGACTACTCGTCACCTAAGCAACATGTCCTGGCACATTTCACAACCATGTGCCGTAGACCCGCTCGGTGTTGCGAGCGAGCAATCCACACGTCTCAGCCTCCCCCAAACCCCGCTGTTGAGCTAGAAAACGGACGATGTCGGGCATCAGGTAGGAGCCGTTGGGGCGGCCGCGCCAACGCCCCGGAGGCAGGTAGGGGGCGTCGGTCTCCACCAGCAGCAGCTCGTCGGGGACAGCCGCCAGCGCGGAGCGCAGCTCCTCATTGGCCGGGTATGTGATCGGGCCCGCGACGGATGCGTACCAGCCGTGCGCGGCGCAGGCCTGCGCCAGCGCCCCACCCCCGCTGAAGCAGTGGAAGACGGTTCGTTCGGGGGCGCCGTCGGCCTCCAAAACCTCTACGCATTCGGCATGGGCGTCGCGGTCGTGGATCTGCAGCGGCAGGTCCAGCTCCTTCGCCAAGGCGATGTGGTCGCGGAAGGCCTCACGCTGAACGGCGGCGCCGCGCGGGCCGGTGCGGAACAGATCCATGCCGGTCTCCCCGACGGCGACGACGACGTCCCGGTGCTCGCGCACTAGCGCCTCCAGGCGGCTCATGGCCTCATCCAGGGGCTCGTCGTGGTGGGGCTGGTGTCTGGGCTCCAGGCCGTCGGGGCCGATCTCGCGCACCCCGGCGTGGGCGACCGCCTCATTGGGGTGAATGGCCAGGGCGACCCGCACTGCGGGAAGCTCGCGGGCCAGGGCGAGGCTGGGCGCCCAGGCGGTGGTTTCGCAGGCGGAGGTGATGATGCCGGTGACGCCGACGGCGGCCGCCCGGGTGACCAGTTCGGCGGCGTCCAGCGGCGCGTCGGAGCCGGGTCCGGTGGGCGCCTCCCCAGGAACGGGCAGGTGGGTGTGGTTGTCGGTGACGGGCCCCGCTAGGGGTGCGACGGCGTCGGCGGGCGGCCAGGAGCGGTCACGGTGCTTACTCACGGTGCTTGCTAACGATGCTTACGGCTCAGGCGCCGGTGACGTCGTCGGGCTGGGAGCCGGCGTAGCGGGCCAGTTCCTCCTCCACGATGCCCTCATCGAGCTTGACGAAGACGGGCCTGGGCTTGGCGATCGGGGTGCCGACCACCACGGCGTGACGCTCCCATGTGGGCACGCCGGTGTAGTCACCGGTGATGATCGGGTAGCCGGTCCGTCCGGCGAAGTCCTCGGGCAGCACCTGCGGGTCTAGCTCGTCCACCTCCTCGATGCGGGGCATGGGGGCGAGGGTGCCGTTCCCGCCCATGACGCGGTCGACGTCGTTGGCGGCGTGCGGCAGGAACGGGGAGAGCATGAGGTTCAGGTCGGACACGACCTGGGCGAGCGTGTGCAGCACGGTGGCCAGGCGCCGGTGGGCGGGGCTGCCCTCCTCCCCCTTGAGTTTGAAGGGCTGGGTGTCGGCGATGTACTTGTTGGCCTCCCCCACCAGCCGCATGGCCTCCGCGAGCGCCGCCTTCTGCCGGTGGTGGCGGATCAGGTCACCGACCGTTTCGAAGCCCGCGGCGACGGCGTCCAGGAGTTCCCGGTCCACGTCCTGCAGCTCGTCGGGGGCGGGGATGGCACCGAAGCGCTTGTGAATCATGGCGGCGGTGCGGTTGACCAGGTTTCCCCAGCCGGCCACCAGTTCGCCGTTGGTGCGGCGTACGAACTCCGCCCAGGTGAAGTCTGCGTCGGCGGTCTCCGGGCCGGCGGCGCAGATGAAGTAGCGCAGGGCGTCGGCCTGGTAGCGGGACAGGAAGTCACGCACATAGATGACGATGCCGTGGGAGGAGGAGAACTTGCGGCCCTCCATGGTCAGGAACTCGCTGGAGACGACCTCGGTAGGTAGATCCAGCACGCCCATATCACCGCTTTCGCCGCCGCGATCGCCCTGGCCGTTGTAACCGAGCAGCTCGGCGGGCCAGATCTGGGAGTGGAAGACGATGTTGTCCTTGCCCATGAAGTAGTAGGACAGGGCCTGCGGGTCGTTCCACCACTGGCGCCAGGCATCGGGGTCGCCGGTGCGGCGGGCCCACTCGATGGAGGCGGACAGGTAACCGATGACGGCGTCGAACCACACATACAGGCGCTTGCTGGGCTGGTCCTCCCAGCCGGGGATGGGGATGCCCCAGTCGATGTCGCGGGTCATGGCGCGCGGGCGGATCTCGGCCAGGATGTTCTTGGAGAAGCGGATGACGTTGGGCCGCCACGCGCCGGAGGCCTCCCGCTCGTCCAGCCAGGCACCCAGCGCATCGGCCAGGGCGGGCAGGTCCAGGAACCAGTGGGCGGATTCGACGAATTCAGGCGTCTCCCCGTTGATGCGGGAGCGGGGGTCGATCAGGTCGGTGGGGTCGAGTTGGTTGCCGCAGTTGTCGCACTGGTCGCCACGGGCGCCAGCGGAGCCGCAGATCGGGCAGGTGCCCTCGATGTAGCGGTCGGGCAGGGTGCGGCCGGTGGAGGGGGAGATGGCGGAGCGGGTCACCTGCTGGGTCATGTAGCCGTTGTCGCGCACGGTGACGAACATGTCTTGCACCACCCGGTAGTGGTTGCCGGCGGTGGTGCGGGTGAACAGGTCGTAGGACAGTCCCAGGGCCACCAGGTCCTCGACGATGAGCCGGTTGTTGCGGTCGGCCAGCTCGCGGGGGCTGACGCCCTCCTCATCGGCGGCCACCAGGATGGGGGTGCCGTGCTCGTCGGTTCCGGAGACCATCAGGACCTCGTGCCCGGCCATGCGCATGTAGCGGGAGAAGACGTCGGAGGGGACGCCGAAGCCGGCGACGTGTCCGATGTGGCGGGGACCGTTGGCGTAGGGCCAGGCGACGGCGGAGAGGATGCGGCTCATAGGGGGCAGCCTATCCGCTCCGGCGCTCGGGAGCGGCCTTGGGCTCCGGTTCCGATAGGCGACTTCCAGGCTATAGGGCACGTATCGTGGACCATGCGGGCCTAAGCCCTACCACGCCGAAAGGATCCAGATGGCCTATCCGCCGTATCCGAGCTCCCCCTACGCCACCGCACCCTACGGGTCCATGCCCCCGCCCACGCCCAAGGGGATCAAGGGGCCGCTGATTCTGCTGCTGTTCGGGGCGGGGCTATGCGTGGCGGCGGTGGCGGTCCTGATGCTGCTGGTCACTTCCGCGGCCCGCGTCACAGATAACTTCCATCCGATTGATGCCACCGGTTCTACCACGTTGAACCTCAACTCCGCGCAGGTCTACGGCCTGTACGGAAATGGCGGCTCGCAGTGCCAGGTGGTGGGGCCGGATGGAACAGATATTGACGTCATCCCACCGGAAGCGACGATCACCTTCAATGATCATCGCATGTTCGGCGAGATCACCGTGAAAACTTCCGGTGAGCACACCATCACCTGCACCACCACCCCGATCGGCGAGGGAGTGTACCTCGGACGTCTTGTCGATGGGCAGACAGTAGCCCGAGGCATATTCGGCATCTTCGCGGTCACAGGCCTGTTCATCGTAGGCGTTCCCCTCACGGTCATCGGAATCATCTGGCTGGTGGTGCGCAACTCGAACAACGCCAAGGCGCGGCGCGCCTTGGCCGCAGCGCCTCCGGGCGGGCGCGCACAGCAGACGAACGGATACGGCCCCGGCTATCCGCCGGTCGCCTGAGATGCGAGAAGTCCAGGTGGCCGCGCACTCATCCCTGATGGGAAGTTGGCAATCGACAGCAGGTATGCAATGACAATGTGGAATCAGCCCGTATCGGCCCCCGGCGGACCGACACCACCTCACGCCCAGGACGCCGCCGGACTTCCATCCCTGAAGGTTCCGCTCGTCATGACGATCGCGGGTGCGGTGACGCTTGCGGTCGGCGTCTGCCTGTTCATCGCGGCGCTCCGGATCACACCGACCGTTCTCCCGCAGAACGACGTCGCCGTGAAACACGACGGCACCGCGGTGGTGCTGGTGCTGCTCAAGGACGCGGAGTACGGCCTGTATTCGTCCGACACCGGTATCTCCTGCGAGGTCTTTGACCCCGCGGACAAGACGCTGGACGTGCATCCTTCCAGGGCCAAGCGGCGTGACGGACATCCCCAGGTGCTGGGATTCCGCTCCACCACGGCGGGCAGCTACACGGTCTCCTGTGACGGCAATGACAAGATCATCATCAATCGGGCGCTGCTGTCCCCGGAGAGGACACGCGGAGACGCAATGCTCAGGGCGTCCTTCCTCTTCGGCGCGCTGGGTTTGATCACGACCGCCGCAAGCGCGATCTGGCTGGCACTGCGTCGGCGCCGCCGCGCCCGCGTCGTCATGAGCCGTCTGCTCGGCTCCCCGCCGCCGGGCGTCCCGGCACCCTACGCAAGTCCAGGATCAGCGCCCGGGTATGTCCCCGCACCGTATGCGGCATACGGCCCTAACGGGATGGTCCAACCCACCGCCCCCGCGATGCCGACGACGGCGTCGAGCCCGCAACAGAGCGCGCCCCCGCAAGGCGGCTACGGCCTGGCCCCGCAGCAGGTGGTCTACCGTCCACTGCCCCCGCCGGATGGCGGGCAGGGCGCCTGATCCTTCAGGCGCCGCCGCGGTCGGCGCGCAGTGCGAGCGCAGCCCGATACACCTCGTTCGGGCGCGCGCCCGCCTGCGGCGCCACCTCGGCAGCGGCCGCCTTGAGCCGCACGCCGGTGTCCGCGAGGGCCAGCGCCTGCGCGGCGACCGTTTCCAGGTCGACCAGGCGTGGCGGCGCGCCGGCCACCACCAGCACCACCTCCCCCAGGACGCCGGCGGCGGTCTCCCGCGCCAGTTCTCCCAGGCTCGCCCGCCGCACCTGTTCATGAATCTTGGTCAGCTCCCGGCACAGTGCGGCGCGGCGCTCGGCCCCGAAGGCCTCCGCCATGGACATCAGGGTCTCATGGGTACGGCGGGGTGATTCCAGAAACACCATGGTGCGCGGCTCGTCCGCAAGCATGTCCAGGGCGCGGCGACGCTCCCCGGCCTTGCGCGGAAGGAACCCCTCAAAGGTGAAGCGGTCGCTGGCCAGACCTGACAGCACCAGGGCGGTGAGCACAGCCGAAGGCCCGGGCGCAACGGTAACGGGAACGCCCTCGTCGACGGCGCCAGCCACCAGTCGGTAGCCGGGGTCGGAGACACCGGGCATGCCCGCGTCGCAGACGACCACAACGGCGGCCCCCGCCCGGGCGTGGGCGAGCAGCTCCGGAACCCTGGCGGCCTCGTTGTGCTCGTGGAAGGCCATCACCCGCCCCCCGACCTGCAATCCCAGGCGACGTGCCAGGGAGAACACGCGACGAGTGTCCTCCGCCGCGATGACGTCTGCGTGTGTCAGCGCCGCGCGCAGGCGGGCAGAGGCGTCGGCGGTGTTCCCGATCGGGGTCGCGGCCAGGGTGATGGCACCCGGACGCGGCACAGCCTGCCCCGCTGACGCCCCACCCGTGGCCGGCGTGTGATCGACTTCGGCTGCGGACGTGGCGTCAGTCATGTTCTCATTCATAGCCCCAGTATGACGTCCGTCCTAGACTCACCAGTGTGACTTCGCCCTGTGCTGCATCTGCGGACGGTACTGACGTATCCCCCTGTCCCGACGACCCTCGCGGACAAGGCCTCCCGCCCGAGGAGGCCGCCGCGGAGGATGCCGCACACTGCGACCCATCGGCTTG
Source organism: Actinomyces qiguomingii (assembly GCF_004102025.1). Lineage (NCBI taxonomy): Bacteria > Bacillati > Actinomycetota > Actinomycetes > Actinomycetales > Actinomycetaceae > Actinomyces > Actinomyces qiguomingii. The sequence goes on along the minus strand of NZ_CP025228.1, from coordinate 913,634 downwards.
CTGGGCGCCGAACCAAACCACGCAGCCGCGCACCGAGAATCAGCTGCGCGCTCAGCTGGGGCTGGAGCCTCTCGGAACCGAAATGCCCAAAGCGATGCGGGTCAATGGGTGGATCGTCACGGCGGTGGCCGGGCTCGTCGCCGCACTGACACGGCTGGTGGGTCTTAGCCACCCGCATAAGCTCATGTTCGACGAGATCTATTACGTCAAAGAGGGCTACGCGCTGTGGCGCAACGGATACGAGTCGGTCTGGTCCGAGGGCGCCGATGAGCTCTTCGCCCAGGGGGACTTCTCGGCGCTGACATCCGAGGCCAGCTATGTTGTGCACCCACAGCTGGGCAAGTGGCTTATTGGCTTGGGGATGCAGCTGTTCGGCGCAGATTCGTCCTTCGGGTGGCGGATCATGCCCGCCCTGGCGGGCATCTTGACGGTCGTCGTGCTGACACGTTTGACTCTGCGCCTGACTCATTCACCCCTGCTCGCCGGCCTGGCCGGCCTGCTGCTGGCGATAGACGGGGTCGGCATCACCGAATCGAGGATCGGCCTGCTGGACGGGTTCATAAGCCTGTTCGCTACGGTCGCACTGTACTGCCTGGTGCGCGATCGGGAGTGGTCCCGGGCTCGCTTGGCGGCAGACATGGCCGGTACATCCACCGATACCTTGACGCCCGCACCCCTGGCGCCCCGGGCGCATCTGCGTCCCTGGCTGATAGCGACGGGGGTCGCGATTGGACTGGCCTGCTCGGTGAAGTGGTCGGGCGCCTACCTGTTGGCCGCCGTCGGGATTCTCGTGGTTGTTTGGGACACACTGGCGCTGCGCCGAGTCGGTGCGCGTGCCTGGTTCCTTGAGGGGGCGGTCGCCCGTGGAGTTGGTGACTTCATTCGGCTGGTTCCAGTCGCCTTCATCGTGTATCTCAGCGCGGGTTGGGGTTCTTGGTTCTCTCATGAGGGCGCTTTCAAGCATGGTTGGGCGGCGGCGCAGCGGGACGCGACGGGCACGGTGGCACGCTCCTGGCTGCCGGATTCACTCAATGACCTGCTTGAGTATCACCTGACGATGTACGACTTCCACGTCGCTCTGGATTCGGAGCACCCATACATGTCCAAGCCGATCGGCTGGCTGGTGCAGTGGCGCCCAACATCGTTCTACTGGCAGGGCACGGAGGACATGGTCGGCACCGACTGTGATTCGGACCGCTGTATCCAGGCGATCACGTCGATCGGCAATATTCCGATCTGGTGGGCGGCGCTGGTGGCGCTGCTCTTCGCCCTCGTGGTGCTCGCGATCCGCAACCGCGACTGGCGCGTATGGGTGCCGCTGATCGGGTACATCGGTCTGTACCTGCCGTGGTTCCTTTACTCCAAGCGAACCATTTTCACCTTCTACACGGTCGCATTCGTGCCCTGTGTGGTCTTGATCCTGGTACTCGCACTCGGGTACGTCTCCGGAATGCTTCGACCTGTTCCCGGGTCCGCCGGCGAGCAGCAGGAGGAACGGCTGCTTGACGAAGGGGTAATCGGGCCGGGCCGCAGCTACCCGCGCGGCCGTGTCGCTTCATACTTCGGTTTCGGCATCCGCCCCAACCGGTTGCACCTTCCCGAACAGTGGACCGGGGTGCCGTCCTGGCGTATCCGCGCAGAAGGTCTGGCCCTGATTATCGGTCTGTTGATAGCGGCTATCGTATTCACATTCGCGTGGTGGCCGATCTGGACGGGCCAGAGTGTGCCCTACACGTTCTGGCACTGGCACATGTGGCTGAACTCCTGGGTGTGAGCCCGGCCGACTGCCGGCCTCGTACTTGGACCGCGGTCCAACCGCAGCCAGGGGGTCCACTCCCATACTGCTGAGGGAAAACCGACCGCCGTCGCTTCAGAAGTTCGTCGACACTTTGTGCAGCCTGTAAGCGCGGGCCTGTCGGGCGAAAACCCGTGCCAGCGCGCGGCCGAAGGCCTGGACCACAGGCTCGGCCCGCTCCGCGTCCGCGCGCACGCGTCGCCCTGCGGCGACCGCCTGGAGGGGAAGCTCATCATCGGTGAGGGCTTTCAGTTCCTCCTCATCGGTGACCGCCCCCATCTTCCAAGCGGTGATACGCGATTCCACCATTTCCAGGCGCTCGGGCGTGGATTCCGGGTGGTGTTGGAGGGCCAGGAGCCTGCCGGCACGCCAAGCCTGTACCGGCGCGCCCGCGGATGAGGCCAGCAGGGTGGCCGACTCCGGCAGGGTAACCACGCCGTCGTCATGGGATACAAGCACCGGCAGGCGGGTGCCGTCGCGGGTAGGGATGCCCGCACGCACGGCGGCGCGCACGGATTCGTCGACGATCTCGGAGAACAACGGATCGGTGCCCGCCGCCTGGGTCAATTCCAACTCCACCACGCCGCGCTCCGTGCCGTGCGGTGACGGGGCAGCAGTGGTTCCGCCGATGGCCTCGGCGGCAATTTGAGCGCCCAAGCAGATGGCGATAGCCGGCAGTCGCGTCTGCACTACACCACGCAGCAAATCGCGCAGCGGGGTGATCCAGGGATGCCCAGCCTCATCATGGGCACTCATAGGCCCGCCGAGCACAACCAGACCATCGCCGAGCTCGTTCAAAGTCGGTAGTGGATCGCCGGCTTCGGGGCGCACCATACGCACACTGAGGTTCTGGGCTGACAGCCACTCGCGCAGGCGTCCCAGGGGCGCCTGCGGCTCGGGCTCGATCACGGTGATGAGCGTCTCCGCGCGGCCGCCAGCGTGTAGAACAGTTGCCATATCGGCGGGACGGTTGGGTTCGGTCATGGGGACTATTGATGGGGGCGCATGCCGCAAGTGCAAGACCGGTGGACCAGCTGTGAGCCGCTCAACGGCCCCACCCCTCCCGGGCCACCCCTCACCGCGACCTGTCGACATAACCGCCGAGATCGGTCGAAGTTACGTGCCAGCGGCGAAAACGCTTGCCGTCCCCCTCCTATGCAGGGACGATTACCCCTGATGCGATCATTTGCCCGCCCGTCCACGGGCCCCACCTCCACGGGCCCCACTGCCTACGCCAGGTCCTGCCGTTCTTGCAGAGCTCACGGACCGGCGTTGTCCTTGCCCGTGCCCCGGCGCATCGCCCGCTTCGCGATCGGTGCCGTGCTGCTCGGCGCCGTAGCCGCCGCTGGAACCGTGCCGACGGCGAGTGCCGCGCCAGGCGCCGAGACCGGCGCCTTCACCGCGACCTCCTTGACAGCTACCGCCAGTGCCGCAATCGTGCCGGCAGAAGTATCGACGCGTATTGCCGGCCACATCAACGACGACGCGGGCCTGCTCAACGCCGACCTCGCCCAGGCGGCCGTAGACAAACTGGCCGAGGACGGCATTGGCCTGTGGATCGTCACCATGCGCGACGCCTCCCAGACCGCCGAGCAATACGCCGCCAAGGCCTGGGAGGCATCCGGGTTCGACACCACCGACCTGCTGCTGGTTATCAACATGCCCGCCGACGGCACCAACACCTTCGCTTTCGGCGGCTCGACCTACGACTCCGTCTGGTCCGACTCCAAGATGGCCTCCGTACGCAGCGATATCCAGCAGGCCCTGCGCAGTGGGAACTACGACGGCGCCGTGGCCGCCATTGCCGACGCCACCGGCTCCGGCTCGGGCGGCTCCGGCGCCGCCCTGGGGGTGGGCCTGACCGTCGTCGGTGTGGGCGCCGTGGGCGCCATCGCCTACAGCCGCAGCCGCAAGCGAAACACCGGCACCGGCCAGGCCGTCCAGCCTGCCGAGCCCCTGGAGCAGCTGCGCACCCGCGCGGGCGCCACCTTGGTGAGCACTGACGACGCCGTGCGCTCGGCGGCCGAAGAACTTTCTTACGCGCAGGCCCAGTTCGGTCTGTCCGCCACCGACGCCTTCACCGCTGCGCTGACCACCGCCCAGGAGCATGTCGCCCAGGCATTCGAGCTGCGCGGCCGGTTGGACGGGGCCGCCGACGAGTCCCAGCAGCGGCAGCTGTGCCAGGAGATTCTGATGCGCTGCAACGAGGCCACCGCGGTCATCCAGGTCCAGGAGGAGGCGTTCAAGGAGCGGCGCGGCATTGAGGAGAACCTGCCCCGTTCCATAGCGGAGACCGCCCAGCGCGCCGACGAGGCCGAGCAGGCCGTCACCGCGGCGGATACGCTGTTGGTCACCCTGCACGCCACCTACCCCGCCACGGCGCTCAGCTCCATCGCCGAGGCGCCCGCGCGCGCCCGCAAACTGGTGGAGGCGGGCCGGACCGCCCTGGACCAGGCCCGCTCCAGCGTGGAGGCAGGCAACCACTCCACGGCCGTTGAGCAGGTGCGCATCGCTCAGGCCTCGATCGCTCAGGCCGGCGATCTGGCCGGGCAGGTCAGTGGCGTACGTGAGCGGCTGGAACGGGCCCAGGCAGATCTGGAGGCGGCTATCGTCTCCATCTCCTCCGATCTAGTGGACGCCCGACGGCTGGCGGGGCAGGTGCCCGCGGCATCGCTGCAGCCGCTGGTGGCCGACGCCGAGGCGGCCGTGGCCGAGGGACGCGCCGCCTCAAATCCTGACGGCGACCCGCTGGCCGCCCTGGACCACCTGGAGCGCGCCGAGTCCGCACTCGACGCCGCCCTGGCACCGGCGCGGGCGAAGGAGGAGAACGACTCGCGCGCCCGGGCCTCCCTGGTCTCGCGCCTGGGCCGGCTCAATTCCCAGATCTCGGCGGTGACCTCCTACATCACCAGCTACCGCGGCGCTGTGGGCTCCCCCGCACGCACCGCCCTGGCCGAGGCCGCCCGGCATGCGGCGGCCGCCACCTCTCTGCAGAACACCGACCCGACGGCGGCCCTGGCGGAGGTGACCTCCGGAGAGTCCCTGGTGGCGCAGGCGCAGGCCCTGGCGGAGGCGGATGTCCGAAACTCGGGTTCCTGGGGCCCCGGTTCGGGCGGCTCATCCGGACAGGGAGGCATCGACCTGGGCTCACTCGTGCTCGGCGGCATTCTGCTGGGCGGTAGCCGCAACTACGGCGGCTGGGGCGGCGGCCCGCGTCCGCCGCGCGGCGGCGGCTTCGGGGGCGGCTTCGGCGGGTCCCGCGGCGGCGGCTTCGGCGGGTCCCGAGGCGGCGGCTTCGGGGGCGGTTTCGGCGGCGGAGGCGGCAGCTTCGGCGGGGGCCGCGGGGGCGGTTTCGGCGGCGGAGGCGGCCGCTTCTGAGTCGCCACCACCACACGGCGCTGGCCACCCACGCCCCGACGCCGAGGATCGTCGTCGGCGAAACTGACCGTTATATGCGAAAGACTGGCCGTTACCTGGAATTATGGTCCCGGTACACTCGCCCGGCGACCGCCGGACGAACACGACGAAGGGAAAGCACATGGCTGAAAAGCAGTCGATCCTGGGGCGCATCGCCCAGCTCACCCGAGCCAATATCAACGCCCTCATCGACCGCGCCGAGGACCCTGAGAAGATGCTCGACCAGCTGGTGCGCGATTACAAGGCCTCCATCGCCGAGGCTCGCGACGCCGTAGCCCAGACCATCGGCAACCTGCGCCTGGCGGAGAAGGATCACGACGCTGACGTCGCCGAGGCCAAGGACTGGGGCAACAAGGCACTGGCCGCCTCCCGCAAGGCCGATGAGCTGCGCGCCAGCGGTGACGCCGCCGGGGCCGACAAGTGGGACTCTCTGGCCAAGATCGCGCTGACCAAGCAGATCACGGCGGAGAACGAGGCCAAGCAGGCCGAGCCGATGATCGCCTCCCAGCAGCAGGTCGTCGACCAGCTCAAGCTCGGCCTGCAGCAGATGGAGGCCAAGCTTGGCGAACTGCAGTCCAAGCGCGACCAGTTGATCGCCCGCCAGAAGACCGCCGAGGCTCAGGTGAAGGTACAGGGCGCCATTCGCTCGATCAATGTCATGGACCCCACCAGCGAGCTGTCCCGCTACGAGGATCAGGTGCGCCGAGTCGAGGCGCAGGCCGCCGGGCAGATGGAGATCGCCGGTGCGTCCCTGGAGGCGCAGTTCGCCGAGTTGGAGTCCGCGGACCAGCAGTTGGAGGCCGAGGCGCGTCTGGCCGCTCTCAAGGCCGGTGGCAACTCCGCGCTTCCCGCGGCCTCCGCCCCGGCCCAGATCACCGGCAGCGACGTTGATGCCGCCTTCGAGGCTCTCAAGGCCGAAGGCGCACAACCTGACGTAGCAGCCGAGGACGAGCAGTCCTCATACTGAGTCAACACACGGAAGTCAACATCCGCGACCGTATCGTCGCTGACACCGTCGGCGCCCTCCCCGGCCATGGGGTGGGCGCCGACCCGGCCTCCGGCCCGGCCGGCTTGGACATGCCGGTCGATGAGTCGATGAACCAGGCTCGCGGCCCGGCCGGGCCTGCTCCCGCCCATGCGGGCATCCTCTACGACACCTCAACCGCTGGCTACAGGCACACCTGCACCATCGGCCACCACCGTCAGCCACATCCAACAAGACAACCGCGTAGACCTCCGCCTCCTGGCGTCGGTTATCCAGACCGCAGCTGACACCGGGTCGTCACCTTCACGCTGCCAGCGCAATTGCCCTGGTCACGGGGCCAACCGCCGTGACTTGCGGCTGGCCGTGACCTAGTTTGAAGTCATGGCGAACTTGCGCATCGACACCACCCGTGGCGTGAATCTGGCCGCGACGATGCACTTGCCCGACGGCGCCGCCCCCTTCGACGCAGACGCCTTCGATGAAGAAGCCGTGGGTTCTGGTCACGCCGTCCCGACGCGTGAGGAGGGGATCGTAATCCTCGCCCACGATTTCCTCACCGACCGTCATGGCCTGGCTCACAGTCTGGACAAGCTCGCCGAGCAGTACCGCCGAGCAGGTCTGGCCACGCTCCAGTTCGACTTCTCCGGCCTGGGCGAATCCGACGACGACGTAATCACCCTGGCGGGCGAGATCGAGGACCTACAGGCCGTGTCCGCCTGGCTCGCCAACCGCGGCTATGTCCGCCAGGCCATCCACGCCAACGGCTTCGGCGCCACCGCAGCGCTTTTGGCCCGACCCGCGCAGGTGCGCACCGCCGTGGTCGCCGGAGCCGTGGTCGGTCCACAGTCGATCCTGTGGGAGAACGTATTCTCCTCCGAGCAGCTCGACGAGCTCGATCGGCACGGACTCACCCGTCTGCCCGATGACAACCCAAACCCGCGTAGATGGGATGTGCTGAGCAAAGAGACTCTCGCGGACGTCTCCCTCCAATCGCCCGACAGGACCATGGCCGATCTGCCCTGGCCCATCCTCATGCTGCATGGAGCCCTGAGCGAGGAGCTCCCAGACACGGCCTCCGCAGCCGCGGAGGCATTCCCCCTGCTGCCCGAGGGCAGCCGTCTGCACCAAGTACAGACCGAGGGGGACGCGGCCGCACAGGAGATTGCGCGCCTGAGCACTGAGTGGGTAACCCGCCGCCTACGCTGATCCCTCCCACCGAGACCGGCTGAAATAACCACCGAGACCGGTCGTCGTCACCACCGAGACCGGTCGAAGCGGCAGGAACGCCGAGCTCAGTCCACCCCACCAAGTTTCCTCAATGCCCCCAGCAGGCGGAAGAACTTCTGTTGGATAGCTCACACGCCTTCCCCCGATACTCATGCCTACGGAGGAGCGAAGGCATGAGTACAGCACTGACCGACCTGATCACCGACGACCGCGTCATCATTCACAAGGACGTGGACACCTGGCAGCAGGCGATCGCCGTCGTCGCCGAACCCCTCCTAGCCGACGGCTCCATCACCATCCAGTACGTCAAGGCAATGATCGAAGCCGTAGACCGCTTCGGCCCCTACATTGTGCTATCCCCGCACCTGGTCCTCGCCCACGCCCGCCCGGACACCGGGGTGAAACGACAGGCAATGAGTGTTCTAACCCTGAAACATCCCATCAGCTTCAACCATCCCGAGAACGACCCGGTAGACATCGTGTTCTGCCTGGCCGCCGTCGACGCCGACTCCCACATCCAGGCGCTCAAGGAATTCGTGGCGATCGCGGGAGACCGCCCCCTGCAGGAGCGCCTGGTCGCCGCCGGCACCGTCGCGGAGTTCCAACGGATCCTCCGCCGGGAGGAATGAGCCGCCGGGCTCCCTCCGAAGCCCGAGTCCCCGAAGTCGCCAAAACCGGTCCAGACACGAAGGAGTATCCCATGACCAGACCACTTGACATCTGCTTCATCTGTGGAGCAGGACTCGGCAGCAGCCTGGCCTGCCAAATGGAGGCGGAAGAGGTCCTCGCCGCCGCCGGCATCCGCGCCAATCTGGGACACGAGGCCATTTCCGGAATACCGGGCGTGCGCGCGGACATCATTGTCTCCGCCGAGAACTTCAAGCCGACGATCGAGAAGTACGAGCTCGACCCGGACATCGCATTCGTATTCCTCAAGAACATCGTAGACAAGACCGAGATCGCCGCCAAGCTCCTCCCGGTCGTCCAGGAGAAGGAGGCTCAAGCATGAGCGTAATCAACTGGATCATCAACAACGTCCTCACCCAGGCCGGGATCATTATCGGCCTGATCGCCATGCTCGGCCTGATCCTGCAAAAGAAGGGCCTGGGCGCAGTAGTGATCGGCACGTTCAAGACCATTCTCGGCTTCTACGTGCTCTCGGCCGGATCAGCAGTGTTGGTGACCACGCTGACGTACTTCGGAGTCATGTTCCAGGCGGCCTTCCACACCACCGGGATCGTGCCCAGCATTGAGGCCGTCAACGGCTACGCCACCAACAACCTGGGACTAGGCGGACAGATCGCCCTGGCCTTCCTGGGTATTTTCATCGTCAACATCCTGCTGGCTCGCTTCACTCCCTGGAAGTACATCTTCCTCACCGGTCAGGCACTGCTGTGGATGTCCACCATGACCGTCGTCTTCGGCCACGCCGCCGGGCTTCGTGGCGCCTGGCTGATTCTGGCCGCCAGCCTGGTGGGCGGATTCTTCTGCGTGGCCATGCCCGCCCTGGCGCAGCCCATCGTGCGCCGCATAACCGGCAACGACGCGATCGCACTAGGGCACTTCTGCACCATCGGCTACATGGTCGAAGCCGGAGTCGCCTGGCTGGTACGCAAGCGCAATGTGGACAAGCAGCCCTCCACGGAGGATCTGAAGCTTCCCCGCTCGCTGGAGTTCCTGCAAGACACCTACATGTCCCTGGCCGTAGTCATGATCCCGTTATTCCTCGTGGTCGCGGCCGTAGCCGGGCCCGAGCCGGTGGCTGAGGACGTCGGCACCATGAACTACATGATGTACGCCTTCTTGCAGTCCATTCAGTTCGTCGTCGGCGTCTACGTCCTCATGGCCGGCGTCAGGCTGCTGCTGGGAGAGATCGTCCCCGCCTTCCGCGGCATCTCCATGAAACTGGTGCCCGACTCCAAGCCCGCGTTGGACTGCCCGGTGCTGTTCCCCTACGCACCCAACGCGGTGGTCATCGGCTTCATCACCACCACGATCGGCACCCTGATCGCCATGGTGGCGCTGCCCGCCGTCGGCTTCGCCGTGATCGTGCCCGGCATGCTCACAAACTTCTTCGCTGGCGGCACCGCCGGCATCTTCGGCAACACTGTGGGCGGGCGTCGCGGCGCCATCATCGGAGGTGTAGTGCACGGCCTGTTCATCACACTGCTTCCGGCGCTGCTGGTAACCACCTTCATGAACCTGGGCTTCCCCAACCTGTCCGCGACCGACGTCGACACCATCACCGCCGGCCTACTGTTCGCCTACATCGTCCGCCCCATCATGAACGCGCTGTGAGGCATGACATGGGACTATTCAACAGAAGACGCAAGCAGAGCGGGAACCAGCCCGCCCAGGCCGCCGACGCCGTCGCCCAGCCCGAAGCCTCACAGGACCACACCACCAAGGAGGCCCTACGGGAACGTGCCTCGGCACTCACGGCTCAACTGGAGGAACTAACCGATCCAGAGGAACGCATCAGGCTACTCAACGAACGCGGCGGCCTTCTCCAGCAACTCGGTGATTATGACGCCGCCATCGAAAGCTACGAGGCCTCCATGGCGATCCGCGAGCAGTTCGGACCGGCCTACAGCGCCCTGCTCTCCCTGTACAACGACCGCCTAAAGGCAGCCGCCAAGGCGCGCGATGACGCCGCAATTGAAGAATGGACGGCCAAGCTCGACGGCCTGACCGCACTTTCCAAACGAGTCATGCGTTCACAGTTCTAACCGTCCACTGCGCCAAATGCCACCCCTCCGGGCGCCGCGACCCGAAGGCCGGCAGCGGCGTCGTCGGCCGCATAGGCCTCAATCCCCGTATTGAAAGGACCCATCAGCCATGTATCTGCCAATCACCCCCATACTCGCCGAGGCCCGGCGCGTCGGGTACACCGTCGGCGCTTTCAACGCCCACAACCTGGAAATGGTCCCGGCAATGATCCGCGCCGCCCGCGACCTGGGATCCCCGATCATTATCCAGACCTCACCCGGCACCGCCCGCTATGTGGGCATGAAGAACCTGGTGGCGGTGTGCCGGGCGATGGCCGAGGATGAGATCGTCGACGTCGCCCTGCACCTGGACCACGCCACCGACCTGACCGATATCCGCGACGCCGTCACGGCCGGATACTCCTCAGTAATGTTCGACGGCTCCCAGCTGCCCTTCACCGAGAATGTGGCCAAATCGCGTCGCGTGGTCGCCTTCGCCCATGAGCACGGGGTCTCCGTGGAGACGGAGATCGGCACCATCGGCGGTACGGAGGAGGGCATCCGCAACCGGGAGGGCAGGTACACCCAGCCGGAGGAGGCCCAGCAGTTCCTCAGCGAAGTCGACTGCGACGCGCTCGCCGTCAGCATCGGCACCAACCATGGCCAGTTCAAGTCGAAAACCAAGATCGACCTGGACCTGCTCGGCCGTATCGACGACGCCGTCGCCGTGCCCCTGGTGGTGCACGGCGGCACCGGCGTGGACGAGTCCGACTACCCTGCGCTGACCGCCCGGGGCATCCGCAAGTTCAATGTCGGCACGGAACTGCTGGTTGGCTGGACCCGCAAGGCACAGGAGACCTTCGGGGCCACCAAGGTCAATGCCTCGCTGCGCAACAACATCGTGCCCTGCAACGACGTCGTCGGTGACATCGTCGCCCGCAAGATCGCGTTGTTCATGGGACACCGCCCCGAATGAGTCCACGACCTGGAAGGCGATGGCCATGACTGGCGCAGTGCTCGTATTGCTCGCCGGCCTGCCCGGCACCGGTAAGACCCACCTGTGCTCACGCATCAGGGCATGCTTCCCAAATTGCACTCAGGTATCGATCGACGTCGTCAAAGAGGCGCTTTGGGAGCGGTACGGCTTCGACGACGCCGCTCAGAAACGGGAACTGGATGACATGGCGCTGCGGCTGTTCTTCTCTGATCTGGACACGGCCCTTGGTCATGCCCATGACAGCGCAGCCATGGTGGTGTCAGACTACCCCTTCAGCGATAAGCAGGAACCGACGCTGCGGGCGCTGTGCGAGCGACACCGGGCCACCGTGATGACGATCCGGCTGACAGCCGACCTGGAAGTGCTGTTCGAACGACAGCAGCGGCGGGATTTGGATCCCTCACGGCATTTGGGTCATATCGTCGACCACTATCACCGTGGCGACACGCTGAAGGACCGTACCGCGGCCACCGGGCTGCTGACCCGTGAGGAGTTCTACCGTCGCTGCACCACGCGCGGTTATGACGCCTTCCGCCTCGGAGACCTGCTGGAGGTGGACGCCACGGATCTGGACGCCGTCGATCATGAGGCGATCCTGAAGTGGATCGCCGCCCGGAGTGAGTAGCCATGACGAGTTTCGAGGATCTGTTGCAGATCCTCCAGGAGGAGAACCGCACACTGTCCTCCTCCGAGTTGGCCACCCGGCTGGCCGTATCGGCCCGCACGATCCGGAACTACGTGGCCGCAGCCAACAACCGGTACGGACGTGTGGTGTCTTCCTCCCACGCCGGCTACCGCCTTGATGCGACTGCCTTGGCCAGAGCCCGACTGGCGCAGCCAGAAGCCGGGTTAGGCGATGACGGTCCCGAGGCCCGGCTTACTCGTATCCTGCAAATACTTGTATCTGCGCTGAAGCCGGTCAGTGTATTCGACTTGGCGGAGAAGTTACACGTCTCCGATTCCACTATCGAGGCCGACCTGGGTAAGGCCCGGCCGCTGGCGGCGCAATTCGGTCTGCGCCTCAACCGCGATCACGAGCGACTCTCGCTTGAGGGGGATGAGGCGGCCCAGCGCCGTCTCATGCGGCGCCTGCTGACCGGGGCCGCCGTGCGCCGGCGCCAATTCATCGACGTCGAGGAAGTCGCCCGCCGCCTTGACGAGCCGGAGTTGCTGGGCTTCAAGAAGCAACTGCGGGGGGTGCTGAATGACTTTCAGTTGTCCATCAACGAGTGGACGGCCGACGAGTTGGTAGCCCACATAGCCATCATGGTCGACCGGGTGCGGCAGGGTCGGTCCGTTCATGATTCGCAGCTGCCTCCCGGCGACGCCCTCGCACCGGTGTCTCACGCGGTGAGTGAACTCGTGGCACGAGTCTTCGGCGTGCAGGTGCCGGAGCGGGAGGTCGCCTATCTGGCGCTGCTGCTCCTGACCAAGGCCGCCCCCACATATCCAGAGGAGGCCTCCAGCCCAGAGGTCCGGGCATTCCTTGACGAGCATTACTTGGATATGGTTACCCGGATCGTCGCAAAGCTCAACGCCAACTATCTGGTGGACCTCGCGGACGACAGGTTCATCGCCTTCCTGGCCCTGCATGTGCGCAGCCTGGTGCAGCGGGCCGCATACCACGACTCCGCCCGCATCCCGGTGGGGCAGTCCGTTAAGAACACCCACCCCCTGGTACATGAACTGGCCGTGTTCATTGCCCGACAGATCCAGTTGGAGACCGGCATTGAGGTCAGCGAGGACGAGATCGGCTTCCTTGCCTTCCATGTGGGGGGTCGCCTACTGTCCATGCATGCGCAGGACGATCAGGTCGCCGTCGCCATCGTCGTCCCCCGCTACTACGACGTCCATGTCTCCCTAATGCATGCAGTGGAAATCGCGTTGGCGGGAACCGGAAGGGTGGACCGGGTGATCACGGAGGTCGACGCCGTCGGGCCCGAACTGACCGCCGACCTGATTGTTACCACGGTCCCGTTGCCTAACGCACCTGATGTTCCAGTTGTGCGTACGGGACTGCTGCTCACGGACGCCGACCTGGAACGGATTCGAGAGATGGCCGCTGACATCGCCGCCGGCCACAAGTGGTTCAAAGCCGCAGCATGGCTGACCACGGTGATGGAGCCAGAGTTGTTCGCCCGCATCGCGGGAGGGCGGGACCGCGACGCCTCCCTGGAAATGGCGGCGGGTCTGCTCGCCCGGGCTGACGCCGTCGGCCCGGAGTTCCTGGATCAGGTCAAGGAGCGCGAGCGGCTGTCCACCACCGCCTTCGCCTCCGGCGCCGCGATCCCGCATACAATCGAGATGACCGCCGCACGCACTGCGATTGCCGTGTGCCTTGCCGACCGTCCCATCGACTGGGATGGCACCCCAGTCACCTTGGTGGCGATGCTGTGCCTGTCCGCCGATAGCCGCGATGCCTTCGGGGATGTATTCGACGCCGTGATCAGGGCGCTGGTGGATCCCGCCAAGGTCGCCCGTCTGTCCGCGGCCGACTCCTACGACGCCTTCGTCGCCACCATGCTTGACGTGCTGTGACTCGGGCAGCCCGTCGGCGTTCCTCGCCGTCTGAGGCGGGCACGGCCTTTGGATGCGATCCACGACCTTGGGGGGCGTTTTACGACCCCGGGGTAGTCGTAAAACGCCCCCCAAGGTCGTAAACCGGCTCTTCCGGTTTGATGGTGTGGTGGTTGGGGCCGGGGCTGCGGTGTGGTGGTCGTTTTCGGGTGTGGGAAGTCGTTTTCGGGTGTGGGAAGTCGTCTTCGATGGGTGTCGATCTGCCGCAGACGACCTCTTCCTCCCCAAACCCTCCACATTCGGGCGGGTTTCGGGCCGGTAAGGGCATTATCGGGCTGATGAGAACGTCTTCGCCGAACCAGGGACGTTCTCCGGCCGACGGGGATGTTGTCGGGCCGGCGGTGGAGGGCCTTGCGGGAACGATTCGTTAGGGCCGTTGAGACCATCCGAACGCCGACCGGAGCGGCGGCCGTCGACGGCACCGCTCAGTACTTACAGTGATTCCGCTGCTTGCTAATAATGCCGCGACCCCAGGCGCCTCGGGCGCGCATGCGCCGCTGAGGGGCACGGACCTGGGGCGTGTCCGCCCGTGTGCCCCGCACGACGGTTCGTCATGAACGGCGACGATTCGTCACTTGGCACCAACGCTTCGGCACTTCCCACGACGGTTCGTGCCTCTAGTTGCCGAACCGTCGCGGGAAGTGACGAACCGCCGACCAGAACAAACGAACCGTCAGGCCCACTCCAAAGCCGACACCAAAGCACTACCACCTCGGTACGTCATTAGTGCCGGTCTCGGTGTGTTACAAGTGCCGGTCTCGGCGTGTTACCTCACCCAGCCGCACACACCCGGCGAACCGCCACACCCTCAAACCGGAAGAACCAGATACGGCACGAACACCCCGCCTGTGCCGGCAGGATCCCACGGATTCGTTGGAATCATGCGGATCTGGTGCACGGCTTCGGGCGGGGGGTGCCCCTATGTGGTTTGTCAAGCGGCGGCGGGTAGTTGTTGGGCTGGTGGGTCGTAGAGGGATCCGTCTCGGATCATGGCGTATAGGGTGAGTATGCGGCGGTGTGCGAGTGCGAGTATGGCTTGGTTGTGTCGCTTGCCCTGGGCGCGTTTGCGGTCGTAGTAGGCCCGGGATGCGGGGTCGGATCTGAGGGAGGCGAAGGCTGACAGGAACATGGCTCTCTTGAGGCGCTTGTTGCCCGCGTGGGAGACGTACTCGCCGCGTATGGAGGACCCCGACCGCCGGGTGACTGGTGTCAGGCCGGCGTAGGAGGCCAGGTGGGCGCCGGAGGGAAAGGTCTTGCCCGCGGTCTCTGCCAGGAAGACGGCGGCGGTCCTGACCCCCACCCCGGGCATGGAGGTCAGGACCGGGTAAAGAGGGTGGGCCTCCACCAGGGCCTCAACCTGGGCGGCGACATCGTCGCGTTGGGCGTGTAGGGCGATGAGCTGGCGGGCCAGGTGT
Source organism: Actinomyces qiguomingii (assembly GCF_004102025.1). NCBI lineage: Bacteria > Bacillati > Actinomycetota > Actinomycetes > Actinomycetales > Actinomycetaceae > Actinomyces > Actinomyces qiguomingii. Next base: position 898,513 of record NZ_CP025228.1, on the reverse strand, counting down.
GGCAGCACCACCCCGGCCGCGTCGGTACCAGCGACCACGACGGTCTGCTTGTTCAGGGCGTCGGTGATGGCTTTTGCCCAGGCGGCATGGCGCTTGGCGCCCTTGGATTTGAGCTTGGCGTCAATCCGCGCCCGGCCGGCCTTGCGCAGGTGGGCTGGGGTGGGCCAGGCGGCGATCACCTCCAGTATTGGGTCGTGTTCGAGCCACTTGCCCAGCACAGTCTCCAGGGCTGGGTGGATTTGGGTGTACAGGCCCCGGATACGGTTAGCGGTCTGATTGACCTGGCGGGCCAGGTCCAGGTCAAACCCTGTGAGCATGCTCAACGCGGCCGCGTCCTTGTCCGAGGCGTCGATCGCTCGCAGCGTGTGGGGCATGGTGCGGGCAGCATCCGCGATCACCGCCGCATCGCGAGCGTCGGTCTTGGCATTGCCCGGGGTCAGGTCGGCGATCCTGCGCATGGACAGGCCGGGTAGGTAGCCCACGGTGATACCCATCGCCTGAGCCACCGCCACCGCCAGGGCCCCGATCGTTGCCGGCTGATCCACAGCCACCAGGACCCGGCCATGCTCACCCAGACGCTCGTACAGGTCCCTAAGCCTGGATTCGTCGTTGGGTAGGGCCTTGTCGAAGATCTTCTTCCCGTCGTCGGTCAGGGCCGTGGCCCAGTGCTCGGCCTTGCCCACGTCGATACCGACGAAGACCTCCACATCCTCGATGTTCACCTTTCCTGCGCCTCTCTCGTGCGTTGGTGGGTCAGCCTGTCAGGCAGACGGCCCCGCACCCACGTTACGAAAGACATCGCCGCGCTGCGGCGGGTCGTTCCCCTAATCAGCGATCACCACCCGCCCGCCACCATGGGTGACAACACCCCCCGGATCATCAAACGACAGGGGCAAGACATCATGCCCACAGCGGCTGGCCCGGCCCCGGACTTCCCGGAACCACCAACAAGGTAACGGGATCCTCGTTTGTGCCGAATCTGGACACTTCCCCGCCCCGCCGGCCCCACCAACCGAACTCGTTGGTTATATCGACCGAACTCGTTGGTTATTTCGACCGAACTCGATCGTCATATCGACCGAACTCGTTGGTTATATCGACCGAACTCGGTGAGGGGAGGGAAGCGAACCCAGTCCAGGCCGGCGACGACCGCACCTACGCCGAGGCCGTCTGCGGACAGGTGGGAGCAAGCCTTGGCGATCTGCTCGCCGGCGTGCTGAAGAAGCATGGGGGTGCCCTTCCATCAGGTGCGGCGCCGCGATGCGTCCCGCCGCGAGACCTCATCACAACCCGGATGCCATGTTTGCGCTCTCACGCCTACAGCACCGCAGATCGCAAGCTATTGCTTGACATCGCTCACGCGCAGCACACATACTATGTTGGCGCTCTTATTGAGGTGCGCCGCTCTGGTCACCGACGCCCAGCGAAAGGCAGTAGCCCATGTCCACCACCTATCCCGCCATCGGTATCCGTCCCCTCATCGACGGACGCCGGGGCATTCGCGAGTCCCTCGAAGACAAGACGATGCAGCTCGCCAACGACGTCGCCGAACTCATCGCCTCCCATCTCACCTACCCCGACGGCTCCCCCGTACGCACCGTTGTCTCCAACACCACCATCGGTGGTGTCAGCGAAGCCGCCGCCTGCAAGGAGCAGTTCCGCACCGAGAACGTCTGCGCAGATCTCACGGTCACCGCCTCCTGGAACTACATCACCGAGGTGCTCGACCTCGACTCCTCCATCCCCCACGCCATCTGGGGCTTCAATGGCACCGAACGCCCGGGAGCAGTCACCTTGGCAGCCGCCGCCAGCGCCTACAACATGCTCGGCATACCCTGTTTCGGCATCTACGGTCATGACGTCCAGGACGCCGAAGACTCCGGACTCACCGACGACGTCGTCGAGAACCTGCTGCGCTATGCCCGTGCCGCCCTCGCCGTCGGCCTCATGAAGGGACGCAGCTACCTGTCCATCGGCACCGTCTCCATGGGCATCGCCGGCTGCCGCCCGCCCGAGCAGTTCCTCGCCGACTACCTCGGCATGCGCACCGAGTACATCGACATGATCGAGATCGACCGCCGCATCGAGCAGGGCATTTACGATCACCAGGAGTATGACAAGGCTCTGGACTGGGCTCGAGAAAACCTGCGCATCGGTGAGAACCACAACCCCGAGCACAACCGTGTCACCCAGGAGGAGTACGACGCCCAGTTCGAGTACTGCGTCAAGATGATCCTCATCGGACGCGACCTCATGGAGGGCAACCCTAGGCTCGCCGAACTGGGCTTCGTCGAGGAGGCCGGCGGGCACGACGCCATCGCCGCAGGGTTCCAGGGCCAGCGCCAGTGGACGGATTTCAAACCCAATGGCGATCTCATGGAGACCATGATCAACACGACCTTCGACTGGAACGGTAGGCGTCCCGAGAAGGTCTTCGCCACCGAGGCCGACGCCGCCAACGCCATCACGATGCTCTTCAACTCGGTGCTCACTCACCGCCCCCAACTCTTCAGCGATGTGCGCACCTACTGGAGCCCCGCATCGGTCAAGCGCATCACCGGCTACACCCTTGAGGGTCGTGCCGCCGACGGGTTCATCGACCTGCGTAACTCCGGCGCCACCACCCTCAACGCCGCTGGCCAGGAAAGGGACGCCCAGGGGCATCCCATCATCAAGCAGTGGTGGGAGATCACCGAGGAGGACATCGCCAATGACCTGGCCGCCACAACCTTCCACGCCGCCACCCGCGAGTACTTCCCCGGCGGCGGGTTCTCCACGCACTTCGTCACCGCCGGCGACATGCCCGTCACGGCGGCGCGGCTCAACTTCGTTGCCGGTCAGGGCCCGGTCCTCCAGGTCTCCGAGGGGTGGACCGTCTGCCTGCCCGACGAGGTCCGCATCACAATCGAGGACCGCACCGACCCGACCTGGCCGACGACCTTCTTCGTGCCCCGCCTGACCGGCGCGGGCGCCCACACCAGCGTCTACGACTGGATGGCCAATTGGGGCGCGAACCACACCGCGACCGGCTACGGCCACTTCGGCGCCGACCTGCTCACCCTTGCCGCCATGCTGCGCATCCCCGTGTACATGCACAACATCCCGCGAGAGCACATCCTGCGCCCCAAGGCCTGGATCCCCTTCGGCACCGCCGACCTGGAAGGGGCTGACTTCCGGGCCTGCGCCGCTTTCGGCCCCATCTACCGCTGATGGACGCACCACGACGACGAGCACCGACGCACGCCCCCAGGGGCCAAAGCACAACGGCCAGCACGACTCCCTCGCGCTGACTCTCGGCTCGAGTTCGGTCCGCGCCGACGACGCAGTGCGTCTGCTGCGCAACCTGACCGGCATCTGACTCCTCCAGGAGTGCTGGCAGGCCTGAGCCGAGGAGGATACGCCGGCACTGCACGACCGCGGCCTGCTCCTCACCGAACATACTCCCTACCACACAACGAAAGGAGCGATGATGCTCCGCAACATACCCGCCAACCTGTCTCCTGATCTGGTCAAGATCCTGCTCGAAATGGGGCACGGAGACGAGATTCTCCTCGCCGACGCCAACTTCCCCGGCCACCACCTGCACCCCGTCACGGTGCGCGCGGACGGCCTAGGCATTCCCGACCTGCTGCGCTCGATTCTCCAGCTCATGCCGCTGGACCGGTACAGCGACTACCAGGTCGCCCTCATGGAGACCGTCGGTGACGACCCGCGCCCGCCCGTGTGGGACATCTACGAGCAGATCTGGACCGAGGCCGAGAAGGATGCCGGACCGGTCGCGGTGCGCACCATCGAGCGCATGGCCTTCTACGAGCACACGCCGTCCGTCGCCGCGGTGGTCATCACCGGAGAAACCGCCCTGTACGGCAATCTCATCCTCAAGAAGGGAGTCCTGTAAAGCCCGCAGTCGCGGGCACTCGACCCGAACACTCCCGGCTGCGTCCGGGAACTCTCCCCTGCAACGGAGCAGAACCATGTCAACCGCAGTATCCCCCACCCCCACCGATTCCGGCCCCGGCGCGAGCACTGCTCCCGAACGAGGGTTCCTTCACCCGGGGATGACGATCCCCTTCGGCCTCCTGGTGGCGTGTTTCGCCGCCTGGGGCCTGGCCGCGAACATGACGGATCCCCTCGTCAAGGTCTTCCGGTCCGTGTTCTCGATGAACAACGTCCAGTCCTCACTCGTCCAATCCGCCTACTACGGCGCCTACTTCTGCCTGGCGCTGCCGGCCGCGTGGATCAACTCGCGCCTGGGTTACAAGGGAGGGGTCCTCATCGGGCTCTCACTGGCCGCCACCGGCGGCCTCCTGTTCATCCCGGCGTCGCACGTGATGACCTATTCGGTGTTCCTCGCGGCTCTGTTCACGCTCGCCTCCGGCCTGTCGATCCTCGAGACCAGCGCCAACCCCTTCGTCATGGCCATGGGCCCGGAGCACAACGCCACCAGGCGCCTGAACTTCGCGCAAGCCTTCAACCCTATCGGCTCGAACCTCGGCGTCCTGCTAGCCACGACCCTGATCCTGCCCAACGTCAACCCGGCGACCGCTGCGCAGCGCGAGGCGATGACCGAGGCCGAGCTGCTAGCCACCCGCTCCGACGAGCTGCAGGCCGTTATGGGCCCCTACGTCGTCCTCGCGTGCCTGTACATCCTACTCGCCATCAGCATCGCTACCGTCAAGGTCCGCGAGCGCCCGCCCAAGACCGTTAGCCGCACGACCTCCCAGAGCCGGTTCATGCGCCTGCTGGCCAACAAGCGCTACAGCTTCGGTGTTGTCGCCCAGTACTTCAATATCTCCGCCCAGACCTGCATCTGGACCTATATGCTCCACTACGTCACCGAGGCCCTGGGCGTATCGGACACTGTCGCGGGCTACTGGCTGCAGTGCTCCCTCATCGTCTTCCTCGTTAGCCGCTTCGCCATGGTGTGGCTGATGGGCCGTTACGATGGCCGTCGGCTCATGGTCATCACCTGTGTGACCGGCGTGTGTCTGGCGCTGTTCAGCACGGTGAGCGTCAACGTCGTCGGCGCCGTCGCCGTCGCGATGCTCTCGGCGTGCATCTCCCTGCTGTTCCCCACCATCTACGGCGAGGCCCTCAAGGGCATGGGTGAGGAGGACACGAAGTACGGCGCCGCTGGCCTGGTGATGGCCATTATCGGAGGTGCCACCATGCCGCTGGTCCAATCATGGGTTATGGATCGCTCGTCCGCCGCTGTCTCGTACGTGGTGGTAGCGGTCTGCCTGGCCGTGTGCGCCGCCTACGCCCTCTACACGCTGCGTCTGGATGATCCGGAGCCCGCGCCGTCCGCCGCCTGAGCGTACGGGCCACCCGCCGCACAGGGGGCTGGGAACAAGGGGCCGGGACTGGCTGCCCACCACAGGAGATGGACCGGGGCCGGCGCGCTCAAGAGCGCGAGGAGTCGCGCACAACAAGCTCGGGCGTCAGTGTCATCGATTCGGCGGAGCCACCGTCCAGAGCCTCGGCGGTCAACGCCAGGGCCTGGCGCCCAAGCATGTCAAAGTCCTGTATAACCGTGCTGAGAGAGGGTGTTGACCAGCGAGCCTGCGGTATGTCGTCGAAGCCCACCACGGCCACGTCCTCGGGCACCCGCACGCCCGCGGCGAGCAACTCGTGGCACACACCGAGGGCAATGTCGTCATTGGCGGCAAGGATGGCGTCGGGCAGCCCGGACTCCAGCAGGCGTCTGGCCACGCGCGCCCCCGTCTCACCCGTCCACGCGTCCGTACCGATCCACCGCCCCGGGACCCCCGCCTCAGCGCACACCGCCTGGTAGGCGGACAGGCGCTCGGTTGCGTCCTGCCAGGCGAGATCGCCCGTAATGTGCAGGAGACGACGTCGTCCCTGGTCGAGGACGTGCTGCGTGGCCAGGCGCTCGCCCAATGCCTGGTCGATGCCTACTGTCCGCAGCGACGCGAACGCGTGCTGTCCCGAAATAACCACGATGATGCGGTCCTGGTCGCGCTGGGTCGACAGCACCGCGAGCACATCGGCGCGCTGCGCGAGCACCACGATCGAGTCGACCCGGTACCCGCGCAGGTGCGCAAGCGCCGCGGTGACCGAGGCGGGATCTGTGCCGTCGGCCGTCGCGAGGATAAACTCACTGCCGTGCTCACGCACAGCGCGCGCCAATGCCGCAAAGACCTCGGACATGCCGTGGGACAGACTCGCAGCCAACAGGATGCCAACGGCACCCGAGGACCCCGAGGCCAGGGACCGCGCCGCCAGGTTGGGCTCATAACCGAGTGCGGTCACGGCGGCCATGACGCGCTGGCGAGTCCCCGGCCGGACCGATGGATGGTTGTTGAGCACCCGCGAGACCGTCTGGGAGGACACCCCGGCGGCAGTGGCGACATCGGATAGGGTCACGGGGCTGGGCATGACCTGTATGTTACGCGTGGCGAGCCGGGACTGGACGGGGATGGGCCACAATAGGCCCCCTGATGAGTGACAACAAGCGACCTACCCGGCGTGCGGGCCACCCCGAAACCGGAAACGGCGATGGCAGGCGGGGACGCCGCCCCCGCCGATCGCGCCCCCAGCGCGGTCGGCGCCAGTGGCGGGGCTTCACCCCCGAGCAGGTTGAATCCCGCCGCACCGCCGTCCCGGTGATCACCTACCCCGAGGAGCTGCCCGTCAGTGCCCGCCGGGAGGAGATCGCCGCCGCCATCCGCGACAACCAGGTGGTGATCGTGGCCGGGGAGACCGGCTCCGGCAAAACCACCCAGCTGCCCAAGATCTGCCTGGAGTTGGGCCGCGGCATCACCGGTATGATCGGTCATACCCAGCCGCGGCGCATCGCCGCCCGCTCGGTGGCCGAACGCATCGCCTACGAGCTGTCCACCCCCATCGGCCCGGACGGCGTGGTCGGCTACCAGGTGCGCTTCACCGAGGAGACCGGCCCGGGCACGCTGGTCAAACTCATGACCGACGGCATCCTGCTGGCGGAGATCCAGTCCGACCCGCTGCTGCGCCGCTACGACACCATCATCGTGGACGAGGCGCATGAGCGCAGCCTGAACATCGACTTCATCCTCGGTTACCTGGCCCGGCTCCTCCCCCAGCGCCCGGACCTGAAGGTCATCATCACCTCCGCCACCATCGACTCCGAGCGCTTCGCCGCCCATTTCGGCCAGGGCTCCGCTGCTCCCGTGATCGAGGTGTCAGGGCGCACCTACCCGGTGGAGATCCGCTACCGGCCACTCGTCCCCGACCCCATGGACCCCGACGGCCCCGACGCCGCCGGATTCTCCCCCACTGCAGCCGGCTCCTCCCCCACTGCCCGGGGCCGACAGGGCACCGAGGCGACGCCCCCCACGCCGGAGACAGAGCGCGACCAGGTCACCGGCATCCTCGACGCCGTCGACGAGCTCATGGCCGCCGGCAGCGGCGACATCCTGGTCTTCCTGGCCGGTGAGCGGGACATTCGCGACACCGAGTCGGCCCTCATCGACCATCTGGGTTCGCGCTACACCCCCCACGGGCGCACCTCCACGCCCGGCGCGGTCGAGGTGGTGCCGTTGTTCTCCCGTCTGTCCACCGCCGAGCAGCACCGCGTCTTCGAGGCGCACACCTGCCGCCGCATCGTGCTGGCCACCAACGTGGCCGAGACCTCCCTGACCGTGCCCGGCATCCGCTACGTCATCGACCCCGGGCTGGCACGCATCTCCCGCTACTCCAACCGCACCAAGGTGCAGCGCCTGCCGATCGAGCCGGTCAGCCGCGCCAGCGCCAACCAGCGCTCCGGGCGCTGCGGACGCGTCGCCGACGGCATCGCCATCCGCCTGTACTCCCAGTCCGACTTCGAAGCGCGCCCGGAGTACACCGAACCGGAGATCCTGCGCACCTCCCTGGCCTCGGTCATCCTGCAAATGGCCGCACTCGGCCTGGGGGATGTGCAGGACTTCCCCTTCCTGGATGCCCCCGACGCCCGCGCCGTACGCGACGGCATCCAGCTGCTGGGCGAGATCGGCGCCATTGAGACTTCCGGGCGCGAGGGCTCGGGGCGGCGTCGGAGCGGGCGGGGCGACGGCGTCGGCGGGCCACGACTGACCGGGGTGGGTCGGCACCTGGCCCGCCTGCCCATCGACCCGCGGCTGGGACGCATGCTGCTTCAGGCCGGTGAGCTCGGCTGCGTCAGCGAGGTCATGGTGATTGTGGCGGCGCTGTCCATGCAGGACGTGCGCGAGCGCCCGGCCGAGCATCAGGAGGCCGCCGACGCCCTGCACCGGCGCTTCGCCGAACCGACCAGTGACTTCCTGACCTACCTGAACCTGTGGCGCTACCTGCGCACCCAGCAGCGCGACCTGTCCGGCTCCGCCTTCCGACGCATGTGCCGCTCCGAGTTCCTCCATTACCTGCGAGTGCGCGAGTGGCAGGACGTGTACAACCAGCTGCGGCAACTGGCCCGCCCGCTGGGGCTGGCCGCCGCCCCCGTGGACCTGCCCACCGCGAGCGCCGTGCGCGCGGCCGCCGCCGGCCTGGCGCCGGGCACGCAGGCGGCCACCATCGCCCACGGGGACGTGGCGGCCGCCGTAGTCGCCCTGGGGCGCAGTGCGGACACGCCCAGCGCCGACGCCATCCACCGCTCCCTGCTGGTGGGGCTGCTTTCCAACGTGGGTACCTGGGACGAGCGCCGCCGCGAATATGCGGGCGCCCGCGGCAGTCACTTCGTGATCTGGCCGGGCTCGGGGCTGCGGCGCAAGAGCTACGACTGGGTGATGACGGCGGAGCTGGTGGAGACCTCCCGGCTGTTCGCCCGCACCGTCGCCAAGGTGGATGCCCGCTGGATCGAGGAGGCGGCCGGGGCGGCCGGGCTGCTGCACCGGGTGTACGGGGAGCCGTACTGGTCCACGCGCCGCGGCGCCGCCATGGTGCACGAGAAGCTGCTGCTGTACGGGATGACCCTGGTGGCCGACCGCCCGGCCACGCTCGCCTCGGTCGGCACGGCCGATGCGCGCGAGTTGGCGCGGGAGATGTTCATCCGCTCCGGGCTGGTGGAGGGCGGCTGGCACGCCCGGCACGGCTTCGTGGGGCGTAACCGGGAGCTGTTGGAGGAGCTGGCCGACGTAGAGCAGCGGCGCCGCGAGCACGGGCTGCTGGCCAGCGACGAGGCCCTGTTCGACTTCTACGATGACCGCCTGCCCGATGACATCTACGGCGCGAACGACTTCGACGTCTGGTGGAAGCGGGAGCGCCGCAACCGTCCCGGCCTGTTCGACTTCACCCGCGAGCTGCTGCTGCCCGGCGGGGATGACACCGCTGGCTACCCGGATGCCTGGGTGCAGGGGGACCTCACCCTCGGCCTGGACTACGTGTTCGAGCCGGGCGACCCGGACGACGGCGTGAGTGTGCTGGTTCCAGTGGAGGTACTGGGGCGCCTGGAGCCGGTCGGCTTTGACTGGCTGGTTCCCGGGCTGCGGCCCGAGCTGGCGGTGGCCACCATCCGCGCCCTGCCCAAGCGGGTGCGTCGGGCGCTGGTGCCCGCGCCCGACGTCGGGGCGCAGGTGTGGGAGGCGATCCGCCGGGACGTCCCCGGCGCGGCCGGGGGTGCGGGGGCGCCGTCGGCGCCGCAGGTCCCCTTCCGGGAGGCCTTCGCGGATGCGGTGCGGCGCCTGCGGCAGGTGGAGATCAGTGAGGCCGACTGGGAGGAGGCGGCCGAGCGACTGCCCGACCACCTGCGCATAGCCTTCGTGGCCGTGGACGGCGCCGGTCGGGAGCTGGACCGGGACAAGGACCTGGTGGTGTTGCAGCGCCGTCAGGCGGGCCGCACCGAGGAGGCCGTGCGCGACGCCGTACATGGGGCGATCGCGCAGGCCATGGCCGACGCGCAACGGGCGCAGGGCCGACGCCGCGGCGGGCGCGGCAAGCGGCGCGGTGCGGGCGCGGTTGCACCGGGGGGCAGCAGGGGCGGCGCCGACGGTCACGCCGCGGGAGCGGCGAGCGGTGGTGCGAAGAAGATGCGCGGCGTCGGGCAGGCCTTGGCCGAGCGTGCGGGACTGACGGACTGGCCCAAGGGCGTCACCGGCCTGGAGGGCGCGGAGCGCTCCACTATTCCGGCCACGATCGAGACCCCGGGCACGGCCGGTCTGGTGGTGCGCGGTTACCCGGCCCTGGTGGCGACCGGTGCGCGCCGCGCAGACCTGCGGATCCTGCCCGACGCCGTCGCCCAGGAGCGCGCGCACGGTGACGGAGTGACGGCGCTGGCCCTGGCGCGCACCGCCCTTCCCACGGCCCGCATCACCTCCCGGTGGAATCCCACCGAGACGCTGACTTTGGCGGCAAGCCCATACCGGAGCACCGAGGCGCTGGTGGAGGACATTCAGCTGGCGGCCGCCCGGGTAGTAGCCGACCGGTGGGCTGTGGCGCGGCGCACGCCCCTGGCCGGCGTGCGCGAGCAATCCGTGTTCGAGGAACTGGTGGCCGTCATGCGCCGGGAGCTGGAGGATGAGGTCTATCGGATTGTGCAGATCGCCGCCAAGACGCTGGCCGCGCAGCGGGAGGTGGAGCGGGAGGTGTCGGCCCACACCTCGCTGGCGCTGCTGAATACGCTGCAGCAGGTGCGCGAGCATGCGGCGGCGCTGGTGAAGGACGGCTTCATCGCCGCCACCCCGCCGGAGCAGCTCCCGCACCTGCCCCGGTATCTGCAGGCGCTGGCGATGCGGGTGGTAAAGGCGGAGTCCTCCCCCAGCCAGGATGCGGCGCTCGCCTACCAGGTGGAGCAGGCGGAGCGGCTTCTATCCGACGCCAAGGCCCGGGCCGCGGCGCTACCGGCGGACCCCGAACGGGAAGCCGTGCTGACCGAGGCGCACTGGCTGATTGAGGAGCTGCGCGTGAGCCTGTTCGCGCAGACGCTCGGCACCGCCCGCAAGGTCAGCGTGCAACGCATCAGCAAGCTGCTCGCCAAGGTCTGAGTGGTATTCGGGTTACCGCCACCGGAGGATCAGCCAAAACAAGGGGCTTATTCGATGCGCTGTCTGAGTTCGCGCGCCATCCGGACAACACGATCAACCTCCGCCATGGCACTTTCGAGTTCGCGGCCCGTGCGCTCCATCAGTAGCCTCGCGCTGTCGGCCTCATCGTCGCCAGAAAGAGCGACAAGAGCACGCTCGGCGCCGTCCAACACACCAAATACACTAAACAGCCCCCGAGCGATACCCTGCGAATCACCCGCGCTCGCCTCAATCGCACGGAGACTGTCGCCTACAGCTGCGAAATCAACGCCCACTGGGACCACCACCCGGATCATTACCGACCTCAGCGTCAGGCACCCACCTCAACACGCTAATCCGGGAAGCGCCACTTGCCGCATCTCCGCAAAACGTTGAGCAATTATGGATCTGAGCCGCCGCCCGAGACGCGGCACCATACATCTCTTCGCCACCAGGCGTGCCACCAACCGCCGCCTGAATACTAACACAAAGGTCCGTGCACTGACGGCCGAGCACAGTGAGCATGTCGTGCGCAACCAACAAGCCATCGCAAGCCTCTTTGCGAAGCCGTTCTCGCACAGGATCGACTTCCCATCCCATAACAGCTCACTTCGTCACGTCAGCGATGAACAGCTCGCTAACGGAGATGAGTCCCTGTAGCCTCGCCGCACCATCCCTAACCGCCCGTTGAGCCGAGTCGATCTCGGCGACCGCTTGCTCACCGGTCTTCGATCCTCGAACCACCGCCATCAGCGATCGAGAATGCTTTCCGAGCGCGTCTGCACAAATCACCGAACGCGTTACCACATCCTGGGCATCAGTGCTGACGCGATAGACGGCATCGACCACGTCCTGAATCGACTGCACGAATTATACCTCCTTCATAGCTGCTCAATGCGGAAGAGCGCATCCTTAGCACGCCTCACCTGTTGCAGAGACTTCTTTAGCGAGTCATCCGCCTGCTGCAGCGCGGTCATCATTCTACGGTCATATCCCGTATTACTTCCGCTCAACGCATCCCGAACCTGACGCATTTGCTCAGAATTACGTCGAAGAAACCCATTAATCAGAACCTCTTGGTCATCAAGCTGCCTACGCAGATGGGACACCTGCGCGATGGCCTGTTGCAGCAGCGACATCGCTTTACCCTCCTATACACGATCGCTATATGCCTGAACAAAGTTGCTCAAAGGATGGGGCGGCCGTATACGGAATAATTGCACACGGCTGCGACATACCTAAGGCATCCCATGCGAGCATTCGATTATCGCGAGGGCTCCATTCGAGCAGCGGGTCATCGAACAAACGGCGCGCGGACTGCCTATCCAAGCCATATCCGAGCTTGACGTCGAAATGTGCAGCACCACCAAATCCGACCAAATCCTGAAAGGCCCCGAACTTCGACCACCAACAAACGAAATGAATACCTCGGAGCGGACCTTCCGCAATGAGCGACTCAAAGGTCGCGGAAGACCTCAAACGTTCCATCCCAATTCCGACAACATATACCTCGCGCTCCCCTGCACCCCCTGAACTCACAGTGCGAATCAATTCCTCTAGATAAACTTCAACGCCGCTACCATCTATTGCATGGACAACGGCACCACAAGAACGTAGGTCCTCCACCCAGTTCTCATCATCCCCAACAGTGTCGTGCATCGAATTCGACAGATCGAGGATGGCGACCTCAGGAGGGCAATCCTTACGTGCCGTTAGCACCAATGAGGTGACGATGGATAGCAGCGGCACGACCGCATCCGTAGGACCGACAAGCGCAATATTGCGTCCTAGACCGCGAGACATGTCGGCCTGGACACAAGTGCCGTCGACATCGAGCTGTTGGCCTATCCATGCAGTTGGAAGAGAGTCCTCATGTACCGTATGCTCTGCCAGTCCCCAATCGTCAACCAGAGAACGAGCCTCCTCACCCCGAAACACATACGGCCTGCGCTGCCCCTGAAACAGAGATAACCATTCATGTCGCCTCGGCTTGAGCACAGCCTCGTCGGCAAACGCAATTGCGATCTTCTTATTTGCCGCGGGTTCACCGTAATCAAGATTGACAACTGCCTCCCTGCTGCGCAAGTATGACGCAGCCGAATTGTTCGCGCCCAGAGTAGCGTGCGACTCAGCCAATGAATTTTTTAGCGCAATTCGTACCGGGACCTGACCGAACAGCCCCTCCGCGGCGGCGCCCATCAGCGAGGCGTTTCCACCTATAGTTTGAGATGCCAGTATGATGTGTATACCGGCGGCACGAAACAGCCGTACCGCCTTTTGAAGAAGATCGGCTATCTCATCGGAGACGCGATCACGTTCCGCGAACATCATCTGGAATTCATCTACTATAAGTAGTATACGCGGCATCGCAACGCTCCGAGGCACACGACGATACTCGCGAATGCTCTGCACGCCAACGGACTTAAATGTCCGCATCCGTTCGACATACACGGCGAATAGGTGCTGCAGCACCGACAGGCCAAATTCACGATCTGCTTCCAAACCGATTACTCTAGCATGGGGGAGAAATTCTCCATTCCCCTCACCCGCGAACCTCTGAAGAGTGACACCTTCTTTGAAGTCAAGGAGATACAACTGCAGTTCTTCGGGTGAGTACCGACCACACAAGGAGTGCACTATCACCGAGATGAGATTCGATTTTCCCTGTCCAACGGCACCTGTAATCAACGCGTTGTGACGTTGATTTACCTCGTCACCAAGCGTGATAGATATAGGCGCAAGCCCGTACCGGCCGATTGTGAACGTTATCCCCTCAGCGGACGAATACCGCCAGGTCTCGTCGGCGGGCTCGATATCACTGAACGGCACGACCGCAACCGACTGCCTCGCCACTTCAGCGCTTATACGACGAGCCGTTGCGATCAGGGACTGCGCATTCTCTGGCGCGAAATTTCCCAAGACGTGCCCTCCGGCAGAGCGGACAACATTTCCGTTGACATTCAGGCGTTCGAACAAGTCCAGTATGTACTCGTTCACCCCGAGATCCATCGAATGGATCAGGAACGTGACTCCATTCTGCGGACCAACCTTGGAGAGCGTCACAACCTCATTCTGTATAGCTTCGTCTAGTAATCCGAAGTCGGTAGCAAGCACGACAAGCTTATATCCCTCGATTGGGAACTGCACATCGTCCCGGAACTCCGTCAATGAAGGAGTGCGCCCCTGGATCACGTTTTGGACACCTTGAATATGTCCTCGCAGATACCGAAGTATTTGTGACAATTCCTTCGAGTCATTCACGACTCTTAGTATTTTTTCTCCCCCATTATTGATGTCTTGGAACGGTGACGCCATGCCCGACAGCGCGTCATCGTATACGATCACCTCCAACTGGCCAGCAGCTGTCCCCTGGATTGCGGCGGCAGTCAAGAACTGCACAAATGCGATCGAGCTGGAGTCCGTGAGGGAGTCATCGACCCAAACATTGGATGCACCAATGAATGGCACGGATCCGGCGCCCAAGTTCACCCTCCGGCATACACGAAGCATAAAACGCTCCTTTCGCGACAGCGTCGACTACTTCAACGCACGCGTGGCTTCCTGTTGGAGCTTTGTCTGCAGCTCATTGTAGCGACGAACCTTATCGCCGTACTCTTCGATCGCCTGCTTCTGCTGAGACATCATGTAGAACCAGACCCCGAGAATCCCAAGAATTGCGAATGCAAGTAATATGGTAACGGTGTTCGGTGCGGCGAACATCGCAATCCAGGCGATCACGGTTGCTCCGCAAAGCTTAAGCGGGAATCCCCAGGGCTCTTCCGGCTTCTCCTTCGTGTCATTATCCAAGCTGACGACTTCAAGACATTCGTTGATACAGTTGAATATCGTCATTTTCGCGGCAGAGTCAGCCTCGCTTTCGGTGATCTGCTCCTTCAGCGTGCTGAGCGACCCAGTCACGTCCTGGTTGTCTTTATCGGCGTATATGACGATAACAGCCTTACACGCGTAGCCAATCAGTCGCTCGCGTATTACGGGCTGCGCCTTCAACCCATGCAGGGACAGCCCGGAGAGGCAGGAGTTCCATCCACTCTGTGCGTTTCCTAAGGCGATCTGCGCCTGCGCCATACGAGCATAGATCTCGGGCTTGTAAGGCTCAGGAGCACGTTTGAGCGCTCGCTCCAGACTCGAGATCGCCTTCTCATATTTCTCATTCGCGATGAAAGTCGCGCCGCGCACCTCGTGCACTTCAACTGTGTCGTCGCCCTGCTCGTCAAGAACGTAGGCCTCCGAGGCGTATTCCTCAGCGCGCCTGGAATCGCCATCGGCCATCTCGATCCAGGCAGACACAACGTAGGCGGTTGGATCATCTCCATCGTGCTGGCGCGCCTTTCTTGCGGAAACGCTTGCCGGCCCGTAATCTTCGCTGAAGTAGTAGTTCCATGCCCTGGCAACCCAATCTACTTTCGTCTCGTCTTCAGAGGAGGGTGCGGCGCCAAGTTGCCTCCGATAACGAAGCATGGAGTCCTCATCGGCGAACACCTGGCTGGCAGCATCAATCATTGATAACTGCTGCCGGATCGCATCGCCGCGCTTCCCGGCAAGTGAAGCACGCTTCTCCCATTGGGCACGGGTGCGGCGGAGTTTGTCCTGGATCTCGTCGATCGAGGCACTGCGCTCGATCCCGAGTTCCTTGAAGTAGTCGACTACGCCAGTCTGGTCACCAGGTGCTGGGGGGGGCAAACTGCGTCATAACAGTCCTTATCATGGGATGTGGGGCCAAGCAGCTCGCTAGGCAGATTGGAAGCTACCACCGTGTCAGGTATGCGTCAAGCCAGTTTATGTTGCTCTCCTCACAAGTCTCGGGGTCAGCACAGCAGCGTCCTGATCCAGATCGTCGGGCCATTTCCAGACTTCGGCTGGCAGGCGGTGCTGACCGAGGCGCACTGGCTGATTGAGGAGCTGCGCGTGAGCCTATTCGCGCAGACGCTCCGCACCGCCCGCAAGGTCAGCGTGCAGCGCATCAGCAAACTGCTCGCCAAGGTCTGAAGTCATCCGGACGCTTCAGATGACTCTGACCATGTCCCTTACAGCTCCGACGTTCAGCCTGCCAACGCCGGTACAGCACGGGCGTCCGCACGCAGCCTCCGCGGACACGAGTTCGCGCGTTCAGTTGGCACCGATCGCATCCATGACGGCCTTGGCGGTCTTCAGGTCGGCACCGGTGCGGCCGCGGTAGGCCTTGATCGCCACAATCAGCCGCCCAGAAGTGACCAACTCGATCTCCTCCGGGTTCGGCGGCGGGAAAGAGGAGGCAGGTCCGGCAGCTGGGGAGGCGACGGCCGGGGCGCGGCCCGCCGCGAGTTCGGCGGCCGCCGCGTCAATCGCGGTCTTGGCGGCCTTCAGGCCCACGCCGGTGCGCTCGCGATAGGCCTTGATCGCTGCAATCGACTGATCACGGGTAATGAGATCCAGTTCTTCGGCTGAAACTTCGACTGTTCCGATGCCGGCGCCCGCCCCGGCGGGAGCGTTCGCGGCAGCGGTGTTCCCCGTGGCTGGGTCGGCCGCTGTCGCGGGCGCCGACGTGGCCTTGGACTTGTCGCGTCCGAAGAGCCAGGAGAACAGGCCGGTACGTGGAGCGTCACTCATAGCAGCGCAGCCTAGCGGAACACTACCGAACGGCTTCGGGACGCGCTCCCAACCGGAAACGCATACCGACGACACCCACACCCGTAATTTCGTATACAATAAAGATGTGGATAAGCACCTGTTGCATGGCGAGCCCGTCAGTGATGACCAGATCCAGGCCTGGGCCGACTAGGCCGAGGCCGGCTACGATTTATCCAAGCTTCCGGCTCCACGGCGTGGGCGTCCGCCACTGGGCAGCGGACCCACTTCGGTTCTGACTGTGCGCCTGGACGCCAAGACGATCGCCGCCCTGACCGCACCAGCCGAGGCAGAGGGAATCACCACACGCTCGGAGGCTATCCGCGCCGCCGTGCGCGAGTGGGCACGCGTTGCCTGACATCCACCGCACCGCACGCAAGCACTACCGACGAGATCGCCTCAACGATGACGGCATCCGCTACGCAGCGGAACATGTCCTCTACTCCCGTGCTCTCGACGACGAGGACGATCCCCGCAGTTGGTTGATGATCTGTGCCGCCCCCTCGGGACGCCTGCTGGAGTGATTGCCCGGGAGCTGAACTAGCTCTTCCGGCTTCAGGGTGTGGTGGTTCCTGTTCGGGCCGTGGCGTCGGGGGCGGGAGGACGTTTTCGGGTCGATGGGGTAGGTGTCGGGCGGCGGGCCGGGCCCCGTCGTCGCGGGCCAACCCGCGTCCTCGAACCAACCTGTACCGGCTCGCCCGAACCCCGGTTTCCCCTGCAAACACGAGGAAACTGCTTCTCTACCCAAATCCGGTGACATCGCTCCGATGTGCAACGAGCTCCACATGGCACACCGGAGCACTGTCCCGGCATCACACCCTCAAACCGGAAGAACCGGTAATGGGGCCGGACCGATGAAGGTGCGGAGCTGTCACAAAATGCAGCACTTTCATCCGCCCTGCCTCACAGGCATCGTTGTGAACCGCATGACTCCGCGGTTGCGTCGGGCAGCACGGCCAGGGCCAGTGCTCAAAGTGCTGCATTTTGTGACACCGATGCGGGAACCCGGACGGGTCTCGTGCGTGGTGGCGCGAATCCGCGTTGCTCTAGACATGGCCCGGCGCCTACAACCCTTCGCGGTGTCAGCATCACTGCACATCGCATGCTCTCCTAAAAGGGCGTCTCCAGGATCATGCCCATGCGCTCTGCCCCTCAGCCCCCGACCGGACACAAACACCGAAGCGAATCGAACATGTCCGCTACTCCCGCGCTCGTAGAACCTCGCCTACGCTCCCCCGGTCTCCCGCCCGTGCCGAGAGCACGACGGCCAGGCAGGTCGTGACCAGCGTAAGCCCGCCCACCACGCCGAGTTCTCCCCACGGACCACGGGCCACTGTTGCCAACACTCCCTCCCCGGATACGGCCGCCATGAAGACGCTGGTAGCCACCGAGACGAACATCCCGAGTATTACGGCGACGCCGGCGTGCAGCGTCCCCTCCAACACCTGCGCCGCGAGCACCGTGCGCTCCCGGGCACCGGCGGCCTCCAACAGTGCCGCGTCGCGGCGTCGACTGCTGGCGCTCATGGCGATCACCGCGACACCGCCACTCCAGGCGGTCACCAGCGCCAGCCCGCAGACGGACAGGAAGCCGGACAAGCGCATAGAGCCGATGCCGGCGTGCACGGCACCGAACATGACGGCCACCAGGCCGATCGCCACCAGGAACGGCAGCACCGTGGTGGCCGAGCGGCGCGACTGCAGCGCAGCCGTCCTGGTGGCCACCAGCCAGGCGGGGCCGCGGGCCGGCAGCAGCCCGAGCAGCCGCTCAAGGAGAGGAACCAGGCCGGGCGTCAGCACACACACCAGCCCCAGCGCGGCGAAGGAACCCAGCATCGCCGCATTGACGGCGTCCTCGGTCATCGTCCCGGAGCGGTGCAGGGCCGCTGCCGCGGCAACCATCCCGGCTGCCAGCCCGCCGGCCAGAGCGAATCGGGTCAGCATCCCGAGCAGTCGCCGCAGACTCCATGCCTTCCCGGCGCCGCCTCGGCCGGCAAGCAGTTCCATTTCCGTCGCCCGGGCGGCCCGCCGCGCGGGCCCCCAGCCGCCGACCATCTCGGCCCCTGCGACTGCCACTGCGGTCCAGATCAGATCCCCCGCCTCCCACTGCGGCGTTGTCCCGGGCAGTGCCGCCTCCTGGTCGATGAGCAGCGACACCATCACGCGGGCGACCGGCCAGCCGAGCGCACCGCCGCCGAGGGAGCCGACGGCGCCGACGACGGCCAGCTGTCCGAGGAGAATCGCGCGCAGCGTCCCCGGACGCATCCCCAACGCCCGCCACAGTCCATGGTCCCGCTGCTGCTGAGCGATCACGAGCGCGGCCGTCGAAGTGAGCACCGCCGCCATCGCCAGCACCACGGAGACGATGATGAAGGCAGTCACCGTGTGGGCGGTGTCGGTCATGTCGGTGCGGATGGGAATACCCCACTTGTTGACGCCGGTGGCCGCGGACGCCGTGTGCAGCGCGCCGTGCATGACCATGAATTGGCCGGATACGCACGCCCCGGCCACCACCGCGAATACGCAGGCCCAGGTCCAGGAGGAGGCGTGGCCCCGCAGGTCGGCGAGCAGCAGATGCGTCATCGCACCTCACCCGCCCCACGGGTGTGCAGAACGGCCCTGGCGATGGCGTCGGCGTCACCGCCCGGCATCTCGGTCATGAGGCGACCCGCTGCCATTACCAGGACTTCGTCGGCGCGCGCCGCGGCTGAGGCGTCGTGCGTGACCATGAGCACCGTCGTTCCCAGGGCGCTCAACTCGCCCAGCCAGTCCAGCACCTCCGCGCCCGCGGCGACGTCGAGTGCCGCGGTGGGCTCGTCGGCGAACACGAGCGCCGGCCGGGAGGCCAGGACCCGGGCGATGGCGACCCGCTGCCGTTCCCCGCCGCTGAGTTCGTGGGGCAGGTGGTGGGCCTGGCCGGTCAGCCCCAGTCGTTCCAGCGCCGCATCGACGGCGGTGCGCGGCAGTGGGCGCCGCCGCAGCCGCCCGGGCAGGGCGACGTTGTCCCTGGCGGACAGGGCCGAGACGAGGTTGTCGTCCTGGAAGATGAAGCCGACGTGATCGGCTCGGAAGCGGGCGGCGTCGCGGGGGCGCAGGGCGGTGGTTTCGGTGCCGAGGAGCCGCACCGTCCCGGAGGTGGGCCGGTCCAGTCCCGCGATGCACTGCAGCAGCGTCGACTTCCCGCAACCGGAGGCCCCGACCAGGGCGGTGAAACTCCCCGCCTGCAAGTTTAGGGCGACGTCGTCGACGGCGGTGACGGCCGCACGACGCCGCCCGGGCAGCGTGAATACGCGCCGGAGTGCGGCCACGTCGATTGCCGGCGCCTCGTGCCGGATTGCCGGTCCGCCGGGCGGGCCGGTGAGCGGGGCGGCTGCGGGGCCACGCGCCGCTGTCTGCACCGCCGGTGCGAGTTGCGTCGGTTCCGGGTCGGTTCGGGATGGAGAGGCTGCCATGGCAATCAGGAAACCCGAGTTGCCCGGGTCCGGTCACTGGCGCCGGCACCCGTCCTGCGGGCCGCCCGGTGGTGCCAGAACCACCCCGTGTGGGCGCTGGCACCCGTGCTCGGCGCGGCGCCGACTCGTAGGGTCTGCCACATGCCTGTCCAAGCCGACGCCGGTCGCGCCCACCGGTGGGGGCGCCGCGGCATGCTGGTGCTCATTGAACTCCTTCACGCCGTGGCATTCCTGCCCCTGGTGGTCGCCGCGATTCCTCTGCTGCTGGCCTTCCATCTGACTCTCCCGCTGTTGGCCGAGGCCAGCCGGGGCTTGGCGCGTTTCACCGGAGCGGATGCCCCGAGCGCCGCGCCGCCCGGAAAGAGGCGGTGGGCGTGGTTGTGGGGCCGTGTGGTCCAGGCCGACTTCTGGAAGCAGGACGTTCCCCTGGTTCTGGGCGGCGCGGTGTTCAGTGTGATCGATTTCTTCGTCGCCGGCGTGGGCGGCATTGTGGTCGGGATTCTGGCCGTCGGTCCCTTCATCGCCTCGCCCGAGCAGCCGCTGGAAGTCAGCCTGCGCGACCTCGTCGGCTGGTCGTACACGGCCACCTCCTTCGGTCAGGTCTGGTGGCTGGAGCCGATCGCGCTGGCCGGTCTCATCGTCCTGTTGGGCCTGTTGTTGGCCATGGGGCACCTGCGTTGCCGCATGACCGCGGCCCTGTCCCGCCCCGACGCGGAGGCCCGCCTGGCCGCTCTGACCGCTGAGGTCGGCCACCTGGCCAGCGGCCGGGCCACACTGGTGGACGCCTTCGACGCCGAACGCGCGCGTATCGAGCGTGAACTGCACGACGGCGCACAGCAACGGCTGGTGGCGGCGGCCATGCACCTGGGCACGGCCGAGCTTCACGCCGGTCGACTGGCGGAGATCGACCCACCCGGCGGTCGTGA
Organism: Actinomyces qiguomingii; assembly: GCF_004102025.1. Lineage (NCBI taxonomy): Bacteria > Bacillati > Actinomycetota > Actinomycetes > Actinomycetales > Actinomycetaceae > Actinomyces > Actinomyces qiguomingii. The sequence continues at coordinate 877,562 of NZ_CP025228.1, read as the reverse complement.
GGCGGACGCCGGCGTCATACCCGATTCCGCCGCCCGTAGGGCCGAGTCGCTTGCGGCCCTGCGCGCGCAGGTGCGGTCCGCGCAGGAGGAGGTCGAGGCCTCCCTGCGCAGTCTGCGGGAGACAGTGCACGGCATCCGTCCGGCGATTCTGACCGAGCGCGGCCTGGCCCCGGCGCTGCAGGACCTCGCCGGGCGGGCGCCCCTGCCCACCATCGTGACCGTCAGCGGTGAGGACGACGATCTTGGTGCCGTCACCTCGCCGGTGACGACCACCGTCTACTTCGCGGTCGCCGAGGCGCTCACCAACGCCGCCAAGTACGCCGGACCCACGGCGCGGGCCCGGGTGGAGATGTCCGTGACCGCCGGCGGGCTGACCGTGATCGTCGGCGACGACGGGGCGGGCGGCGCCGATCCGCACTCCCCCGGAGCCACCGGCCTGGCGGGTATGACGCAGCGCGTGGAATCCATCGGCGGGCGCCTGCTGATCGACTCGCCCCCGGGAGGCGGCACCAGGTTGACACTGACCGCCCCACTGACCCCGCCGTGGGCCCGCGAGTGAGCGGCCCGGCGGCATCCGGGTGCGGGCGCGTGCCCGTCCCGCACCCCTCGTCCTTCCGGCGAGGCCCGACGTCGTTGAGGTTGCGGCAGGATGTGTCACATGAGAATCGTGCTGGCCGACGACGCCGCCCTCCTGCGCGAGGGCCTGGCCGGGCTGCTCGCGGCGGCGGGATACGAGGTGGTGGCGCAGGTGGCGGACGCCGATGCGCTACGGGAGGAGGTCGAGCGGCTGGCCATGGCGGGGGCGCCGCCCGACGTGGTCGTCACGGATGTGCGCATGCCGCCCACCGGCACCGATGACGGTCTGCGCGCCGCCATCGACCTGCGTGCCGCTTATCCGGGGCTGCCCGTCGTCGTCCTTTCCGCCTACGTGGCCGGACCGTATCTGCGTGAGCTGCTGGATGGCCCCGACGCCGGTGCGGGTGGGGCCGGCTATCTGCTCAAGGAGCGCGTCGGCCGGGTCAGCGACTTCCTGCACAGCCTGGACGTCGTGGCCGCGGGCGGGGTGGTGGTCGACCCGGAGGTGCTGGCGCGGCTCATGCGTGCGGGCTCGTCCTCGAACTTCGCCGGGCGTGGTGGCCTCGAGCCCGCGCAGGGGGCCACGCATGCCGCCGATGGACGGCGCGCAGGGCTTGCGGACAGAGCGGACGGAGGCGGCCGGGACGTGGAAGGCACGGCGCTGGCGCGCCTGACCCCGCGTGAGCAGGAGGTGCTCGCCCTCATGGCCGAGGGACTGTCCAACTCGCAGGTGGCCGAGCGCCTGGTGGTGTCCGACGGCGCGGTGGCCAAGCACGTCGCGAGTATTTTCGCCAAGCTGGACCTGCCGCCCGAGGAGGGCAACCGGCGCGTGCGCGCCGTCCTGACCTGGCTGCGCGCTCGGGCGTGAGCCGCCGACCGAACTCGGCAGTCATTCCGACCGAACTCGGCAGTCATTCCGACCGAACTCGGCAGTCATATCGACCGAACTCGGCAGTCATATCGACCGAACTCGCGGAGAGGGGCGCGGGGAGGGGTGCCGGGAGGGGGCGTGGGCGACCGTCACAGAACGGCGGAGACCAGCCGACAGACATTGTCCACGTACCGCCGCCACCAGGGCTCCTTAGCCCACTCCTCGGCGGTGAGTTCGGTGGACACGCGGCGGTAGTAGGCATCATTCTCCCGCAGCAGGTCATCCAGATCGCCGCCGAAGGCGAGCAGCATCATCTCGTAGTTCAGGGCGAAGGATCGGAAGTCCATATTCGCGCTGCCGATCACCGCCACGTCACCGTCGACAGTCATGTACTTGGCATGCAGTACGGTGGGAGCCGGATAACGATAGATACGCACGCCGGCAGCAAGCAGGGCGCTGTAATAGGAGCGCTGCGCGTGGTTGACGATCAGGTGGTCGGACTCCTTGCCGACGAACAGCTCCACGTCTACGCCACGGTAGGCGGCAGTGGTCATGGCGGCCAGCAGCGCCTCGTCTGGAACGAAGTATGGGCTCGTGATTGACACGCGCCGAGTGGCGTTCTCGATTAGGGATAGGAACATGCGCAGATTCGGCTCGGTGGGGTAGCCGGGGCCGGAAGGCACCAGCTGCATGGCGTTGACGACGGCGTCGGGACGGCCCGGCTGCGGCGCCGGAGTGCCGACCGAGGGACGGCGGGCCAGCAGCTCATGCACATCGGGAGCGCCTGGGAGGGCGTCTTGCACCCGGAGGATTTCGCCGGACTCGAAGAACCAGTCCATCGCAAAAATCGTTTCGGCCTCAATCACGATGTCCCCGGTGACTTCCACGGAAAGGTCCGCCCAGACGCGTCCGGCTCGCAGGTTGGAGCGCAGCCTGTAGGTGGGGTCGATAATGTTGTGGGAGCCGATGAAGGCACGCTCTCCATCTACCACCAGAACCTTGCGGTGATTACGCAGATCGGGTCTGCGGAAGCGCCGCTTATGCGGCAGCAGCGGCATCATGAGCCGCCACCGGATGCCCGCGTCGGACAGTCGCCTCCCGAAGTCCTTCCAACCGGGATATTTTCGTGATCCGAGGTGGTCCACCAGCAGACGGACCGTCACCCCCCGGGCGGCGGCACGGGCGAGCGCGGAGTAGAAGACATCGGTTACCTCATCCCAGCTCTGGATGTAGAACTCGACATGCACATGATGTTTGGCCGTGTCTATGACACGAGCCATGGCGGCGTAGGTCTGAGCGGCATGCGCGTGCAGGGCCACAACCTCACCGGTGACACACGGCAGGCCGGTGAGTTTGCGGTTCATGTGCAGCACCGAGCCGAGGTGGGGTGAGGGCCGGGCCCCTGCGGGGGCCGCGGGCATGTCCGCGGTGAACTCGTTGACGGTGGCGTTGGCCACGAGCTGCTGCTGGTAGCGCTTGCCGTGCACGCGGGGACTGCCCAGGAACACGTATAGCGGCAGTCCGATGACGGGGAGCAGGAAAATCAGCAGCAGCCAGGCGGTTGATGACGACGGACGGCGATTCTCGGGAACGGTTCCCAGAGCCACGAACTTGATCACGTACTCCAAGACGACCCACACAGTCGTCAGCGCCGGATGCCACTCCATGAAGGTAATCCTCACACGTCCTCACCGGGTACAAGGCCAGACGTCGCGCAGGCGGCGGCAAACGCACGCGATCCGATATGTTCTTATCCCTAACACCACCCAGCCACGCCCCCGGATGCGGCTGGGCCGACACCTTTGGAGTCCCCTGGTGGAGTCTCCCAGGCCGACTCCTGCGGTCCCCTCCGCTTCACCACCGGGACCGCGGCATTAATCTGCGGTCGACGGCGTCGGGTCGCCGAAGAGCGCGCGGTAGTAGCCGTAGAAGTTCCAGTTGCCCCAGCTGGTGCATTCGTCACCACCGGAGGCGGCCGCCGCATTGGCCTGGAAGGGCGTGTAGTTGTATAGGCCTGCCGTCGCCTGGTTGGCGACCGTCAGCTCTCCGTCCCCGCACATGGAGTTGGGCGAATAGGCCAGCCGAGTCGTCGTACCGGCCACCACCTGGAATCCGTCCGGGTCGAGTCGATAGTTCTGGAACTGGGAGGCGGCGCCGTATACCTGGCGGAAGAAGCCGGCGTACTCGGCGTCGCATTCCTGCCCGTCGGGACAGGCGTAACCGGTGGCTGCCTCATAGCGTCGCGCCGTCAGGGATGCGCCCGAGGCGGTGAGGAGTCCCTGTTCCTTGTGCAGCAGAACGAGTAGCACGCGCGGGTTGATGTCGCAGGAAGTGGCCACCTGGGAGATGATCTGGGCGGCCGTCTCAGCCCGTGCGGCGGCGTATCCGCCGGGGCAGGCGGTGGTAGCCTCGCGGTCCTCGGTGTCGAAGGCGGCTTCGGCCAGGCACGGGGTCCCGTCCGCGCCGGTCTGGCAATCCTCGTTCACCGTGTTAATGAATGAGGTGATCTCCGCGGCGGTCATGGTGGTGGAGTCGTAGAAGACCTCGTCGTCGATGATGCGCTCGGCGTCGAAGCCGGTCATATCGGGATTGATGGCGGCGGGTTCGCTGTACACGGCGGGAGTGGGTGACGCCGGGGCTGTGTCCAGGGTGTTCATGACATGCAGGCCGAGCAGCAGGGTAACCAGGAAGGAGACCATGAATAGGCCGACCGAGCCGAGCTGACGGGGACGACGCCGCCTTCTTGAGCGGCCACCCCGGCGGGAACCGGGTCGACGAGATCCGGCACGTGCAGCCTTGGCCAGCCGGGTGCCGCGAGCCGAGGCCGACGCGCGCCGACGACTCGTTGCTGTCCGCTGATCGGAGGCGGTGTGGCGTGTGTGGTTATGCGGGGAACGGCGCGTCGGCCGGTCGGCGGGGCGTGGCATCGTAGCAATGCTGCCACAGGTCTACGCCGTTGAGGCACTTCCCGCCAAGCAACTTCCGGTGAGGGAACCGCCGCGCTGAGTAGATCGTCTACGCTCACAGGCATGAATCTGCCCGATGTGTTACCGCTAGCTCGCCTCCTCATGGAGGAGCACGGCGTTGGCGATTGGTCGGTGTGCTTCGATCGAGCACGGCGGCGCGCCGGCCAGACGGATCATTCCCGCAAACGCATCACCCTGTCACGCCAGCTCATGGCGCTGTACGACGAGTCCCAGGTGCGCGAGACGGTCCTGCATGAGATCGCCCATGCCCGGGTGGGCGCCGCCCACGGCCACGACTCGGTATGGCGTGCGGAGGCTCGCCGACTCGGCGCCAGCGGCGAGCGCCTGGTGAGCAGCCAGATGCCCCGCGTACCGGGACGCTGGGTGGGCACCTGCCCCGCCGGTCACACCGTGGACCGCATGTGTCGTCCAACGCGGCCCAGCTCCTGTTCGCGATGCGCTCCAGACTTCAGCCCCGAGCACCTGTTGAGTTGGTCCTATGACGGCGTGCCGGTCAGCCCGCAACAGATTGGCCCCGCTTACGCCCGGGCGCTGGCCGGCGCCTCGGTGTAGTACGCAGGGGATTGCCGGCGGGTGCGCCCCTGCCATCACCTGGCTTTGCGGCGTTGGCGGGTATGAAGTCCCGAAGCGGCATCTACTACCGCCTGACGATGGGGAAATCGTCCACGGGAATGAACGCGGACACTGCCGCCTGCCGGAGGATCGTTCAGGCGGTTCCGATCCGCCGCACTATTCGTTCCTCCAGGAGGTATCACCAAATGTCATTGATCGTCACCACCACCCCCACCGTCGAGGGGCGCCCCGTAGCCGAATACCTCGGTATCGTGTACGGGGAGACGATCGCGGGTGTCAACATGCTCAAGGACATCGCCGCAGGTTTCCGCAATGTGGTCGGTGGCCGGTCCCAGTCCTATGAGAAGGAGTTGATCCAGGCCCGAGAGTCCGCACTGTCCGAACTGGTTCAGCGGGCTCAGGAGCTCGGCGCGCAGGGAGTGGTTGGCATTGACTTCGACTATGAGACGCTGACCAGCGAGAAGGGCAGCATGCTGATGGTGACCGCTTCCGGCACCGCAGTTCGTTTCTCCAACTGAACCTGTCACCTCATATCCGCGGCTGCATACGCAGCCGCGGATATGAGGTTTTTCCAACAAACCGCCACACGCCAAGACCGGATCTACCTACCGATAGTGGACTCGCGCACCACCAGCATCGGCGGGAAGGTGATGTGCCGGACCGCGCCGTCGGCGGACAGCAGCATGTCGGCGGCCGCAGCGCCCATCTCACGCATGGGCTGTCGCACACTGGTGAGCGGGGTGATGAGCTCAGCGGCGACGGAGATGTCGTCGTAGCCGACAATGGCGACGTCCTCGGGAATCCTCAGGCCGCGGCGACGAATCTCGCGCATGGCGCCAATAGCTATCTGGTCGTTGGCGCATAGGAGCGCCGTCGGCGGCGAGTCGTCGCCAAGGAGCGCGGCGGCCCCGACCGCTCCGGCATCCGCGGTGAAGCCCTGTCCTCCGCTCACCGCCTCGATCTCGAGCAGCACCTCCGCCGGGTCCAGGCCCGCCTCCTTCAGGGCTCCGACGACGCCGTCGCGCCGATCACTTGCCTGCCGCACCGTCAGCGGACCATTGACGAACCCGATACGGCGATGACCGAGCTCGATCAGGTGGGTTGCCGCCGCCCGCGCTCCGACTACGTCGTCGCCGGAGACAGTGGGCAACTCCGCCGAGATCGGCGGGTGGTCCATGAGTACCACCCGTATCCCCCGCCCAGCCAGGACGGCCAGGTTGTCAAGGGTGGAGGCGGACGGGGTGACGATCACCCCGCGGACATCCATGCCCGCTAGCAGGCTCATAAGTTCGCGTTCACGCTCGGGATCGGAGTCGGTGGAACCGAGCATGGGCACGCGACCGTCTTCACGCAGTCGATCCTCAATGCCGCGGGCGGCCTCGGTGAAGAAGGGGTTGGAGATGTCGTGAACGAGCACGCCCACTAGCGATGATCCGCCGTGGCGCAGGCGGCGAGCGGTCTCGGAACGCACAAAACCGAGATCGTCGATGGCGGCGCGCACACGATCGCGGGTGGATCGGGCGACGCGTTCGGGATGGTTCAGGACGTGAGAGACGGTGCCCACCGACACCCCCGCCCGTTCGGCGACGTCACGTACCGAGGGCCGTGCCATGTCATCGCTCCTTCTGCTGCCGGGATCTTCTTCTCGCCGATGCCGCCGAACGGTTCCACAACACCGGTCGCTGCTCCTTCCGCGCGGATACCAGGCGGTTTCGCAGGCCCATCATTCCAGGTCCGTGGCGCAGATACCTCCGGAACCCCGGGTAGGCGCGGCATTGCAACCCTTTCCCCATGTCGCCCGGCAGCAACGAGTGATACGGCCGCCATGACCGTTCCCGGGCGCAAGGCTTCCAAGTTCCTTCCCGCACACATCGGCAACGCGGCTTTAATCGATTCACTTCACATGCTCACACTTGCCCGACACCCCTCAAACTGCTACTGTTTCACGAGTTGATTCGTTTCACGCCGGAGGCTGATCGCCCGCATCAGCCGTTCCCGGGCATGTCGTGCCATACGGCGGCCCGGGCCGGTCCGACTCGTTCAAAGGAGAACCAGTGTCCACAACAACCCACACACACAAGCCGCCTAACCCGTGGTTCGTAGGAGTCGTCTCCGGCATGGCGTCCTACATCGACGCCTGCGCCATCGTCTCCAACTCAACCGCCCTGGTCATCTACCAGGATGCGCTCGGCATCGCCGACAGTCAGGTCGGCCTGGCGTCTTCGGCGCTAACACTCGGCATCGCCTTCGGCGCCTTGTTCGGCGGGCCGCTGGGCGACCGCTTTGGCCGCAAACACGTCTTCTCCGCCACGATGCTCATGATCGTTGTGGGCGCTACCTGCCAGGTCTTCGCCCCCAGCTTCCCGATCCTGCTTGCCGGCACCATACTCGTCGGCCTCGGCACCGGCGCGGATCTGCCGGTCTCCCTGGCGACCATCGCCGAGTCCGCCACGGATGACAACCGCGGCAAGATCATCGGCCTGTCCAACATGCTATGGACCGGAGGCATCCTCGGGGCGGTTGTCGCCGGATCTGTGGTAGGCAACTGGGGCCGCCTGGGCGGCCAGGTCATGTACGGCCAGGTCCTGGTGGTGGCGCTGGTCACCCTGCTACTGCGCCTGCCCATCCCCGAATCCGAGGTCTGGCTGGCGGCGCGCCGTGAACGCCAGTTAGGCGGCGGCACCGTGCGATCTGAGCGAGTCACCATCGGCACCCTGCTCAAGCCGCCCTACTTCAAGCCTTTCATCGCACTGGTCGTCTTCTACGCACTGGTCAACATCCCCGCCAACACCGGCGGTCAGTTCACCACCTGGATCAACCACAACATCATCGGCATGGACATCGCCTTCTCCAACCAGATCGGCCTGGCAATGATGCCACTCGGCTTCATCTGGGGCATCTGGTTCATGCGGATCGTGGACACACCCAAGCGCATGACCTACTTCTACCTCGGCGCCGCCTGCTACGCCGGCTCATACTTCATCTACATCATCGGCGGCTTCCACGTGTGGAGCTACATCGCCGTGTCCCTGATCAATGGTTTCGGGGGCGCCTTCGCATTCGAGGGCATCATGAAAGTCTGGACACAGGAGTCCTTCCCCACCCTGGTACGTGCCACCGCCCAGGGCAATATTGTGTTCGCGGCCCGGATCGTCGCCGCCCTGGCGGCCTCCGTCACCCCCTCACTGATGAACTTGAGCCCGCGCGTGGCCTATATGGTCCTGGTGAGTTTCGCGATTATCGGTTACGCCTTCGCCATCTGGGGCTTCCACGGCAAGCAGCGTAACGAGTTCGCCGTCGAGCACCATGCGGAGGCGGATGTGGCCGCAGCCGAAGAGGCCGGCGTGGACTTCACCGTCTCCCCCGAGCCCAAGAGCTGAGTCGAGGCAGCTCACTCGCTTCTGCGACGCGGGTGTCGTCGTCCCCGACATGTGGGACGACGGCACCCTTGCGCGCTTAACCGGCTCTTCCGGTTTGAGGGTGTGTTCGCCGAGTTCGGTCGTTATAACCATCGAAATCGGTAGATATGACCATCGAGTTCGGTTGGTGGGGCTGGCAGGGTGGGGGAAGTATCCGGATTCGGGGCACACGATGTTCCCCCGCCCGGCGCCGCCCACCAGGTCCGCATGGTTCCAACGATTTTGAGGGCCTGTGCCGGGCGGGGCGGGGTGTTTGTGCCGATTCTGGACACTTTGTCTCTTCGGTACTGGCCTACCGTCCTGGTGTGGCGGGCAGGCTAGGGCGTCCGGGTGTCGGCCGGGCTCCCCGGGTCCGATCGGCTGGGACTGGACTGCCCGGCTGCCGTTGGACCCCTGGCTGCGGATGGACTGCCTGACTGCCGTTGGACTGCCTGAAACGCACTCTCAGATGGTCCAAGCGCAGTAGCGCGGTCCAAGCGCAGAGACCCGGTCCAAGCGCAGAGACCCGGTCCAAGTACGAGGCCAGCAGCCACCTGGGCCCACATCCACCCGCAACGCCTCAAACCGGAAGAGCCGCTTAACCGCCCTGCTTCCGAGTTACGGCATGCTGGCGAACCGGTATCGTTACTTCGTACCGCATACCGCACTCTATGGGGAGCCCACGCCATGACCGCTCACAAACTCACGGATTCGAAGATCCTCGTCGTCCACTATTCGGCCCATGGGCACACCCGTCGTGTGGCCGAGACCATCACCCGGGCGCTGGGCGCCGACACCTTCGTACTCACGCCAGCCGCTCCCTACTCCGAACCCGACCTGGACTACAACGACCCGCACAGCCGGGTCTCACGCGAGCACGTCGATCACAGCCTGCGCCATATCACCCTGGTGCAGAACACTCCGGAGAGCTTCACCGACTATCACATCGTGCTCATCGGATACCCCATCTGGTGGGGCGAGGCCTGCTGGGTTCTGAACGACTTCGTGAAGAACAACGACTTCACCACCAAGACTGTGATCCCGTTCTGCACCTCATACTCCTCCCCAGTCGGCACCAGCTCCCACGAACTGGCCGCGCTGAGCACCACGGGCGACTGGCAGCCGGGCACCCGACTGGACGCGAATATCAACACCGACGGCGTACACCACTGGCTGCAGCAGCTAGGGATTGAAGTACAGTGAGCCTTTCTCGCCAGAACTGGCGGCTCGGAGGAGGAGAACGGCGCGAAGAGCCGGTAATTGTCGGTAGAGAGTGAGGGTCGCGTCCACGGGGGGGCCGCAGTGCCCCCGCGTTGTACCGAATCTTCCCTGTCATCACGCAGATCCCGGTGGACCCGGGGTTCCTGATGGGAAAGGCTCAGTGACGGCGTCCGTAAAGCCGTCGTGAGCAGCTTCCTGAATGTCGTTGTCCGCCTGCCTGGCCCTACGGCTGCCAGACCCGGCGCCGCAACCGACGAATCAACAAACCGCGGACCGCTTACGCGCCGGATCGCAGACGTCTGATCAGCCAGGTCATGTGGAACGCTGAGCGTTTTCTGGAGTCTCGGTTGTTGTGTCTTTGTCAGGCCGTTTTCACGCCGAAGGCCTGCGGCACTTCGCGTTCGAACTGGCTGGAAGCGGAGCCGCCAATTCCCAAGTACAAACACCTTTGACTATACGTCCTCTCGCCCCACACCACCACATCCCTACAGCCTTGTTCCAAGCGGAATTGACCATACGGTGCCCCACTCATTCTTGGGTGGCGCGCCCACGGGCGCCGCACACGCACTCATCCCCGCCCCCACCCAACCACCAGCTTCGTCAACTCCTGCTGTCCCCGGTCGCCCAGCAAAATCACTGCCTGACGACATCAGCATTGGGCCTAACCACAGCAACTGCAGCTAGCGAGCCAATTAATAATGCCGTTGCCTCGACGAGCATTGACATACCAGTTTGGCGAAACAACGCTAATTGAAACAATAGTACCAGCACCGAAGTCCCAACTCCGTGCGCAAAAGCGTATCCCGCACCTTCAATCCAACTACGAAGCCCGCCTTCCGCACGCAACAACATGAGCATGACGCAGCTCACTAAGAGTTGACGCAGGCCCTCCATTAGAACATAGATCGTTACCGGTTGCGTTGAGTCCGCACCCGTGGCGGAAGACAGTCCCGGAACCGCAATAACCAAGACAGCCATCGCGAGCGCTGAGACGAAACCAAGAATGCAGCCGGAACCGATATTTCGCACTATTCGGGTCACATTCACAGTGTCTTTACCCGTCGATAGTAGCCGTTAGCATCGTCCGCCAGGCGATGCTGTCTTCGGTCAATTCTCCTGGCTGCGCGGTCGCAAGAATCCGCCACCTGCCAGTTGGACCATCGGCGATCAACAGCCCAGCGCGGTCGGTCTTCACACTTGCCCCGTCCGATTGCTGATCCTCTTGCGTCCACGTAAGCATGTACGCATCCGCCATCCCAGACCCTACCGGCCAGGTCTCAGGAGTACGTGCTACGTATGTGTTCCGACGGGCGGGGCCCGCGAGCATTACCTCCTGAAGGTAGCAGGGGGTCGGCAAAGTCGTTGGCTGGGTTGTGGGTTGTTAGGGGTTTTCGGCGTGTTGGTGCGGGTGCGGCGCGACCCGTCGGAGACGATGGAGGTGTTCGAAAAAGCCATTGCCTTGGAAGGTCGCGCCGCTGTGTCATCATCCACCACTCCTGCCCTGTCGCGCCAGCCCCTGACAGGGGTGTTCGCCACTGTCCCGGACCCGCGTGATCGGCGCGGGGTGCGTCACCGCCTGGACACTGTGCTGGCTTTGGCGGCGGTGGGAGTACTGGCCGGCTGCCGCACCCTGCTGGCGATCTGGGAGCACGCCCGCGACCTGACCGGCGGCCAACTACGGCAACTGGGACTACCACAAGACCGGGACATCCCCTCGGAGTCCACCATCGGCCGCGCCCTGGTGACCTGTTTCAGCGTTAATGTCCGCTTGGGGCGGTTGGATCAGACATCATCGTGGTCTTCTTGGTTGGTTTGATTGTCTCGTTGTTTGCGGTTGTAGGCAAGGCGCTGCTGAGCGGCCCGTTTCAGGCCTTCCTGGCGGGCCTTGCGGATGGCCGGCCCGCGCCCGGTGTGCTCGTCCAGGGGTGTGACGTAGCCGATTCCGGAGTGCAAGCGCTGGCTGTTGTACTCGGTGCGCACAGAGTCGAGTTCGGCCCTCAGGACAGCGGGATCGGTGATTGCCAGCAGGTGAGGCCACTCGGCCTTGAGTGTTCCGTTGAGGGACTCGATCCAGGCCTGGTCGGTCGGAGTCGCCGGCCGTCCGAAGTGCTGGGCGATGGCGACCATGGCCATGAACCTGCGGGTGTTGGCAGCAATCATCTGGGAGCCGTTGTCGGACACCGCCAACAGGATCGGGGTCAGTTCATCGTCTCCGTCAAGCGTCAGCTGGCGCTTCAGGGCCTGGGCTCGTTCCAGGGCGGCCTCGAGCAGGCCTTCGGCGTCCAGGGCCTGCTCGAAGGCGAGGCGGACCTGGTGGTGGGTCTCCTCGCTGGAGACCACATGGGTGATCCACTTGCGTGAGACCAGATCCTCGATGATCAGCACAGTCATGCCGCAGGCGGTGAAGTGAGTGGAGTCGTAGATCCAGATCGAGTTGGGCTTGTACGTCGCCCAGTCGGGGAACGGACGACGCTTGGAGCGCGCTGGCCGGGCGGGATGCCTGAACCGAAGCTCGTGGTCATTCAGGACCCTGCGGACGGTGGAGGCCGACGCCCAGAACAACCCGTTGTAGGAGCCTCGGTGAGCCAGGCGACGGTGAGAGAAGTCCTTCTCACCGAAAGTCTCGAAGGCGTCCACAATCGCCTCGATCTCGCACGGCATCAGGGCATTGACAGCGGCGCCAGGCCGGGCGTCGGCCAGTCCTACCCCGTTCTGGCGCCGTTTCCAGCGCCGGTAGCGTCGCTCGGCCAGTCCCAGGACCTCACAGGCCTTAGCCACGGTCCAGCCCTGACCGGTGGCGTAGTCCACCAGCTCCAAAAGCCCCTGTTTGACGGGCGCATCCACCCGGGCGGGGACCGGGGCACCGGGCATCAGACCGAGCCCCCTTTTTTCTCCAGCACCACCAACTTCACCGCCTGCTCCGTCACCGTACGGGTCAAGCGGTCGATCTCGGCCCTGGCCTGCTCAAGCTCGACATCACGAGCCGACTTGCCAGACGAACCCGGACGCGAAGCCGACAACGCGTCCAAGGCGCCTTGCCTGGCGACCTGCCGCAGCCTCACGATCGTGGAGCGGTCCACTCCGGCCTCGGTCGCAGCCGCCCCCACCGTGACCTCCTCTCGCATCAGCCTTACGTAGATCTCATACTTCTGCGAAGGCGACAAGAACACCTTGGCCCGACGCCCAGAACCCCTCGTCGTGTCAGCATCACTGCTCATCGCGCACCCTCCTCAAGGTGTCACGAAGACCCTACCCATGCGGTCTGATCCTCAGCCCAAAACCGGACACGAACGCTGAAGCAAATCACTGGCCGGCCTGGACGCCGACGACCTTGACGCTCGGATCGCCTCGTGGGTGCTCACCCGCACCGGCACCATCGACGGACGCAGGATTATCGCGGTGGACGGGTGAGACCATGCGCGGCGCCAAACCCAAGAACAACAACAGCGGAGACGGTGATGATGGCGGCGGTGATGGCGGCGGCGATGGTGGCGGTGATGGTGGCGGTGGGGTGCCGCACCTGCTGGCGGCCCTTGACCAGGGCACCGGGGCGGTGGTGGCCCAGCAGCGCGTAGAAGACAAGACCAGCGAGATACCCGCCCTAAAACAGCTGCTGGCACCCCACGACCTTACCGGCGCGGTCATCACCGCCGACGCCCTGCACACCCAGACCAGCACCGCCGAGTGGATCACCTCCCACGGCGCCGACTACCTGCTGACGGTCAAGAACAACCAGCCCAGTCTCAGGGCGAAACTGAAGGCGCTGCCCTGGAAGGACGTCCCCGCCGTGTCGGGGGTTGACTGCTCTCATGGGCGGCGGGTGCGGCGCACCATCAAAGCCGTGGCAACGCCGGACTGGATCGACTTCCCCGGCGCCTCACAGGTGCTTCAGGTGCGTCGCACCCGCACCACCCACACCCGCGGTAAGAACAGCAAGCGCAGCACCGAGGTCGTCTACCTGGTCTGCTCCATACCGCCCGAGCAGGCCCCGCCCGAGCAAGTTGCCGCCTGGATACAGGGCCACTGGGCGATAGAAAACCGTGTTCACTGGGTACGGGACGTGACCTATGACGAGGACCGCCACCAACTGCGCACCGGCTCCGGGCCGCAGGTGATGGCCACCCTGCGGAACCTGGCCATAAGCCTGATCCGCACCATCTACGACGACCCCACCACCACCACCAGCATCGCCTCAGCCAACCGGGCCATGACACGCAAACCCACCAAAGCCATCAAACTCCTAACAACCCCTAACCAACCAACGACTTTGCCGAGCCCCTGGTCTCTGCTCCGGATGTTGTCCGTCACCGCGGCAATCGGGGTACTCGCATCGTGCACGCCCACCGGAAGCTTGGAAGATGTGGGTGGTGAAGGAGCCGAAATCATTTCGGACGGAGCCGGCACCGGAGTGCCGCCGGATGTCATTGCAGCACCGCTGGCTGTCACCGGGCAGACAGTAGAGCCACTCACCGGGATCAGCCTGACGCTTCCCGGAGAAGTACAGGCATTGACTCCGGAAAAGGTTGGAGAGGGCCGCACCCAGGTTACATACGTCTGGAACGGCGACGAATCGGACTGGGGTTACCTGGTGGCCGAAGGGCCGAACTCATTCGCCGGGGCCGACCAGTCTGCGGCCATGATTGCCGCCAATGCGGAACGTCAGCGCCTGATTGCCGCGCTGATCACACCTTCCGAGCCCCGCAGACTCGAGTGGGAGGGGCTCTCTCAGTGCGTGCAGGTGACGTGGAACCAGCGCACAGTGCCCCCGGGATGGTCACAGGAGGCCTCGGTGGACGCGATCGCCTTGTTCTGCGTGGCAGGGGAGGGGCGGGCCTACACGGTGGTGGCTTACGGGGCTCTTCGCGTTTAGGGGTGTAGTAGCTGGTTGTGGAAGCCGCCGGCGTGGATGAGGCTGCGTATGGTGGTTGTTGGTTAGATTCCTGTAGCCCAGGGCGATGCCGCGTAGGTGTTCCAGGCGGGGCGTTGACTGCTTGGGTGGGTCTGTTGGATGTGTCGCGGTGATCGGTAGTGGGCCAGGATGTCGTCGCGCCGCTGGTTGAGGGTCTTGGCCAGCGACTTCAGCTCTTCGAGGGCGTCAGGCACACTGGTGGTGAGCGAGTCGATGACCTCGCTCATCAACTGCTTGCCCTGGGTGGGGGTCTTGGCGCGGTAGGCGGACATAATCTTCTGGTACACCGCCCAGGTGGTCTGTTCCGGTTTGTTGTGGGGGTCGGCGAACAGTTGCTCGAGACGTCCCCAGCCCTTGTCGCTCACCAGCCCCGCCCCGGTGCGCAGCAGGCGCCTGGCCTTGTACAGGGGATCGTCCTTACGCCCCCGGCCGCCCGGTGGTCTGGCGCTGGGTACGGCGACGGCACTGGTCCAGCTTGTGTGCGGCCAGTGCTACTACGCGGGTAGGGGTCCATCACCTCCGTCGCGCCGGGTAGGGCCGCGGTGGCGGTCCTGGGAACCGGTGAAACCGTCCATAGCGACCACCTCGATCCGGCTGCGCCAGGCCTCGGGCTGATCCTGGAGCCACTGCTTGAAAACCTGCTTGGACCGGCCCGGGGCCATGCCCCGGCAGACGGGAGGGGCCCGTCCGGTCGCGCACCGGGGTCAGGTCAATGATGACGGTGACGTACCGGTCGCCCTTGCGGGCATGCCGCCAGGCAATGGGGGCACCTCCCGCTTGAGAGCGCCAGCGCGCGGGGGAGTCGTCCACCCCGTGGACCTCCACACCGGCCAGACGGCCGGGATCATTGATCAAGGCGGTTTTAGCCCGCTCAAGGACGGCCTCATTGGCGGTGTGCCAGGACACCCCCAGCGACGCTGCTACGCGCGCCACGGACATGAACTCCACCCCCACGGCCCGGATCGCCCACTCCTTGGCCGCCTGGGTCAGCAAAGCCCGCTTGGCCGCGGCCCTAGAACAGTCTTGGCGCCACACGCGATCGCATCCCTGGCAGCGCCACCGCCGCGACCGGACCAGCAGGTGTGTGGGACGCCAGCCCAACGGCACGTGCGCCAGGCGCCTGGACACGGTCCCCACCGGTGCGCCCTGGGCCCCACACCGTCTACAGAACGCATCCTCCTCAGCCACCCGTAGGCGGCACTCCACCAGCGCCTCGCAAGGGGTGATCCGCTGGCCGGTGGCAACCAGTCCCAGGGCGTCCAGGCCCAGGAAACTAGCAAGATCAGCAGCAGTGAAGGTAGTGTCAGCCATGTCGAGGTCTCTGTGATCGGTTGTGTTAAGCAAACCCCAATCATCGGGGACCTCGACCCACACCCGCCCCTGCGACACGCGCACCCGCCACTACCCACCACCACACCCCCAAACACGAAGAGCCGAATAACCTTCCCGGAGTCAATGATCCTAGTAATTGCTCGGGTGAGACTGTAACAGGAGTAAGTGTAATGTCGAACTCAGTTCTTGCCGCCCAGGTGCGCGCTCGACTGTGGATTGAGGACCTCAAGACTCGTGTGTCGGAGTCTGAGCCTGGTCAAGGAGCGGCGGAGTATGCGGGTGTCATTGTGATTGCCGCTATCGTAATCCTTGCGGTAGCGACCGCTATCAAGGAATCCGATGTCTCGACGACGGTGACCAACAAGATCAACGAGATTCTGACTGGTGAGGCGAGCGGGTGAAGTCTCCGAAGAGAGGGCTATACTGGTTTCTGAACTAGAGTAGCCAAGAGTGCTGTGGCTCCGGAGGTTGCGCTGACAACCTTCGGAGCCACAGGGCATTGTTAGTTCATATACCTGTCTTGCCGTCTTTTGGGGTATTTAGCGCGACGTTGAGGCTACGATATACATGTGCTACAGTTCCAGCATGGTGATGATGTCTCGTAGATCTATTCTGGTCGGGTCTGCTGTGGCGACGTGTGGCGCTGTGACGGCTTCGTGCACGCGCCGTGGAGGCGAGCCGACCGGTGGTCCAACTGATTCGCATGACGCGGAGCCATCCGCTGACTCGGCCATGTCTTCCCACCCAGGAGGAACAGGTGTTTCCGTCGTGCTGGATTCAGTTTGGGACGGTGCGTCTTTGACGACGCGCGTCGGGCCAGCAGTAGTGGCGGGCGGCTACACGGTTTTGCGCATGGCGTTTAGCACCGATTCGAAGAGTGTGGTCAGGCTCGGCTATGCATTGGATGGCGGATGGACCACGGCTATGGTTTCAATGGCTGGCGTGAGGATTATGTCCTTGGCGACAGGAATGATCTATCGTGAGTTGAACACTGCTACACCCGTCGGACTCAGTGGCTTTTCAAAAGATGAGGATCTGATTTTATTTCCCGTGTTCGGTGCGTTGCCGGACGGCGTAGATTCCATCGAGGTGTTTATACCAAGCGTGGGTGTCGCTTTGGGGGTGCCGGTGGTGGGTGCTAGTGAGGCTGGGTTCGACGTCGAGACTGCGCTGGCGGATGCGGAGATTAACGAGCGTGTCGAACCCGGCCCGTTTGAGTTGAACTCGCTGGTTGTGGCAGCTGATGGTTCTTCGGACACGGAGAAGGATGAGGCCTCGACGACGGTGAATGTGTCGGGGGATGTGTTGTTCGCGACGGATTCGGCGGACCTGTCCAATGAGGCCGACGGGGTGCTGTCGACAGTGGTGCAGCAGTTGGAGCTGTACCCGTCGGGGGGAACTCTGGGGATTGTCGGGCATACGGATGATGTGAACACCGACGAGTATAACCAAGGATTGTCGGAACGGAGGGCGCAAGCGGTGTCGGACGCCCTGGGAGAGCTCGCCGACCTTTCGAACTGGGAGACGGCGGTGTCGGGTAAGGGCGAATCGGAGCCGCGTGTGCCGAATGATTCGGATGAGAATCGGCAGCTGAACCGGAGAGTTGAGATTATTCTCACGCCAACGGACCCAGGTGAGGCCAGCACTACCGGAGGCGGTGCGGCCGTATCCTCCGGCGATATGCCCGAACCTGAAGGCCCGGTCGGGCGGGGCCCGGAAGGTGTGGGCATTGAGGTCGGCGGCGTGCCTGCACGTATCTCCCTTGATAGCGTAACCAGAATCGGTGAACACTTGGTCGGAACGGTTGCGTTGGTGGCTGAGCAGGATGTTAGAACACCGATCAGCCTACTGTCTTTGCCGGACGATTTGCTTTACCTACGAATGTGGTATTCGTTTACTACAACAGGGTTCACTCTGCTGAAGGGAAAGGAACGCTATCTAGTTAATGACTTCCATAATGCTGGTAAGTATCGACCGATGGTTGACGGGCAGATGGTGCCTAACTTGACTGCCGGGACGCCTAGGTTCTTTCCGGCGGTGTGGCCTGATACGGGTGAGCAGTCGGTGGTTCTGGACTTGATCGGGGGCAAAAGTGTGCACAGTGAGATCCTGACCGTCCGTCTCACCGACATTCCAGTCATGGAAGGCTAGGCGCTTGGAACTTGAATCAGGTTGTTTTGGTAAGGAGAGAGGACAGTAGCATGAAAGTTGCCGCACGTTCGATTGGGCGAGTCCGGGGTGGACCGGGCGGCGACGAAAGAGGGGCGGTCAATATACTACTCGTCGGTGGGATATTTTTGTTGCTCGTGATTGGTATGATTATTATTGAGCCTTTCTCGCCGGGGTTGAGGCAGGGGCTCGGCAAAGTCGTTGGTTGGTTAGGGGTTGTTAGGAGTTTGATGGCTTTGGTGGGTTTGCGTGTCATGGCCCGGTTGGCTGAGGCGATGCTGGTGGTGGTGGTGGGGTCGTCGTAGATGGTGCGGATCAGGCTTATGGCCAGGTTCCGCAGGGTGGCCATCACCTGCGGCCCGGAGCCGGTGCGCAGTTGGTGGCGGTCCTCGTCATAGGTCACGTCCCGTACCCAGTGAACACGGTTTTCTATCGCCCAGTGGCCCTGTATCCAGGCGGCAACTTGCTCGGGCGGGGCCTGCTCGGGCGGTATGGAGCAGACCAGGTAGACGACCTCGGTGCTGCGCTTGCTGTTCTTACCGCGGGTGTGGGTGGTGCGGGTGCGACGCACCTGAAGCACCTGTGAGGCGCCGGGGAAGTCGATCCAGTCCGGCGTTGCCACGGCTTTGATGGTGCGCCGCACCCGCCGCCCATGAGAGCAGTCAACCCCCGACACGGCGGGGACGTCCTTCCAGGGCAGCGCCTTCAGTTTCGCCCTGAGACTGGGCTGGTTGTTCTTGACCGTCAGCAGGTAGTCGGCGCCGTGGGAGGTGATCCACTCGGCGGTGCTGGTCTGGGTGTGCAGGGCGTCGGCGGTGATGACCGCGCCGGTAAGGTCGTGGGGTGCCAGCAGCTGTTTTAGGGCGGGTATCTCGCTGGTCTTGTCTTCTACGCGCTGCTGGGCCACCACCGCCCCGGTGCCCTGGTCAAGGGCCGCCAGCAGGTGCGGCACCCCACCGCCACCATCACCGCCACCATCGCCGCCGCCATCACCGCCGCCATCATCACCGTCTCCGCTGTTGTTGTTCTTGGGTTTGGCGCCGCGCATGGTCTCACCCGTCCACCGCGATAATCCTGCGTCCGTCGATGGTGCCGGTGCGGGTGAGCACCCACGAGGCGATCCGAGCGTCAAGGTCGTCGGCGTCCAGGCCGGCCAGGGCGCGGCCGATGGTGGACTCCGAGGGGATGTCCCGGTCTTGTGGTAGTCCCAGTTGCCGTAGTTGGCCGCCGGTCAGGTCGCGGGCGTGCTCCCAGATCGCCAGCAGGGTGCGGCAGCCGGCCAGTACTCCCACCGCCGCCAAAGCCAGCACAGTGTCCAGGCGGTGACGCACCCCGCGCCGATCACGCGGGTCCGGGACAGTGGCGAACACCCCTGTCAGGGGCTGGCGCGACAGGGCAGGAGTGGTGGATGATGACACAGCGGCGCGACCTTCCAAGGCAATGGCTTTTTCGAACACCTCCATCGTCTCCGACGGGTCGCGCCGCACCCGCACCAACACGCCGAAAACCCCTAACAACCCACAACCCAGCCAACGACTTTGCCGACCCCCTGGAGCAGAGACCGCCGGGATGTGCGACTGACTATCAATCTGCGGCGGTGAGCCATATACTCCGCTCCATCTTCGCTACTACGTCTTTGTCCGCGGAACCCGAGAAGACCAACTGAATCGCGCTGACGGTATCCGCGATGCTTAACACCCATATAGTTCCCTGCGCGTTCCTACCGTTGCCGTAAGCGAAGTCCACACGGATGCCGGAGGCGTTGTCCTGGCCGTCCAGGCTCAGCTCGGTCGGCTCTGTCAATCGTGCGTATCGGCGCAGGGCGCCGGCTACCGAGTCTGATTCGATCTGGGCCAAGGCATCGACCGCGCTGGGCTCACCGGTATCCGGTGCAAGCAGCACCCGTGCCCGCGCCGCGCCATCGAGGTCGGCGTCCGCCCAGCCGTCGGCCCATCGCTCGGACCCGGTAGGGGATCCGGTTACGGCCCAAGTGCCCGGTACCGCGAAGCTGGTGACGCCGCGCCCAACCCTGGTCCAGCCGGCGTCGACGCCAGGTAATTCGCTGGGCATCAGCGAGAGTTCCGCGTCAACCAGGTCGCGAAAGCTGTCATCAAGGGACGACGCCGTAAGCACAGCAGCAATCGACACCTTCCCATTCGTGAGCAGCCAGATTCGCCCGGTACTTGCGTCTTTGTAGTTGGAGGTGAAGTCCTCATACAGGAGCTGCTCATCTCCGCGTTCGGCCGTCACCCGTTGGCTGGTCGCTCTGAATCCAGGCAGGCTCGCACGCAACGAGCCCTCGGCTTCGGTCAGCATCTCTTGCGGATCCAGTCCCGCGGACGGGACTCCTGCCATAAGCGTGTGTGAGGGCGCCTCCACCTCCTGCCACATGTCTGAGAACAGGCCAATGCCGTCGGGGACCGGCGTGTGCCGCCAATCGCTGCGTACAGGGACGTAAGCCCCATATGCCACGGCACGGTCCCAACCCGAAGGCATGACCGAGGAACCGGAGCACGCTGTCATTCCGATCAGTGGCGCGAGTCCGAGCAGACCCACGGCATGACGACGGCATATTCCGGGGTGGTGCCGGTTCATGCGCCGTCTCCTGTCAGCGAGGTTTCTATTGCCGCCAAGGTCGCGTCATCGTCGCACGTGAGCGCGACGACGACGTATCCCCCATTTGCCGGCACGATCCATGCAGTTCCACTCGACTCCGCGTCGCCTCGCTCGTAGGTGAAGGCGATCCGAGCAATTATCCCCACCGCAGGTGTTGGCTGAGCGGAGGGAGACGGCGTCGGCTGCCGGAGTTCTGGCTGCGGGGAGGTTGGGAACGTGAAGGCCCCCACCGCTTGGTAGCCGGGTATGCTTGATGACAACAGCGCCGATGCCGCCTGGTACGCCTGTTCCGTGCTGCTAGTAGGCAACACGTCACTAACGGCCAGGACCGGTTCGGCATCTCCGTCCGGGTTGGTCATGTCTAGTGCCCACGGGTCGTCACCGCCGCCCTCGTCCCCTGTTGCCGAGGTATGCGGATGGGAGACCCAGGTGCTTGGGACCTGTACGGCGATGCCGCTCACGTTCGCGGTCTTGGTCTGCACCGTCGCCATCGGGAGGGGGGTGGGGGTCGGCAATGTCGCTGTGTCGCCTGAGCATGCACCCAGAGTCCCAAGAAGCATACTGATACAGGTGAGCAGTGCAAACCGCTGCCGCACCGACGCGCGCATGTTCATTGTTCCCCCTCGGGTTCAAAGAAGCGCCGTCCGAGTGCGTCAAGGTCACCAAGGACCTCGGTGCCGGTGACGACCAATTCGGCGCTCAGGTGTTCTGGGTCGTCGCGGAGCAGCTGCGGCGTTATTCCCGAGAATCCGTCGCCGGGAGCAAGCATCTCCCGCGTGACTTGGCCGGTGGTGTGGACCAGGCGGAGCAGGACATCATGCTCCGTTTTGACGGCGGCCGTGCTCTCCCAAAGATCCTCAGGCAGGGTTGGTCCGTTAACAGTGAATGCGTAGCTCCAGCGATCCAACGCATCCCGACTGGAGTCGGTAACTGGGATGCCTATGGTGGTCCAGATGACTTGATTGTCATTCCCGGTGCTTACACCAATGATGGTTACAGAGTGGAGGAGGCCTCCTCGCGATCGCTCGACGCGGACGGAGGCGATGGTTCCCGCCGACTCCTGCCAGGTCCATGAGGCGGTTGTGGCGCCGTCCCGCAGTCGCCGTGAGTGCCGGAAGAGAACGGGGGTGCCTCTTTCGGAGTCCTCTGGCTGAGAGAGGCTGTTGGTCAGGGTGAGGTCGATCGTATTGGTTTCGGACTCGATCCCGACGAACGGATCGAGCCCCAGCAGTGAGAGCCGATCTCCTCCCTGGGTGTGTTCTGCCGTGGAATCGCTTTGTAGCCCTTCCCAGGTGTCACACGGCCCCGTTTCGGGACTACCGCATGCCGGCTCATCCAAAGCGAGCAGCACGGTCTCGTCCACAAGTCCGGCCTGCTCATCACCGGCCGACGGCCCCCATAGCTCAGTGAGCGCCGGCACCGATCCCGCAGAGATCACTGGCATCTTGCCCGCGGCGGTCTTGTGGTAGCCGGGCGCGACGGCGTCAAGGCTCGCCCCGGCCGCAACAGCACGCTCATCAGAGGCGGCGGGCAACGCACCGGTGTCAAAGTATGTGGGTGCTGGTCCACCCATGGACGACGTGGCACACGAGGCCGGGTCCAGTGCACACAAGCCACGTCTGAAAACCCCGGTGACTGCGAGCACTGCTACCAGCGCGATCAGCGCAATGACTGCGATCATAGCGCGGTATCCGCCAATACCCCGCTCAGCACGCACACGCCGCAC
Organism: Actinomyces qiguomingii; assembly: GCF_004102025.1. Taxonomy (NCBI): domain Bacteria; kingdom Bacillati; phylum Actinomycetota; class Actinomycetes; order Actinomycetales; family Actinomycetaceae; genus Actinomyces; species Actinomyces qiguomingii. The sequence goes on along the minus strand of NZ_CP025228.1, from coordinate 855,184 downwards.
GCGGCTCGAAGGAGTACTCTTCATCTGGATGACACAAGCCTGGTACTCACGGTGGCTGAGTCGGGCAGGCCCTCCGTCAGGTCGAATGACTTATCCTCGGCTTCCTCGCCTTCATTACCAGCGTCGGAGTCTTCACGCTGACCTGAGTACCGCTCCGGCAGCCCAAACGGGCTCGTGTAACACGCTCCGTCCACCGACACGCCCAGCAGCCCGCCTGAAACGCACACGCCCCTTTCCAAAGTCATCTGCGCGGTAGCGGTCGATTTGGACTGCAGACCGGTATCAGCGATCTCGTCTTCCATCCGCACGGAGACCTGGAATCGGAGTCTCGAGAGCTGGCTGTACGCCGTCAGCTTGGCATCGTTGCTCCTCGCATACTGACGAGCCTGCGAAGAGGCTCCCGAACAGTAGGAGAACACCGGCCTACCGAAGTAGCTCCAGAAAGACTCGGCATCCTCCGCCCTCACCGCGTCCGCATAAGCGTCTTCAATCCTGTCGGCGCAATACCCCGCAGCCGCCAGCGCCGCCGCATCCGACGCCGCGTTAGCATTCCGCCGGTCCGCGATGGAATCTCCCAAAGGGATAATAATAATCATCCCGATCGCCAGCATCACGACTAATGTTCCGACCAGAAACAAATTGATAGCCCCATCCTCACTGCCCCGCTGCGCAGCACCTACACGGCGGGCGCACCACCTCAGCCACATGCTCATAACTGCTATCTCCTCACAAACCTGGAATTCGCTGCGATCAACCGTCAATCACCGGAATATCAGTGAGCCGCACCGTCAACATTTCGCTATACGCATCCCGGCCACCAATCAAATCAAGTACAACCGACTCGCCGCCGGTATCAGGCCACACTGCAGGGAACGATGATGCGTTACCTGCAGTTAGAGGTGGCACCCTCCCAAGACTCACCATCTGGAGATATTCACCGTCCTTGAACTGAACGTCGCAGACGAGATATCGCTGATTTCCACTCAACAAAGTAAAGCCCGTTGTCGAGAAAGTAGTCCACATATGCGTCAAACGCAAGTCTACAGGCAACCGAAGAAAGCTAGTAGGCACCTTTACATCCTGCTCTGCTTCGATCTTCACCGCGCCAACCAGGAACTTTCCTGTTCTGGTAACACTGTCGAGTGATATGCGGGCCGGCACCCCGTCGATATCGATGTCCACGCCTTCCGGCCCACGGCCCACAGGACCGGTCGCGTCAGGCATCTCGCCAGAGGAACTTGACGTGCCTCCGCCCGCCGTACCGGCTGCCGCCTCACTGGGATCGGTGGGGGTCAGCAGGATCTCCACCCTTCGGTTCAACTGCCGGTTCTCATCCGAATCATTAGCCACCCGCGGTTCAGACTCACCCTTCCCCGACACGGTCGTTTCCCAACCCGAAAGATCGGTCAACTCTCCAAGGCGATCCGACACCGCCTTCGCCCGCCGCTCCGACAATCCCTGGTTATGCTCATCGGTGTTCACATCATCCGTATGCCCAACAATCCCCAGAGTTCCCCCCGACGGGTACAGCTCCAACTGCTGCACTACTGTCGACAGCACCCCATCAGCCTCACTCGACAGGTCCGCCGAATCCGTCGCTAACAACACATCACCCGACACATTCACCGTCGTCGACGCATCATCCTTCTCCGTATCCGACGAACCGTCCGCTACCACCACCAACGAGTTCAACTCAAGCGGAACCGACTCGATACTCTCGTCGATCTCCGCATCCGCCAACGCAGCATCCACATCAAACCCAGCAGACGCCGCATCCACCACCGGCACGCCCAAAGCCACACCCACATTCGGCAAGAAAACATCGACCGACTCGGTCCCCTTCGGCAACCCGCCAAACACAGCGAACAGCTCCAACGAAGAACCCGCATCTACGGCTCTAGCAATACCATCTACGTACGACTGCACATCAAGGAAAGCAACTTTATCCCTCAGCAAAATCATCCTCACGGCCGCCATCGTATTATTATCTACTCCGGCACCGAACATCGATGATCCGAGCGAGAATCTCTCGCCAGAGTCCGCAGAGATGTCCAGCCTCACCACGGTGTATCCGCCCTGCACCACCGCGGGACCAACACGAGTCGTCAACGCCTCCCCCCTCCACACCGACTCCAGCACCACCGGATTCGAGCTTGCCGGGGCCATCGCCGTACCGCTTGTGTTAGCCGATGGGACCGTCGAGGCATCGGCTGATGGGCCGCTACCGTCTGAGCAGGCGGCGAGTACCGCACTCGCCGCGATCGCCGCCGAGCCGGTCAGGACCTCACGCCGACACAACATCACCGACACCACTCCCACAATGCACTCACGAAACCGAACGGGCTCTTGGACACTCTCACCTTAACCAAGCAGAGGGTCCCGCGCCATGGGGAGCGCCGCCCTACTACCCGGGTATACCCGGGCACCCCTCGTCTTCGCCCATCTGCAGCCGGCCCGTGACAATACTCTTCGAGCGTGAGACGGTATCCCCATGAGCCCTTCCCGCCCCGTCTGGGCCTCCGGCACCTCCGAGCACCTGCTGACCGTGGACGGCGAGCCGACCGCGGTGAGAACGTGGATCGCCCGCACCCGTAAGGAGCGCAATACGGGCCTGCTGGGAACCGACGCGCTTGAGGGCGCGTTGTGGCTCAAGGCATGCAACTGGGTGCACACCTTCGGCATGCGCTACGCCCTCGACCTGGTATACGTCGGGCGCCGCGGCCACGTCGTCGCCGTCACCACCACACCGCCGAAACGACTCTGCCTACCCCGACTGAACGCGCATGCCACCATCGAGATGCCCACCGGCATGGCCGCACGGCTCAACATCACGCGCGGCACCATCCTCGCCACGTCGCCGTTATCATGACTACGTCGCTACCGCCAACATCGAAACGAGTCCAGTTTCAACGATTCTGAGTCAGCGAAGGCGTCCATTACCAAGCCCAATTGTGTCGTCGCGGTCACCACATGCTATGCACGGGAATCGGCTGCCGGTAGTGGCCTCACCACCGCAGCGGCCGCCAGTGAACCTAGCAGCAACGCCACCGCCTCCACTACCATCGGCATGCCACTTTGACGAAGCATTGCCAGCTGAAACAGCAACACCAGGAGAGAAGTGCCGACAGCGTAAGCGAGCGCATGCAACACACCGTGAGTCCTGCGGCCGAGTCCGCCGGAGACCCGCAGCGCCATGAGCATCAGGCAACTCACAACTAGCTGGCGCACGCCTTCCAGCAAGACGTACACCGTCACCAAACGAGTGGAATCGGCACCTGTCGCGGAAGACAGTCCCGGGACCGCTACCACGACGATCGCCATCGCGACTGCAGCTACGAAGCCCACAACGCATCCCACGGCAATATTTCTTACTCTTGACGCAACAGACATGGTCGCACCCATCAAGGTTCGTCGATAGTGGCCGTCATCATGGTCCGCCAGGCAAGGCTGTCTTCCGTCAGATCGCCTGGCTGTGCGGTTGCGATGATTCGCCATCGGCCGGTAGCACCGTCAGCGACCAGCAGCGCAGCCCGGTCCGTCATCACGCTCGTCCCGTCATCATGCGGCTCCTCGTCTGTCCACGTCAACATGTAGGCATCCGCCGTTCCCGAGCCGACCGGCCAAGTTTCGGGCGTCCGCGCCACGTATGTGCACAGGCGACCAGAACCGGCGAGCGTCATCTCCTGCAGGTAGGACTCCTCCTCCAAGGAGTTGCCCGAACTGGCGACGTGGCTCACTACTAGATACGGAAGCTCCGTTTCCTCGCCGGCCAGCATCACTGAGGTCATCGGAAGGCCGCGTTCATTGGTCCACTCCCTGGTGGTCGCCTCCTCGGGCACAGTGAGTTCGATCCCATAGATCTCCACCTTTTTTCCCGACGCCAGCGAAACCGGCCGGATACCTCTACTCGGCAGGTCGGGCACTTGCGATATCTCCGAGGGGGGTCGCCACTCCGGCACCGTAGGTGTCGCGGTAGGTCCACCGGAAGGGGATGCACCACCCTGTCCTGCACTATCTGAGGAGCCAACGTCAGCAGCACGATCGGTGCCACCGGAGCAAGCTGTCACCGCACCCATCAGGGCCGAAATACCTACCATGCAGGCGGCACGACGACCCATATTCTCCATGCCCAGGGAAAGAGTCATTCAGCACCCTCCCCAGTCGACCCACTCATTCCCATTCCAATACTCTCCGTTCCCATATTCAATGGTCGCACTCTCATCCTTGTATCCGCCGCCAATGTTTATGCCATCAAACTTCCCAACGGCCTTTATTGCCAGATTCGTTGTACTATCTTTTGACGTTACATCCCTTCGCGTCGATACTCCATTATTCTTCGCCTCTCGGACGTAATTCTCGAAGGGATTCTCGCCTTGGATAGTCCTGGTTGCCCCATATACGGGTATCCCGGCCGCCAGCATGAGGTCATATCCCACCTCGGCCGATCGTGGGTCAGTCATATCTATGGTGTTCTCATAAACCCTTCCACCTCCCTTGTTCCATGATGGTCCACCGTCCCCGAAGACGTTGTACACCCCGGCGTCAACACTACCAGACATTGAACTGGTCATGGACATCGACACAGGCTTACCGGACTTGTCGACCGTCACCGCAATCACATTATCCAATTGACCCTCAGCAGTAGCGTTGGCCACGTCGGTACTGGCCGTCCAATCATCACTTGGTAGACTGAACGAAATGTTCCCTGACACGTCTGCATTTGCCGAGGCGGCGTAGTAGAACGTCGTGGTGCCGTCGTTGTGCGCTGTAACTCCGAGAGCGGAAGCCGCGCCTGCACTTCCTTCAATTCCGGACGCTCCCTTAGAGGCCGATCCCCTTACTTCACCATCTGTTCCGATCTGGTAGTTACGCTCTGCTGGTTCGGGTGGCGTATAGCTTCGCGCACCGTCGTTGTCCCACATATAGTCCCACACATGTTTCGTCGCCCCCCATAGGGGGCTGACAGCTGTTGCTACACCGGTGTCCACCTGGTTCTGCAGGTAGGCGACCAACTCGTCCTTCGCCTCCTCGGAATCGACTATGTAGGTAGAGGACGCCTCGCCTGACGCATTCACCTCAGCGCCGAACTCAGCACCGCCGCCAGGACCTCCACCTTTGCTCAGATCCACCGTTCGATCGTCCTGTGTCCCGCTCAGTGAGATGCCACCCGAATGCAGTTCGTATCCAACACTCAGGATTCCTGTCTGGGTGACTCTATATGTCCCGTCGCTCATTTCCTCAACTTTTATACGGCCACCACCTTTGACTGTGATGATTACAGTACCACTCACCGTCTTTTCACGCTCAGTCTCAGATAACACGCATGGCTCGGTGGGCTTATGCGTGTCTTCTTCTGCCACGATGTCGCCGCACGAAAGCCCAGGACCACCAAGCATTCGGTCTATAGCGGACTGGATCTCGCATCCTATTCTCTTACCCAGCGGCGTAGCCAGCAATATTAATGCGAGAACCAACGCCGACACGGCGATGATGACCGCGGCGTACTCTATGGCGCCCTGCCCCTTCTCGCGATCGCATTTACTTGCTCGTCCCACGGCGATACTCCTCGTTCCCCAGGCACTAGATGGTGGTAGGTTGCCCTGACAAGGATGCCGCGCAACAGGGGCGCTCGCCCCAAACCTTGGCCTGAGTTCCAGGCTCAGTTGTTCGTTTGCATCATCCGCCTAGCTAGTACTGCACAGAGCCTTGAACACGTCGCTGATCGCATTGAGTTCACCCGCAGGCCCATAGGCCACGACCGTGTACGCACGGCCGCCCTCCGCCACGCAGAACAGCGCGAGGGCGTCCACGGAGGCCTCCTGTGACCAGCCCGGTGGCACCGTGTGCTGGGTCCAGGTGATCTGTGCACATTGGGTGAAGCCCTCCCACTCGAGCTTTCGTGGCTCGGAGGGTGTGATCAGCGCCGCTATCAGGCGCTGTCGCTCCGCAGTCGCCGCGATCATGGCGGCGGACTGATCGTCCGCTGAGAATGAGTTAGGCCCCTCGACCACCAGGTAGCCCCAGTCCTCCTCATCGGCCCATACGTAGGTGACTTGGGTTCGACCTTCTCCGACTCGTTCGGGTGTCAGTGCCTGTACTTCCCCGGGAAGCGTCAGCTGAATGCCGGTCACTGGTTCCACGGTCTGCCCGGCGACGGCCAGCGGCGCGGCGATGAGATCCGGTGCCGCGCCGATATCGGAGCCGTTGTCTGGTGTGGCTTGGGGCGCGGCGCCGCCCGCCGCCTGCGAAGGCTCGTTGGGCCTGCAGGCCGCGAGTATCCCCGTAGGGATGGCGCCGTAGGCGGTGGCGAGCATGTGGAGCATGCGTCGCCGGGGCGTGCGGTTCGCTACTGAGGTGGGGCTGTCAGGCATATGCTCTGCTCCATCTTTGCGGTGACGCCTTCGTCGGCGGCACCGGAGAAGGTCAATTGGATCGCGCTTACGGTTCCCGCGCCGCCCAGCACCCAGAGCGTTCCCTGAGCTTTTCGGCCGTTGCCGTAGGCGAAGTCCACGCGAATGCCGGACGCGTGCCCCTGGCTGTCGACCTCCAGTTCCTTGGGTTCGGAGACCCGTGCGTATCGGGGCAGGGCGCCTGCTACCGAGTCGGATTCGATCTTGGCGAGTGCGTCCACCACACTCGACTCCCCGGTGTCGGGTGCGAGCAGTACGCGTGCCCGTGCGGCTCCGTCCAGGTCTGCATCCGCCCAGCCCTCGGTCCAGCGTTCAGACTTGGTGGGGGCTCCGGTGACCGCCCAGGTTCCCGGCACGGCGAAGCTGGTGACGCCACGCCCGACCCTGGTCCAGCCGGAATCGACGGCAGGCAGCTCGGAGGGCACCAATGAGAGTTCCGTGTCCAGGACGTCGCGATGGCCTTCATCAAGGTACTCCGCCGCGAGTGCCACGGCGATTGCTGCCCTCTCGTCTGTGAGCAGCCAGATTCGCCCGGTCCTGGCGCCGGCGTAAGTGGTGGTGAAGTCCTTGTACAGGAGTTGTGCGTCTCGACGCTCGGCCGTGGCCGCCTGGCTGACCACCCGGAAACCGGGCAGGCTACTGCGCAGGGCGTCTTCGGCCTCTGCCAGCATGCCCTGCGATTCGAGCCCTGCGGAGGGCACTCCGACCATGAGCGTGTGGGAGGGGGACTCCACGTCCTGCCACATGTCTGAGTACAGTCCGATGCCATCGAGAGCCGATGCGTGCCGCCAATCACTGCGTATCGGCACGTATGCCCCGGAGACAATGACGCGTTCCCAGCCCGCCGGCAGTACCGAGGAACCTGAGCACGCCGCCACTCCGATCAGTGGCGCAATTCCGAATAGTCCGACGGCGCGGCGACGGCTGATCCCCGCACGGGGCGGGCTGCTGCTCATGTTCCGCCTCCCGTCAATGAGGCCTCAACCACCATGCGCGTGGCATCGTCGTCGTCCAGCAGCACGACGACGACGTAGCCCGCGTCGGCGGGGACGGTCCATGCCGTTCCACTGCCATCCGCTTCACCTCGCCTGTAGGTGAAGGCGATCCGCGCGACCATGCCAGCAGTGCGCGCTGCCTCAGTGGAAGCGGTCGGAGCCGGCGCGGCCTCCTCCGACGGGCTGGACGCCGCAGGCTCCGGATGGCCTGTTGGACTCGGTAGCGCCGGCGTCGGCTGCCGATCGTCGGGCTGCACGGGGGTAGGGAAGGTGAATACACCCACGGCCTGGTAGCCGGGTATACCGGATGACAGCAGCGCGGATGCGGCCTGGTAGGCCTGCTCGGCGCTGGTGGTTGGCAGGACGTCGCTGATGGCTAGAACCGGTTCGGCGTCTCCGTGGGGGTCGGTCATGTGAAGCGTCCAGGGATCATTGTCCGCGCCGTCGTCATCCTTTGGCTCGGTATGTGGACGGGTGATCCAGGTGCCTGGGACCTCCAGGGCGATGCCGTTCGCGTTCGCGGTCTTGGATTGGACCGTCGCCGCCGGAATGGGAGTCGTGGCCGGTAGGGCGGACCCACCTGCGGAGCAGGCGCCCAGAGCGACGATGAGCGTGCCGAGGCAGTTGAGCCGCGTGAATCGCTTCCGCAGCGACCCTTTCGCGTTCATTGCTCCCCCTCTGGTTTGAACTCGCGGCGTCCGAGCGCGTCGAGGTCGCTGAGCGTCTCGGTTCCGGCGGGGGTCAGACCGGCATTTTCATGTGCCGGGTTGTCACGAAGCAGCTGGGGGGTGAGTCCGGTGAATCCGCCGCCGACGGCGAGCGTCTCTCGCATGACTTGTCCAGTGGTGTGCACTAGGCGGAGCAGGACGTCGTCATCCGCGCTCACGGCTGCCGTGCTTTCCCACAGGCTACCGGGCAGCGCTGGTCCGTCTACGGCGAACGCGGAGGTCCACTGGTCCAAGGCGTCCCGGCTGGAGTCGGTTACCGGGACGCGTACAGTGGTCCAGATCACCTGATCGTCGTTCCCGTTGCTTGCGCCGATGATTGTGACGGAGTGTAGGAGGCCGCCTTGGGAGCGTTCGATGCGAACTGAGGCGACCGTGCCGGATGAGTCCTGCCAGGTCCATGAGGCGGTTGTGGCGCCGTCCCGCAGTCGCCGTGAGTGCCGGTAGAGCACGGGCGTGCCTTTGGAGTGTTCTTGCCCCGAAAGGCTGTTGGTGAGGGTCAGGTCTACTGTGTTGGTCTCGGACTCTATTCCAACGAATGGGTCGAGCCCGAGTAGTGAGAGCCGGTCGGCTCCCCCGGTGTGTTCGGCGGTGGAGTCGGTCTGCAGCCCGTCCCAGGTGTCGCAGGGCTGCGTTCCGGGAGTGCCGCATGCCAACTCCTCAAGGGGGATCAGCACGGCCTCGTCCACCAGTCCGGTCTGCTCACGGCCGACGGCTGGGGACCACAACTCAGTCAGCGGCGGCGCGTCTCCGGGTGCAATGACGGGTCGTTTGCCCGCGGCGGTCTTTTTGCGGCCGGGCGCCACGGCCTCAAGGCCTGCTCCGGCCGCTATGGCGCGCTCGTCGGAGGCGGCGGGCAACGCACCGGTGTCAAAGTATGTGGGTGCTGGTCCACCCATGGACGACGTGGCACACGAGGCCGGGTCCAGTGCACACAAGCCACGTCTGAAAACCCCGGTGACTGCGAGCACTGCTACCAGCGCGATCAGCGCAATGACTGCGATCATAGCGCGGTATCCGCCAATACCCCGCTCAGCACGCACACGCCGCACGCGGCTCGAAGGAGTACTCTTCATCTGGATGACACAAGCCTGGTACTCACGGTGGCTGAGTCGGGCAGGCCCTCCGTCAGGTCGAATGACTTATCCTCGGCTTCCTCGCCTTCATTACCAACGTCAGAGTCTTCACGCTGACCTGAGTACCGCTCCGGCAGCCCAAACGGGCTCGTGTAACACGCTCCGTCCACCGACACGCCCAGCAGCCCGCCTGAAACGCACACACCCCTTTCCAAAGTCATCTGCGCGGTAGCAGTCGATTTGGACTGCAGACCGGTATCAGCGATCTCGTCTTCCATCCGCACGGAGACCTGGAATCGGAGTCTCGAGAGCTGGCTGTACGCCGTCAGCTTGGCATCGTTGCTCCTCGCATACTGACGAGCCTGCGAAGAGGCTCCCGAACAGTAGGAGAACACCGGCCTACCGAAGTAGCTCCAGAAAGACTCGGCATCCTCCGCCCTCACCGCGTCCGCATAAGCGTCTTCAATCCTGTCGGCGCAATACCCCGCAGCCGCCAGCGCGGCCGCGTCCGACGCCGTATTCGCGTTACGCCGGTCAGCGATCGCGTCTCCCAAAGGGATGATGATGATCATCCCGATCGTCAGCAACGCAGTGAGCACGCCGACCAGGAAGATATTGATTGCCCCACAATCGTCACCACGAAGCCGAGCGCGCAACTGACTGACATAATGAAGCGCCTTCGAAGACAAAGACATGGCTTCACCTAAGCACATTGTTTTGATCACACGCACTAACCTTCCGTCAGCTCTCTACTACCGGGATGTCGGTAAGCCTGACCGCAAACACCGGCCTTCCGAGCCTTTTCCCGCCCGGCGCATCGACCGTAATCGTATCCTCACCGGTATCGGGCCAGACAACCGGGAACGACTGGACTACGTTCGCGCCGAGCCTATTCCGCCAAAAATTCGTCAGCGGGAGGTTCACACCACCAGCATCAGTGAAATCAACCAAAAGGTAACGAGACTCACCCTTCAGTAGACCGAATCCAGTCGATTGATATGCACCCCACTCACGCAACGAATACATACCAGTTGGAACACCGAAGTAGCCGACAGAAACCGATGCATCCTCCTCAGCAATGATCTTGATATTGCCTATCAGGTATCCCTCATACCTGGTGACGCTGTCCAGGGTGATGCGCGCGGGCACGCCGTCGATCTCAATGTCAACCCCGTCCGGGCCGCGGCCCACCGGTCCCGTGGGCTCGGGCATCTCACCAGAAGAACCGGCCGAGCCCGCGCCAGGACCCGCAGCATCGGCCTCACTGGGATCGGTCGGAGTCAGCAGCACCTCCACCCTCCGGTTCAACTGCCGATTCTCATCCGAATCATTCGCCACCCGCGGCTCCGACTCACCCTTCCCCGACACCGACACCTCCCAACCAGACAGGTCAGTCAGCTCGCCAAGGCGATCCGACACCGCCTTCGCCCGCCGCTCCGACAAGTCCTGATTATGCTCATCAGTATTCACATCATCCGTATGCCCCGTAATCGCCAGCATTCCGCCAGACGGATACAGCTTGAGCTGCTCCACCACCGATCCCAGAACACCATCAGCCTTATCGGACAGCTCCGCAGAGTCCGTAGCGAACAACACATCACCAGACACATTCACCGTCGTCGACGCATCATCCGACTCCATGTCCGACGAACCATCCGCAGCCACCACCACCGAGTTCAGCTCAAACGGACCCGACTCCACACTCTCGTCAATCTCAGCGTCCGCCAGCGCCGCGTCCACATCATACCCAGCCTCATCCGCATCCACCACCGGCACACCCAAGGCTACACCCACATTCGGCAAAAACACATCCACCGAACTCAGGCCATCCGGCAGAGCCCCGAACACCGGAAACAACTCAGCGGACTCGCCCGGCACCACCGTCTCATTACCACCGCCAGTCGTCACCTCACAGAACGCAAGCCCTTTTTCTAAAGACAACAAACGCACTGCCTGCATAGTCGCTGCATCAGTGTGCCTACCCAGCATGCCATATAAACTCACCGGCTCGTTCGCCTCACTCGACACTTCGACCCGAACCACCGCATGGTCACCTTGCACAACCGCAGGCCCAACACGACTCACCAGAGACGCCCCACCCCATTCTGAACTCAAGGCCACGCTATTGCCTTCAACCCCCTGCGGGACCGAGCTCGATGCGCGTCCTGGGCTCGACGCAGAAGATGATGCCGTGCCCCCATCACCGATGCGAGTGCCGGCAGAACATGCCACAAGACCCGAGCCAGATACGAGAGCCATAACCCCAATGACCATGTGACGACGCGACATAGCTTTCATTCCACCGACACTACCCTATCTAACAATCGATATCCAGTGATACGTAACATACTCACACGCGGGTGTTGGTCCGACAACCGTAGTTGCCGGACCAACACCCGCACGCATCTAAGCCCGACCAGCTTTATTACTTCTGGTTCAGGATTTCCTTGATCGCATCCTCCACGGCAGTCTGAATCGTGTTTCCGTCACCAATCGCGGCAATAATCACGCCTACAATGATTGCCGCAATCACGATCACGCCAGCATACTCCGCCGCGCCCTGACCCGCCTCCGACTCCGCGAGATGGTTCTTGACACTGTCCATCCAGGTGCGAGCACGGACCTGAGCGGCGAGAACTGAGTTCGACATGACAATTCCTCCTGTTGACGAGTTCCGAGCCATTGACTCGGATGATTGACTCCGGGTTTGTTCCCGTTGACAGTGTCAACATTACGGAAGGCGCGCGTCCCCCGAATAGGGTCAGGCGCCCCAAGAATCGCCCCGAGCACTCGCCCCCAACTCATGAGCCCTCCGCCTCCTTCCACAGCAGGATCGCCTCGGCCCTGCTGTGGACGCCCAGCTTGACGTACGCGGAATTCATGTAGTTCTTGACCGTGCGAGCTGACAGGAACTGTTCCTCAGCGATGTCCTTGTTGCTCATGCCCCTAGCCGCAGCCTCGAGCACCTCCGCCTCGCGCTCAGTGAGCTGCGCCGCCAAAGGGTTCGGGCCTCGCTCGGTCTCAGGAGTCGCCGCTTGCAGAGTCACATTCTCTGCCACGCCGGGGCCAAGCACGGTGCCGCCGCCACGGCACGCAGCGATGGCTGCCGCGACTTCGTCAGCGCCCAGGTGTCCGTGCACGAGGTACCCCTTGGCGCCGCCCTGCATGGCGGAGGCTATCGTCTCTGCGTTGTCATCAGAGGTCATCATTATCACGCTGGCTTGCACCGCAAGCGAAGGCAGGGCCTCCAACCCTCCCATACGGGGCATGCGCACATCGAGCAGCACGACATCGGGTTCGAAACTCCGCGCCGCCTCGATCGCCTCTACGCCGTCGGCTGCCTCGGCTACCTCCTGGACGTCACGGATGTTCTCAAGCACCCGCCTGAGCCCCATCCGAACAATCGTGTTGTCGTCAACCACTAGCACCTTCATGCTGTCATCCTTGCCGTTGTTGGTGAATTCTTCTCGCTTGATAAGTACATCCTTGGGATCTGCGCCATCGCGCAGGTTCCGCCTTCCGGATTAGCAGAGAGAGTGAGGCGTCCACCTATGGCCGCGAGTCTCTCCCGCACCCCGCAGAGCCCATAGTGTCCGGAGCCGCGCAGGTTGGACTGGTCCTCCAAAATCCGCTTGGGCAAACCGATGCCGTTGTCCTCTACCGTGAGCTGGAGCACGTTCTCCCCTTCGATCCGGACGCGGACCGCTGTGGCCTGGGCGTGTTTCTCCACATTGGTCAACAACTCACCCAGAACCCTTTGAATCTGCCACTTCACCTCCGCGTCGGCAGCCACCGACTCACCGGATATACGTACCGATGCCGCTGTCCCCACGCGGTTCGCCCAGGTCTCGGCGTCCTGACGCAACTGCTCACGCAGGTCCCCCGCAGGGGCAGAACGCAACTCATCCAAGACCGAACGAGCCTCGGCGCTCAACACGTCCGCCGCATCGAACAGATTACTGGCCTCGCGCGCAAATTCTGACCCTTGGCGCCTCAGATCCTCTGACAACGCCTCCGCCAGCATACGTACCCCGGCGGCGGACTTCGCCACCGTGTCATGCAAATCCCGCGCCAGTGCCAAACGTTCCTCCATCGCGGCCTGCCGCGACCGCGCCTCCATTGCATCGGCAGCTAGCACCTCGACCCTGCCAACCTGCTGCGTCTGTCTGCGTCCGAGAAGAGCAAGTACAAGGGCCGCGCCTGCAGAAATAAGCATCATTACCGCGAGACCGGGCACATACTGAACAAGCTCGAATGCGCCGACGATGACCAGAGCACACCAGGCAGCCAGGGCGCGGTCCCCTGCAATCATTCCCATCAGCAACGCCGAGACTTGCAGGTAGCCGAGCGCGAGCGCAGCCGCTGCACCCGCATACTGGCACCCGAGCACCAGTATCACAAGCGCAGTGATTCCATCCCAGGCGACGAAATAAAGGCTCCCAATGATGCGACGGGTTGTTCGCCCCCATCGGAATAGCAGGACACAACTGCATGGTACTGCACACACGGCGGCCAAGATGGCTACCAGGTCGAATTCGCAGGCCGATGCCACCAGCAATAGCAGCACCAACCTGATATCGCTGAGCACACGCACGGTGGGCGCCAGCGCCGCCTCTGTGAGCACTTTACTCTCACCCATTGAACAACCCCGAAATCGTGTCAAGGTTTCCGATGATCATTCCGCCGACAATCAGCACAATGGCCCCGGGAACGATGCACATGGTTACCACCAGGGACACCTTGGGCTGCGACTTAGCCGCCTGTCTGCGTACCTGCTGCCCGCGTTCGCGTCGCACCTCTTTGGAGATCTGCCGCAATGCCTCCTCGAGCGGCGTTCCAAGTTCTTCGGACTGCAGGAGCGCAGTGACGAACGAAGCCATATTCTCCGAACGCGTACGCTCACGAAGCCCCTCGAGCGCCTGGCGGCGGGGAACACCCAGTTGCATCTCCCGCAGAGTCAGGCGCATCTCCTCCGCCAGCGCCCCGCTGTGCTGCTCGGCCACACGCTGCAGCGCCACCCGAAAGGGCAGCCCGGCCGATACCGTCACGGCGAACACATCCAGAAAATCGGGCAGGTCCCGCTCGATCTGCTCTTGGCGACGTCGCAGGGTGAGCAGCAGCCAGGCATGCATCCAGCACACGAAGAGCGCCCCGAGCACCGCGCCCATGAACGTCTGATCGTTAAGTATCGCCAGCACCATGAGTACCAGCCCCAAGCTGGCAAAGCCCGCTTCCCGCTGGATGAAGGTCTGCGCGGTAACGTCGGCCGGCTGACCAGCGGCGCGCAACTGCCATCCCAAGCGCTTGATGCGCTCCGCACCGTAAAGATCGAGCAGCATGCTCTGAGTCATGCGACCCAGCAGATCCACGATCCGGGTGAACGGCCCCGTGCGCTGAACCGACTCCGCTGTTGCCTGGTCACCGGAGGCCAGCAGATCATCCACCAGGGAGGCGCGTGCCATGCGCACGCCTTGCGCACCCAGCAGAACCACGCTGGCGGCAAGCATACCGAGTAGCACGGCCATGCCTACACCTCCACCCGCGATACGGCCCGCATGAGCACAAAGCCCACCGCGAAGAAGCCGGCGGCCACCAGCATGACGAGTCGCCCCACCAAGCTCCCCGCCATTTCATCGAGCAGACCGGGTTGCATCAGGTTGAGTACCACGATAGCTCCGATGCCGATGGCGGTCACCGCGTATCCGGCAACCGAGGCGCCGAGGATCACGGTGCCCACCTCGCGGCGCAGCTCCTTGCGGTCCTCCAAGGTCTGGGAGATATCGGTCAGTGCATCGCTCAGTGCGCCACCGGTACGGGACTGGATGACAATCGTGCGCACCAGCACGTCGATCTCCCGGGATGGCAGCCTCTCGGCAAGCTCGTGCAGCCCCTGGTCCAGGCCTATGCCCAGGTCAAGGCGCTGGGCGACCTGGCGCATCTCCGCGCCGGCCGGCTCGGCTAGCTCCCTCCCGGCCATAGCCAGGCAGCGTCCAATGGACAGACCGGCCGAGTTGCCGTTGGCCACCACTCGCGCCAACTCCGGCAGCTGGGCGATGAAGTCCTCCTTGCGCTTGGCACGGCGGCGGCTGAGCCACTGCCAAAACACCAGTGGCGGCATGAGCGCCAATATGATGCTGGCAACCTGGCCCAGCAGTGGGCGTCCGCCGATCAGCACCGTCAGCATCACCGCAGCAATCGCCGTGACCGTGAGCAGAGGCGACCAGCTTACGCCCGCCGTAGTCATGCGGCGGGCCAGCGCCCCCAGAGGCCCGCGGCCGGTCAGTCGCCGTTCCATCAGCATGAATCGCTCCGAACCCGTGGCGCGCGCCCCAACCGTCTCCTCCCATAGGGCGCGGCGGCGTCCGGACTCGTCTAGGAGCACCGTAGTACCCCATACGCCGAACACCAAGGTGACTATGAGCGTCAACAGGATTATGCGTACCGATGGCGTCATACCGCGCCTCCGGCAAAAGGCGCTGGCAGGGGCTCGCCCAGCAGGGCCAGGCGGGACGCCGTCGCCTCCGGCAGACCCTGGAAGCGGAAGACGCCGCCCTGGGACCGGGTCTCCATGTAACGCATAATCGGCTGGGTGGCATAGTTGTCGCGGTGCTCAGAGGTGACCACTTCGATCTGCCGCACCCGACGCGTGCCAACCGTGTCCCGCTCCAGCTGGATTATCACGTCGATGGCGCTGTTGATTTGATCCCGAACCGTCTCCACCGGCAGCTCCAGATCGGACATGCTGGCCAGGGTCTCCAGACGGCTCAGGGCGTCGCGGGCCGAGTTGGCGTGCACGGTGGTCAGTGAGCCTTCGTGGCCAGTGTTCATTGCCTGAAGCATGTCCATGGTCTCACCGCCGCGGACCTCACCGACCACGATCCGGTCAGGCCGCATGCGCAGCGAGTTGCGCACCAGGTCACGAATGGTCACCTGTCCCTTGCCTTCGGAGTTGGCGGGCCGAGCCTCCAGTCTGACCACATGGCTCTGCTGGAGGGACAACTCGGCGGAGTCCTCGATCGTGATGATGCGCTCACGGTCCGGGATGAGCCCCGACAAGGCATTGAGGAAGGTCGTTTTGCCGGTGCCGGTACCGCCAGAGACCAGGATGTTCAGGCGCGCCCGCACCATTTGGTTAAGCAGCTCCGCCGCCTCTTTGGGCAGCGAGGATCGGGATACCAAGTCAGGCATGCGGAAGGGCCGGGGGAAGCGTCGGATCGTCATCGTCGGCCCGTCCAGTGCGAGCGGTGGAATGATCACGTTTACACGTTCGCCGCCCACCAGGCGGGCATCCACCATCGGGCTGGACTCGTCGACACGTCGGTTAACCGTGGACACGATCCGGTCAATGGCCTGATAGAGCTCCTCCTCGGAGGTAAATGCCGCCGGGATGCGTTCAATGCGTCCGTTGCGCTCCACGAACAGATCATTGACGCCGTTGACCATGATCTCGGTGATCGAGTCATCCGCAATCAGCGGCTCGAGTACGCCCAATCCAACCGTGTCATCGACAATCCGCTGAATGAGCCGGGCGCGGTTGCGGGTAGACATGACCGGACCCTCAACCGAAAGGATGCGGGCAAGCACGCGTTCCAGTCGCGCGCGCTTCTGCGGCATTTCCAGGCTGGTGACCTCCTCGATGTTGATCTCCTCAAGGAGCCGGGCACGGAAGCGCTTGACGAGCTCGGTGTTCTCATCGGTGAGGGCCTCGGGGGCCACGCGGTCTCTCAGTGCCATTACGATCCCTCCCGCTGCCGGAACGTGGCCTCAGAGCTGAGCTGCACGCGAGTCACCTCAACTACGCCCGGGATGCCGATCGGGGCGCTGCCTGAAACCCGCACGCAGCCCCTGCCGCACGCGGTGACCGAACCGAGCTCGATCCAGTCGGGCATGGACGCCGTGACTGCGCTGTATACGGAATCCCCCCGCTCGGCGGCACGCGCACCGTCCCTGGCCGCGTCCCGCACGTGCGAGGCCGCCATCATCGCAGCGATCCCCTGGCTGAGAATGATCAGCACGATCAGCACAATGGGGATGAATGCCGCCAACTCAATGGCGGACTGCCCTTCATCACGCCTACGCAGTCGCCTAGCAAGCCGTCCGTTTCTCCGCGGCTTCGCTGCTGTTGCTTTCACTGCCGTTCACCTCTCCCGTTCCACATGTGCGGTTCCAACGGCCGGCCCGATGCCCGGGATCATTCCGGGGATCTCGATGGCGACCCGTACGTCGGAGCCGGAGGTGGTCACGCTCAGCCCGGCGGCGAGCGAGCCCGGCATGCGTTCCGATACCGCCGCCACCACCTGCTGGTGAGACATGCCGACGGCGTAGTTACGGGCCGCCTCTTGCGCGGAGTTGTGCGCCACCAGGGACACGCCTCCGAACAGAAGCAATTCGAAGCAAAGGAAGAACACGCCCAGTGCGATGATGAAGGCGCCGGCGAACTCTACCGCGGTGGCGCCCCGCTCGCCGGAGTCCGCCACCCTACGGCGGCGTCTACCGACGAACGGCAGTCGCCTGCCCGGTCGCGTATCGTCATCGCGTTCGGCCGTGCGCCTGGCACGCCGCCCCTGCGGTGCCGACGGCGCAACAGGCGGAGGCGGGGCCGGAGCCTGCGCAGCAGGTGCCGATACTCCCGGTGCGTAGGCCGGTGGCAGCTCTGCAGCCCCCACCTGCAGTCCTGGCGCTGGCGCGCCCGCAGCCATGCTGGGCTCCTTCACCGCGGTGACAGCCGCCGCAGGAGCGAGTAGATCTGCTACCGCCTGTCCGATCTCCGTCAGCACCGGCAACTCCAGCTCCAGCAAGGTCCCCGTGTTCAGCGCGGGCTCCAGGCGCTGCATGCTCTCAGGCAGGGTACCCAGTAGCGGACTGTCAACGAGCTTGGCAGCACCGGCAGGCTGAATCTCATTGTTCCGGGAGGTGCGGTTAAGCACCACCTGCAGCGGCGTACTGCGAGCCAATTCGAGTCGTTCCAGCGTCTCCTTCAAGCGTCGCACCGCACGCAATGCTGGCACCTCCGGAGTGGCCACCACCACAATCGTGTCGGCCAGCTCCATTGCGCCGGCAGTCCCCTCATCCAGGCGGGAGCCGCAGTCGATAACCACGTGGTCGTATTGGTAGCGCAGCGCCTGCACGATCTGCCGTGCGGCCGCCTCGGTCATCTCCTCGCCCATTTCGCCGTGCTCCGGCGCGGGCAGCAGTTCGATTCCAGATCTGACCGGATAGGCCACCTCAGAGACCTCACGACCCCCGATCTCCGCAGCCACGGAGACCAGATCCACCACCGAGTGCCGCACCCGGATGCCGCAATAGGAGGATAGATCGCCGCCCCGCAAGTCCAGGTCCAACAGCACCGTGCGTCCTCGTCCCGCGGCGGCCTTGGCAGCCGCCAGTGCGATCATGGACGTACCCACGCCGCCTTTGGCCCCGATGAGTGCCACCACGCGGCCCACGGGGCGCCCCAGGGACTCCCGCTCCTCCTCAACGTATCCGTGCGCGGCACGCGTCCAGGCCGAAAGCGACCGTAGGCGCTCCGCGTAGCGCTCCACCGATGGCGGCAGTGGTAGTACCGCCCGAGCCCCAGCGTCGACGGCGCGCAACACGCCTTCCGTATCCATCCTGGTGGTCAGCAGGCAGGTCGGGACGAGCGGTGCTAGCACCGCCATCTCGCGCAACACCGCATGCCCCTGGCTGTCCTCGACGGACTCATCCACCAGCACCAGATCAATATCCCGCCTTTGGAACTCCAGTCGCGCCTGGGCCATGGAAGCCAGTACAACGGGTGCGGAGAACCCGTCTAATTCCTCCAATACGGCCGTCACCGCCGCCGGCGTCTGCGGATCCGAGGTGATCAGTAGTACCTGGGTCATGACTGGTTCCCTTCAATGTTGCCTTCAAAGGCGGCCGAGCCCGGATCCGTTGCTGCGGCGTCGGCCGGCGCGGACACCGGCGCGCTGTAAGTCGACTGATCGTCGGTAAGCGGTGAGGTGTCGCCGGTGCCTCGCAGCGCCAGGCGGAGTTTGACTGCGAAACTCTCCGCGTATGCGACTTTCAGGCTGTCCGTGGTGGACAGCGCGAAGGTGACCGGCACGGCCTGACTCTCGGAGAAGGCGCCGGACGAGTCCTCGGAATCGACCGTCGTGGCCACACCCACGTTGATGATGAGCGCGTTCTGCACCACCACCTGGGCGGTGCGCTCCTTGGTGTTCTCGTCCTCCACCGTGGCAATGATGTCCACGTAGTCGCCCGCCGAGATGCGTCCGGCCACGCCAGTCTCTGCGTCCACCATGATGGCAACCTCACGGTTGCCCTCGGACAGCCCCGGCGGGTCCGTGAGCATACCCGTCTGCAGCACCGATCCAGTGGTGTATGCGCCCACCGTCACCAATCCCTCAACCTGCCCGTATGAGGAGACCGCGTTGTCCGGCGCCCACCGCTTAGGCACCTCGACGACTTCAACGTCACTCTCGGTGATCCTGTGCATCGCCTCAACATCGTTGGTCAGTTCCAGCACCTGCGTCATCGGCCCGACCTGCGAGGAGATGGAACTGACATAGGCGGCGACGCCGACGAAGGTCAGCGCCGCGCCTAGAAGAGTGACCAGGAGCAAGAGCACTCCTCGCCGCTGGCGTGGATTCATTACATTTGCCTCTCAACAGTAGGAGTTGTTACAACGGGGCTGGTTGAGCGCATCCAGGTCCCGCAGAACGGGCACCCGGTAATCGGGACGGTTCTGCCGCATCCGCGACAGCCGACGGCGTGCACGGCAGTAAGTGCCCGGCTCACCGCCAGCTCCAAGTCCTCCACGGCGGAGACCTCGGCCCATCTGCGTGCACCGTATGGGGAGTCGGCGGCGGGTGGCAGAACCACCGTTGGCCGTCCACCCGCCAAAGCGACCGAGAAATCACCCAGGTCCTGGCATACCGCCCAGCAGATATCCCTGGCGCCCCGGACATCCCACTCGATGGGTTTGGCCGAGCGAACATCGCCACTGCCCAGGTCCACGTCGAAAGAGGCGCCGGGAAAAAAGCTGCGCACATGCTGCGTAAGACTCGGCCGGGCCTGGGACAGCCGCGTCACGGAGGACATTGCCGCCCTGGTGCGGCACTGAGCACGCACGGCGTCTACCACAGACTGCGCCAGACCGTAGGCGGAGACGGGCAGTAGGCACAGGCTCCTGACGGCCAGGGCCTGCTGCGTCGGAGAACCGGAAACCTGGATCAGGGCTACGTCTGCACGGGCCAATACCTCCCTGGCCACAAGCGACGGACGCGCCGCGACCTCACGGGAGCACACCAGGATCGAGTCCTGCGCAGTGGAAGCGATTGCATCCACCGCTTCATCAAGCGACGACAGTGCCCGACAGTCATCCGGGACAGGGTCACCTACGGCGACGGCGGAATGCAGGATCACGATCGGGCTCCCGAGGGGTGCGCTGGGGTAGGAACATTGGCGCGCCACATTACAACTGCGCAACGGGCACGACGCTCACGGTAGCGACCCCAAGGCCCGCACGTAAAGTAATTGTCACGAGACGATCGCCACATCGCATACGGAACGTCAGTAGCGCAGTCCACCACCGAGCTTCTCGCCACGGCCATTCCAGCCTCGGCCCCCTTGCGGCATGGTACTCCCGCCTCCCCGGACCAGGGGCAGGACCGCACCAATGACAATGGCAACGAGTGTCTCGGCCAGTGCGGCATCGAATACACCCCCGCCAAAGACACGGGCACCAACCACGCCGGCTGGGATGATGAAGGCGTATGCAAGAACATGCGCCGCCCTGATTCCGCGATCAATGCCGTGCCGTCGCCCCAGCAGCAGCAGCCCAAGACTGCTTGCGAACAGCGCCCAGATCCCATCGGCGAACAGCAGTGGACGAACCGCGAGAAGTGAACCCAGACGAACCGGTCCCTCC
Source organism: Actinomyces qiguomingii (assembly GCF_004102025.1). Taxonomy (NCBI): domain Bacteria; kingdom Bacillati; phylum Actinomycetota; class Actinomycetes; order Actinomycetales; family Actinomycetaceae; genus Actinomyces; species Actinomyces qiguomingii. The sequence goes on along the minus strand of NZ_CP025228.1, from coordinate 834,067 downwards.
AGCGGCATCGGCAGATGCGGTAGCGCCACCACGCCCGCCGTCCCGAGCACCGCAACTGCGACCAGGTTTCCTGGCACCAGTGTGCCATCGCGTCCCATGTATTCCTCCAACTCACGCATGAGGAGGTCCCGAAGACGCCCTCCCCGGGCGTGCGTCTCGGCACGAAGAGACCGCGGATCGGCACGCCCGTAGTCAGGCTAGATGGGCAGGTCGCCCCCTCCCAGGGGCTTGCGCCCCTGTTTGCGCCCCGGCGCCGCCCCGAGACGCGCCCGCCAACGCGAAGACGTGTCCTTAAGGAGACAAGCGACGCAGTCGCCGCGTAAGCATGAACTGTCGGCACGGTAGGCGCCTTCCGGTCGAGAACAGGAACACAACGAACATAACGTCGCCGTCACGCGGCCGCCATGGGTAGGTCTCCCCATCCACCCGGGGACTACCCGGGTATACCCGGGTAGACGTTGACTTCTGCCCATCGCAGCCATCGCCCTACACCAATAGTGTCTTCACGTCAGCTCAATTGAGTTCCATTCATTTCAGAAAGGCGCATCATGCAGTCCATGCTCCGCAACCCTGAGGGGCTCCCCCGCCGCTCCATGCTGTCACTCCTGTCGCTGTGCGCGGCGGGCACCGGTCTGGCCGCATGCTCCGGCAATCCGCTCCGCTCGGCGGCGGATGTAACCGATTCCCCGACCGGCTCCGCGGCCTCCCCGGCCGTGAGCGCACCCGCGGTACCGACGGCCGACGCAACCGGCGCCGTCGCGCTGGAATCGGCTCTCGACGGCGTGCCGGCCACATTCCGGGTCGGCCCCGCCACGGTGCAGGATGGTTACACCATCATGCGCGTGGAGGTATCCACCGACTCCGACAAGGAACTGACCCTCTCCTCGGCCTTTAGCGCATCCGCCCTGTCCTCAATGCGAGGAATGCTGCTGCTGTCGCTGCGCCAGTCCTTAGTCTTCCCCGAGCTCGGCGACCGCTCCGACGGGTTGTTCGACACGATCTCCCGCCTATCCTCCGTGGAGGTATTCCCCGTATTCGAGGCGGTCGACGACGGCGTCGAAACCGTCGAGCTGTTCCTCCCGAGCGTCGGCGTGGCCGTGGGCATCCCGGTGGTCAGCCCCGAGAAGGCCGGCTTCGAGGTGGGTGAAATGCTCAGCGTGGCGGAGATTGATCGCGAGGCCGACCCCGGCCCCTACCGGCTCAGTACGCTGGTGGCAGCCACGGATGGTTCCTACGACACCGATGCGGACCAGAACTCGACCACAGTAACGGTCTCGGGCGATGTCACCTTCGGCTCGGACTCCACGGAACTGTCCGCGCAAGCGGACGAGGTCCTGGCCAAGGTGGTCGAGCAGTTGACGCGCTACCCCTCCGGCGGAGAGTTGTCGGTGACGGGACACACCGACGACGTCGATGATGAGGACTACAACCAGCCCCTGTCCGAGCGCCGCGCCCAGGCGGTCGCCGATCGGCTGGGCGAACTCACGGACCTGGCACACTGGAACACCACCGTCGTGGGCAAGGGGGAGTCTGAGCCCCGAGCTGAGGGAAACTCGCCGGAGGCGCGCGCCGCCAACCGAAGAGTCGAGGTGGTGCTCAAGCCCAAGAACCCGGCGGAGGCGACCGCATTGGCGGTGGCTCCGGCCGCTCAGGCCGGTCAGGCCGACGCCTCATCAGGGCAGATGCCCCGTTCCGTCGGCCCGGTAGCTACCGGCGCCGATGGCGTGGACGTGCGCATCAATGACCAGACCGTCCACCTGTCAATGGAGTCCGTGACACGTGTGGGTGACTATGTGACGGGCTCACTGCTGCTGAGCACGCAGGAGGATGTAAACATCACGGTCAACCTGTTCGCCCTGCCCAGCGAGTTGCAGATCCTGCACTGGCCGTACTCATTCAGTGCCGTCCACAACCCGACTCTGCTGGCGGGTTCCACACGGTTTCTGGCGGCAAACTACCTCGACGCCGAGGGCGAGTACATCCCGACCTCCAACCGTCATGTGCGCACGATCGTACGCGGCGAAGCAATGCGCCTGCCGCTGGTCTGGCCGTACCCCGGTGGCGAAACCGTAACGGTGGACCTGCCCGGCAAGAACCTCGCCGCACGTCTGACCGACATCCCGGTGGCCCAGGCATGACGGGCACGGCGTCTCACTGCTTGACGAGCCCGTACACGACCAGGTCGTCACCCTCAAGAACCAGGATTCGGGCCGCGCCCGCCGCCTTGCCTGCGGCATTGTCAGACGGCGGGAGCACCGTGACCAGGGAGCCGGCCACCTGCCAAAGCCGTTGGCCGTCGTCGAGTCCGTATGCGATCAGATTGTCACCGGTAGCGTCTGTACGCGTGGAGGGCTGGCCCATGATGAACAGCACGCCCTCGTCCCCGCCGATCAAACCCATCGGCGTGATAACACAGGCCTCCCCATCTGTGCGTTCCGGTACGGCGTAGGACACCGCCCCGGGGCCGTTAGCCGTGCAGGCAATGACGTTCACGTCCAGCCCCGTCTCCGCGGCACTGCCGCGCACGCGCACGCCACCGTGTTCGGCGGCGCTGCGCAGCAGCACCACCAGCTGCTCCGGGGTTACGTCATCAGAGACCACCCAGTCAGAACGTGCGAGCGCCCCCTCCACCGTACCGACCTCGCCGCCGGTGGCGTCATAGACGGTGGCACGGTCTCCGGAAATCACGTAGAAGGCCTGCGTACCTACATCCACGCCGACACCACCGGGCAGGTAGGAATCGAAATCCGGAGTGTCTTCGGCAGCCTCGGACAGGAGCACCTCACCGGTTTCTGCTGACAACACGAGCAGACGCTTAGAACCGGTCTCATAAGTGACCACGAAACCCGAGGTCACCCGCGCCTTACGGAAGCCGCCATCGCGCCGCCAGACCTGATCGCCGTTCGCGTCCAAGGCCAGCAGCGAACCTGAGTAGCCGCCGTCGACTACTATGGCGGCGTTGCCGGTGGTTCCCAGGCCGGTGCGATCCTTCATCGAGATGGCGTCGGTGTTGTCGGTGCCGTCCAGTCCGATCAGGTGCGCGGTCTCGTCCTGTACGCAAAGGAAAGTCTTGTTGGTCCAGAACCTGGCCGAGTCGCAGTCTCCAGACCATACCGGCGCCTGGCTGGCGGAGTCCAGGTCATACAGTGCCCAGTGGTTATAGCTGGTCTCGGCTGCCACGGCACCATGATCGGGCGCGACGCGCATCTCATCGACTCCCGCGATCCGTTGCAACTCCACCGTATCGGCCCGGGCTGGCAGGGCGGCCACGGCGAGATCTGTAGGTGCGTTCCCGGAGCGGTATCGCCACAGGAATAACCCGCCCACCGCCACAGCAATCGCCACGACGACGCCGACAGCTACAACCACGCCCCGCCTCACGCGCCTTGTGCCGTTGCCGGCGCGCCTCGTATCACCGGCCATATCCGGTGGGGCCCAGCCCGCCGACGGCGATGACGGCACCGTGGGGGACACCGGCTGCGGTGCGCTTCCAATGCGAGTTTCCACGTTGATCTCATCGCCCGGCGCAGCGCCGACCACAGCTGTGGGCTCAGCCCCGGCGATCATGGTCGGCGCCATCGCCTGTGGCACGGTGGGAGCTGTGGCTGATCCGCGACCCACGCCCACAACAGGCGCAGCCGCCGCTTCAGGCGCCGGGGCGTCGTCGGCCCACACGTACGGCGCGCTGGCCGCCGACGACGACGGGGGCACGGTCAGCTGCGGCGCGGCAGCGATCCCCGCAAGGGCGGGCCCGACTGACTCCAGCTGGGCGGCAACCTCCCGGGCGCCGGGACGGGAGGCCGGCTGTTTGGCAAGCATGCCCTCCAGCACGCTCCACAGGGAGTCGGGCACGCCGTCGGGACGCCCCGGTGCTCGGCGGGCGTGTTGCGCCAACACCTGGGTCGGTGCCCCCACGAACGGGGTAATGCCACAGGCCGCCTCGTACAGCAGCACGCCCAGGGAGTAGATGTCGGCCGCGGGCGTAGGGGCCGCGGGATCGAGGATCTCAGGCGCCATGTACAACGGCGTGCCAATGGCGCCGGTGGCGTGGGAGGAGGCGACGGTGTCACAGATGCGCGCAACACCGAAGTCGGCCAACCGGGGAGTCCAGCCCACGGGCATAGCGTCGGCGTCACCGGCGTTCCCACCCCCGGCGTCGTGGGACTCACCATCAGCGGAGATCAGCACATTGGCGGGCTTGATGTCGCGATGCACGATGCCCGCATCGTGAACGGCGGCCATCCCGTGAGCCAGCAGAGCCCCGATTCGCGCCACCTCGGCGGGCGGTAGCACACCGCGTTCGTTGAGCAGGCGTCGCAGGTTGCCGCCGCCCACGTAGTCCATGACGATGGCGAAGCGACTGCCCTCGACCACCATGTCCTTTACGCCGACCACGTATGGGGATGACACGCGCATCAGGGTCGCCCGCTCGCGGATGAACCGCTCGACCACACCCGCGTCCTCGAGCAGGTCGGCGCGCAGCAGCTTGATCGCCAACGCGCTGCCGGGAGCGTCGGTGCGGTGGGCGAGCCAGACCTCGCCCTGCGCACCGGCGCCGATCCGAGAATCCAACACATAGGCGCTGCCAAGGCGGTGTGCGGCGTCGGTCGGTGGCATGGGCGTCTCCTCGGAGTTGGGTAAGCGGGGCTCACGGATGGAATCGATGGGCCTGCTGCCTGCAGGACATCCTAAACAGACGGGTCTCGTTCCGGTGTCGAAAGCGCCGGTGATGTCGACGACCGAACTCGATAGTCACTTCGACCGACCTCGATGGTTACTTCGACCGACCTCGATGGTCACTTCGACCGACCTCGGCGGTTACTTCGACCGACCTCGGCGGGATGGGACGACGGCGGGCCGACCCCCTCGCTGGGAGCCGGCCCGCCAACGCAATCTTGTTGTCAGCCTCGCCGCTGCAAGTCTTGTCTCAGAGCTTGGCGACATCCAGGGGGATGCCCGGGCCCATGGTGGTGGCCACGGTGGCTTTGAGGATGTAGCGCCCCTTGGAGGCGGACGGCTTGAGGCGCTGCACCTCCTCCAGGGCGGCCTGGAAGTTCTCGGCCAGCTGCTCCTCGGAGAAGGAGGACTTGCCGATGACGAAGTTGAGGTTGCCGGCGCGGTCGACGCGGAACTCGATGCGGCCGCCCTTGATGTCGGTCACGGCCTTGGCCACATCCATGGTGACGGTGCCCGTCTTGGGGTTGGGCATCAGGCCGCGGGGGCCGAGCACCCGGCCCAGGCGGCCGACCTTGCCCATAAGGTCTGGGGTGGCCACGGCGGCATCGAAGTCGGTGTAGCCACCCGCGACCTTGGCGATGAGTTCGTCGCCGCCGACCTCGTCGGCGCCGGCGGCGATGGCCTGCTCGGCCCGCTCTCCCTGTGCGAAGACGACCACGCGGGCGGTCTTGCCGGTACCGTGCGGCAGGGACACGGTGCCACGCACCATCTGGTCGGCCTTGCGGGGGTCCACGCCCAGACGGAGTACGACGTCCACGGTGGAGTCGAACTTCGTCACGGAGGTCTCCTTGGCCAGTTTCACGGCCTCCGCAGGGGTGTAGAGGATCCCGGACTGGATCTTCTCCGCGGCGGCGCGGTAGGCCTTGCTGCGCTTTGTCATCTGCTTCTCCTTGGCAGTCGTGGTGAACGGGCCGCGCAGACCCTTCCACGCTCATTGATTTAGGGGGTGGTTAAGAGCCTCTCAGGCCTCAACGGTGATGCCCATAGAGCGGGCGGTGCCAGCAATGATCTTGGCGGCCGAGTCGACATCGTTGGCATTCAGGTCGCGCAGCTTGGTCTCGGCGATCTCGCGCACCTGGGCCTGGGTCAGCGAGCCGACCTTGTCCGCGTGGGGGGAGGCAGAGCCCTTGGAGACACCTGCGGCCTTCTTGATGAGTTCGGCCGCCGGCGGGGTCTTCGTCACGAAGGTGAAGGAGCGATCCTCGTAAACGGTGATCTCCACCGGGACGACGTTGCCGCGCTGAGACTCGGTCTCGGCGTTGTAGGCCTTGCAGAACTCCATGATGTTGACGCCGTGCTGACCGAGCGCGGGGCCGATCGGCGGGGCGGGGTTGGCCTGGCCGGCCTGAATCTGGAGCTTGATCAGCCCGGCGACCTTCTTCTTAGGAGCCATGGGTAACTTGGTCTTTCTTGTCCGGATTGCTGCACACCTGCCGTGCAGCGGCTTGATGCGTTGGCACGCCGGGGCGTACCGGGCACGCGAGCGCCCATCTTAGACCCGCGCGCCCGCCTATGAAGCCCTCGGTGGGCGGTCTCACAGGCTTTGACGCCGTACCCGCGCAAGCGCCTCGCGGGCACAGGCCCCGGGGCGCTTGCGGGGTCAGATCTTGGCGACCTGGTCGAAGGCGAGTTCCGCCGGGGTATCCCGGCCGAACAGGGAGATGAGCACCTGCAGCTTCTGGGTCTCGGGGTGGATCTCCGAGATCGTGGCAGGCAACGATTCGAAGGGCCCGTCGGTGACGATCACCGACTCGCCCACGGAGAAGGAGACCTCGTAGACCTGGCCGTCGACCGCGACCTGAGCGCCGGCGGCCTCCTCCGCCGCGGCGGCGGCCGCCGCGCGCTTGGCAGCGACCTCCTTGGCGGTGGGGCCGAGCTGAGAGACGACCTCCTCAAAGGTCAGCGGCACCGGGTCGTAGCGGTCACCGACGAAACCGGTGACCGCAGGCGTGTCCTTGATGGTGCGCCACACCTGCTCGGAGGTCTCCGGGTCATCCAAGTCCATCCGCACGAACACGTAGCCGGGGATGCGGACTCGGGAGACCTCCTTCTTCTTGTTGCCGTTCTTGAGCTCAATGACCGTCTCCATGGGGGCGACGGCATCGAATACGTAGTCCTCCAGCTCGAAGTTCTCCGCGCGCGCCATGATGTCTGCGGCGACGCGACGCTCGTAACCGGAGTAGGTGTGCAGCACGTACCACTCGCCGGGCAGCGAGGACATCTGCTTACGGAACTCCTCCACCGGGTCGGGCTCGACGACGGCGCTGGGCTCCTCGGGGACGTTCTCCTCGGACACGGTGTATTTCTCTCCTCGGACTGGATCTGATGGCTACGGCGGCCGGTGGAAGCGGGGCGGCGAATCGGACGTCAGGCAAAGACCCACATGACGAGCCGGTCTAGGATGCCATCCAGCACCCCGGTGAACAGCATGATCGCCAAAATGAAGACGACCACCACGGCGAAATAGGTCCACAACTCACTCCAGGTGGGCCAGACCACCTTGCGGAGCTCGTCGACCACCTGACGGAAGTACAGTGAAACTCGGGAGATAGGGCCACGCCTCTTCTCCCGCGCGCCCTTGGCGACGCTGGTATCGCTCATGCTCTCTGATCCTCGGGGTCGACAGTCCGGTCACGTCCTGACGGGACGAGAAGACGGAACCGACGGGATCTCCCGACAGATCCGCCGTTCTCAGCAGGGCAGGCGGGACTCGAACCCACAACCGCCGGTTTTGGAGACCGGTGCGCTACCAATTGCGCCACTGCCCTTCAGCGGCAACCCATCTTGCCACATCGACCGGCGAATACGGAACTCCGGACCCGTGGCCTGCGACACGTCGACTTCTTCAGCCTCCGCCGACCGGCCCCACGAACAGGCACCATGCGCCTTGAGACCATCACCACTGCACGCCGCACGCCAAGACGACTGCATTACCGGAGCGGGCACATGAGAGTATCCGCACGTGAGTCATGTGAGCACTGCCCCCAGAAGCCGAGTCTCCGCCCGCCTTGCGGCCATCTCCCCCTCGGCGACCCTCGCCGTCGACGCCAAGGCCAAGGCGCTGCGCGCAGCCGGGCGGCCGGTCATCGGATTCGGCGCGGGCGAACCGGACTTCGCCACCCCCGACTACATTGTCGCCGCCGCCGTGGCCGCGGCGCAGGACCCGGTGAACCACAAGTACTCCCCCGCCAAGGGGCTGCCCGAGCTGCGCGAGGCGATCTCCGCCAAGACGCTGCGGGACTCCGGCTACCTGGTCTCCCCCGAGGACATCCTGGTTACCAACGGAGGCAAGCAGGCCGTCTTCCAGGCCTTCGCCGCACTGCTCGACCCGGGCGACCAGGTGCTCGTGCCGACCCCGATCTGGACCACTTACCCCGAGGTCATCGCTTTGGCCGGCGGCACCACCGTGGAGGTGTTCGCCGGCGCGGACCAGGACTACAAGGTCACCCTCGAGCAGTTGGAGGCCGCCCGCACCGAACGCACCAAGGTGCTGCTGCTGTGCTCGCCGTCGAACCCCACCGGCGCCGTCTACACCGTCGCCGAACTCACACATATCGGGCAGTGGGCGCTGGAGCACGGCATCTGGGTGGTCACCGATGAGATCTACGAGCACCTGCTCTACGACGAGGCACAGCCCGCCCATATCGTGGCACTCGTGCCCGAGCTGGCCGACCAGACAGTGGTGCTCAACGGTGTCGCCAAGACCTACGCGATGACCGGCTGGCGCGTGGGCTGGATGATGGGGCCCTCCGACGTCATCCGGGCGGCCACCAACTTCCAGTCGCACCTGACCAGCAACGTCGCCAATGTCTCCCAGCGGGCGGCCATAGCCGCCGTGGGCGGAGACCTGGCGGCCGTGGAGCACATGCGCACCGCCTTCGACCGCCGCCGCCAACTGATCGTGTCGATGCTCTCTGAGATCGACGGCGTGCAGGTGCCCACCCCCAAGGGGGCCTTCTACGCCTACCCCAGCGTCGAGGCGCTCATCGGGCGCTCGCTGCGCGGGCACGTGATCGACTCCTCGGCCACGTTGGCCGAGCTGCTGCTGGAGTACGCGGAGGTCGCGGTGGTGCCCGGGGAGGCCTTCGGCCCCTCCGGCTTCCTGCGCATGTCCTACGCCATGAGCGACGACGCCATCACCGAGGGCGTCACCCGCATGCAGCACCTGCTGGCCGAGGTCAGCTGAGTGCGACACTAACGGCTACTGGCCGCGGCGATCGGCGTGCCAGCAGTCATTGCCACCCAGCGTCCCGATTCGCTGGCCGCCGGCACCGACGCATCGCCGCCGTAGCCGTATCGGCGGGTCAGGACATAAGGGCTTATGCGCCCCAGCAGACGGGACCCCGTTTGGGGGTGTGCTCGCCGAGTTCGGTAGATATAACCATCGAGTTCGGTAGATATAACCATCCAGTTCGGTAGATATGACGATCGAGTTCGGTTGGTGGGGCTGGCGGGGTGGGGGAAGTGTCCAGACTCGGCACGAACGAGGATCCCCCGCCCGACGCCGCTCACCAGATCCGCATGATTCCAACGAGTCTGAGGGCGCCTGTTGGGAGGGGCGCGGTGTTCGTGCCGTATCTGGACGTTTTGGCTCCCAGGCGCCGGCCTACCGTACTGATGCGGTGGGCAAGCGAGGGCGTCTGGTCGCCGATCCGGCCCCCTTGTCCGAGCGGCTGGGACGTCTTTGGCGATGAACCTGCCCGCGGCCCAACCGGGCCCGCAGACCAGGCTTATGCTCCCCTGCCGACGGGACTCCGTTTGGGGCGGGCGCCCTTACCCGGCAACTGGCTCGACAGCCAGACTCAACCCGTGAAAACGAGTACCCGTCGCCCGCACACCGCCGGCGAAGAAGCTGCGCGATCGGGCTTGCCCGACAATAAGTGTTACGAACATGGCGCGACGACGCTCGAGTATGCCGGGGTGCTCCTGCTTGCTTGCCTACTTGTCGGCGCGGTTATTACAGGAGTCTCCTCTACTGAGCTAGGCAGCCGCGTCGGCTGCGCGATCGAATCGATCGTCACCGGGTCTTCATCTTGTGAGCCGGTAACCCCGGTGACCGTAGGGCGCAGCCGTTCCGACGGCAATGCGGCGGCGAATCCCGCGACCGCCAACACTTCAGACAGTTCTAGCACGAGCACATCGGCGGCATCCAACACGACGGACCGCCCCGCGGTCGACCAAAACAAGGTCAACAAAGCACTAAAAGACGTTCAAGCAGGCATTGACGGCGGCTGGAACGGCGTCGGCACCGGCGACCTGAAGAAGATTGAGAAGGCCCTAACCGGACTCAATGGGGCAGAGGTGGATGCGGTCATTGCCGGCTTGAGCGACGAAGAACTGCAAAGATGGGTCAAAGAGATGGAAGAGGGCGGATGGTTCTTCGGCGCCCGCGGCTGGAGCGCACAGCGCCGCCAAGAGATGTGGCAAGAGGTTCTTGAGGACGCCTCCCATGACACCGTGCGTCGCCTCGCCGGGTTCTCGCACGACATCCAACCGAAGTTCGACGACGTCGGGGGCGACGATGCGTCCGGAAGGGCACCTGGACGCAGTCCGGCATACGAAGAGGCGCCGGAAGGAAGTCAGCCGTTCATCGACGGAGCGTCGCCCGATGACATTAGCCAGGGATCCGTTGGAGATTGCTGGTATATCACCTCACTGCAAGCAGTGGCCCAAGCAGACCCCTCCGTCATTGAGGATGCCATCACCGACAACGGTAACGGCACCTACACCGTGCGCCTGTACAACGACGGAGACCCCGTGTACATTACTGTAACCACCGATCAGGTCGTTGATCAGGATGGAACAGGGAAAGGAAGTCCGACTTTCGCAAGATCCACTGACCCGAAGGAGATGTGGCCCGCCATCATGGAGAAGGCGCTGGCATCATACGAAGGATCCTACGGAGCAATAGAATCCGACTCACCGGGAAGAGGCATGGAGGTCATTACCGGGAAAAAATCAACGAGGAACAATGACGCCACAGCAAAGGATGTCGCAGACACGCTCAACAACGGAGGAGCGGTCACGGTCGCCTCAAAGGCGGCACCTACGAAAGGGATCCTCTGGTGGGAGGAAGAAATTGAATACGACGATCCGAGCCAACACCCCGATAAACTATACCGCCCCAACGCCGTTGACAGCAATGGCACCCCTTTGCCGGACAGACTACACTATAGTCATGCCTATTACGTAGAGTCGGTAGACCTTGGCGATCCAAACGACCCATCGGATGACACCATAACGCTAGTTAACCCATGAGGTCAGGAGGTTGCGCCGATCACATTACCCTACCAAGACTTCAAGGACAACTTCGATGGCATTTATCTTAACGAGGTGAGTTGACTTGAACAAGGCTACCATATTATTGAGGCGCGTGCACCTTAAGCGATACTCGGCCGCCGCTTTCGCGGTACTACTGATCGTCGGGATAGCCTTGTACGCGAACGCCCATTGGCGCCCGTTGCCGCAAGGGACACCCAAACTCTCGCCCGAAGTTGAGGCCTTGCGAGACCAGGCGAGCAGTTACGTGATGCAGCAGCCGGGACGCCACGGCACGGGAGACTCGGTCGAATGGATGCTCGTCGTCACATTTGTCAGCGAGAAGAATGTCGCCGTCAACTTCTCTCGATCCGAGTCGGGCGGCCTCGCGGACTCCGAGAACGAACCATATACGCTGATTCCAGTCGGCTCGTCTGCCGAGGTACTCGGCTGCACCATCACCGTCCTGGAGTCCCACCCCAAGCGGTCATCAGGGAGCGGCCCTGGCTCCGCCACTAGCTCGGCGCTGATCGCCGTCCAGTGTCCCGAGGGAGGCACGCCCACCGCCGACCCCACGGCTCAGGATGCGCCTTCCGGGACAGCCACCTCAGCCGAGTCGTCCTCGGGCTCCGACGGCACCGCCGCGCCCTGACTGGCCGACTCCTGCCTCAGGCATGCAGGCCGCGCAGCACCGAGTAGAACTCCGCCTTGCCCTCGAGCCCAATGCCCGGAAGGTCGCCAGGAGCCACACGGGAGTCCACCACCTGGGCGTCGTCGGTGAAACCACCGGTGGGCTGGAACTCACCCGGGTAAGACTCGTTACCGCCCAGGTGCAGTCCGGCGGCGATATGGAGTGAGAACTGGTGTCCCCCATGCGGAATGCAGCGGCGCGAGGACCAGCCATGTGAGTCGAGTACGTCCAGGATTCGGCGATACTCGGTCAGCCCGTAGGACAGCGCCGGATCAACCTGGATGTAGTCGCGGTCCGGACGCAGGCCGCCGTAACGCAGCAGGTTACGGGCGTCCTGCATGGAGAACAGATTCTCGCCGGTGGCGATGGGACGCCGGTAGTTCTCGGCGACGACGGCGTTCAGGGCGTAGTCGAGCGGGTCGCCGATCTCCTCGTACCAGAACAGGCCCAAGGGTTCCAGTGCGCGGGCGTACTCCAACGCGGTGTCCAGGTCGAAGCGCCCGTTGACGTCGACCGCCAGGCGAGAGCCATCGCCATCCAGGACGCCGTCGATAACCGCTTCAATGCGGCGCAGGTCCTCATCCAACGCAGCGCCACCGATCTTCATCTTGACCACCCGGTATCCGGCATCCAAGAACCGACGCATCTCATCCTGCAGGTCGGTCAGGGTCTTGCCGGGCGCGTAGTAGCCACCGGCGGCGTAGACGAAGACATCGGAGTCGGGCTTGCCGTCGCCGTAGTGCTCGGAGATCCAGCGGTACAGGGGCACACCGGCGAGTTTCGCCGCCAGGTCGTGCAGGGCCATGTCAATCACCCCGGCGGCGACGGAGCGCTCCCCGTGGCCGCCGGGCTTCTCGTTACGCATCATCACCTCCCAGGCGCGCTCCGGGGCCAGATCCCCGTCGTCGTCGACCAGCTCGGACTCGGGAGCGTCCAGCAGGCGGGGCAGAAGACGTTGCTCGATGATCGCGGAGGCGTTATAGCGGCCGTTGGAGTTGAAGCCGTATCCGACCACCGGCTCGCCGTCGACGATCACGTCGCTGACCAGGGCCAGGATCGAGCAGTCCATCGCGCTGAAGTCGATGTAGGCGTTGCGGATGGGGGAACTGATCGGGATAGTGCCGGTGTGGGCGGAGACGATCTTCATTGAACTTCCTTTTTATGGCTTATAACTTGTAAGACTATTGTAGTGCTCGGTTCAACAGTCGCAATAGACTCCCTGCCAGCTCGTCCGTATCCGCTTCTTCGTGTTTGAGGTGTGGTGGGTGTGTGTGGGAGTCGGAGGTGGGGCGGCGTGTAGGTGCTCGATCTACGGGGCCGATGTTGGAAGCGCGGGACCGTGGGGTGCGTTGGGTACGCCCCTTCGACGTTTACTGGTTCTTCCGGTTTGAGGGTGTAGTGGTTGAGGTCGGGGCCGCGGTGCGGCGGTCCTTGTCGGGCTGGCGAGGTCGTTGTCGGTGGGCGCCGATTCGCCGAATACGACCTTCTCCGGCTCTTCCGGTTCGGGTGTGCCGGTGCTGGGTGTTGCCGGCCGGTGCTGGTGGGTGGCCTGTGTCCGGGTGCCCCGGCCGTGGGGCGGAATGTCCGAATTCGGCACAAAGGCGGTCGGCGACCGCTGGAGCCGTTTCTAAAACCGCATGATTCCAACGTTCTGTTCACGACTGTAGGCGACGTCGGAGCCGTTTGTGCCGATCCCGGACACTTCGGGCCACCACACACGGCAACGAGCGCCAACAGACAGCCGCGGACACGCCGCACGTGCGCGGTCGCGCATTCCAAGATCGGACCGTCTGACAGTGCCTCTGGGGCGGCCCAAGCACAGCCAGAGTCCAAGTAGAGCTGGGCCCTCCAAGCAGACACGGGCCGGTCGACCCAACCGCAAACAACCACACACCCCAAACCCCACACCCTCAAACCGGAAGAGCCCGTTTACTACGCTACTTCGACGTTTGTTGAAGGGTTCAGAGCCCTTCAACAAACGCCTAACCGGCGTAGTAGAGCACGAACCGGCGTAGCAGACGGCCAGCCGGGCCCGACGCCGCCAAAGTGACCGTGTGGAGCACTTGCCGCCGTGCCCAAATTCACCTCCAAGGCCGACGCGGCATATGCCGAGATCCGCTGCTGTCGCAATGCGGTGCTGACACGCATGCTCGACGAGCTGTGGGAGAAGACCGACAGGCTCCGCCGCCTGGGGCTGGAGCTACCGGAAGGAGACGGTCCACGCGACCGGGACACCGCCGAGCACCACCGGCTCGCGCAACTGGTCGACGACGGCGAGGCGGAGGCGGTCGCCGCGCTAATGACCGCTCATGTCGAGCGCTCTCTGACCTCGGCGGCGCTAGTACAGAATGAGGACGACTCGACGCCGTCGAGCTGACGAGCCTGGCGCCGACGGCACCGGTTTGGACCGCCGGAAACGCACTCTCAGGCGGTCTAAGAGGATCACGGCCCGAATGGGACTTCAGCGGCCCGAATGGGACTTCAGCGGCCCGCTCAGGCCTCCACCGCGGTCTCGGCATCCTCCGGGACGGAGGTGAACTCGTCTCCGGGGCGCCGCAGGTATGGGTCCTGGACCAGGTAGGCCTTGGTCTCGCGTACGATCAGGCCGGACAGCAGCACCAGGCCGATCAGGTTCGGGATGGCCATGAGTCCGTTGGCGATGTCCGCAAGGGCCCACACATCATCCAGGCTGGTGACGGTGCCCAGAAAGATCAGCACGGTGAAAAGCAGACGGAAGGGCAGCACACCGTGCACTCCCACCAGCCGCACAATGCAGCGCTCGCCGTAGTAGGCCCAGCCCAGGATCGTCGAACAGCCCAGGAAGATGAGGGACACCGACACGATGTAGTGGCCCCACTGGCCCGGCAGGCCAGTGGTGAAGGCGGTGGCGGTCATGGTGGCCGGGTCGCTGCCGGTCCAGGCGCCGGTTGACAGCACCACCAGGCCGGTGCAGGTGACCACCACGAAGGTGTCAATGAAGGTCTGGGTCATGGACACCAGTCCCTGCCGAACCGGGTGGTTGGTCTTCGCGGCCGCGGCCGCGATTGCGGCCGAGCCCATGCCGGACTCATTGGAGAAGATGCCCCGGGCCATCCCGAACTTGAGCGCCATGAGCATGGTTGAGCCGGCGAATCCGCCCACGGCGCCGTGCCCGGTGAAGGCATCCGCGATCACCATCCCCAGGGCGGCGGGAATCGCGGTGATCTTAACGGCGAGGATGTACAGGCACCCACCCACGTAGAAGACAATCATCATGGGCACAAAGGCCGCCGTAACACGGCCAATGGACTCGATACCGCCCAGCAGCACACCTCCGATGGCCACGGCCATGGTGATTCCTACCAGCGCCGGATCCGCTCCGAAGGAGTGCTCCAGCTGTGCCGCCACCGAATTGGACTGGGTCATGGAGCCGATACCGAAGCATGCCAGAAGCGTGGAGACGGCGAAGAACACCGACAGCATCACACCCACACGCCCCTTGATGGCATGCTGCAAGTAATACTGGGGCCCGCCGGACTTCTGCCCGTTGGCGTCGGTGATGCGGAAGCGCACGGCGAGGAAGGCCTCGGAGTACTTCGACGCCATGCCGAAGAAGGCCGTCACCCACATCCAGAACAGGGCTCCGGGACCGCCCAGGTGGATGGCGGTGGCCACGCCGATGATGTTTCCCACACCGACGGTTGCGGCCAGCGCCGTGGTCAGCGCCTGGTAGTGGGAGATATCGCCCTCGGCGGTGTTTGCCTCGCCGTCGCTGCGATCCAACAGGGCGAAACGCAGCGCCGGGAACAGCTTGCGCAGCTGCACGACGCGCAGGCGGATGGTCAGCCAGATACCGGTGCCCAGCAGCAGCGGGATCAGGAGCCAGGGTCCCCACAGGAAGTCATCGGCTGCGGAAAGCGCCTGGCTCAAGCCCGTCGGGGCGGGCCCCTGCGCGTATACGGCCAATGGTTCGGGGCTGGTTAAAGCGGTTAAGGATGTGGGAAACATGGATTCTGCCTTTCCACCGGCGGACACCGGCGCGGCGGAAGGGTATGCGCGTCGGCGGTTTTGGGTATGCGCCTGTCCACAACGTGGTTCCGCCCGCGGCCCACCGGCTCAGTGGGCACCGCGTCGCGCCTGTGTCTCCCGGGCCTGCGCCAGCCAGGACTCGGCGCGGGCCAGGCGCCCCTCGGCATCGGCACGCCAGGGCCCGCCGTCCTCCCGACGCGCCCCGGCCACCAGGGAGAGCACCACACCGGCGCAGCGGGCCCGCAGCGCCACCGGGTCCACCTGCCGCTCGGACAGGCGCGTCCACGTCTCCAGGACGGGCCGCAGATGCGGGTAGGACGCGGGCGCCAGGTGATCCAGGACGCTGACATGCCCCAGCAGGCAGGCAAGGTCGTCCACGCGTCGTCCGGGGCCGAGGGAGTCCACATCAAGCAGCGTGGCGACCCGTTCCCCATCCATGAGCACATTCGCCTCGTAGAAGTCACCGTGCACGGGCACCACCGGCCCCGGGTCGGAGGCCGCCATCAGCTGCTCCACGCCCTCCGCGACGGCGCGAGCGCGAGCCAGATGTTCGGGCAACACGGTGGCGGCGGCATGGGCGTAGTGGCGGGCGCGTTCGGACCAGGCCGGGTGGGCGACCAGTTGCAGGGCGGAGACCGGCAGGGAGTCCAGCAGCGCGATCAGCCCGTTGAACACACGCGTGGCCTGAGCCTCATCCATACCGCGCGACAGCAGCCCGGACAGGGCCACACCGCGGCCGGTGGACAACAGTACGAGCCCGTCCGGGTCATCGCGCAAAACGTCGGGCGCGGGAACTCCCGCGGCACCAAGCATGCGGTGCCGGTCGGCGAAGGCCGCGGACTGACTCGGGCGCAGCACCTTGGCGTATGCGGTGGAGGAGTCCGGGTAGGTCACGCGCACCACAGCGCGGCGGGTGGGACGGTAGGCGACCATGGTGGCCTTGACGGGGGCACCCAGCCGCTGGGACAGCAGCGAGGGCGTGCAGGCGACCGCGAGCGCGGGCAACTCGGGATCAGCCGGGTGTCGCCAGACGTGCACCGCTGGTCCGTCCCCGCCGGTGGGCGCCACCCGGGTTAGGCCGGCGGCCTGCGGATCGGACAGGCGCGCGGTTGTGGCGCACAGGTACTCGGTGGTGCGTGAGCCGTCCGGCCCGGCGACGACGGCGGTGTAGCCGACCGAGACGCCGGCTCCCGGCCGGTGGTGCACCGAGTGGACCTCCCAGCTCATGAGCTGCTGCCCGGCCGGGGCGAGTGCGGCCGCCAGCACGGAGGCGGCGCGCGCGCCCGTCAACAGGGCGACCTCCTCGGGCTCGTGACCGGCCATGACGGTGCTCATGGGAACAGTCTGCCTCACTGTGGCGCCGCCTGCTGCGCCTGTCGGTCGGCGGTTGACGGATTGTGGTGCCGATAGTGGCACAATCCCGCCATGCGCGACCTGTCCGCCCTGCCCAAGGCGCACCTGCACTTGCACTTCACGGGTTCTATGCGACTGGAGACACTGGTCGAGCTCGCCTCCTCGGCGCGGACCCGACTGCCCACCTCGTTCTTGGACGGCGATCCGCTGCACGTGCCCGCCGATCATCGCGGCTGGTTCCGCTTCCAACGAGCTTACGACACCGCCCGCCGCCTGGTGGTCACCGAGGAGATCATGCGCCGCCTGGTGCTGGAAGCAGCGCTGGACGACGCCGCCGAAGGATCACGTCGGCTGGAGATCCAGGTGGACCCGACCTCCTACGCCCCCTTCGTGGGCGGTATCACCCCGGTGCTGGAAATCATCCTGGACGCCGCCAAGCAGGCCACCGTCCTGTCCGGGGTCGAGGTGGCGGTGATTGTGGCCGCCTCCCGTATGCGCCACCCGTTGGAGGCACGCACCCTGGCCCGCCTGGCGGCCCGTTATGCCGGGGATGAGCCGGGCACCGTCGTCGGATTCGGGCTGTCCAATGACGAGCGTGCGGGCCTGACGGCATCCTGGGGACCGGCCTTCGCAATAGCCCGGCGCGCCGGCCTGGCCTCGCTGCCCCACGGCGGGGAGCTGCTGGGCCCGGAGCACGTGCGTGCTGTGGTCTCCGCGCTCGGCCCCACCCGGCTGGGTCACGGGATCCGCACCAGTGAGGACCCGCGGCTGTTGGACGCGGTGGTTGCCGCCGGTATCAGCCTGGAGGTGTGTCCGGCCTCGAACGTGTGCCTGGGCGTGTACCGGGAGCCGGGCGACATTCCGCTGCCGGTGTTGTTAGAGCACGGCGCCCAGGTGGCACTGGGAGCGGATGACCCCCTGCTGTTCCAGTCCCGCCTGGTGGACCAGTACCAGATCGCCCGGGATCTGGGGCTGGATGACATCGCGCTGGCGGAGCTGGCACGCGGCTCCATCCGCGCCTGCCTGGCCTCGCCCGCATCCAAACGGGAGTGGCTGGCGCAGGTGGATGCCTGGCTGGCGGCGGACGACTGAGTTCCGGGCCACCTGCCCGATCCGGCGGCCCGCGCAGCGCGCGGATGGTCGCGGCCCGCGCCTGCCGGCTCTAGAAGCCCACGTGCACCGGCTCGGGCACGAGGGTCACCCCGAAGCGCTCGTGCACGCCGGCGACGACGGCGTCGCGCAACGCAGTAAGGTCGGCGGCGCGGGCATGACCGCGGTTGGTAAGGGCTAGCACGTGCTTGGTAGACAGGCTAGCGGCCGGCTCCGTCCCGGGTGTTGGCAGGGCAAAGCCCTTTCCAAATCCGGCGTGGTCGATCAGCCAGGCCGCGGAGGTCTTCACCAGCCCCTCGACGACGGGAGCCCGCCGGGTGCCCGCAACCGCCAGGGAGTGGTCGGTGACCGGGAAGCGGGGGGCGTCGGCGGGAAGGGCATTGGCCTGGTCCTGAGACAGGATCGGATTGGTGAAGAAGGAGCCGGCGGACCAGGTGTCATGGTCGGCACTTTCCAACACCATGCCCTTGGAGCGGCGCAACTCAAGCACCGCATCACGCACGGCGCGGGCATCCACCCTTTCGCCCACTTCGACGCCGAGCGTGCTGGCCAACTGGGCGTAGGCGATGGGGGCTGACAGGGAGGCCGCCCGAACCGAGAAGGTCACCGACAGCACCACCCAGCGGCCCGTGGGTCCCCAGGTGCGGCCGCCACCGACGACGGCGTCGGTCAGGGAGCGTTTGAGATCGGAGTCGCGGTAGCTCAGGTGCAGGCGGGCCAGTGGGAGCTGGACGGGCTGTCCGGCGGCCCGGTCCCAGGCGCGTACGGAGGCGAGCAACTCGGCGACCTCCGCACCGTAGGCGCCGATGTTCTGCACCGGAGCGGCGCCAACGGTTCCGGGAATCCCCGACAGGGGGGCGAAACCGCCCCACTGGCTGGCGATGGCCTCACGCACCAGGTCGTCCCAGGTGGTGCCGGCGGTGACGGTGAACTCCACGCCACCGCAGCGGTCGTCAGCGCTCAGGGCCACCTGCTGGCGGGCGTCTCGCACCACCACGCCGGCGAAGCCCATGTCGGCGGCCAGGATATTCGAGCCGCCGCCGATCACCAGCAGGGGGGTGCCGTCGGCGTCGGCCTGGCGGACGGTGTCAATGAGCTCGGCCTCGGTGCGGGCCTCGACATAGCTTCCGACCGAGCCGCCCACCCGCAGGGTGGTCAGCTCGGCCAGGCTCGGAGTTGAGCCGCGGGAGGCGTCCGTGCCCAGTGGGCGAGCCAGGGCCGGGACGGGCGCGGGCCAGTCGGCGGGATCGGCGTGGATGGATGCCGGCATGGCGCACTCCTCGGTGCCCGACGGCGACCCTGGCGTGCTCAGGCCGGTACGGTCAGCGCTGGGGGTAGATGGCATATGTGCTCCGCTCAAGTAGTGCTTGCGGGAGCAGGATAGGCGACCCGCGCCCGCTCGAGTCATTCAGGCGGATAGGCCCATTCTTCCGAGTGCAGCTCCCGGTCGGTCAGCAGCACGGGCCAGTCATCGTCCCAGGCGAGCCGGCGCAGCGCCAGCGTGGGGGCGCCGCCGTTCTCGGCGTCGTAGTAGTGGTGGACCAGCCAGTCCCCGGCCACGGCGCCGCCGCCGGGGCCGATCATGCTCCCCCGGCTGCTCAGCACCACCGTGCCGCCGCCTTCCAGCAGGCCGACTCCCGCCCGGTCCACATAGGGTCCGGTAATCGTCTTGGAGCGGCCCACAGCGGTCTGGTAGGTCGAGCCCGTCCCCCGGCAGCAGGTGCCGAAGGAGACATACAGGTAGTACCACCCGTTGTGGCGTGCTAAGGCCGCCCCTTCCACATCATTCAGGGCGGTGCCACGATCGGCCAGGTGGACGGGGGCGGCGGCGGGGTCCGCTCGCAGCCCGTCCTGCCCGAGCTCGACGGCGAATATCCCGTCCCAGAAGGAGCCGAAGGCCATCCAGGTGCGCCCGTCGGCGTCGGTCAGGACTGAGGGATCGATCGCGTTGTAGCCCTCGCCGTCGCCGGAGGTGAGCACCACGCCGCGGTCCTCCCAGCCGGCCTGGGGCTGGCTCGGATCGAAGGACGCATTGGCCATGAGGCCGATGGCTGAGCGGGAGGAACCGAAGGTGGACACGGCGTAATACAGGCGGATTTCGCTGTCGAGGCGGACCACGTCCGGGGCCCAGTAGTTCGTCAGCCCGGGAACTGCATCGTGGGTCCACGTCGGTTCATCGCCGAGGTGCCAGGCGCCGATTCGATCACCCCAGGTGGTTCCTCCGTCGTGGCTTAGGCTGACCAGGACGGCGCCGCCGGCTAAGGCTGGATCTCCGGTGGAGAAGACGGCCAGCGGCAGGCCGTGTTCATCCAGCAGCAGTGCCGGATCGTGGGCCGTCAGGTCCCCGGTCAACGTCGGTCGGAAGGCCGCCGGCCCCGGGGCGGCTGCGTCCCCCTCCGGGGCGGAACAGCCGCCAATGCCGCCGAGCGCGGCGTGGGATGCCAGTACAACTCCCGCAGCCAGGAGGGAACGTCGCCTCATGGTCTTCTCCCCAGTGTGTTCGCCGGTGAACTGCCGGATGTGCCGCCGCCGGGCACGCCACCGTTGCGGGGTGATGGCCCAACCGAGAGATACATCGTTGCAGACAGTCTCTCGCCCCTCCTGCCCATCCGTCAAGGAACGCATCATTGCCTGCTATTTCAACGTAAACCGATGCTTGACGGAACCCTTGTCACGTGCCATAATTTCTAACGTTGTAAATCAAGCGGGCCGATTGCCCCGCCCCTCCCGAACGGAGTACTTCAATGACGAAGCACCGGATGCTCTCCCGCCGCTCCTTCAACCGCCTCACCCTGACCGCGGGCGCACTGGCCGGGGCCTGGTCCCTGGCGGGCTGCTCCTCCGGCGGCGCCTCCGACTCCGGCGCCCCGGAACTGACCTACATGTTCCGCGGCGGCGCGGATGAGAAGGCCGCCTACCAGATCGCCATCGACAACTTCTCAAAGGCCAACAACTGCACCGTCAAGGTCATCACCACCGATCCCGACCAGTACTCCACCAAGCTGCAGGCCGCCATCACCGGCAACCAGGTTCCCGATGTCTTCTACCTGGAGCAGGGCTCGGTCATGTCCTTCGCCTCCAATGGCATCGTCATGGACATCACCGACATGCTCGGCGACGTGGACCTGGACAACATCTGGGCCTACGGCGTGGACTCCTACCGCTATGACGGCAGCCAGGTGGGCCAGGGGCGGATCTACGGTCTGCCCAAGGATGTGGGCCCCTTCGCCTTTGGCTACAACAAGACCATGTTCGAGGCCGCCGGGCTCGAACTGCCAGACAAGGACGTGCCCTACACCTGGGAGGAGTTCGTAAAGGTCTGCCAGCGGCTCACCCGGGACACCGACGGCGATGGCGAGCTCGACCAGTGGGGCACCGGCCTGAACGTCAACTGGTGTCTGCAGGCCTTCGTGTGGTCCAACGGCGCAGACTGGTGCAATGAGGAACACACCGAAGTCACCGTGGACACCCCGGAGTTCGCCGAGGCGCTCCAGTTCTTCGCCGACATGCAGAATGTCCACGGCATCACCCCCTCCATCGCCCAGGCACAGACCATGGACACCTACCAGCGCTGGATGCGCGGACAGATCGGATTCTTCCCGGTCGGCCCCTGGGACGTGTCCACCTACCAAGAGCTGGACTTTGAATGGGACCTGATCCCCTTCCCCGCCGGCAAGACCGGCAAGCCGTCCACCTACATCGGTTCACTGGGTATTGCGGTGTCCTCCGGTACCAAGCACCCCGAGCTCGCCGCCAAACTGGTGGCCTACCTGTCCGCGGACCCGGACTGCCAGAGGCAACTGGTTGACGCAGGCATCCAGATCCCCAACCTCATCGACTACGCCAAGAACGAGTACGCGGCCGACACCGAAACCGCGCCCGCCAATAAGGAGGAGTTCCTCCAGATCGTCGAAACCGACGGGCGCCCGCTGCCCGGCGCCGTCACCTGGAGCCCCGAGTGGTACGACGAATTCTTCACCAATATCCAACCGGTCCTGGATGGGAACAAGACCGCCGCCGAGTACTGCGCCGAGGTCCAGCCCACCATGCAGGCCAAACTCGACGCCGCCGTCCAGGCCGCCAAACAAGCCCAGGCCGGCGCCTGAGTCGGCGACCTGATCCACCAATGCGTTCAGGCTGGAGCTCACCGGCCTGAACGCCGCCGAAGGTTCTGACCATGCAACGCCCCACGCAAGGACGCAAATCCACTCTGCACCACAGTGAGCACCGCTGGGCGGCGGTCTTCGTAGCCGCCCCGGTCATCGGTTTTCTGCTGTTCACCCTCTTTCCACTGGGCTATTCCGTCTACGCCTCCTTCACTTCATGGAACGGACTGTCTGCCCCTCGTTTCGTCGGACTGGACAACTTCATCGCCATCGCCTCCGACCCTTACTTCCGCAAGACGCTGCTGAACACCTTCTTCTACATGCTGGGCATACCCATCGGGCTGGTGCTGTCCCTGCTGCTGGCCATGGCCCTGAGCCGCAGACTCCCCGGACGCACCTTCTTCCGCACGGTCTACTACATCCCGGTGATCTCCTCCCTGGCGGCCATCGCGATCCTGTGGCAGTGGGCCTATAACGGCGATTACGGCCTGGTCAACCAGGTGCTGGATCTGGTCGGCATCCGGGGCCCCAACTGGCTACAGAACACCGCCACGGTCAAGCCGGCGATTATCATCATGTCCGTCTGGAAGGGCCTGGGTTACTCCATGCTGCTGTACCTAGCCGCCATCCAGTCGGTCCCCAAGTCACTGTATGAGGCCGCCGAACTCGACGGCGCCGGCTCGCTGCGCAAGTTCACCTCCATCACGCTGCCGATGGTGCGCCCGGTGACCTTCTTCCTGATCGTCACCAGCATCATCAACGGCTCCCAGATGTTCACCGAGATCAACATTATGACGCCCACCGGCGGCCCGGAGTACTCCGCCGCAACCATAGTCTGGTACATCTGGCAGAAGGCCTTCAAAAACCTGCAGATGGGCTACGCGACCTCGATGGCGCTCGTACTGGGCGTGCTCATCTTCATCATCACCGCGATCCAGATGCGCATGAACGCACGCAACGCGTTCAGCGTCGAATGAGGCGACCATGCAGATTCTCAAGCAGAGTAGCAACACCCCCATGAAGGCCAAGACCCGCTACACCATCACCAATATTTGGATCACCCTCCTGCTGGCAGTCGGTGCGGTCATCATGATCGCCCCGCTGCTGTGGATGCTCACCACCTCGCTGAAGGATAAGGAGGGCGTCTTCGCGCTCCCGCCCGAATGGATTCCCAGCCCCGTGCACTGGGACTCCTACGCACGCATCTGGACCGAGGGGCCGCTGGCCAGCGGCATCAAGAACAGCCTGATCGTCTCACTCTCGGTGACAATCGTGGGCTCCTTCACCTCAGCACTGGCGGCCTTCGCCTTCGCCAAGATGCGGCTGCCCGGCAAGAACACGCTGTTCCTCCTGCTGCTGTCCGGGATGATGATCCCCTTCCCTACGCTCATGATCCCGCAGTTCATGATGTTCTCCCGCGCCGGCTGGGTGGACACCCTGCTGCCGCTGATCGTGCCCGGCATGTTCGGCAACATCATGATGATCTTCTTCCTGCGCCAGTACCTGACCTCCACCCCGGACTCGCTAATTGAGGCGGCCCGGGTGGACGGCGCCTCCTTCCCGCAGATCTTCTTCCGCATGATCCTGCCGCTGATCCGCCCGGCCATCGCGGCCCAATTCATCCTGTGGTTCATGGGCGTGTGGAACGACTACCTGGCGCCGACCATTTACCTCAACAGCCCCGAGAAGCTGACGCTGCAGCTGGTAATCGCCAATTTCAACTCCAACTACGCCATTCAGTCCGACTACCCGCTGATCATGGCGGCATCCATCGTCGCACTGCTGCCCATATTCGTGATCTTCCTGGTCTTCCAACGTCAGATCATCGAATCTGTGGCCCTTACCGGTACCAAGGCGTGACCGATGACGGATGCACAGTGCGCAGCCGTCGCCGCGTCTGCTCCCGCACCGACCGGAGCGGAGGAGACGAGCGCCTGGGCCAGGCGCAACCCGGGCACCTGGGGAGCCCATGACCCGGCTATCATCCGCTCCCGCGAGGGGCGCTACTACATGTTCTCCACCGACACCGAGGTTGCGGGATCGCCCGGGGTCGGCGTGCAGGTCCGCCGCTCCGACGACCTGGTGCACTGGCAGTGGGTGGGGCACGCCTTCGACGGGGTGCCCGCATCCGCCCAGCAGTGGTCCGGGGCGCAGGGCATCTGGGCGCCCGACGTCGTAGAGCGTAACGGCGAGTACCGCATGTACTACTCCGCCTCCACCTTCGGCTCACGGCGCTCGTGCATAAGCCTGGCGGTGTCCGAGAGCCTGGAGGGCCCCTGGACGGATCTGGGGCCGGTGGTGCGCACGCGCGCCGAGGATCCCGTCAATGCCATCGACGCCGCCATAGTCCGCACCCGCGAGGGCGAGGACCTGATGCTTTACGGCTCCTTCTTCGGCGGACTGCGGCTGATAGCCCTGGATGAGCGGGGGCTGCCCAGCCGTCCCGGTGAACTCGGGGTACCCGTGTGCCGCCGCACCACCGCCGAGAACGGCCCCATTGAGGGCTCACACATGTGGTATGACGCGGAAACCGGGCGCTACCTGCTGATTTGCTCGTTCGACTCCCTGTTCGACACCTACAACATTCGGGTCGCTCGCTCTGAATACCCCGAGGGGCCCTTCCTTGACGCTGCAGGCCGCCTCCTGGGCTCCCAGGACGACGACGCCGTGGACGGCGGCATCAAGATCCTCGGATCCCTGGTACTACCCTCGGGACAGATCCTGCTGGCCCCCGGACACTCCAACCACCTGTTCACCGCCGACGGCATGCTCCTGGTTCACCACATCCGCGACGGCGCCCAACCGCGCCGCCATCGGGCGCAGGTGCGGCGCCTGGCCCTGACCAGCGGCGGCTGGCCGGTGGCCAGCCCCGTGGAGTACGACGCTCAGCCGCTGCTCCCCCTGGACCCGGCCGAGCCGGAGCGAAGGTGGTGGATATGGCGCCTGGATGCGTCCTCATCTGGCCCCGCCCACCCCGGGCAGGGCCAGGTGCGCCTGGTTTCCCCGCTGCCGACACCCGCGGATCAGGGCGGAATGCGGGCCGCCCTGACGGTGGACGGAGCCGGAGTCGACGCCGTCGTGTGGCGCACGCGCTCCTCCACCTCCTTCGCCGGCCTGGCGGGCGGGCAGGTCGTGCTGGGGGTGCGCGAATCATGACGCGCGGCCGTATCGAGCCACGTCACGACGTCGGCATCGACCCGCCGGGCTGGGGCGGCACCGTCATGGGATGGTTGCGGGTGGCTACGCAGCTGGCAGCCCTGAACCTGCTGTGGTGGCTCGGTCTGTTCGTGGGCGCGGTGCTGTGCGGGGCCCTCCCGGCGGGTTGCGCCGTGCATGAGCTGGCAAGACGCAGCCGAAGGGATCCCTCAATGCACCTGTGGCGGGATTACTGGGGAATCTACCGGGCCGCTTTCCGCCCCGCCGCCGGTGTGGGCGCGCCATTGGTCTGGGTCGCAATAGTGGGCGTGGCGGATCTGTTCATCCTCTCCCACGCCCGCGGCATGCTGATCTGGCTGCTGGTGCCCGTCGTCGTCATCTCCGTCATGGCGATGGTAGTGGCATGCTACGCCATCCCCCTGCTCGGCGCCGCGGACGGCATCGGGACCCGGGAGACGCTACGGCGGGCGGCCGCAGTAGCCGTGGCCTCGCCGGCCACAACCATTGGCATGGTGGCAACGGCTGCGGCTGCCGGGATAGTGACCTGGTGCTGGCCGCTGTGGGGCGTCCTGTTTGGTGTGAGCCTCCCGCTGACGGCAATGACACTGCTTGCCCGGGAGCGGTTGCTGCGCGCCGGAGTGCTTCCCGGCCCGGACCGCCGCTACAACTCGGTCGACTGGCGTCCCACGAGTTGAAAAGGGGCCACCTCGTGGCGGTACGGTGCGGGCGTTTGTCCGGCACGGTGCTCACCGACTCGCTCCACCAGTAGATCGACGGCGCGCCTGGCGATCCACTCCAGGCCGGGATCGATGGAACTCAGCGACGGTTGCGTGTACTGCGCATCTTCCACATCGTCGAAGCCGATCACCGCCACCTGATCGGGAACTCGGATGCCTGCGCTTAGGAGTTCATGTAACACGCCGATGGCCATGGCGTCATTGAGGGCGAAGACGGCGTCGAAGGGCAGCTGTTCAGCGATAAGACGCCGCGTGGCCTCGGCCCCGCTGGCACGGTGCCACAGTCCTACCTCCCGGATGAGGCGCTGATCCACCTCTACTGCGGCCTGCGTGTGCGCCTGCCGGTAGCCGGCCTCGCGCAGTGCCGCCGAACCGACGACCTCTCCGGCATGGGCGCCGATCAGGGCTATCCGTCTGCGCCCCAGGTTCAGCAGATGCTCGGTGGCGACGGCGGCGGCCTCGGTGTTCGCCATGGTCACGTGGTCCGCGGGCGCTCCGAAGACGCGTTCGCCCAGCAGCACCAGTGGGTAGTCGACGTGGAACTGGGCGATGTCGTCCTGCCCGAGTTCCAGTGGGCTGAACAGCAGTCCGTCGAACAGGTGCTGCCGAGAGTTGTGCAGCACCCGCAGTTCGCGTTCCCTGTCGGAGTTGGTCTGTTCTATCAGCACGGTGCGGCCGTAACGCTCGGCGGCGGCGATCACCGCGTCGGCAAGTTCGGCGAAATAGGCGAGCTTGAGCTCCGGCACCGCCAGGCACAGGAGCCCGGTTGAGCCCCGGCGCAGATTACGCGCCGACTGATTGACCTTGTAACCGAGCTTGTCAATGGCGTCCAGGACCTTCGCGCGCGTGGCCTCACGCACGTGGGGATAGTCATTGACGACATTCGAGACGGTCTTCACCGAGACCCCGGCCAGGCGGGCAACGTCATGCATGGTCACGGCCATGTGGTGCTCCTAGGCGATCCGGCCGGATGCGTATGTGCCCGGGGAACGGGCCCCGGGCACAGATCGCTTCACTTCTTGTTGCGACGCTGATGACGCGTCTTACGCAGCAGCTTGCGGTGCTTCTTCTTGGCCATGCGCTTGCGACGCTTCTTGATGACAGATCCCATTAAGGCTCCTCGATGTTGTTCTTACCGGCCTGCTCCCGCGGCCGACGGCGCCGGGACCGGCCACGCAGTGACCCCAGGATTGTAGCGGGTATCAGGAACCGGTCGACGCGGAGCTCTCGTGGCCCCAGTCACCCAACCCGGCCGCCAGATACTGCTGAACCGCACGTTCGGGCACACGGAAGGAGCGCCCCACCTGCATGGCGGGCAGGTCGCCGGAGTGGACCATGCGATACACGGTCATCTTCGACACCCGCAACATAGCGGCGACTTCCGCAACGGTGAGGAAGCTGGGGGCGCCCGGGGCGCTGGATGGAGTCGAGGTGCCCGATGCCATGGCTGTGGTGTCCTGTCATGAAGTCGATGTGGTCACGTGAGGGCCGGAGCCGCGTCCGGCACCTCGCGGTTGTGTAACGACACCAATATAACCTGCGTCCCAACTGTCGCACAGGATCTTTCCCACCCCATTTGTCACGCGCGCCGCATCTCACACACCCGCCGGCTCCAAACACGACACAACACCCCCTGCGAGCGGCTCGTCGCACTACGCGCTAAGGCACGCCATGGCCCACAATGGCCCCGTGTCCTCTTCCTCGAGCCCCGACTCCGGAGCACACCACTGGCCGCCGTCTCCCCAGAGGAGCAAGCCGACACGGCCCGAGACGGCCGGCGCCGCACGCACGGCCGGCCGCCACAGCGACCGAGACCGGGCCACAGCGAATGAGGCGCTTATGGGCACCACCGAGCCCATAGACCCCACTCGACCCACCGCACCCGATGAGGCCGACCGTCAACTGACCGCCCCGGAAGACGCCGGCGGCCTACGCGGCCTGCTGGCCCGCCTGAGACTGCGCAGCCGCTTCGACCGCATCGCCCGCTTCTCCCCCGCCCGCCTGGCGATCACCGTCTTCGCCGTCATCGTGGCCACCATTGCGTCCCTGCTGCGCCTGCCGGTCGCCACCGCCACCGGTGAGCCGGCCCCCTTCGTCGACGCCCTGTTCACGGCCACCTCGGCCGTATGCGTGACCGGGCTGACCACCGTGGACACCGCCTCCTACTGGTCCACCTTCGGCCAACTCGTCATCATTATCGGCGCCGCCATCGGCGGCCTGGGCATCATGACCATGGCCTCACTGCTGTCCTTCGCCGTCTCCCGGCACCTTGGGCTGACCCAGCGCATGCTCGCCGCATCGGAGAACATGGCGGGGCTGGGCGACGTCATATCGCTGCTGCGCGCCGTCGCCTACACGGCCTTCGGCGTGGAGGCCATACTCATGGCGGTGCTGCTGCCCCGCTTCCTCACCCTGGGTCTCGACCTCGGACGCGCCGCCTGGTACGCGTTCTTCATGGCGCTGTCGATCTTCAACAACGCCGGCTTCGTGGTCATGCCGGAGGGGCTGGCGCCCTACGCGTCGGACTGGTGGGTGGGACTGCCGATAGTGCTGGGGACCTTTCTGGGCGCCGTCGGCTTCCCGGTGATCCGCGATGTAGTACGCAACCGCCGTCGTCCCCGCCAACTGACCCTGCACAGCAAGTTGACGCTGACCACATACGCCGCCCTCAGCGCCTTCTCCGCCGTCGCAATCGGCGCCTTCGAGTGGAACAACCCCAACACCTACGGGACGCTGTCTACCGGCGGGAAGCTTCTGACCGCTCTGGTAAACAGCGTAAACGCCCGCTCCTCCGGGCTGTCGACCATCGCCCCGGAGCACATGCATGAATCGACCTGGTTGCTGCAGGACGCACTTATGTTCGTCGGCGGCGGCTCGGCATCGACTGCGGGCGGCATCAAGGTGTCCACTTTCGCGGTGCTGGTGCTGGCGATTCTGGCCGAGGCCCGCGGCGATAGAGACATTGAGGCCTTCGGTCGACGCATCACCCTATCCACCGTGCGGCTGAGCGTGGCCGTGGCCTTCATTGGCGCCAGCATCGTCGGCGTGGCTTCGCTGCTGCTGTTGGAGCTGACCGACCTGACCCTGGACCGCATCCTGTTCGAGGTGATCAGCGCCTTCGCCACAGTGGGGCTGTCCACCGGCATCACCCCGATCCTGCCGCCGAGTGCCAAGTACGTGATCATTGTGCTGATGTTCATCGGTCGCGTGGGCACCATGACCGCTGCCTCGGCGCTGGCACTGCGTGAGCGTCGGCGCGTAATCCGCATGCCCGCCGAGCGGCCCCTGATCGGCTGAGCCGAACTCCGCTCAACCGCTCAGCATGCCGGCCAGGGCATGCGCGGTGGCGGTGACGTCGTCGTGCCAGCCGGACTCGCCGACCACGACTCTCCGCACCAGTAAGCCCATGGCGGCGTTGTGCACAACGGCGGCCACCGCCTCCGCATCGAGGTTCCGGGCGATGTCTCCGCGTGCCTGCCACCGCCGGAGTGCACCGACGATCTCGGCACGCAACCGGACATAGTGCTCGGCGTTGGCGGCGCGCAGATCCGGCTGGCGCGCCAGCTCGGCCCAGATGGCGACCTGAAGCTCGGCGCGCGCTACTGCGCGAGCCCCCGCCTGAGCCGCCTCGCCGCCGCGGCCCTGTCCCGTAGCGCCGGGAGGACCGTCGGCGGCCTCCCGCTTATACCTCCAGGCCATCTCGACGGCGTCGACGAAAGCGGACTCAAATGGGGGGAGCTCCCCCGCGGCGGGCAGCCCCGCCATCCAGTCCACCACGGGGTTGATCGCCTGTCCGAGCACAGCCCGGACCAAGGACTCCTTCCCCTGGGGAAAGTACCGGTAGACGGTGGAGGAAGACATGCCGGCCTCGGCGACGATCTCGTCCATCGAGGCGCCGTCGAAGCCGCGGCGGGCGAAGCAGGCCTCCGCCGCCGCCATGATTCGGGCGCGCAGGCGCTCCCGGCCGCCACCGACCACGCCTTCCAGGCGCTGCGTTGGGCCGAGCTGATTGGCCCAACGCGATCGAGGAGATCCGCGCGCTGTCACCGCTACCAAGCACAAATGCCGGCTGGGTGGAGGCGTATCTGCACCTCGGTCGGGCCGCCCGCGCGGCCAACCGGGAGCTCGGCGCCGCCGATCTCCCCGCCTACGACCTGCCCGCCCAGGGCTTGGCGCCGGGCGAGGAGCCTCGCAGCACCTGGGTGCTCTTCGGCGGGTTCGACTCCTACATTGAGGAGTGGTTCCCGCTGCTGGCCGCGATCGCACAGCGGGGGCATCGCGTGATCGCCTTCGAGGGCCCCGCTCAGGGCGAGGTCCTGGATGAGCAGGGCGTGCCGCTCACGGTGGAGTGGGAGCGACCGGTGTCGGCGGTCCTGGACCACTTCGGGCTCCAGGAAGTCACGCTGGTTGGCCTGTCCCTGGGTGGAGAGTTGGTGATCCGGGCCGCCGCCTTCGAGCCGCGAGCCGTGCGTGTGGTGGCCTGGGACGTCATGGACGACTTCCTCGACGTCGCCATCCGGCAGCCGGCGCCCGTGCCGTCGCGCTTGACCCGGGCACTGGCCGGGATGCCGGGCTGCTTGATGAATCGCCTGCTTGCGTTGGCAGGTAGGCACTCCGTCGTCCAGTGGGGGCTGGAGCAGGGGATGCGGGTAACCGGCACCGACTCCCCGGCGCAGTTCCTCCGCTTTGCCGGGCGGCTGCGCACCCGTGAAGTCTCCAAGCAGGTGCGCGGGGACGTGCTGCTGCTCGCCGGTGCGCAGGACCACTACGTTCCCCTGGCCCAGCTGCCCCGGCAGGTGCGCACCCTGACCGGTGCTCGCTCGGTGACCACCCGCGTGTTCACCGCGGCCGAGGGCTGCGCCTCCCACTGCCAGGTAGGCAACCTAGGCCTGGCGGCGCGCACCATCCTCGCCTGGGAGGAGCCACTGCTGCGCCGGCACCGCGGATCGTATTAGGCAGCGAAGAACCAGGAACTCACACGCACCCACAATTCTAGAGAGGTGATGCGTTCCAAAACCAGTTCCTCGGGCATTTCTTCCGCCGCCATCTGCGAGACCGCCTCGGGGGATGCGCCTGTTTCAAGGGCATCGGCAATGGACTTGGGAATCAACTCGTAAAGACATTCGGGGATGGACATGGTCGTCATGGAGCCCACGACCTCCCAGCTGCCGTCGTGCGGGGTGCTCGTGGAAATCAGCGAAAGTGTCCACTGGCCGCTGGCGAATCCATCCGTCAGCGGCGTGGGCCCGCCAAGTTGTCCCGGCTCACCGCCGCGATCCAACTGACGCGCAAGACGGGCGAGTTCCTCTGTCAGGGCATCCAGGTCCCCAGAGTCGATGAAGCTATACACCGACTGCGGGAGAATCCGCGGTCCCAGGTCGATGTTGTAGCGCGGCCGCATGTCAAGCAACTGGGCGAAGACAGAGGGCACCTCGGCACTCGTCAAGGCCGTATACGTGATACCCGTCCGGCTCATGTTTGACAATGGTCGCGCGCTGCGGGCCTATCCACGCCTCGGCGCGCTGCCCGGGGCGAGCCGGCGCGAAGCTGGCAACGTCGAGGTGTCGGGTGGCACCAGCGACTCCGTGCAGCGCGGCGGCCGCGGGCGCTGTAATGCCCTGATCGTCCAGAATGCCACCGCGGCGCAGCCGCCTGGCGAGGCGGCCTTTCGGAATATGCCCTCCTATCGCCACGGTGCGCAGGGACAGCCACTCCGCGTCGCTGAGGATTAGCACCGGGGTGTATCCGCTCGTCTCCAGCCGCGCCATCAGATCTCCTCCAGTGTGACAATCATGGCAAGGAAGCGCTCCACCGCCGTACCGCAGTCACGGGTGGGGCAGGAGAAGGTTGCGGTGAAGCCGCGCCGCGAAGCCTCGCTCATCCAGGTCCATTGCAAAGCAGTGACGGAGACCGTGCCCTGGATGTAGACGCCGGAGCGAAGCAGGCCTGGCCCGGCCGGCTCCCACTCGGTGATGTCGATAAGCTGAAAGCCCGGCACGGAGCCGACGAGCTGCGTCGTCGAGTCCCGTAACCAATCCTCCTCAGAGGTATCCACGGGCAGCCCTGAGACGGTGATTACGCAGTTCTCGGCGAAGCGGGGACTATCCGGCCTGTCGGCACAGATCAGGTCCACGCACCCCGTACCGCCGGGTGCGGTCTCGAGGCCCGGGACTCCAGAGACTCCGGGGATACTTGGCTCTTCCGGTTTAAGGGTGTAGTAGCTGTTGTCTGAAGCCTCCGGCGTGGATGAGGCTGCGGATGGCGCTTGTTGGTCAGGTTCCGGAATCCGAGGGCGATGCCGCGTAGGTGCTCCAGGCGGCCGTTGACTGCTTGGGTGGGGCCGTTGGATGTGCCGGGGTGACCGGTAGTAGGCCAGGATGTCACCACGCCTGTCGGTGAGGGTCTTGCCCAGCGACTTCAGCTCTTCCAGGGTGTCAGGCACACCGGCCTTGAGGGAGTCGATGACCTTGCTCATCAGCTGCTTGCCTTCGGCGGGGCCCTTGGTGCGGTAGGCGGCCACGATCTTCTGGTATACGCCCCACATGACTTCTACCGGCGTGTTGTGGGGGTCGGCGAACAGCTGCTCGAGCCGGTCCCAGCCCTTGTCGCTCACCAGCCCCGCCCCGGTGCGCAGCAGCCTGCGGGCCTTGTACAAGGGGTCGTCCTTACGGCCCCGCCGCCCGGTGATCTCGCGCTGGATACGCCTGCGGCAGTCATCCAGCTTGTCCCCGGCCAATGCCACCACATGGAAGGGATCCATGACCTCCGTCGCGCCGGGTAGGGCCTCGGCGGCGGCGGTCTTAAAGCCCGTGAAGCCGTCCATCGCCACCACCTGCACGCCCCTGCGGAACGTCTCGGGCTGGTCCTGGAGCCACTGCTTGAGCACCTGCTTGGAACGGCCTTCGACCATGCCCGCGCAGGCGAGACGGACCCGTCCGGTCGCGCACAGGCGTCAGGTCAATAATGACGGTGACATACTTGTCGCCCTTGCGGGTGTGCCGCCAGATATGCTCGTCCACCCCGATGACCTCCACACCCCTGAAACGGTCAGGATCATTGATCAAGCGGTCCTTGGCCCGCTCCAGGACGGCGTCGCCCTCGGTGTCCCACGACACCCCCAACCCTGCCGCCACACGGGCCACAGACATGAACTCCACCCCCACGGCCCGCATCGCCCACTCCACGGCCGCCCGGGTCAGCACAGCCCGCTTGGCCACGGCACGAGACGCGTCCTGCCACCCACACGCGCCCACAGCCCTGGCAGCGCCAGCGCCGCAACCGCACCAGCAGGTGCGTGGGCCGCCAGCCCAGCGGCACGTGCGCCAGACGCCTGGTCACGGTCCCCACCGGTGCGCCCTGGGCCCCGCAGACCCGGCAGAACGCGTCCTCCTCCAAGGCTTCCAGGCGGCACTCCACCAGCGCCCGCTCCCGCTCCAGGCACACGCCGATGGCGGTCAGCCCCAGGGCGTCCAGGCCCAGGAAACTAGCAAGATCAGGAGCAGTGAAGGTAGTCTCGGCCATGTCGAGGTCTCCGTGATCGGTAGTGGATTGCAACCACCAATCATCGGGGACCTCGACCCCCACCCACCCCTGCGACACGCGCACCCGCGACCACCCCACCACCACACCCCTAAACCGGAAGAGCCGCTAAAGCTCCGCCTGCGGCCCCACTGAACACCCCTGTCAGGGGCTGGCGCGACAGGGCAGGAGCGGTGGATGATGACACAGCGGCGCGACCTCTCAGCAGTGGCGGATATGTTTGCACCACCTATCGTCACCGGAGCGTCGCGCCGCGCCCCCGTGAACACGCCGAAAAACCCTAACAACCCACCACCCATCCAACGACTTTGCCGAGCCCCTGCCCATTCACCTGGACCAAAACCGCCGAACAGATCCTCACCAAAGCCAACCGTCCAGGAATTAACAATCCAGGACACTAGCCATCCCCCAAGTCCAAAACAACCTGGCCTTCCAGGTGTGGATCCGGCCGGCTGTTTGCCGCGTACTTGGACCGCGTTACTGCGGTTGGACCGTCTGAGAGTGCGTTTCAGGTGGTCCAACCGCAGCCAGACGGTCCAACCGCAGCCAGACAGTCCAGCCGCAGCTAGACGGTCCGGGTGCGGGGGTGCTGACTCGGGCCGGTGGGGTTGCCTTGGACGCCGGCGCACCCAAGGTCAACAGTCAAGATGCCCTACCCCTAGGCCGCGACGTCGCCAGCATCGCCGGCAGCCAGGCCCGGCCTGGCAGCGGGCCGGCATGGCAGCGGCCGGGCTGGGCTGGGCCGGGTTGGGCCGCGCTCCCGGCTGGGCTGTGGGCCCGGTTTGTCGTCAAAGACGTCCCAGCCGATCGGACAAGGGGAGGCCGGGTCGGCGACCAGGAGGCCCCGGCCTGCCCACCACACCAGGGCGGCAAGCCGGAACCTGGGAGCCAAAGTGTCCAGAATCGACATAAACACCCCGCCCCTCCCAGCGCACGCCCTCAGATTCCTTGGAATCATGCGGACCTGGTAGGAGACGCCGGGCGGGGGAACATCGTTCGTGCCGAATCTGGACACTTCCCCCGGGCCCGCCAGCCCCGCAACCGAACTCGATCGTCATATCTACCGAACTCGACGGTTATTTCGACCGAACTCGGCGAACACACCCTTAAACCGGAAGAGCCGGATACTTGCGGGGTCCACCGGGGCCCAGCCGGCGGGCGCGGATATTTTCACGGCGCTGCCCGCGAACTCTTGAGGCAGGTCAGGATTCGGTCGCGAGGTCATGCGTCATCACCTGAGGAGTCAGAGGATGGTGTCGTTGCTGCCGAGCCGGCGGAGCGGGCTTCGCGATCGGATGCCGATTCGGGCGGCTCTCCGGGACCCAGCCCGGAGGTATCACGCCACGAGTTCTCCCTGGCGAGCCGCTCGCGCCGCCGCCGGCGCCGCCACTCCACGTGCCACTCCGGATACATCCACGCCGGCAAAGAAATCGGCAGGAAACTCACTGCCATAACTATCAGGAAGAAAGCCGACATGGACCCACAAACGATCGCGAACACCGTATCAGGATCCCCGAAATTAAATACCGCACCAAAAAGGAACATCAATGCCCCAGAAGGCATCGTGAGAGCAAGGTTATTCCTAACCCCCATCTCCGCACTTATTCCCCGCGCGAACTCACCTGGCCCCGTATCGGCGAACATCGCTAACACCCAATGAACCAACAAGGCCGCCCCAAATACGAAAAACACAATTGCCCACACAATCAATCACACCCAAGCGATATCAGTTGCCTCACTAAAATAGGCGGCTTACAGCACTTATGCCCTTGTTTAACAAGTCTCCTGCCGCTTTGCCGACAGCAGATCCCGCAATTCCTCCGATCGCTCCGCCAACAATACCGCCCACAGCAACCCCAACCGGTCCGCCAACAGCACCAATGGTCATACCCTCCTGGACTCCCACCGAAGCTCCGCCGTAACCGCCGGCTCCCTGCGTAACCGCCTGCGTACCAGCACGCGCCAACTTCTCTTCCTCGCCCATTGAGGGGTTGGCCGAATCCTTCTGGTACTGCTCGTAGCCACCTACAAGACCGGAGAATACAGCCGCACCTATGCCTATGCCCTTGGTGACGCGAGCCGCTTTCCCGGCATACTGCTGCACCTTCCAACCCGTAGTACCGCGAGCGCAGGGCTTGTTTACCCAATTAGTGGTTTTAGTCTTAGCCAACAGGGTTTCCAGTAATCCCATCTTGGAACGGTCCGCTGCCGACATGAACCGTCCCGCTCCTGGATGCCAACTCGGGTAGCGCGGTCGGAACACGGAAATCGCTCTGATCATCGCCCATTGAGAACCAACCGCAACACCGTCGGCAATGTCTGCCGCCTTGGATACGCCGCTCGAATCCCAGGTGGGGATAAACTGATCCCGGAACCACTCTCCCGCACTCTTGAGGGAGTCGCATGCGGATATGAGCGTGTCGTGCGCTGCGGACTCGTCGGCACGAATCAAGGACAGGGTCGAGTCGAGCGTGTCATAAGTCGCCTTCTTGGTTGCGTAGTCTGCGTCGGAGTCATCCTTAACAGGCTCCTGGATGATGCTCCCGGAGACCACCAACCCGGCAGCCGTAGCGTCGTCAATAACGTCCGCGAGCCGGTTCTTAACCGAGTCCATGGAGTAGCCGAAGTCGTCGAGCGCGTTAGCCAAAGCCGAAATATCGGCTGAAATGTCATCAAGGGCGTCACGCTCGCCGCTCAGCCTCAGCAACGCCTGGGTCGTTGCTTCGCTTGAGCAGTCCGAGGCGATGGTCCTACGGGTGGCGGGGACGTCCTCAAGCGTCCCCGCAGGGTGGTCGAGCGTCTCGGGATTGACGTACAGGGTGCCAGCGCTCACGCCATCATCTCCTGCCAGCGTCCAGCTTGAACGGCAGCCATTATCGTGACGTTCCCACATGCCACTGTCATCCCGAGGACCGCCCGTCAGCCTCCCGGAGCGCCACTTCGACCGATCTCGGCAGTCATATCGACCGATCTCGGCGGAGGGGACTACCGTTAGGCGCAGTATCCGTCTTGACCGCACCTACCGTGAGGACCCATGCCTGACCGCTCCGCCTACAACGACTCGACACTGGTCATTGGGCTCGGCCGCTTCGGCTCGGCCATGGCCGCCACCCTGGACCGCCTGGGTCGGGAGGTCCTGGCTGTCGAGCGGGATCCCGTCCTCGTGCGTCAGTGGACCGGCCGTATCCCGCTGGTGGAGGCCGATGCCACCGATATGGAGGCTCTGGAGCAGTTGGGCGCCACCGAGTTCGGTACGGCGGTGGTGGGCGTGGCCACCTCCCTGGAGGCGAGCGTGCTGATCACCGGCAACCTGGTTGATTTGGAGACCCCGCAGATCTGGGCCAAGGCGGTCTCGGGCGCCCACGGTCGCATCCTGCGGCGGATCGGCGCTCACCACGTGGTCTACCCGGAGTTCGACGCCGGGCAACGGGCCGCCCACCTGGTCTCCGGCCGCATGCTGGATTACATCGAGATGGAGAAAGCCGGATTCACCATCGTCAAGATGCGTCCGCCCGCCGAGTTACACGGATTCACCATCGGTGAGGCCAGAATCCGCTCCCGCTACGGTGTGACCGTCTTCGGCCTCATGAGCCCGGGAGAGCCCTTCGAATACGCCACGCCAGCCACCCTCGTCTCACCCGATGACGTACTGGTGGTCGGCGGTGATGCCACGCTCCTGGAGCGATTCGCCAACCGCGGCTGACCCGAGTAGGTCGCCAGGCGGCCAGAGAATGACGCGACGCCGCCGGCACGCGCATGCCCGGGGCGACGATTCGGCACTTCGCAGGACGGTTCGTCACTTGGCACCGACGCTTCGTACTTTTCGGTGACGCTACGTACCCCTACCGTACGAACCGTCACCACAGAGTACGAATCGCCGACCAGAATGTACGAACCGTCGCGAGAGCATACGAACCGTCACCTCGAGTTACGAACCGCCGGCCAGACGTACGAACCGCCGCGCCGGCGCAGCCCCGAACACCAACTGCCACTCCCCGCACGCCACCTAGGTAGAGGCCGCAGAAACCGGACCGGCACGGCCTCCCCTGGGCATCGCGCACACCCCCGCGGGCGACGCCCACCGGTCCTTGACCCGGTCGTGCAGGGACGCGCCACCGGGCTTCAGGGTGCCGTCGGCGCGGGCGTCACGGCCACCGGCGTGGTGAGCACGCGGCCCTCGCCGACCACGCGACGCACGCCGGTGATCTCGACAGCGAGCGGGGCCAACCGGTCCTCGCTGCTGGTGCCGGCGGCGAGCAGGATCAGCCCGGGCTCGACAATGCGCCGGCGATCTAGTCCAGTGAAGGAGGTGCGGTCGGCATGCACCGTGAAGGTGACGCGCTTGGACTCCCCCGCCTCCAGGTCCACCTTGGCGAAGCCGATCAGGGCCTTCAGCGGGCGGACCACCTCGGCCACCGGATCGGACAGGTACAGCTGGACGACCTCGGCGCCGGCACGGTCGGAGGTGTTGGTGACCGTGACCGCGTACTCCACCTCACCGTCGACGTCCATCTGCGCGCCGGAAATCACCGGGTCCGTCAAGGTGAAGGTCGAGTAGCTGAGCCCGTAGCCGAAGGGGTACAGCGGCGTGGGGTCGAGGTTGGAGATGCCGTCGGCATGCCAGGCCAGCGGCGCCGCCAGATAGGTGCCCGGCTGGCCGCCGCGGCCATTGGGAATAGCGACGGGCAGGCGCCCCGAGGGGTTGATCGTGCCGGTCAGCACGCCGGCGATGGCGTCGGCGCCCTCCACGCCCGGCATGAAGGCCTGCACGATGGCGGCACAGCGGTCGGCGTACTCCCCCAGCGCGTAGGGGCGCCCAGTGACCAGCACCAGCACGGTGGGGGTGCCGGTCGCCAGCACCGCCTCCAGCAGCTCGCCCTGGCGGCCGGGCAGGCCCAGGTCGACGACGTCGCAGCCCTCCCCGGAGGTGCCCCCGCCGAAGAGCCCGGCGATGTCACCCAGGGTTACCACGGCGACCTCGGCGGCCGCCGCGGCCGCGACGGCGGCGTCGAAGTCCTCCGTGCGCCCATCAATGAAGCCCGTGCCCTGGTGGAAGGTGACCTCACCGGGATGGGCGGCGCGCAGCGCGTCGGGCAGGTCGCCGATGTCCAGGCCGGTGGTGCGGCCGCCGTCGCGGCTGAGCACGTGGTTGGGGAAGGAGTAGCAGCCCAGGAAGGAGCGCACGTCCTCCCATACCGGCCCGGACACGGCCAGGCGCGCCCCGGGCGCGAGCGGCAGCACGCCGTCGTTCTTCAGCAGAATCACCGACTCCTCGGCCATGGCGCGGGCGACGGCCCGGTTGCCGGGCGAGTCGAGGTCGCGCTGCGGATCGACGCCGGCGGTCGGCTCCCAGCCGGCGTCGAGCAGGCCCAACTGGGCCTTCTGGGTCAGCACCCGCACCGCGGCGGTGTCGAGTTCGGCCTCGGTGAGCAGGCCGGCATCCACGGCCGCCTCCAGGTGGGAGTAGCAGGTGGTCTCCGGTAACTCCACGTCCAGCCCGGCGCGTACCGCGAACGCGGCAGCGTGCGTGTAGTCCCCGGCCACGTGGTGCATGGCCTGAAGGAAGCGCACCGACCAGTAGTCGGAGACCACGGTGCCGGCAAAGCCCCAGCGTTCGCGCAGCACGCCTGTGAGCAGGTGGTGGGAGGCGGCCACGGGCTCGCCGTCGATGTCGGAGTAGGAGTTCATCACGCTGGCGACGCCGCCCTCGCGTACCGCCATCTCAAAGGGCGGCAGCATGACGTCCTCCAGCTCACGCACCCCCATGGACACCGGCGCGTGGTTGCGGCCGGCCTTCGAGGCCGGGTAGGCGACGAAGTGCTTGACGGTGGCGTGCACCCCCTGGGACTGCAGGCCGCGCACGTAGGCGGCACCGAGCGTGCCCACCAGGTAGGGGTCCTCCCCGCAGGTCTCCTCCACGCGTCCCCACCGGTAGTCACGCACCACGTCCAGCAGCGGCGCCAGGCCCTGATGGACGCCGACGGCGTGCAGGTCGGAACCGATGTGCCGCGCCATCTGCTCAACCAACTCGGGCCGCCAGGTGGCGCCCCAGGCGATGGCGGCCGGGTAGACCGTCGCCCCCAGCGCCGTGAAGCCGGTCAGGCACTCCTCGTGGACGATGGCCGGGATACCGAAGGCGTTGCGGGAGACGACCTCGCGCTGGAGCCGTGCCAGCTTGGCTACGCCGTCGGCAACACTGACGGGGTCGGTGCCGTAGATGCGGGTCAGGTGACCCAGTCCGTCGGCTGCACTCTCCTCCCAGCCCTGGCGCTCGACCGTGAAGGCGTCAGCCATGGGAGCCACCTGGTGCGCGGGGATGGATGCGCCCGTTTCTTCGCCGTCATCCTCAACATTGCCGGGATCACCGACGTCGACGGGCTCGGGTGCGGGGACCTGCGCCCCCTCCTCACGCTCCCAGAAGGAAGCGAGCTGGTGGATCTTCTCCCGTCGGCTCATGGCCGCCACGAGGGCGGTGGCACGCTCGTGGTCGGGCAGGGAGGTATCGTTCCAGGTGTTCACAGTTAGCTCCAGGTTTTCCAGGTTGCGGTGGTTGGCGGTCGGCCCCGGCTCAGCCCTTGACGGCGCCGGTCAGGCCGCCGACGATGCGGCGCTCGAACAGGCTGAAGACCACCAGGGCGGGGATCATGGACAGCGAGGTGA
Organism: Actinomyces qiguomingii; assembly: GCF_004102025.1. Taxonomy (NCBI): domain Bacteria; kingdom Bacillati; phylum Actinomycetota; class Actinomycetes; order Actinomycetales; family Actinomycetaceae; genus Actinomyces; species Actinomyces qiguomingii. The sequence goes on along the minus strand of NZ_CP025228.1, from coordinate 793,712 downwards.
AGGCCAGGACCTGGGCGGTGTTGACCGAGTGCTCGGAGGCGAAGGCCTGCACCCCCAGCGGGAGGGTGTACTTGGAGTGGTCGGTCAGGATGAACAGCGGCAGCATGTAGGAGTTCCAGGAGCCGACGAAGGTGAGAATGCCGGTGGTCACTACCCCGGGCACGGACAGCGGCACGACTACGCGCCAGAAGAAGCCCATGCGCCCGCAGCCGTCCAGGGAGGCGGCCTCCTCCAGCTCCTTGGGAATGGCACGCAGGAAGGGCACCAGGATGATAACCGTTTGCGGCAGCGCGAAAGCAATACCGGGGATGATGATGCCGGCCAGGGAGTTCATCAGGCCCAGATTCTTGATCAGGATGTACAGGGGCGTGATGGCCACGGTCATTGGGAACATGAGTCCGGCCGCGAACAGCATGTACAGCATGCTGCCGCCCTTGAAGGGGTAGCGGGCGATCACGAAGCTGACCATCAGCCCGAAGGTTACGGTGCCGATGGTGCCGCAGGCGGCGGCAATGGTGGAGTTTCCGACCTGCTGCCAGAATCCGGAGCTGGTCAGCACCACCCGGTAGTTGTCCACCACCCAGGGGTCGGGCAGGCCGGCGGGATCGGCGGTTATCTGCGAGTTATTGCGGAAGCCGCCGAGGATCACGTAGGCGACCGGGGCGAGCAGGCCGGCGATTACCAGCGCGGCCACCAGATAGACCGCGGGGCTGGCCCATTCGGGCTTGGGCTTGGCGGCCCGCCTGCGACGGGGCTTTCCGCCTGCCGCGGACTCGGCGGGGGCCAGGGGCTTGAGGGACGTTACGGCGGCGGTCATCGGCTGCTCCCGGTCAGTGCGCCCTCGGTGTCACGGCGCAGGACGAATCGTTGATAGGTCAGGGCGATCACCAGGGAGATCAAGAACAGCACCACGGCGACCGCGTTGCCGTAGCCGTAGTTGCCACTCATGCGTCCGTTGACCACCATGTAGGTGGCCATGGTGGAGGTGCCCGCGGTGGAGGAGATGTACTGCCCCCAGATGATGTAGACCAGGTCGAACAGCTGCAGGGAGCCGATGACCGATAGGAAGCCCCACATGCGCATGGTCGGCCCCAGCAGCGGGATGGTGATCTTGCGCTGTATCTGCCAGTAGGAGGCGCCGTCGACCTTGGCGGCCTCGGTCAGTTCCTCGGGGATGCCCTGCATACCCGCCAGGAAGATGATGACGGCGAAGCCGGCGTACTTCCAGGTCAGGATGAACAGCAGGATGGTCAGTGCCGTCTTGGGATTGGAGATCCAGTCATTGGCGAGCGCCCCGAGCCCGAGCTTGCGCAGTAGGCCGTTGACGGCGCCGTCGGTCTGCAGGATCAGCCCCCAGGCGGTTCCGGCGATAACCTCGGAGATGACGTAAGGAATGAAGATCAGGACGCGGATGAGCGACTGCCCACGCATCTTCTGGTTCAGCAGCAGCGCCAGCCCCAGGGCGAAGGGACCCTGCAGGGCCAGTGAGCCGAGCACGACGACGGCGTTGTGCCGCAGTACGTTGTGGAACTCGGGGTCGGTCAGGATCGTGCGGTAGTTGTCGAAGCCGACGAAATTGGTGGGGACGCCGAAGCCCTTCCATTTGAAGAAGCCGTAGTAGGCGGCCATAATCACCGGCAGAATCACGAAGGTGATGAACAGAATGACGGCGGGGGCAGACAGAGCGGTGATCTCCGCCCGGTCCCGCCAGGACAGGGCGCTGGGGCTCTTTGTCTTCCTAGCCCGCCGAGCGACCGTGCCGGCACCGCTGACAGGCGCCGAGTTTGCAGCTGTTGTCATTGTGCTGGTCTCGTTTCGTGGGTTGGCCGCGGCACGCCCGGGGCGTGTGCGGGGCGCGCCGCGGCCTGGTGATTGGAGGGGTTGAGGAGTTGAACTGGGGACTATTCCTTGGCGGCGGCCGCGGCCATGGCATCGACAATGCCCTGGGCGTCACCCTTGCCCGCCAGCATGTCTACCACCGCGACATTCAGCGCGTTGCCGATGTTCTGCCCCAGGGAGGTGTCCAGCCACACCTGGGAGTAGGCGGCGTCATTGTTGGCCTCCACCTGGGGCAGCAAGGCCTCCTGCGTGACAACGTCCTGCGCCTTTTCGTTGACGGGGATCGTCTCGAAGGCGTCGGCGTAGGCCTCCTGATTGGCCTCGCTCATGAAGAAGTTGAGGAACTCGGCGCACAGCTGCGCCGGGGCTGTGGAGGAGCAGGCGTAGCCGTCAACGCCACCCATGATGGCCGTGGGGTCGCCCTTGCCGCCCGCAACGGCCGGGAAGGGGAACCAGCGCAGGTCCGGTAGCGGCTCCTCATCGGGGGTCAGCGAGGCGATCACACCGACGTTCCAGGTGCCCATCAGCTCCATGGCGGCCTGGTGGTTGGCGACCATGCCGGCCGAGGAGCCGGCGCCCTGCTGGGCGGAAGTAGTCAGGAAACCGCTGTTGAAGGGCTCGGTGGCGGCGAAGTCCGCCAAGTCCTGCCCAGCATCAACCCAGCACTGATCGGAGAAGTCCAGTTCGGACAAAGAAGACTCCAGCACCTCTTGGCTGCACTGGCGCAGGGCGAAGAAGTAGTACCAGTGGGCGGCGGGCCAGGCGTCCTTGGCCCCCAGGGCAATGGGCGAGGTGCCGACCCCCTTGAGCTTGGTGACGGCGTCGGACAGCTCTTCCATGGTGGTGGGCGCCTGGGTTATACCAGCGGCCTCGAACAGGTCCTGGGAATAGTAGATGCCGCCGGGCTGCAGCGAGGTGGGCATGGCGTAGATGCCATCGTCCACCGTGTAGGCAGAGAAGGCACCCTCGGGGACGTCGGCCGCCACAGACTGGTCGATCATGTCGGAGATGTCCAGCACGAGCCCGGCCTCCACCATGTCGCGCAGCTTGCCGCCACCGCGGGCGAGGAACACGTCGGGGCCCTCACCGGCGTTCTGCGCGGTCTGGAGCTTGCCGTCCAGGTCCTCATTCTGGATGGCTTGAATCTCCACTGTGACACCCTCGTGGGATGCCTCGAAGTCGGCCGCAATGGTTTCCCAATACTGCGAGCCGGGGCCCGTGGTGGCGTTGTGCCACAGGGTGAGGGTGTTGTCGTCCCCGCCGCTGGACGAGCCGCCGCCGCAGGCGGCCAGCGCCAGTGAGGCGGCGAGTAAGCCGACCATTGCTCCGGCGATACGGCGCCGCGCCCGGGCTCGGTGGGGGCGGTGAGCACTGAGCTTCATCATTGAAACCTCCGGTACGGATCCGTTCGGCCGGGCTGACCGAAATATTTCGCGAATCCGTCTGACTGGTTTAGTATAGCGGTGCACATTATTCTGTCAACCACGGCCCTCGCCGGCACCAACCTCACGCCACCGCCAACCGCACACTCACCCCAAGGAGCTGCCATGGCCCACTTCGACCTGCCACTACCGGACCTGGAGGATTACTCCCCCGAGCTGGAGGAGCCGGAGGACTTCGACGCCTTCTGGGCGCGCACACTCGCGGAGAATCCCTTCGACCCGGCAAGTGTTACCGCAGTCCCCGCCACGACGTCGCTGGTCACCCACCGGGTCCAGGACGTCACCTTCGGCGGCTACGCCGGCGATCCGATCCGAGCCTGGCTCGTCACTCCGGCCAACCAGTCCGGCCCGCTGCCCGCTGTCGTCGAGTTCCTCGGCATGGGCGGGGGCCGCGGCCTGCCGCAGGAGCACCTGGCCTGGGCGGCCGCCGGCTACGCGCACCTGGTGATGGACACCCGGGGCCAGGGCTCGCACTGGGGCTCCGGGGGCGATACGCCAGACCCGCATGGCACCGGCCCGGCCGCCGCCGGATTCGCCACCCACGGGCTGCAGTCCCCCGAGGAGTACCTGTACCGGCGCCTATTCGTGGATGCACACCACGCCGTCGAAGCCGCCGCGGTCTTACCGGAGTTGGATGCCTCTCGCATCGCCGTCACCGGCGTCTCCCAGGGCGGCGGGCTCAGCATCGCCGCAGCCGGGCTGAACCACCGCGTGATCGCAGCCATGCCCGACGTGCCCTTCATGTGCGCTATTGCCCGCGCCCTTGGTCTGACGGATGAGCCACCCTATGCGGATATCGCCGGATACCTGGCAGTTCACCGAGACAAGGTCGAGCAGGTCAGATACACCCTGTCCTACTTTGATGCCGCGTTGCTGGGCGCACGGGCGAGCTGCCCGGCCCTGTTCTCCACCGGGCTGATGGACACCACCTGCCCGCCGTCGACGGTTTTCGCGGCGCGCAACCGGTGGGGGCAGGCCGCCGCGCAGACCCCTGCGCGCCCGGAGATACGGGTCTACCCCTTCAACGGCCACGAAGGCGGCGAGTCCTACCAGTGGCGCGAGCAAGTGACCTGGTTGGCCGCGCTGCGTCGATAACCGAAGCAGTCCTGTTAGCCTCCGCATACACGGTGTGGGCCCAGGCGGCCCCCGAGCGGAGAGGTGCGTCGATTCCCGTGGATTCTCGGCAACGAGTAACTCTTGACGATGTCGCCGCGGCAGCGGGCGTGTCCAAGTCGGCAGCCTCGAAGGCGCTGAACAACCGTGCCGACGTCTCCGCCGCCACGCGGGAGCGAGTGCTGGCGGCATGCGCCGAACTCGGCTATGTCCGCCCGGAGACGGCGCCGACCCACACCTATCCGCCAATAGCGATGGTCTCCGATGACCTCGCCACCGCCTACACCATTGAGGTGCTCAAAGGTGCCGCCACCGCGGCGCTCGACGCCGGGGTGGCTCTCAACACCATCTACACCCCCGATCCGGCGCCGCACGAGTATCCGGTCCCCTTTGAACCCGAGTGGTTCACGCTACTGAAGGCCACCGACTACCTCGGGCTAATCGTGGTGACCTCCCCGCTGACCCGCGAGCAGCAGGCCAGCGCTCGGCGTATCGGCCTGCCGGTGGTGCTGATCGACCCCTCCGGAGAGCTGGAAGCCGCAGTGGCCTCCATCGGGGCAACCAACTGGAACGGCGGGGTTGACGCCACCGAGTATCTGATCGGGCTCGGCCACAGGCGGATCGCCCTGGTCGGCGGCCCCAAGGACTCGGTGCCCGCACAGGAGCGCCACCAGGGGTATCTGTCGGCGCTGCAGATGAACTCGCTGCCGGCGCATGAGGATTTGGTTTCCTTCGGCCCCTTCACCTATGAAACCGGCCTGCAGCAGGGCCGCCGCCTGCTGGCACTACCTGCGGACACACGCCCGACGGCGGTCTTCGCCGCCTCCGATTCAACGGCACTGGGCGTCTATGAGGCCGCTCGCGAAGCGGGACTGCGCATCCCTGATGATTTCAGCGTGGTCGGCTTCGATGACACGGAGATGGCCGGCTGGGCGGCGCCGCGGCTGACCACAGTGCGCCAGCCCCTGTTTCGGATGGGGCAGGAGGCGGTGCGCATGATTGTGGACAGTCATCGTGGCCGTCCTTTGCTGACCACCACCCCCGTACGATTGAGCACCCGCCTGGTGATCCGCGATTCCGCGGCGCCACCGCGGTAGCCAGAGGGCATCCCAACCCACCACACCATTTCTACCGAACTCGGCGGTAACGTCGACCGAACTCGGCGGGTGGGTGGCTAGGCGGTCACGGCGCGGCGCTTATTGAGCAGGTCGAAGGCAACCGCCCCCAGCACCACCAGTCCCTTGATGGCCTGTTGGTAGTCGATTCCCACACCCAGCAGGGACATGCCGTTGTTCATGACGGCCATGACCAGGCCGCCGACAATGGCGCCCACCACGGTGCCCACACCGCCGGTGACGGCCGCACCGCCGATGAAACAGGCGGCAATGGCATCGAGCTCGAATCCCTGTCCGGCCTTGGGGCCGGCCATGTTCAGCCGGGAGGTGAAGATGATCCCGGCGAGCGCGCATAGCACCCCGTTGTTGACGAACACCCAGAAGCGGACCCACTGCACCTTCACACCGGAAAGGGCCGCCGCCTCCTTATTACCCCCGATCGCATAGATCTGACGACCGATGACGGTGCGTCCGGCTACGAAGGAATACAGCAGAATCAGCGCCGCCAGGATGATCAACACGTACGGAGTGCCCTTGTATGTGGCAATCTTCCAGGCGAAGCCCATGCCGATCAGGCAAACCAGTACGATCCGCGCGATCCAGGTTCCGGCCGCGGATACCGGAACGTCGTTGGCGACGGAACGACGCCGGTTACGTACCTCCGAAAGCACATAGGCGGCAAGCGCCAGGGCCGCCAACAGCAGAGTGAACACGTCATACCCGTAGCCTCCGAGCAGACCATTGAGGTATCCGGAGGAGATCTCCCGGAAGCCGCCGGGGAAGGGCGAGATCGATAGGTTGCCCAACACAATCATCGTCAGACCGCGGAAGATGAGCATGCCTGCAAGCGTGACGATGAAGGCGGGGATGCCCACGAATGCGATCCAGAATCCCTGCCACACGCCCACCAGCAGTCCGGTGAGCAGGGCCGCGAGCACACCCAGCCACCAGGGCATGCCGTGGTTGACACTCACCACGCCGGCGACGGCGCCGGTCAAGGCCACCACCGAACCGACCGAAAGGTCGATGTCAGCCATGAGGATGGCGAACAGCATGCCGATGGCCAGAACCAGCACGTAGGCGTTCTGCACAATGATGTTGGAGACGTTCTGCGAAGACAGGATCTGTCCGTTGGTGACGATCGCGAAGAAGATCACGATGATCACCAGGGCAATGGCCAGACCGCCTTGCCGCATATTTGTGCGCAGAGTCTCCTTGAGAGTAGACAGTGTATTGGACATCAGTCTTCCTTGATCTGGGTCATGTAGCGCATGAGGATTTCCTGGTCGGCGTCGCCACGCGGCAGGTCGGCGGTGACCCTGCCCGCCGACAGCGTGTAGATGCGGTCGCAGATCCCCAGGAGCTCGGGCAGCTCCGAGGAGATGACGAGTACGGCCTTGCCCGCGTCGGCGAGCTGGTTGATGATCTGATAGATCTCGTATTTCGCGCCCACGTCGATACCGCGCGTGGGCTCATCAAGGATCAGCACGTCCGGCTCGGCGGCGACCCACTTGGCCAGAACCACCTTCTGCTGATTGCCTCCCGAAAGCCCGCCGACTACGGACTCGATGGTGGGGGCCTTAACCGCCATCTGTCCGCACAGCTCGGTGACGACGGCGCGCTCTTCATGCAGATCGAGCACACCTCGGGCGGAGAATCTGCGTGGGGATGCCGAAGACACGTTACGCCGGATGGACTCGATGAGGTTGAGCCCATAACGCTTGCGATCCTCCGAGACATAGGCGATCCCGTGAGAGATGGCCGAGGCGACGTCCTTGACCTCGATCTCGCGATCGTCCTTGAAGATCCTGCCGGAGATGTCACTGCCCCAGGAGCGGCCGAACAGGCTCATGGCCAACTCGGTGCGGCCGGCCCCCATAAGCCCGGCGAGCCCAACGATCTCACCGTGCTTGAGCACGATGTCGGCGGAATCAACAACAGTGCGAGACGGATCTGCAGGGTGGTGCACGGTCCAGTCCTCAAGCCGCAGTGCCTCACCTTCCACGTGGGACACGTGATCGGGGAAGCGCTGGTCCAGGGAGCGGCCCACCATCAGACGGATGATCTCCGCCTCCGCCACACCGCCCTCCCGGTGCATATCGAGGGTGTCGATGGTCTGGCCGTCGCGGATGATCGTTGTGGAGTCGGCGATCTGCGCGATCTCACCCAGTTTGTGAGAGATCATGATGCAGGTGATTCCACGCTCCTTAAGCTGACGCATGAGGTCGAGCAGATGGGCGGAGTCGTCGTCGTTGAGGGCGGCGGTGGGCTCGTCCAGGATGAGCAGGCGCACATCCTTGGACAGGGCTTTGGCGATCTCCACCAGCTGCTGCTTGCCCACGCCGATGTCCTGAATGCGGGTGGCCGGATTCTCCGCCAGCCCCACGCGGGCCATGATCTTCTGCGCCTCGGTATTTGTCCGGTGCCAGTCGATGACGCCGCGGGAGGAACGTTCATTGCCCAGGAAGATGTTCTCCGCGATGGACAGGAACGGGCTCAGCGTCAGCTCCTGGTGGATGATCGCAATGCCCGCGTTCTCCGAGGCCTTGATGTCCGAAAAGCGCACCTCTTGACCGTCCAGCAGGATCTGCCCCTCATAGGTGCCGTGGGGGTGCACCCCGGAAAGCACCTTCATCAGGGTTGACTTGCCGGCTCCGTTCTCACCGCAAATGGCATGGATCTCACCGCGCTTGACGATGAAGTTCACGTCGTCAAGGGCCACCACCCCGGGGAACCGCTTGGTGATGCCGCGCATCTCCAAAAGATTGTCAGTTGTCATGTGCCACCCCCAGCCATGTCGCGGATGCGCACCACTGCTCGGGGTGCCACAGAGCGATCCCGTTCACTTAAGCTCATCCTCGGTGAGGTAACCGGTGTCCACAAGCGAGCTGCGCACATTGTCCTGGGTGATGATCTCCGACTTCAGCAGGTAGGAGGGAACGACCTTCACGCCGTTGTCATAGGTTTCGGTGTCGTTGACCTCGGGCTCCTCGCCAGCGAGAACCGCCACGGACATCTGCACAGCGGCGTCAGCCAATGCGCGGGTGTCCTTGAAGATCGTGGAGTACTGCTCACCGGCCATAATCGACTTGACTCCCGCAATCTCGGCGTCCTGACCGGTTACCGTCGGGTAGGGCTGGGAGTCGGTGCCGTACCCGGCGCCCTTCAGCGCCCCGAGAATACCGATCGACATCGAGTCCAGGGGTGAGAGCACGCCGTCCACCCGGCTGCCGTCGGAGTAGGTGGAGGTGATCAGGTTGTCCATGCGGGACTGGGCGGTGGCGGCATCCCAACGCATGGTGGCGACGGTGTCGAATTCGGTCTGGCCCGATTTGACGGTGATGACACCGCTGTCGATGTACGGCTGGATGACGTCCATGGCACCGTTGAAGAAGAAGGGGGAGTTATTGTCATCCGGCGAGCCGCCGAACAGCTCGATGTTGTACGGCTTATCGGGCGAGACACCGGCGTCGTTGCCATCGGCATCAAGGATGCCCATGCCGATCAGCAGTGAGGTGCCCATCTGGGTGCCGACGTCGTAGTTGTCGAAGCTGGTGTAGTAGCTGACGTTCTCATTGTCACGGATGAGGCGGTCGTAGGAGATGACCGGAATGCCGGCCTCGCCGGCGGAGTCCAGCTGCCCGGACAGAGCAGTACCGTCGATGGGCGCGATGATGAGCAGGTTCACGCCCTGAGTGATCATATTGTCGATCTGGTTGGTCTGCGTGGGGATGTCGTCCTCGGCGAACTGCAGGTCGACGTTGTAGTCAAGCGCTTCGAGCTGAGCCTTGATGTTCTCACCGTCTTTAATCCATCGCTCGGAGGACTTGGTGGGCATGGCGACGCCGATCTTGAGATCCGAGGCCTCCTTGCCGGCGGTGTCGCTGCCGGCGCCGCCGCCGGCACCGGATCCACCGCACGCGGCCAGAGCGAGTGCAACCGCCGTGCTCATGCCTCCGAATAGCGCAGTACGACGCGAGACGGAAGGGACGTGGGGTCGGGACATGATGATTCTCCTCCTTGAGGTAATCCGGCCACCCGGCGGAGCTGCCGTTCGACATCCCGGGTGGCGCGGGTTGCGGCACTAGTGTGAACGTTCACTCTGGACTTGTCAACCTCCGATCACAACAACCTCATAAGCCCGAAAATTCGCCGTTTTCAACCTGCCTCACCGAAGCTGCAAGGCACCGAATGAAGTGAACCTTCACATGCGTGTTTCGCGAGGCGATCGCCGCCCAGGCCCGCCCAGACCCACCCCGAGTCAGGCGCTGGAACGGCGCACGCGCAGAGTCGGTGAGATCGAGTGGGTGGTGCCCACTTCGCCGTCGATGGCCCGCAGGAGCACCTCCATGCACAGCACGCCAAGCTCGTCAAAGGGCTGACGCACCGTGGTCAGCGGCGGGGAGAAGAAGGCGGTTCCAGGGGTGTCGTCAAAGCCGACCACGGCCATGTCCTCGGGCACGCGCACCCCCTGGTCACGCAACGCCGCCAGCATGCCCAGGGCCATCAGATCATTGGCGCAGAAGATCGCATCTGGCAGGCCGCGCGCCACCATCTGAGCGCCCACCTCGTATCCCCGCTCGGCACTCCAGTCCCCGTTAAGCATCACGGGCGCCTCACGTCCGGCGTCCTCCAGGGCGGAGCGCCAGCCGCGGGCGCGAGCCAGGGCGTCGTACCAGTCCGCCGGGCCCGCCAGATGCGCGATGCTGTTGCGCTCCAAGCCCAGCAGGTGCCCCACCGCCATGCGCGCCCCCAGTTCCTGGTCAACTGACACCACGTGAATGCGCTCGCTCGGCGTCAGCCCGTCGGCCACAACCACGAGCGGTACTGCCCGGGCAACCCGTTCCGCGGAGGTAGCGATCCAGGTCTGCGGGGCAACGGCGATCACGCCGTCCACGCCGCGTTCTATGAAGAAGTCGAAGACCTCCCGGATCTCATTGCTCGCATCCGCCTTCTCACGCTTCAGAGCGGTCACAAGCGTGGCGTACCCGGCCTGTCGGGCGGCAACCTCAATGGCTGCCGTGGTGGAGGCCGGTCCTTGGAAGTGGGAGCCGGTAGTGACCACGCCGATCATGCGGGTGGAGTCGGTGACCAGGGCACGGGCGGCCAGGTTCGGCCGGTAGCCGAGCTGGTCGATGGCATCCCGAACTTTCGCCAAAGTGGCTGGTCGAACAGAGTCGGGACGGTTGATGACGCGGGAGACGGTCTGGTGGGAGACACCGGCCAGGCGGGCGACGTCCATCATTCCCGGACGCCGCCCCGCACCCCCGGACACTGCCTGCGCGGACGGCTCGGACACGCCGGGCACGCCCGCGACTCGCTTCAGTCCTCCTCCCACAGCCGCCAGGTGAAGCAGTGGGACTGCCCGGTCGGCAGGAGGATCAGATCCTGGCCGGTGTTGAAGGCATCGGGCGGGCAGGTCATGGGTTCGACGGCAACACCGCGCCGCCCCAGGTGCTCACCGCTGTAAATCTGCACCCAGGGGGCGTCAGCGCTCATGACCACGCTGCGCTCGTCCGCTCCCCCGGTCAATCGCACCTGCCATACGCCGTCGGGCAGGCCTGTATAGGCGTTGTCGGTGGCAGTTGCGCCCACTCGCCGGCCGGCGCGCCAGTCCCAGTCGCTGCCGGTCACGTTTCGCTCCCCCGCGGGTGCCATGTGCTTATCGACGTCGAGCACCCGCTCGGCGGGCATCTGCAGCACGCACTCGTCCAACGGGACCGAACGGGTCAGGTAGGGGTGGCAGGAGACCCCGTAGGGGGCCGGTGCCGGAGCGCCCTCCTGCACCGGGGCGCCGACGACGCCGGCGGCCTGGGACACTGCGGCACCGGTATTGGTGGCGCTCGTGGTAACCGTCAGTCCGGCCTGGGCGTCCAACTCGTAGCGGACAGTAACGTCCAGGCTCCAGGGGTAGGCATAGGAGGCGGGCAGGCGCAGGGCGAGTGTGACGGTGTCCGGGGCCGGAGCATCGGCGCCCGCGACTCCGTTGGTCTCGGGGCCAACCACGGCGAAGTCCGTCCAGCCGACCAGGCCGTGCAGCGCCGCCCCGGTTTCGGGCTCATTGCAGGGAACCAGGTACTCCACATCGCGGTAGCTGTAGCGGGAGCCAGCGATGCGGTTGGGCCACGGGAGAAGTGTCTTCCCCTGCCAGGCGCCGGGAAGGGCAGTCTCGGCGTCGAAGGGGATGACCAGATCACGTCCCTGCCGGCGCAGGTGGACCAGGGTCGCGCCCGAGGCGGCAATGCGCGCCTCGTAGTCGCCAGCGCGCAGGTCGATGAGCTCCCCGTTGAGCGAAGTGTGGTTCATAGTTGCTTCCGTAACTCTCGTGGGGCCGCCGCCCCGAAATGTTTTCCAGTTGTCCGTAGGTTAGCCGACACCGTCACAGGCCCTCAGCCGGATCAAGGCGCCCCGGCTCACTGTCCTCATTCTGATAGCGGCCGCCCGCCCCTGACAGTCGCGCACCGCCTGCCGGCTCTTCCGGTTTGAGGGTTTGGCGGGGTTGGTTCGGTTAGCTGCGGGCGTCTTGCTGGATGCGCCTGATGGCGGCGAATGGTGCAGGTGTGCCTGCGGTCAACCGTCGAGGTGCCGTAGACGATGCCCGCATGGGCGCGATCCGGCCCAGGTGGACCGCGGGCGGTTCGCCGACTCATCGACCGGGCTGTCCAAGCCTGTCGGGCCGGGGCCGGGGCCGGGTTGGCGACCAGATGCGCGGGCCTGTCGGAGGAAGCCCCGCACCGACCCCAGGAAAAAGGCCCGACCACCGCACGACGACACGCGGCACCACCCCACACCCACACGCCCCCAACACCCCATAATCAACCCCGATCCCAACCAATCCCGAACCCCCAAGCCCAACCCAACCACCCCATGAAACATCAGGGCTAGCCCCACCAACCGAACTCGATCGTCATATCGACCGAACTCGATGGTTATTTCGACCGAACTCGATGGTTATTTCGACCGAACTCGATGGTTATTTCGACCGAACTCGGCGAACACGCCCTTAACCACAAGAGCCACTTTAGCGGGCGGTTACATATGCGGCACCGACGACTCTTCCCGAGCACATACAATTTCCTCCGGGCATATATAATTATTCTCGCCGAAGACTTGACAAGAGGTCCCGCCTGTCGTTACGATGCGACAATCGAGGACGACCGGACATTGTGGACGGTCGGGGATCCGCCCGGCTCCTCATCGAGACACGGATGTCCATGCACCACATCCACCGCAAACAACCCTGAATCTACTCTAAGGAACCGCCTTGAAAAACCGCTTCATGCCAGGACTCGCCACACTCACACTACTGTTGGCAGGTTCGCTCACAATCTCACCCGCCCACGCCGCGGCCGACGACGCCCACTCCGCAGCGGAGGAGGCCGAGGCCATAGCCATGGACGTCGATGCTCTGGCGCAGGATCTTGGAATCTCGGAGGATCTCGCCGAGACCTGGATGGACGGGCAACAGGAGTTCGCCGATGCCATCGACTACGCAATCGACTACGCGGGCGATCAGTACTTCTCATCGGCATGGACACCCGATGAGCAGGAAACCACCGGCTTCAAGGGCTGGGTTTCCTTCAAGGGGCAGCCGCCTGCCGACGTCATCGGCGAGTTCAGCTCCCTGCCGTTCCCGGTGGAGGTCAGGACCGATGCCGAGCACAGTGAGTCCGAACTCGAGGAGATCCGGCAGCAGGTCATGAGCGATCTTTATGAGGCAGCCGACCTTGAGGGCCTGACCGGCGACTTCACCGACGATGGCGGCCTTGAGATCGAGCACGAAATCGCGGACTCCGAATCCGCGGCCGAGTCTGAGGAATTCGAGGCGCAACTGCAGGAGATACTGGACGCGGCCCCCATTGAGGCCACCGCCGAGGAGGCGACAGACATCGAGCCAATCGAAGAGGTGGTACGAGGCGGCACCACGATCAACGGCTGCACACTTGGATTCACCGCCACTCGAGGACGCATGCGGGGCGCCATCACCGCGGGGCACTGCCCGAACTGGGCCGGCAAACCCACAGGCAGCAACGCGAACCTCGGTTTTGTCCGTCAACACATAGGACGCTACGGCGACATCCAGCTGCACTCGACGACCGACTCCACCCGCAATGAAGTGCGGATCACAAGAAATGGGGCGGTTCGCAAGATCACCGGCACCGGGCAGGCGCTCAAAGGCATGGTGGTGTGCAACTACGGTCGTACCCGCGCGTTCTCATCGTGCGCACGGGTCAGGAATGCGAACCACGCGTTCTACAACTCCAATGGAGTGTATGTGGGACAGATGGTGCAGACCTCCGGCGCGTTCACCAATCCCGGCGACAGCGGCGGCCCGTGGTACATCGGCACCTCAGCGCTCGGTATCCACTTCGGCAAATCCGGAGGATACTCGACATACACCAAGATCCACTCCGCGGAGATCGCACTGAACGCCAAGGTCAAGACACGATGAGAGCCCTGCGAGCAATGCAGTCCACCATTATCCGGTGTGCAGTGGCCATGGCCGGAGCAACCCTGGCGTTGACCCTGGGAGGATGCGCCGTGAGCGACGATGGCAGCGACGCACAGCCCGGCCCGACGTCATCACAATCGCAGTTGCTCATTTATGAGGCATCCGAGGATAACGGATCTCCGGAAGCACTTTTCGAGGGACGACTCACCATCGACGAGCGCAGCGGTTACGTGCAGGGCATCGTCGGTGAAAATGAGCGGCTTGGCATGATCTTCCCGGAGGGGACCGAGATCACCCCCGAAGGAACCGAGATTCGCCTACCCAGCGGCAGCACCATCCAGATCGACTCTGATGTCTCACTGGGCGGCGGTTACACGTCCACGCCCAATACGACGCCGCTGCCGGAGCCGGGGTACGACGAGTACTTCCTGGTAGGGGACGTCCTCGAGTAAGTTGCGCCCGCTGGTGGGTGGGGTCACCTCATAAGGAGGCAAGCCCCACCCACCAGTTCGTCACTCCCGGTTTGAGGATGTAGACCTGATCGGCTGCCGACCTCATACTTGGACCGCGTAACTGCGCTTGGACCGCCTGAGAGCGCATTCAAGGCGGTCCATCCGCAGGATGGCGGTCCAACCGGAACGACACGCACCCCGGCTCATTGCCCGCCCAGACCGGTGGTGGCCACCGCCTTGATGATCTGGCGCTGGAAAGCCATGAACAGGATCGTCAGCGGCAACGCTGCGATCATGGCCGAGGCCATGGTCTGGGCGTAGATGGTCCCATAGGCGTTCTTCACCGTGGACAGCCCCACCGGCAGGGTCATCAGGTCGGGGTTGTTGGTGATGATGAACGGCCACATGAAGTTGTTCCACGCACCGATGAACACGAAGATGGCGACCGCGGTGACGATCGGCCGGGACACCGGCAAGATGATGCTCCAAAACAGGCGCCAGTTGCCGGCGCCATCCACGCGGGCGGCGTCCTCAAGCTCTTGGGGTACCTGATCGAAGTACTGCTTGAAGATGAACACCATCATGGGCGCGATCGTCTGCGGCAGGATCACGCCGACGAAGGTGTCCACCGCGTTCAGCAGCACCATCTCCTTGAACAGGGGCACGATCAGAATCTGCCCGGGCACCATGATCAGCGCGATCGTCAATGCCAACAGCGCCCGGCGGCCGCGGAAGATGGTGCGGGAGAAGGCGTAGCCGGCCAGGGCACTGATGATCACCGTGATTACGGTGACGGCGGTGGCAACCAGGAAGGTGTTTCCCATCCAGGTGAACACCTCTCCGCGTTCAAACACGGTGCGGTAGTTCTCCAGGGTGAAGCCGCCGTCGGGGATCCACTGCAGCGGCAGAGACTGGGCTTGCACCTCGGTTTTGAACGAGGTATCCAGCGCCCAAATGAGCGGCAGCAGCCAGGTGAAGGCAAATAGGGCCAGGATCAGGAAGGCGATCACGCGCGCCGCCTTGCTGTCACCCAGTAGCAGACCACGGGTACGGCGGATCTCCGCCCGGCGCTCGGCACGGTCGCGCTGGCGCGTCCGGCGCAGGGACAGCGGCTGAACGATGGTTTCAGAGCTCATTATCGACGTCCTTCCGGGAGCGGGTCAGGAACCGGAAGGCCACGGTGATGACAATGATGACGATGAAGAAGATGTATGACATCGCCGAGGCGTAACCCATGCGGTAGTTCGTGAAACCCGTGTCATAGATGTATTGGAGGATGGGGCGGGTGGAGCCCTCTGGTCCCGAACCGCCGTTGAAGGCGATGAACATCTGGTCGAAGATCTTCAGCGAGGCGATCACCTGCAGTGTGGCCACAAGCACCGTGGTCGCGCGCAGCTGCGGCAGAGTCACCGACCACAGCTTGCGCCAGAATCCGGCTCCGTCAACCTCCGCGGCCTCATACAGCAGGTCCGGGATGGCCTGGAGGCTGGACAGGTACAGCAAAAAGTTGAAGCCGACCGTCCACCAGACGGTGAGGATCACCATTGACCACATGGCCACATCCACCTCGGTGAGCCAACCGACCCGGTCCAGCCCGATCTGTTGCAGCCAGTAGTTGATGAAGCCGACGTCGGAATTAAACAGCCAGGTCCAGATCTGCACGACGACGGCGACCGGCAGCAGGTAGGGGGCGAAAAATGACAGCCTCCAGAACCACTGGCCGGGGATGCCGATGTAGACCAGCAGCGCCATCACCAGGGCCAGCACCACCAGCGGGACGGTGCTCATCAGGGTGAAGGCGATCGTGTGCCACAAGGTGGCCCACATGGTGGCGTCACCGAGCGCCTCGGCGTAGTTGGCCAGGCCCACCCAGCCGCCATTTCCCATCAGGGACTGCTCGGTGAAAGACAGCCACAGTCCATAGACGATGGGGGCGATCAGGAACAGGAAGGCCACGATCAGGAAGGGGATGACGAAGGGAAGACCGGAGCCCAGCCGCCGGGCCGTGCGGGAACCGGAAGAGGCGGCAACGTTGACGGCGTTGACAGTCATGTCGATTCTCCTTTCTCCTCAGGCGGGCGGGTTCTGCTCGAGCATGCGGCCCAGGCGGTCGATGAGCCCGTCGACCGCCTGCTCGGGGGTCAGGGAGTTGGACAACCAGCAGGACTGCATCACCTCGGCCACGCGCGCTTGGAAGTCAGAACCGGAGCCGGTGAACCAGGAGGCCGGTTCGAAAGCCGCCTGCTCAATGGCCTGGGCGTAATGCGATTGGGGCACGAGTTCTCCGAAAGCGGCCGAATCGGTGACTTCCGTATTGGCGGGAATGTGCCCGCCGGCGGCCCAGTCCAGGGAGTTGTTGAGCATGCCGGCCACCACCTCATATGCGGCATCCCGCCGGGATTCGTCCACATTAGTCTGGTGCGGCAGAACGAATACATGGGAGTCACCGAAGGTGGCGGGCGTGCCGAAAACATTGGGCATGGGCATCGCGTCCAGGGGGACACCGGCGGCAAGGAAGCTCTGGTACTCCCAGTTGCCCATGAAGGTGATGCCGGTGCGTCCGGTGGAGAAGGAGCCGATGGCACCGCCGTAGTCCATATTCGGATCGGCGATGGTGCCGTCGAACATGTCCTTGATGAAAGAGGTGACTTCGATGGCGGCGTCCCGGTCGATCTGCACCTCCTGGTCCGGAACAAGGGTGCATTCGGCGCCGGTCTGGGCGTACAGCCCCCAGAACATGCGGGAGACCTGGGCGCCGTCGCCGGTGTATCCGAAGGACATGCCCTGTCCACCGGTGACCTCGGCCAGGCGGCGTCCCGCATCCAGGAATCCCTCCGGGGATTCCAGTCCGGACAGGGTGCCGTCGGCGTCAAGCAGCCCCGCCTGCCGGCACAGTTCGGTGTTGTAGAACAGGAGGAAGGCGTGGAAGTCCAACGGAATGGCGTACAGCCGTCCATCCACGAAACATTTGTCCCACAGCAGCCCGGGGAACATCTCCGGGGTGATGCCATGCTCCGCCAGCCGGTTCAAGTCCCAGGTATCCAGCAGCCCGCCGGGGGCGTAGCCGATCACCCGGGTGGCGTGCATAACCGCCAGGTCCGGGGAGCGCCCGCCCACGGAGGACATGGCGAGTTTGGTGTAGTAGGGACCGCCCCAGGTGAGCACCACCGGATCGATCTCAAGCTGCGGATTCTGCTTGCCGACCGTGTCCATCATGGCTTGGAAGACACCGCCGTCACCACCGGTGAACAGGTGCCACAGCTGCACCCGGGTGCGATCCCCGGCCGAGGCCGAGGGTGCGCAGCCGCCCAGGAGGCCGGCACCGGCCAGTGCGGCACCGGAGACCACCGCCGCTGTCAGGAAACGGCGCCTGCTAGGCGGTTTTGAAAAACCAATTAATTGACTCAACGTGACCTCCTTGTCAGTTGTGTCTACGAGTTTTACTTGTGCGGCCTCGGCGGCGGATCGGGTCGTGCCGCCGCCGAGGATCCGCAGTGGCTCAGGCGAGCTCGACAGCCAGCCAGGAGGCGGGCGGCAGCGTGGTGGCGAGCACGCCGTCGGTCAGCGTCACCTCGTGGGGCACGGGGCACACGCGGTCGGGATCGTCGGCGGTGTTGACGGCGTCAAGGTCGTCCGGGGCGATGATCCGGGCCTCTTTGACCCGGCTCACGCCCAGGGAACCCAGCGCGGCGGTGAGGTCGACCGAGCCTGTCAGCGAGCGGTTCAGGGCCAGCAGCGAGCCGGCGGAGACCTCCTCGTCCCAGGTGACCACGGCGTCGACGGCGTCGACCTCGCCGTAGCGCTCGGTTTTGGTGGTCGGGCTGGCGACGACGGCGTCGTAGGCTCGGCCGCGGGCGATCCGGGAGGCGATGGCGAAGGGGTGGAAGGTGGTCTGCCGCCAGGCCCGTCCGCCCTTCTCGGTCATGATCGGGGCGATCACGTTGACCAGCTGTGCCAGTGAGGCCGCCTTGACGCGGTCGGCGTGACGCAGCAGCGAAATGAGCAGTCCACCGACCACCAAGGCGTCGGCGCCGGTGTAAATATCCTCAATGCGGGGGGCCGCCTCCGGCCAGTCATCGGGGGCGAAATTGTGCTCAATGGAGTTCCAGGCCCCCAGGCGCCACACGTTCCATTCGTCAAAGGAGATCATGATCTTCTTGTTGGAGCGCCTCTTGGCGCCGACGGCGTCCGCAGTGGCGACCACCCCCTCAATGTAGCGGTCCAGGTCCACCCCGGCGGCCAGGAAGCTGGCCCGGTCCTGGGCGTCGGGGTCGATGTAGCGGTGGAGGCTGATGTAGTCAACCTCGTCATAGGCCAGCTCGAGTATGGTGCGCTCCCAGTCACCGAAGGTGGGCATCTCCCAGGCGGAGGAGCCGCAGGCCACCAGTTCTAGGTCCTGGTCCACCATATGCATGGCGCGGGCGGTGGACAGGGCCAGGTAGGCGTAGTCCTCGGCGTTCTTGTGACCGACCTGCCAGGGGCCATCCATCTCATTGCCCAGGCACCACATGCGCACGTCGTAAGGTTCCTCACGCCCGTTGGTGCGGCGCATATTGGCGTACTGGGTGTCTGCCCGCCCGTTGACATAGTCGAGCAGGTTGACGGCCTCGGTCTCGCCGCGGGTGCCGAGGTTGATGGCCAGCATGGGCTCAATGCCGGCCTGGTCGCACCAGGTCATGAACTGGTCGGTTCCGAAGGTGTTGGGCTCGGTGGTGTGCCAGGCCAACTCCAGCCGCCGGGGTCGGTCCTGGACGGGACCGACGCCGTCCTCCCAGCGGTAGTTGGACACGAAGTTGCCGCCGGGGTAGCGAACGGTGGTGACTCCGAGTTCGCGCACCAGTTCCATGACATCCCGCCGCAGGCCGTCGGCATCGGCGGTGGGGTGGTCCGGTTCGAAGATGCCGGTGTACACGCAGCGCCCCATGTGTTCCACGAAGGAGCCGTACATGCGGGGCGAGATGCAACCGATGGGGCGGTCGGCGTCGACCGATATGCGCGCTGTCAAGGGATTCTCTCCTTTGAGTCGATTCGCGTCGGCTGCGCCGTGCCGGAATCCGGCGGGGCGGCGGCACGACGTCGTGCTGTCCATGCCATGGTGACTCACTGCTTCAACGTTGTCAACAGCCAGTGAACCCTAAAAGGCGCGTTAACACTGAGCTAATTCCGCGAAACTAAGCCGCCACACGGAAGCACAAGACCGACATCGCAGCCGTTGCCGAGCCTGACATCGTTGAATGTGTGCCGCAACATGATCGGAGGCGGGGTTCTGTATGCTGCCGGACATGTCCGCCACGCTGTTCGACGTCGCAGCTCTTGCGGGCGTATCTACCAAGACAGTCTCGCGGGTGGTCAACGCCGAGCCGGGGGTCTCCCCCGCCACCCGCGAGCGCGTGCTGGCGGCCGTGGCCCGCACCGGCTACTCCCCCAACGCCTCCGCCCGCTCACTGCGGACCGGCCATTCGAACACGATCGGTTTGGCGGTGCCGGAATTGGCCCAGCCTTTCTTCGCCGAGATCGCCGACCGCATCGCCGCCGAGGCGCGCCGCCACAATCTGGCGGTGGTACTAGGGGTAACCGGCGAAAGAGGCCAGGGCGAGGCGGATTTCCTTGCCGAGCACCCCGATCTGGACGGCACGATCATGTACTGGCAAGGAATGGAGCCGGAGCAGGTCACCGCATTCGCCTCCCGGCATGCGCTGGTACTGCTGGGCGAGAGCCGACATGAGGCGGTGGACCGGGTGGCCATGGACAACGAAGGCGGCATCGACCTGGTCGTCTCCCATCTGCGAGCTCTGGGACGCACACGCATAGCCGCCCTGGGCGTGAGCGCACCGGGCCGGTGGACGCACGCGGCGGCCCTGACCCGTACCGCCGCCCTGCGCATGGCGATGGTGAGACATCGGCTGACACTGGACGAGCGCCTGACGGTGGTCTCCTCTGAATGGCGCCCCGTCGACGGCGCCGCCGCCGTGCGCAGTCTGTTGGAGCGCGGTGCCGACTTCGACGCCATAATCGCCTTCAACGACGCACTGGCGCTCGGCACGCTCCACGAACTCGCGGCGGCCGGGATACGCGTTCCCGAGGATGTCGCCGTGACCGGTATCGATAATCTTGAACTCTCGCGCTATGCCTCCCCATCTTTGACGACCGTCTCCCCGAACCTGGGCGCCTACGCCGCCGACGCTGTCTCACTGCTGCGTCAGCGCATCGCCTCCCCGCAGGCCCCCGTCCGCACAGTCATTGAGGACGTGGTGCTATTGGCCCGCGAGTCCAGCGTCGGAGGTGACACGCCGTGGCCGCGCGCGTGACCATGAGTGATGTCGCCCGACGTGCGGGCGTTTCCACCAAAACCGTTTCCAATGTGCTGCGAGGGGCGCCGGGGGCCTCCCCGCAGACGCGTCGCCGGGTTCTTGAAGCGGTCCAGGCGCTCGGCTACCGGATCAATACAAGCGCATCGGCTCTGCGCTCCGGTCGGCGCGGGAGCATCACCTTGGCGATCCCCACCCTCCAGCAGCCACTGTACGCCGCATTGGCGCAGGAGTTGATGCGCGCAGCGGCCAGCACATCGGTGATTCTGGAGCTGACACGGGGCGAGCCGGCACGTGAGCGGGAGATTCTGGCCGGTTCGTGGGGGCGTCGCTCTGATGCAGCCGTGCTGGTGCCGCGAGGGCTGGATCCGGCGTCGTGGCGGGATGCCGAGGTGGCGACGGCCGGCGCGCCCCTGGTGCTGGTCGCCGACGACGGCCCCGCCGGCCTGCCGCGGGTCAGTTGTCCCCCGCGGGACCAGGCGGCACTCGTCGCGGCTCACCTGCGGTCACTGGGCCGGCTCCGTCCCGCGGTGGTGGGGGTCTGCGACGAAGCGGATCGTTGGACGTCCACCTGTGTGCGGGTCCTGCGGGAGGCGGGGCTGAGCATCGATTCCGAGTCGGTGATCCGTGTCGCCGCTCCCGATGACATGCTGGGTGGAATTGAGGCGGTGTCCCGGTTGGCACATGCGGGCGCTCCCGTGGACGCCGTCGTCTGCCACAATGATGCGCTTGCCGCCGGCGCCGTCAGCGCACTGCGGCGGCGGGCCGTGCGCGTGCCGTTGGATGTGGCGGTGATCGGCAGGGGGAACACCGACGCCGCCGCTTTCGCAACTCCCACGCTCACCAGCGTGGATTTGAATCTGCCGGCCGCAGCCAAGGGGGCGCTGGCACTACTCGACCTCGGGGCCGCAGCATCCGGCGTCGAGACTCAGGACACGCCAACCAGGCCGGAGCCACGCCTGGTTACGACCGCCCCGACGCTGTCGGTGCGTGGTTCCACGGTCGACGGCGCCGGGGCGGGGCCCACCCCTGGGTGAGGCGTCTCAGCCCTGAGTCAGGCGGTAATAAACCTGGGCGTTGCGCAGCTCCTGCACGAAGTCGCGGGTGGTGGTGGAGGAGTCGATGACGGCCAGTTCCATGCGGGCGATCTCGGCCAGGTCCTGCCACATCTCCAGGGTGGTGGCCGTGGTCATCACCGTGTGGTGGGCGGCTCCGGCCTGCATCCAGCATTCGGTGGAGGTATAGAAGTCGGGGGCCGGCTCCCATACGGCGCGAGCGACGGGCAGCTTAGGCAGGGGCTCGTCGGGGCCGACGATGTTGACGACATTGGCGGTCAGGCGGAAGCGCTCGCGCATGTCGGACATGGCGACCACCAGGCCGGCGCCGGTGTCGGCGTCGAAGACCAGGCGAACGGGGTCCTCCCGGTTCCCGATGCCCAACGGGTGGATTTCCAGGCGCGGCTTGGAGATGGTCAGTGAGGGACAAATCTCCAGCATGTGAGCGCCGAGGATCTTCTCCTTGCCGGGCGTCATCTCGTAGCAGTAGTCCTCCATCAAGGAGGCACCGCCGCTCAGGCCGTAACCCATAACCTTGGCGGCGCGCACGAGCAGGGCGGTCTTCCAGTCTCCCTCTGCACCGAAGCCGTAGCCATCGGCCATGAGTCGCTGGACGGCCAGTCCGGGTAGCTGGCGCAGTCCGCCGAGGTCCTCGAAGTTGGTGGTGAAGGCTGTGGCTCCGCGCTCCTGAAGGAAGCGGCGCATACCGGCCTCGATGCGGGCGCCGTAGCGCAGAGAGTCGTGGCACTCGCCGCCGGGGCGCAGTTCCTCGACGACGTCGTAAGCCTCCAGGTACTCCTCAACGAGGGCGTCGATCTCGGCCTCGGTGACGGCGTCGACGACCTCGACCAGGTCATTGACGCCCCAAGTGTTCACGCTGGCGCCCAGGCGCAGCTCGGCCTCGGTCTTGTCGCCCTCGGTGACGGCGACGCCCCGCATATTGTCGCCGAAGCGGACCAGGCGCGTGTGGTGCAGGGCGTCCCAGCCGGCGGCAGCGCGCGCCCAGGTGCCGATCTTGGCCTGGGTGTTCGCCTGGGTGGCATGTCCGACCACGACCTTGCGGGGCTGGCTCAGGCGGGTGAGGATGTAGCCGAACTCGCGGTCGCCGTGGGCGGCCTGGTTGAGGTTCATGTAGTCCATGTCGATGGTGGACCAGGGCAGGGACTGCGAGTACTGGGTGTGCAGTTGCAGGAGTGGCTTGGCCAGGGCGTCGATGCCGGCGATCCACATCTTGGCCGGGGAGAAGGTGTGCATCCAGGCGATCACCCCGATGCAGGCATCGTCCGCATTGGCGGCGAGCATGGCGGCGCGGATGGCCTCGCGGTCCTTCAGGACCGGCTTCCAGACGATCCGCACCGGGATGGCGTCGGCGGCCTCCAGCCAGGTGGCTACCTGCCGAGACTGGTCGGCGACCTGGACGAGGGCCTCCTCGCCGTACAGGTCCTGGCTTCCGGTCAGAAACCAGATCTCCTTGCCGTCGAAGGGGTCGGGTAGAGCAGTCATGAGTCTTATCCTTTGAATTGCGTTGATGGACAGTAGGTTGAAAAGCGTTCCGTGGCGGCCCCGCCGTGCCGGGCGGCGGCTCGGGCGGGGCACCGGCTCGGGGCGGACGGGTTGGTCAGTGTTGGCCGTAGACGTTCTGGTAGCGGTCGTTGAGGCGGTCGATCAGGTCCTGCTCAATCGGAACCATCTCACCCCCCTGACGCGCGATGTGCACCGTACGCGCCACCTCCTCGCACATGGCCGCGGCCTTCACCGCCGCCCTGGCATCGGCTCCGATTGTGAACGGGCCGTGATTCGCCATCAACACCGCGGGCGAGCGCGAGCCCGACAGCGTCTCCACAATCCCCCGGCCAATCGAGTCATCCCCGATCAGAGCGAATGGCCCCACCGGAATCTCCCCGCCGAACTCGTCCGCCATCATCGTCAGCACACACGGAATCGGCTCCCGCCGCGCCGCCCATGCAGTGGCGTAGGTGGAGTGGGTGTGCACCACCCCGCCCACGCCATCCATATGCCGATACACATACGCATGCGCCGCCGTATCCGACGACGGCACCAAGTCCTCCGGCGTACCATCCTCGATCTTGTCCCCGTTCAGGGTGCACACCACCATGTTGTCCGCCGTCAGCTCCTCGTAGGCCACTCCAGACGGTTTGATCACGAACAAGTCCGTCCGCTCCGCACTCCCATCCGGCCGAGTCACCACCACACGCTCAGACACATTCCCAGCCGTCCACACCACCAGCCCCCACCGAATCAACTCCCCATGCAGCCGCGCCACCCGCTCACGCGCTTCGGCGACCGCCCCACGCACACCATCATCCAAATCAGCCAGCACAATCCGCTCAGTCATGTTTCTTCTCCCAGTTGTTTCGTATGGTGGATCGGAGATCTGGGCGACGGCGCCGCTGGGCACCGTTGCCGCAACCCTGATTGTGAACGCTCACATCGACACCGTCAACCCCTGCCCGATCGACGTCATCCAACCGGCCTCCCCTATGGCACCCCCGTCACCCCGGCCACCCATTCCACTCCCTCGGCTCGCATGAATCGAGCAAACCTCCGCCGAACTACGCCCCAAACACAAGGTTCGGTGAGCCGCAAGCGAGTCTCGACAGATCCTGGTATGGGCGCAGCTCCGCGCAACCAGTCCGAACGCCCCTATCACGCATCAAACCTGCACGCAAGGCCCGCAAGAGCGAACCCACGACAACGATCTACGCCGCACCGACGACCGCTACCTCAATCAAAAGAAGTACATGTCAGTGGCGACACAATGGCTAGGGTTGACTCACCAAGTTGGGCGCAGGATCGGAGATCACCATGATGCAACGACGCTCAGCAATAACTCTATTCACCACGATTGCGGGGAGCGTCACCCTGTTACCTGCCCCTGCATCCGCTTCAGCGTCACCCCGCATTCCGCCCACTGAGACACAACCAACTCCAGACATTCCCGGCCTGCTCGCCGAGATCAACGACGACCTCACATCGAAGGGACAGTCCATCGAAGGAGTGCTTAGAAGTAACGGGTACGAGAGCGCCGCAACGGAGTATGAGGAAGGCGCCGCACAAGCCACCTCTCGACTGGACGTCCCCGACGCGACCAGTTCCGCCAGAACGAGAAGGGCCCTTCGCGTGGCAGTGGCCGGAATCGGGGCGAGTTTCCTATCAGCCGGATACAAACTGTCGGCAGAATTGGCTCTTCACGGACTAAACCTGAAGCGAGGAGGAACCACACGCATACCGAAAAACGGAGGAATCGCAGCACAGACGCAACTCATTAAAAGACTGCGATCATCCAAGGCGAAGCGAGGCAGCGCCGCATTTGAAAAAACCGGTGAAACGGTTGACTACGATCTTTATTATTCAATCCATCGCTTCTCCTGGGGGCGGGTCGGCAAGAGAATCAGCACTAGAGATATGTATGACTTCAGCACCAACGACTACGTTGGCCTACAAACAGCAAGTCATCCAGGTGATGCGAGCCGCCCAGCAGACGCGCGCCATTTACCCGTTCAACGTTAGAATAACCATATGATCAGGAAGTTATCGCCTGCACATAAGCTGACGACTAAGCACACATTCATGCTGATCGCGGTTATCATCATCGCGCCCACATTAGCAGTGGGCGCCATGTCATTGGTTATCACTCTAATCGGAGAACCTCTTGTGGGCGCGCTGGCTTCCGATGAGGCGGAGGACAACAATTTGACTTGGCAGATAAAAGCACTCGAAAGTAATTGGGGAGTGACAGTACCTGATTCTGTCGTCCTGAAGGAGTACCACGAGTCGAAGGTCGGGCCGCACGGTGAGCACGATGCGGTCTATGCGCTCCATGCCGCCGAAGTCGAAGGTACCTGGCTCGATCTGGAGTTTACCTCCCCGTCGCCGCGCCGCGTAAACCTTATAAGTGGGATCGCGGAAAGTGCGGGCGCCGCCCATATCGTCAACGACACCTCGACCCTCAGTTGCGCCGTCGTCAAAGGGAACGATGAGTATCGCAGCCTGACTGCATGCCTTACGCCCGGCGCCGATGCTGGACTCCTACTTCTGGAGCGCATCACGTGACGAGCATGGCCTCCAGATACGTCAACGCTCCGCCTGCGCCCGAATGGCGGCGTCAATGTCAACATCGTCGGGGGCTTCGATCGGCACCGCCGACTCGGGCAGCGGGAGGACTCCGGAGTGCCAGTACAACCAAGAGACGCACCAGGTGGGCAGTGCCACGCCAAAGACGGGGATCAGTCCGGGGCATGCACGCCATAACCACAGCCATCCCGCCGCAACGACCAGCACCGTAAACAATTGCGCCGGACGCGACAGCGCCAACACCACCACCAGCTTGGCCACCCGCGGTAGGGCCTCGTCGAAGTGAACCGCCACCGGCCAGACAATGAAAGTCGCCGCCGCCCAAAGCAGGCTGAGCACCACCACGAGCCCGGAAAGCCAAGGCGTGACCCCGCCAACGCCACCGCGCAAAACCAAACGGTCCAGGGCAAGCACGGCCCAGCCTACGAGCACCACGCCCCCGATCGCTTGCGCGCGCCAGAACTCTTGCCGCCATACCCGCCAGAACTCCTGCCACAGGCCGGGCCGCTCGGCGACGACCAAATTGCGCGCCGCCAAGACCTGATTGAGCAAGTCCCGGCGAATTGCGGCATTAAGCGCCATGGTTGCCGGTGCCGCGCCGAGAATTACCCCGCCGGCGACCACGCCCAGCAGCCAGACCAGATGTAGGACGAATAAGCGTCCTGCCATCTCGCCAGTGCGCATATGCCACCCCACAAGGGTGGGCATGAGGCTCGCCCGTGAGGCGCACTGGCGACTCATCCCTTCACCGCTCCGATCAGAACACCCTTCTCAAAGTACTTCTGCAGGAAGGGGTATACGACGATAACGGGCAGGGTGGACACCACGATCACTCCATACTTGATCTGGTCGGCGTATCGCTGCGCGTAAGCACCTCCCGACCCGCCACCACCGCCAGCCCCGCCAGAGAAGGCCTGGTTGGACAGCAGGATGTCTCGCAGGACGATCTGCAGCGGCTGCTTGGCATAGTCGCGGACGAAGATGAGGCCGGTGAAGAAGTCATTCCAGTGCTGCACCAGGTAGTACAGTCCGATCACCGAGATGATTGCCTTCGACAACGGCAGCGCCACGGTGGCGAAGAACCTGAAGTAATCCGCGCCGTCAAGCGTCGCTGCCTCGTAGAGCTCCTCGGGGAGGGAGTTTTCGAAGAAGGAACGGGCAATGATCAGATTGTAGACGTTGACCGCCGAAGGCAGGATGAATACCAGCCAGTTGTCCAGCAACCCAAGGTCCTTGTAGAGCAGATACGTCGGAATGAGCCCGCCGCTGAAGAACATGGTGAAGGCGAAGAACAGCATGAGCGGGCGCCGCGGTCGGAACTCCTTGCGGGACAGAGCGAAGGCCGCAGGCAGTGTGACCGCCAGGTTCAAGACCGTGCCCACCGCTGTATACACAATCGTGTTACGGTACCCGGTCCAGATGCGCGCGTCGCCGAGGATCTGCTCGTACCCGAACACGCTCAGCCGTTTGGGAAACATGATGACTTGTCCGGTTGCCACAGCGCCCGAGTCGCTGATGGACGCGATCAGGACGAAGTAGATCGGATACAGGGTCGCGAACACTACAAGCGCGCATGCCAGTAGCACGCCGAGCTCGAATAGCCTCTCTCCCGACGACGAGCGCCGACGCCGAGAGTCAGGCCGCCGCGTGCGGGATCGGCCCGATGCCAGCAATGTGGTGGTCATGTCTCCCCCTTCATCACCACAAGCTCGTATCCGACACCCGTTTCGCGATGCGGTTGGCAAGCACGAGGAAGGTGAAGTTGATGAGCGTGTTAAACAGGCCGATGGCAGTTGAGTAGCTGAATTGGCTGCTGAGAATACCGATCTTGTAGGTGTAGGTCGCGATCACCTCGGAGATCGGCAGGTTCAGGGTGTTCTGCATCAGGAATACCTTTTCGAAGCCAGTGTTGAGTACGTTGCCCATGTTGAGAATGAGCAGGATGATCATCGTGGGCACGAGAGCCGGTATATCCACGTGGCGTATGAGTTGCCACCGGTTGGCGCCGTCGATTCGGGCGGCCTCATACAGCTGGGTGTTGACCCCAGCAAGCGCCGCCAGATAGATAATCGAATTCCATCCGGCGTGCTGCCAGATGTCAGATAGGACATAGACCGGGACGAAGCTGCCCGTGTCTCCCAGAAAGTTAGTGCCCGAGATGCCGACGAACGCCAACAGCCGTGTCAACAGGCCGTCACTGGGCGACAAGAACACCTGCAGCATGCCCACGATCACTACCACGGAGATGAAGTGTGGCAGGTAGGTGATGGTCTGGACCCAGCGTTTGATGCGTGAGCGCATGAGCTGGTTGATCAGCAGCGCGAGAATGATCGGCGCAATGAATCCCAGCACAAGCGTGCTTATCGAGATCAACACGGTGTTGCGCATCAGGGTGGCGAACATCGGGGATTCGAAGAACTGTTGGAAGTATTTCAACCCCACGAACTTGCCGCCGGTCAAACCCGCGGCGAAGTCGAACTCCCGAAAGGCCAGCTGAATGCCGTACATAGGAACGTAGGCGAAGACCAGTACGAAGGCGGTGGCCGGCAGCACCATGACCCACAGCTGCCAATATCGCTTGAGGTGTCTGGCCGGGCCATGCCCGGAACGTACCGCCGAGGCACCGGAAGGCTTTACCACTGTGGTGCTCATTGCTTCGAAGTCATGTAGTCGTCGTAATACTGCTGCATCTTGGCGATGTTGTCCTCGATGCCCGAGGCCTTGACGGTGGCGAGGTAGTCGTCCCACTGCTCCTCGACCCCGCCGTTGGTGATCCAATCGGCGAACTTGGTCTGCGTGGTGTTGAGCATGGTGGTGTTGACCAGCGCCATGGCACTGATGTCCTCCGCGGTCATCTTGATGAACTGGGTGGGGTATACGTCCTTGTCCAGATCCATATTGTCGATGGCGGGCTGCAAGGGGACGGTCTCGTCGATAGCCTCCTGCAGGTCTGTGGGCAGTTCCACGGTGATGTCATCACGGATCCACATGGGGCCGTTGTCCGCCAGCGTGGAGGTCCATTTCCAGGTCGAGGGGTCAGTCCCATCCTCGGCCGGCAGCACCTTATAGGTGTTCTCATCGACTTTCTCAATGTTTGGACCGATGTCTCCGAAGAGCACTTGCAGGCTCATCTCCCGGTCGTAGAAGGCGTTGAGGACCTTCAGCGCGGCTTCCTTGTTTGGGGTGGAGGCCGAGACCACGATTTGGTTGGCGGGGAAGTTCTCGCCAAGCCCGTCGTAGCTCCAAGACACGGTAGCTGCCTGTCCGGCCTTCTGTGCGAGTACGGGCATGGCCTCGTACTGCTCGTAGATCTCGGGACCGAAACGGTCCGAGCGGGTCCAGCCCCAGGTGAACCCCACCGTGGCGACGCCATCCCCCGGCCCGCGAGCGGCAGACTGGTAGGCCGAGTAGTCCTGAGTCAAGACCTCTGTGGAGATTAGCCCCGCTGCATAGCATTTGGATAGGAAGACCATAACGTCGCGGTAGCGCTCGTCGATGAGGAAGTTGGAGACCTTACCGTCCTGGAGGAAGTAACCCTGGCCGCCTCCTGAGGACAGCGGCAGGCCGGTTGACCCGAGCAACAGTATGGATTGGAAGTAGCCGAAGCCCGTGGTGCCCACCGGGCTCCAGTCCATGGGGATCACCTTCGCCCCGGTTCCGGTCGGATCGCCCTCCTTGAAGGCGACAAGTACGTCGTACAGCTCGTCCCAGGTGGTGGGCATTTCCAGACCCAGCGCATCCAGCCACTGGCGGTTGATGTACTGATGCTGGACGGTAGGCGGCCAAAAGCGCTTATACCCGGGGACGGCGTAGATCGCACCACCGCTCTGGGTGGCCAGAGCGGTGAGTTCCGGCTTGGTCGTCAGCATTTCCTTGACGTTGGAAATGGCGTCGAGATCGTCGGAGAGATCCTCGAAGAGCGTGCCGTAGGTGGCCAGGTCGGAGTCCGAAATGGCCCCGGTGCCGACGATCAGATCGGGAACGTCCCCCGCGGCGAGCATTGTGGATTTCTTCTGGTCCCAGTCGGCGGAGACCTCCTCCCAGGTGATGGGCATGCCCGCGATGTCCTCGAGCTGCTTCGCCCACGCCATCTGCGCCATGGGCTTAGTGAGAGGGTGCTTAAGCACGAGGATGCGAAGCTCGTTGGAGCTACTCGATCCGGTTCCGCTGCAGGCGGCGAGCGTGCCGCCTGCAGCACCGACGGCAGCGGAGGCCGCCAGGCTCCGCAGCATGGTGCGCCGACTGAATGTAGGCACACGTGTACAGGTGTTCATGGTTCTCTCCTTTGAGTGAGGGTTGGGGAATGGACAAATGCAGAAGGGCGTGGAACTCGGTAGGGTCAGGTTGTCGGAATCCATACGCGCATGGCGCCGGGGCCGCGGTTGCCCCAGGCGGAGAAGGGCACCAGCTCCGCCTCCACATTTCGTAAGGGCACGGCGGGCTCAGCCCATGAAGCGGGGTGGTAAAGCCGATCATCGGGATCGCGCACATCCAGCCTTACCCGCAGCACGGGGGCCGGGCCGGTGGTCGTCGGAGGTAGCTCGGCGACTGCGGGCAGTGCAGGTAAGAATACGTCGTCGACGGCGACACCCTCGGGCAGATCCGTCTGCTCAAGGCAGTACAGGATCGGCCCTCGTTCTAGGGCAACGGCGCCGCGCAGAGCATCCACGCGGTGGTTGGCGGCAGTCCAACGGGGATGGAGCGGGAGGCGCACAACAGCACCGTCGACCTCTTCGGCAGGGATCTGGGTGTAGCCGTGGGCACGCTCAGCCTCGGACACCAGGCGTTGCCTGCCTCCCACACACAGCGTGGCGCCATCCGCCCAGACCGGGATGCGCACCCGTACAACCGCTCTGGCTGGCAACGGCGCACCCGCAACACCCAGACAGACCTCACCGTCCACCGGATAGCGAGTCCGCACCGTCAGTGTGCCGCCACCGAGGGCATCAGGCAGGACGATTTCGCAAGCGATCAGTTGGTGCAGTTCCAGCGCAGGCCCGTCCGGGACCTGCCGGACGGTGGCTACGTAGGCGCCGGCTTGCGCGATGGTCCGGGCGAGATTGGGCGGGCAGCAGGCGCAGGCGTACCAGGGCTGCCGTTCGGCGGGGGCGTTCTCCTCGGCAAAACGGTCGGGGCGTCGCTGCATGGGGCTGGAGTAGAAGAAGCGGGTGCCGCTCTCATCGATCGCAGCCGGCAGGGCGTTGAAAAGTTCACGTTCCATGACGTCGGCATAGCGGCGATCCTCACCGGCCAACAGCATGCGCCAGGTCCAGTGCAGGTCCGCGATGGTGGCACAGGTCTCGGCGTAGGCACGGTCGGAGGGCAACTCGTAGTCGTTTCCGAAGGATTCGTCGCGATGGCGGGAGCCGAAGGCGCCGGAAAGATACATCTTGCGCTCATGAACACGGTCCCACTGCGCGCACATCACCTCGCGCAGCGCCGCCTCGCCGGTCTCCAGGTACAGGTCGGTGACGCCGGCGTTCAGGTAGAGCTGGCGAACGGCATGGCCGGCGGGATCGACGGCTTCACGCACGGGCGAGTGGTCCTGGTAGTAGCGGTGCCCGAAGCCCTCATCGGGAAGTATGTCACGGCCGCGTTGATCGATGAGGTGCTCGGCCAGGTGCAGCCAACGGGCCTCGCCTGTGTGGCGGTAAAGCTCGATGAGTGCGGTCTCGATCTCGGGGTGACCCGGGATGCCGTCCCCACGGCCCGGTCCGAACCGCCTATCCACCAGAGCGGCGAAACGAATCGCTATCTGCAGCAAGTCACCCCGGCCCGTCGCCCGGTCCAGGGCTACGGCCGCCTGGATCAGGTGCCCGAGCACGTACATCTCATGATTGCGACCCAAGTCGGCGAAACGCCTGGAGGGGGCCACGCCCTGAATCCAGGTATGCAGGTAGCCGGTCGGCTCCTGCACGCGGGCGATCAGCGCAATGGCCTCGTCGAGCCAAGAGTCAAAGCGGCTGGTGCCGGAGCGGACCTTCTCCCAGGCGACCGCCTCGATCACCTTGTACAGATCCGAATCGGCAAAGACAAAACCCCGGTGGGTCGCGCCGGACTCCCCCACCACGCGCCGGAAGTTGTCCATGACGCCGGAGGTATCCAGTTGCTCAATGCAATGGGGAATAGTGCGGGAGGCGTTGCGCTCCTGCCAGCGGCCCAGCGGGCTTTCCGGACAGATGCGGACCGCGTCGATGCCGAGCGGGGAACGGCCGACGCCCCAGCCGTGCACTCCCGGAGTGGCCGGAGCACACCGGCAGGCCGATGAGCCGGTCTGTCGCAAATCGAGTGGCGCCATTGTCAACTCCTCTTGCTGTTGTGACATGTCCATCATGACCGCTTGATTAAACGTTGTCAACCATCATCAAGTGATTCGAGTCACACCTTAGTGGCGACGTGGCGTCACGTTAGTCTGAGGAGCGGAACTATCGGCGTGAACGTGGTGCTCAAGATCATGGTTTTGTTGGCGTGGTGCGGCAAAGTCGGGCCGATCATGGCCCGAGAGGCTAACCCCGGGCCGGTGCTTGGCATCCGCGGGTGAACCTGCGGGGCGTGAGAACAAGGTCGACACGGGCAGGGCATGCCAACTGGACCACCTGGCTGCCGTTGGACCACCTGAAACGCACTCTCAGACGGTCCAACCGCAGTTACACGGTCCAAGTACGAGGCCGGTAGCAAACCGTGACCACACCCACGCCCTCAAGCCCAAAGCACCGATAACCCTCAGCGACTGGAGCCGCGCACTATCAAGCTGGTCGGTGCCTCGGCGGGCACCTCAGGCGCCTCACCCCGTAGCTGCGCCACCAGGCACTCCACCGCCGCACGGGCCATGGTCTCGGTTCCCGGATCAACGGTGGTGAGTGAAGGAACGGTGAACTCACCCTCGACGGTGTTGTCGAAGCCGGTCACTGCGACATCCCGGGGAACCGAGACTCCGGCCGCCTGCAGGGCACGCAGGGCACCGATGGCAACGGCATCATTAATGCACATCAGCGCGTCGAAGCGGATGCCCGAGCGCAACAGGCCGATGGTCGACTCCAGACCGGTGTCCCTGCGGTCCCAGTCCTCGCCCCGCACGATCAGGGCCGGATCGATCTGGAAACCCGCCTCTTTTAGGGCGAAGCGGTAGGCCTTCAGACGCGGCCCGCCATCGCCATCCATCTGGGCCATGTAGGCGATGCGGCTACGGCCCACGGCGACCAGGTGCCGGGCCGCAGCGAGGGCGCCGCCGAACTCGTCCATGGTCACTCCAGCAACGCCCGCCGTCGGTGTCGAACCGATTTGCACCACCGGCAAGGGCGGGAGACTGCCGCCCAACATTGCGTCATCCAGGTGGTGCGGACAAATGAGCACGCCGTCCACATCCCCCATGGAGACTCCCATGACGGCGTCGCGTTCACGCGCGGGCACATCCTCGGTCAGTCGGATCGTCGAGCGCAATTCACGCTGGGCGAGCTCGTTGATAAGCGTCTCCGCAAGACGAGAGAAGTAGGGCTGATAGAGGTTGGGAACCACGATTGCGATCCGCCCAGATACACCGGTGACCAATCCCCTAGCGGCCTCGGAGGGCACGTATCCGAGGGTACGTGCCGCCTGCCTGACCCGTTGCCGGGTCTGTGGGGAAAGTCGCGTCGTTCCCCCACCACGCTCCGACAGCGCCGCGGACGCCGTGGCCACCGAAACACCGGCCGCCTGTGCCACGTCACGGAGCCTGACCCGTCCTCTCATCAGCGCGGCCCTCCTGGGCGCGGCGGGATCGGCCCGGAAGGCCCGGGCACGGCGGGGGCGAACCCGAGAGTGGACTCTCGCCGCACCAGCGTGGCCCCGACCGGCGTAAGCACACTCCTGTGAGAACCGGGCTCCCAGTTCCGCTGCAGGTCGTCTAGCGCAATCCTCGCGATCTCACCGGTGGGAAAGCTGAGCGTGGTCAGCGACGGCGAGGAGAACCGTCCGTCCTCGACAGCGCCGCACCCGCACAACGCAATCTGCTGCGGCACCCGCACTCCTCGGCGCCTCAGCCCCGCAAGTACGCCCAGGGCGAGCTCGTCGTCGGCGCATACGACGACGTCATGGCGGTCGAGCTCTTCCACCAGTTGTGCGGCCAGCCGGAATCCTTCCGCGCGGCTGGGCACGGCCCCTGTCTCCAGCACCGCCGTCGCATCCAGCGCCTGCCGCAGGGCATGAGCGAAGGCGCCTGGCTGGTCCGGGTGAGGTCCGACGACCACCGGTGCCTGAAGTCTCAGCGCCCGCAGATGCCGGCCGACGACGTCGGCCGCCTGGCCCAAATCCAACCCGACGCCCCCGCCGACCGTCGCAGTGCCGCTGGCCCCTATGGTCCCGATCCGGCAGACCGGCAGAGGCGATCGTCCCGCAAAGGAAACATCTGCACCATGGATTCCTCCCACCACAATCGCGCCGTCGAATGACGTCGACTGCTCGGTCAGTACTTGGACGACTCGATTGCCATCGCGACCACATGGTTCGATGGCGGTGCGCAGCCCGCGCCGGTCCGCCTCGATCACCAATGCCTGCGCCAGCGCGGCGACCCACCCGGAACGCAAATCAGGAACGACGACGGCCACGGTCTCGGTGCGGCCGGTACGCAGCGTTCGCGCCAGCACGTTGGGCTGCCAGCCGAGCTGATCGATGGCCGCCGTCACCTTGTGCCTTAGCTCGTCGCTCACATTCGGCTCACCGTTGACCACCCGGGAGACGGACTTGAGCGAGACACCCGCCAGTTCCGCTACCTGGCGCATAGTGGCAGCCATCGACTCCTCCCCCTCCTTCGTCTCGCTCCCGGGGCGGCTCCAACACCGCAGATCACACGGTATCGGGGTACAGCGCCTGCGGCAGCCAATGCCACACATGACGGCGGTCTCCACGCCGAACTCACCAACACCCTTGACAACGATTCATCATCGCTTCATGATACGGACTACATCTCGCACCTAGGAGTCAGTGATGACACCGCCAGTTTCCCCATCCATCACCTTCCCGCCGCGTGGCTGGAACTCGTGGGACTGTTTCGGCGGCTCGGTGACCGAGGCCGAGATTCTGGCCAATGCCCAATTCATCCACGAGCACCTGCTGACCCACGGTTGGGACACCGTCGTGGTGGATATCCAGTGGTATGAGCCGAGCCCCGGCACCGCGGACTACAACGCCCGCTCTGCCGCGGTGATCGACGCCTACGGTCGTCCCTTGCCCGCCGAGAACCGCTTCCCCTCGGCGGCGGGCGGAGCCGGGTTCGGGCCTCTGGCGCAGGCGATACACGCCCTGGGTCTGCGTTTCGGCGTACACCTCATGCGGGGCATCCCCCGCCGAGCCGTGGCCGCGAACACCCCGATCCTCGGCACCTCATACACCGCCCGGGACATCACAGCATCACCAGCCGACCGCTGCCCGTGGAACCCGGACGATGAGGGCGTGCAGCCGGATCATCCCGGTTCCCAGGCCTGGTACGACTCGCTGCTGGCCCTCCTGGCCGACTGGGGTGTGGACTTCGTCAAGGTCGACGACGTGCTCTATCCGCCCATCCGCCGCCCCGACATCACCATGATCTACCGTGCGATTAAGCACTCCGGCCGCGACATTACGCTCAGTTTGTCCCCGGGGCGCGAGCTGTCGCTCGAGCACGCCCACTTCCTACGCGAGCACGCCCAGATGTGGCGGGTCTCAGACGACCTGTGGGACGACTGGGAGGCAGTGGCCGAGCAGTTCCAACGCGCCGCACGCTGGGCCGCGATCCAGAGTGACGACGGCGTCGGGGACCTGGACATGCTGCCGCTGGGACGGCTGGGCTTGCGCGCACATGTGGGTAGCGCACGGGACTCGCGCCTGAGCCTTGATGAGCAGCGCACCATGCTGACGCTGTGGAGCATGGCGCGCTCGCCGCTGATGATGGGCGGCCACCTGCCCGCCTCCTGCCCGGAGACTATCGCCCTACTGCGCAATGACGCCGTGCTCGCCCTGGGTGAGCGGGGCACCGACTGCCGCGAGATCATCCGCGACGGCGACCTCGTGGTCTGGCGCTCCACGCTGCGCCCTCCACGCAGCCATCCGGGGCCGCCGCAGGAAGTCCGCGCCGTCTTCAATCTCGGTGATAAGCCCCGCACCCACCGCCTGCATATGGCCGATCTGGGCCTTGGAAACGCAACCGACCACCTCACCGATTTGTGGACCGGCGAGCGCATCGGAGCCCTCGACGGCTGGTGGGAGATCGACCTGCCCGCCCACGGCTGCACCGTCGCGGCGACCGCCTGGGCGACCTCCGGACCGGACGCCACGGCGCATCGAGACCTCATCCCTTGACGCTGCCGGCCGCCAGGCCCGAGACGATCCAACGCTGGCAGAAGATGAAGAACACAAACACCGGTACCAGAGCGATCACCGTCATGGTCATGAAGGACGGCCAGTCGGTGGCGAACTGCCCGACCGCGTTATAGACCTGCAGTACCACCGTGCGCTTCGCCGTGGAGGAAATGAAGACATTAGGCGTCATAAAGTCGTTCCAGGTGCTCATGGTCTGGAAGACGATTACCGTTGCCAGAATCGGCCGGATGAGTGGCAGCACGATCCGCCAATAGATCGCCAAAGGACCCGCGCCGTCCAGCCGCGCCGCCTCTATGATCTCCCAGGGCAGCTTGCGCATATAGCCGACGATCAGGAAGTAGCAGAAGACAGCGCCGGCCAGATACATAAGGACCAGCCCGTTGAGGGTGTTGACCAGTCCTGCCCGGGCCTCCAGGCGGTACAGGGGGATGAGCGTAGCCTGGGCTGGGATCACGAAGGCGATCATGAGCACGAGTCCTACCATCGCGGTGAACCGGCTCTTGCGCATGACTATGCCGTAGGCGGCCAGCGATCCTATGAGTACCTGACCGGCTACGCCCAGGACGGTGACATAGACGGTGTTCAGGAAGGACTGCGCCACCGGCGTGGTAGCGAAGACCTTGGAGTAATTCGCCAGCGTGGGGGCATTGGGCGGTCCCAGCGGCGAGACAGCCATGTCCTGGCTGGTCTTGAAAGTGTTGACCACGATGTAGTACAGGGGGATAGCCGCGATCAGAGCGAAGATGATCATGGTGGCGCTCCGAATCCAGTACCACAGGCGACGGCGGGCGGCGGGGTTCATGACAGGCTCCTCTCTATCCGATTGGAAACCACGAGTTGCGCCAGGACGATCAGCGCCACCGCGGCAGTGAAGATGACGGCCAGTGCTGAGCCGACATCGGCCCGCCCCTGCGCGATGCCCTGCACGATGATCGACTGAGTGAGCGTGTTGGTGGCGAATCCCGGCCCGCCCTTGGTCAGGGTGAAGGGCAGGTCGTAGACCTTCAGCCCTCCAGACATGAGCAGGAAGGTGGAGACCACAATGCCGGGTGCCAGCTGGGGCAGGGTGATGTGGCGGAACTGTTGGAGCTGCCCGGCGCCGTCGAGCTCGGCCTGTTCGTACAGGTCGGCCGGGATAGCCTGCAGATAGGCAAGGTAGAGCGTGGCGTGCCAGCCTACTCCGGCCCATACCGCCACCAGGATGACGCATACACGAGCCGACGTCGACTGTGCGAGCCAGGCCACTGCCTCCGCACCGAACAGGGAGTGCAGCAGGGAGTTGACCACGCCGTTGTCCAGAGGGGAAAGAATGTACTGCCATACCAAGCCGAGTATGGCCATGGAGGGCACCGACAGGAAGAAAAACAGCGAGCGCACCAGATTTCGACCGAGGAACCGCTTGTTGAGCACCACAGCCAGCGGAATAGCCACTACAGTGATCAGCACGGTGGTGGCCAGAGCAAACATGATGGTGAATATCAGTCCCTGCAGCAGCGAGGGGTCGGAGAAGACGGTCGCATAGTTCTTCAGTCCCACGAACTCCACATCGGTTGAGTAGCCGGAGAAATTGGTAAGGCTAAAGTAGAAGGTCTGCGCCAGCGGCACGGCGAACAGGATGATGAAGACGGCGATGATTGGCATCAGGAAGGCAGAACCGGCCAGATTCTCCGCCGCCCGACGCCCCCGCGGCCGGAAGGGACCGCCACCTCTGCCAGAAATACTCAGTCTGGACATGGATGCTCCTGCGGATAACTCGGTTCTCGAACCTCACAAGGAGGCCAGTTTGGTGTCCATCCCCGCGGCCACCTGCTCCACGGTGAGCTGCCCTTGCACCAGCTGCTGGCACAGCGCGATCCCCTCGAGTTGCAGCGCATCGGAGGCGTGATCCCAATAGTTCATAGGAAGGTAGATCTTCGAGGTCTTCAGGTAGTCGTCATACAGGGCCTGATACTCCGGGACGACCTCTATGGTGTAGTCGGTGGTGTTCACCAGGGTGCCAATATGCTCGTGGGCGAGCCCGAGCCCATCGCCCGAGGCCAGAAAGGCAATGAACCTCCTGGCCGCTTCCAGCTCCTCCCCCTGTGCTGCGGCGGCGATCGCGAAGCCCGGGTCCGGTGCACCGGTGGCGAAGGGTTCCCCTCCCGGCGCGGCCGGCATCGGTGAGATCCCCCAGTCCAGCCCTGAGGCGGCGATATCGGTCAGATCCCAGGGGCCGGTCACGAACATGGCGAGGTTGCCTGCCATGAAATCCTCTTTGAGCTGGGTCCCTGTCAGCGAGACCGACTCCGGTCCAACGATCTCCTCCTCATAGAGGCGGTACCACTGCCTCATCGGCTCGGGCCATTCCCGGGAGAAGGTGGATTGCCCGGTGAAGATCTTCTTCTCCCCCAGTTCGTCTCCAGCCAGATGGTAGCCGGCACCGAGGAATGCTTGGAACATTGAGGGGATGTCCTGCACGCTCTCCCGGTAGGGGGTCACGCCCGCGGTCTTGAGTCGTTTGCACAGTCCCAGGAACTCCTCCCAGGTCTGCGGGACGCCGTCGGCGCCGTTCCGGTTCAACAGGTCCCGGTTGTAGACGACGCCGGCCGCCCAGGCTCCGAAGGATGCGCCGTAGATCTTGCCGTCGGATTCATAGGCGCGCAGGTTGGCGTCTGCGATAGCACCCATGAAGTCCTCGCTGGTCAAGTCCGCCACCAGTCCCTCGCCGATGAGTTTCTCCTTGGTCTCCGGATTGATGCGGTGAACCGTGGGTTGCTGGTTGCCCGCGATACGGGTCTGGAGCGTCTGGAAGTAGCCAGCGGTGGGAGCCGAGTAGGAGAAGTCGATCGCGATATCCGGGTTGGCGGTCTCGAAGGCGTCAATGAGCGGCCGAGCCACCTCCTCATTCTCCCAGGACAGGTAGGTGATCGTGGTCTTGCCGGCGTTGGCGCCTCCGCCGCAGGCGGCCAGGGCTCCGGCGAGCGAGGCCGCCCCGAGGCCGGCTAGTGCCTGGCGGCGAGAGACGGGGATGCCGTTGAGTTCGGGTGTCATGGGCGGTGCTCCTTTGCACGGACGAGCGGGGCTCGCTCGATTTAACGTTACATCCTTACGATAGCGCGCTTGCGTCGATTGTCAACAGAGCTGGCGGACGGAACCCGGGTAGGCTGCCGCGCACAGGGATCGGAATGGGTACCAGACAGGAGGGCGGATGGCGACCCTGGCAGATGTGGCCAAAGAGGCGGGCGTATCGGTCATGAGCGCCTCAAACGTACTGCGCGGCAAGCCGAGCGTCTCGGATTCGATCCGCGAGCGCGTACTCGCCGCGGCCGCGAAGCTCGACTACCGCGCAAACATGGCGGCCAAGAGCCTGCGCTCCGGCCGCACCGGCATGATCGGCCTGTCCGTGCCGAAGCTGGAGATGCCCTTCCATGCGGCCTTCGCTTCGGCGGTAACCACGGCCGCCGAGGCTCGAGGCATTCGCGTCGTCGCACAGCAGACCCATTCAGACCCCACCGCCGAGCTCGAGATCCTGCGCGGAGCCACCGCCTCCCTGGTGGATGGAACCATCGCCTGCACCATCGGCTCATCCGCGGCAGATATAGAGAACGCGTCCCGGGGGCACGCCGTCGTACTCTTCGATGAGCAGATTCAGCGCACGCGACTGGACATCATCTCTTGCCCCAACCAGGCCGGGGCCCGCGCCGCGGGTGAGCACCTCATCGCCAAGGGCTGCCGCCGCATCGCGGTCCTGGGCACGCACGACACCACCCCCGGACTCGCCCGGATTCCCGGCGGCGGCAATGATCAGCGCTGGGTGGGGATCAACGGCGCTGCGGCCGATCACCCACACGTCCGCCTGATTCCCGTGCCCTGTGATTGGGACGCCGAGTCGGCACGTACCGCGCTGGTCTCTGCCCTGGCGACGGGGGCACGTATGGACGGCGTCTTCGCCCTGACTGATTCGATCGCACTGGGCGCCCTGCGCGCCCTCGCCGACCGCGGCCTGCGTTGCCCGCAGGAGGTGCGCGTAATCGGTTTCGACGGGATTCGTGAGGGCGAGATCGCCGTCCCTTCCCTGTCGACCATCAGCATCGGCATTCCGACCCTGGCGCAGACCGCGGTCGAAATGCTGCTGAGCCGGATCGGGACGTCACTGGACACCCTTCCCGGACGTCGCTTCACCCCCTCCTACACGCTGATCGAGCGGGAGTCCTCACGCTGATTCAGCGAAAGTCCTCATGCCGAAGACCAAGGCCCGCGCTGGCCGTCGCATCACGGAGTACCCACCACACATATCTTGATTTATCGATACACTGATGGGGATGCCACTGCGAGCTGTTACGCAGACCACGGCTGAGCTCATAGGACAAGGATGTTGCAGATGCCCACCGCCAGTCCCACCCCACCCCGCGCCGTCGTCGACCTGGACGTACCCGGCCCCACCATCTCACGCCACATCTACGGCCACTTCGCCGAGCACCTGGGCCGGTGCATATACGGCGGCCTTTACGTCGGCGAGGACTCCTCCATTCCCAACATTCACGGCCTGCGCCGGGACGTGATAGCGGCCCTGAGATCAATTGCCATCCCCAACCTGCGCTGGCCCGGCGGCTGCTTCGCCGATGAGTATCACTGGCGGGACGGGATCGGTCCCCGGGACCAGCGTCCCACCATGGTCAACACCAACTGGGGCGAGGTGTTGGAAGACAATTCCTTCGGAACACACGAGTTCATGGAGCTATGCGAGCTGCTCGGCGCCGCCCCCTACATCACGGGCAACGTCGGCTCGGGCACGGTGCAGGAGATGAGTGAGTGGGTCGACTATCTCACCCGGGAGGGGGACTGCCCCATGGCGCGCCTACGACGTGCCAATGGCCGCAAGGATCCCTGGCAAGTGCCGTTCTTCGGCATAGGCAACGAGCCGTGGGGTTGTGGCGGGAATATGAGCGCACAGGTCTACACCGCCCAAGCCCGCCGCTACGCCACCTTCATACGTAGCCACGGCGAGGGCCGGATGGTACGGATCGCCGCCGGCGCGAACGCGGACGATTACGAGTGGACCGATACGCTGATGCGCGATCTGGTCTGCGATATCTCCCCGTACTCCGAACCCGCCCCCTACCAGGCGATCAGCCTGCACTCCTATACCTTCGCCGACTCCTTCGAGGCCAAGGGCCAGGCCCGCGGATTCAGCACTGACGCCTGGTACGCCGTCTTCGCCAACGCTTGGCGGATGGAGGAGCTGCTCACCCGACACTCCACGGTCATGGACCGGTACGACCCTTTGCGCACAGTGGGGCTAGTCGTCGACGAATGGGGCGCCTGGTGGGAGCCGAAGCCAGGCACCAACCCGCATTTCCTGCAACAGGACAACACTCTGCGCGATGCGCTCATCGCCTCGCTGCATTTCGATGTCTTTCACCGGCACGCCGAGCGTGTTGTTATGGCCAACCTGGCCCAACTGGTCAACGTGCTCCAGGCACCGATCCTCACCGACCCGGGCACCGGCACCATGGTGCTGACTCCCACCTACCATGTCCTGGCGATGAACGTCTGCCATCATGACGCTACCCGCCTCGACGTGAACTGGGTTGATGACCTGCCCGTCCACGCCGGCGTCTGCGCCCGCCCCTTCCCGGTGGTGTCGGTCTCCGCCTCCCGCAAGGAAGGCAGCGCACTCATTTCGGCCACGAACCTCGACGCCGAGACCGCCCACACGATCCGTTTGGATCTGCGTGGCGCAGCGGCGGCGGTGGACAGGATGCTGGTGCTGACCGCCGATGCGCTCGACGCGCACAACACTCCCGGAGCGCCTGACACCGTGAAACCGGTTGTCTTCTCCGACTGGTCTTTATGCAACGGCGTCCTCGAGCTAGTTCTCCCCCGCGCCGGCTACGTGACTGCCTCCCTGGAACTTGGTTCCTGACGCCGCTACAACTTTCCCAGACAATCCTCTGCCCCTACCGCACCAGCGGTCGTCAACTGTGTTGTGGACGAGGTCAGAAGGGTGGGATCTGGTCTAGTAGAGGCGCCAGGCCGAGGTCGTGCAGCGCCTGGGGGTAAGGCACAGACTCGAAGGCTCCGACAGGTTGGCCGGGGTGAGGTCCGCGGCTGGCGACCACCGGAGGTCGACTGGCCTCACCGGGGCCGACAGCCAGATCCAGGCCGTGCTGGAGACGGTCGACCACCGCGTCGTTGACGGCGGAGCTCAGTTGCTTGGGGATCGGCCGGGCGGGAACTGCCAGTTGGCGCGGACCGATCTTGTGGGCCATCATGGTGATGGTGCCGTCCATTGCGCGCCGATAACGAACCCCAGTGGGCGTGGTCCACAATAGGGCGCCGTCGTCCTGCCGAGTGAGGGTCCATCCGGGGGTGTGCTTCAGGCGATGGTGGGCCTCGCACAGGCTGGTCAGGTTGTCCAGGCTGGTGGTGCCGCCCTGGGACCAGGGGGTGATGTGGTCGATGTCGCAGCGCTGGGCCGGCACCGTGCAGCCCGGGAATGCGCACTGGCGATCACGAGCCTGCACAAGATCGCGCAGGCCGGCCGGAGGCCGGTAGTGGGTGCGGCCCACGTCCAGGACGGTTCCTGAGAGCGGGTCGGTTACCAGACGGCGCCAAACACCCCCCGCTGCCAACGCCCTGGCGGTAAGCGTGGGCACCGGCAGGCTGTTACCGCCGATCACAACCTCAGCTACCTGCGCATGCTCCGCTATCTGCGCATGCTCCGCCACCTGCGTATGCGCGGGTAGCCCAGGCCCACCGCCTGCGGACGGACTCGGGCCGCCGGGAGTGCACAGACTCCCGCGGGCGGAGGGCACACTACTCCCGTAATCAACCACGGCCACAGCCACACTGCTCCCTTGATTCGGGGACGCAGCCGCCTGGCTAGTATCAGATGCCGCCTTATGGTGTTGTGGCGGTTCGTCATCGACCTGCCCAACGCCGGGCACCAGCATGTTCAAAGGGACCGTAAGGTCAACATTGACCGTGATTCCCGGCGGAGGAAAAACCGGCTCAATCCCCGACGGTGTCCACCAAGGATGGGTGGAGTCCACCAGCCCACTCAGGCTAGCCAGCAACCCCTCCAGCGGCACCCCATCGGGCAACAAATGCCCACTGGCACCAGCTCCCACGCCAACGGGCACCACACCGGAATCCTCAGCACCGCCGGAATCGTCGGTCCCGGATACCGCAGGGGCGGGATCATCGGTCCCGGATACTGGGAAGGCGGGGGACCGCCCAACAAGGCCAACGTCCCCGGTATCGGCTCCATCCGGCTCCAGTGCCCCGCCCTCGCTTCGGCAAGCTACATGCTGACTGCCTTGTAAGGTACGCAGGGTCATGCCGGTGATGGCATCGGCACGCAACTGGCCGAGGCTGCGCTGATCGCCGGCCGCGCGGGCAGAAGCGGCAATGGCGTCCAGGGTCGCATCCAGCAGGAACGCGTCAAGACTGGGCAGCAGCAACCGCATCTCATGGGTGCCCTCACCCGCCTGTCGAGGACGAGTCACATGCCGACCCGCCACGTCACGCCTACGGAGACTGCTGCCACCCTCGGGATCAAGAGCGGCCAGAGCACGGTCTATATCGCGTCCCAGCTGCGAGGCCGTCCTACGGGGAGCACGAGCAAGCACCCGCTCCTGCACCGCAGCTGCAACGCCCGTATCGACATCGTCAAGACGGCGCGCAATCAACGTGGTCTTAGACTGATCCAGCAGTCCCGAGCGGTGCAATACCTCTGTAAGCGCGAACTCGGGACGAAGCAGCACCTGCCCCCGATCAACAATCCGGCCAGCAGTAGCGCGCGCCACCCCCAGGCGGCAGGCGATCTCATTGGTGGTGGTAAAACGCCGTTCATCCTCGGTCACCAGCTGCTGGGGCACTCCATCAGGCCCCCATGGGGCCGTTCCCCGGTTCATCTCCGCGGTCCGCGCCAGGCAGGCAGCCGCCACCGCCTCCGCCCAGGCGGCCCAAGCCCCCAGCCGGTGGCAGGCCGTCACCAGTTCACTGAGTACTTCACCGCCCAGCGCGGCCAAAGCGTCAATCCCGGTCCCCTCGCCCCAGTCCACGCCAAGTGCCCCGGCCGCCTGCGCCAGGCTCCGATCGGCGGGACTGGTGACAGCCTCCAGTACTCCATCCAGTTCAGGGACATCCAGCACCTCAGTGACCTCAACGTCTGCCTCATCCACCTGCGCCTCATCCCGGTCACCGCGGGCAGCCACTAGCAGACCTGCCAGCAGCTCCTCGACCAAACTCGCCAAACCGGCCCCCGCCGGCGCCTCGGCCAGGCGCCCGACCAGCGCATCCGGGTCCGCAGCGCGCCCGCCCGACACTGCCCGCGCGGCCATCGGTGCCGCCACCGGCAACCGATTCTTGGCCGCCGGTGGCACAGCCTCCGCCACGCAAGCCCCGATGGCTTGGTCCTTGGCGCCCCTGCCCTCCAACATGCCTCCACGGTATCGCCCCACACCGACATGAATTCCGACCTCTTAAACGAGCTCTGCCGGCATGCGAGCACGTTGGGCGGGGAGAGCCGGCTTGCCAGCCCTTCGGACACCA
The DNA here is from genome assembly GCF_004102025.1 of Actinomyces qiguomingii. Taxonomy (NCBI): domain Bacteria; kingdom Bacillati; phylum Actinomycetota; class Actinomycetes; order Actinomycetales; family Actinomycetaceae; genus Actinomyces; species Actinomyces qiguomingii. The sequence continues at coordinate 748,971 of NZ_CP025228.1, read as the reverse complement.
TGCCCGCCTCCGTATGATGTCGTGCTGTCACCGGTCAGATGTCTATCTGATCGTGCACGGCCACATTAATCAGTTCTACGCGGCCATCAGGCAGACGCCAGAAGTGCAGCCTGCGAGCCGACGGCGTCTTGACCTGGACGGCCACACGGAAAGCGACGGCGCCGTCCTCGCGCGTACGCGCCTGGCTGCTGTGAGTGCTCATACGCAGCCGATGCAATTGCCGCGACGGGATGTCCTTTACCCGGCCGGTGAGAACCTCTACCACCACCCGCAGCACGCGTTCATGATCCACCCCCTCCAGCGCATTGAGCGAGTCTATGAATCCGGGGCCCACCGCGTAGTCAGTTGGGAGCGGCCACAGCGCCTTGTCCTGCGGCGGCGTCAGTTCCGCCCAGGCCACGTAGATCTCATGACGCAGCTGATCCTCCGGGTCCAGGAACAGTGCTTGCGCGGTGTGGGAGGAATCCTCTCCGTCGCCCGCAGCACTACGCGTCTCCTCCCGCTCGGCCTTGCGCTGCGCAAGTTTGCGGGAGGCGTGGCGGTGCTGCGACATGGAGTGCTGGAGCCGCTCGGTCAGCTGTGCGACCTCGTGCGTCGCCTCACGCTGAAGCTGCCTGGTCAGCGACAGCTCCATGCGCAGATGCTCGGCCTGCTCGCGTTCCTGATCCAGTCGGTCGGCGAGCCGTGACAGGCTCTCCCGTGCACTGGCCAGACTGCGTTCCAGCTCAATGATGCGGCGCGCCCGGGCATCCTCTTCCGCCTCGCCCACACCCAGGGGCGCCGATTCGGCTCCGCCTTCACTCGCAGCGGCGTCCTCGGCGTCGCCGTCCGGCAACACCGCCTGAGGCGGAGGCTCATCCGCGGCGGACGGCGTCCCCTTCCCGGATACGGGGTCTGCGCCTCCCGCCACCAAGTCAGCGCCCTCCCAAGCAGCCGCCCCCGTCTCCTCCAGCCAAGGCGGCCCTCCCGGAAGCAGGCTCGACGCCGTGCGGACCGGCTCGTCGTCGTCGACATCATCCATGGACAGTAGGAGCTCGTCTTCAGTGGCCTCGACGCGGGCGCGCGCCACAGCGCCGATCCAGAACAAGTCATCCAGGCTGTCGAAGGGATTTGGGGTCACGCGGGCCTTGGGTATGCGGACCGTGACTCGTGGATAGGGCTCAACGATCAACTCGTCCGGCGTCATGGCGGAAACCCTGACCAGGACGACTTCCCCGGCAGTCAGCCCACCCAGCGCGTGCTGCGATGACAGGACGCCGGCGGAGACGTCGAGGTAACCGGTGGTGGCGTCGTAGGTGCCCTCGACGTGTTGTCCCTCGGTGACAAGCTGACCGATGCTCACACCGAGTGCGGGCACGGAGTCCTCCGGTGAGATGGTGGCCAGGGTCGCGCCATCACTGCCGCCTTCGACCAGTGCGCGGGACGGGGGAATCAGCATCCTCACGATCCCTTCGAAGCTTCGTGTCGTCGTAGACCGGCCCTCATAGGGCAGCAGGCGTGCGAGCTCTCCGATCAAGCCGTCGGTTGCCCGCTGGCCGGAGGCCTCGTCATCGGCCAGGAACAGCCTAGAGCTCCTCCAGTCCGTCACCCAGGCGAGGTCCGGGGTGTAAATGCGGCCGGCCCCGCCGTACACCTGGGTGTACGGGGGCATCGCATCCGCGAAGGCGTACGAGGCCCGGCCCGTCACCAGCACATAGACCGGCACCACTCCACGTCCGTAACGGGCCAGGGCGACGGCGTCGATGAGTGGCTCCTCGCTGCCCGCCGGAGTGGAGACCACGGCGACGGCGGCCTCTCGGTGCTCGTCCAGCAGAAGGGCGGCGAGATCATGGGCACGGTCCGGTGTTGACACCACAACCGGTTCCGGGGTGCGCGGACGGGCAACGTCGGCGGGCGTCGCGGGGCGCGCCGCAGCCGGACGTTTGTCCTTCCGCCTCCGTTTGACCAAAGTTGCCTCCCAGGGGTGGTTCCCTCGCGCGCGTTGCCCTCGAGGTTGCGCATGAGCCATTCTTCCACGCCCGGCCCGCCGCCGGGCGACCGCCCGACCCGCCGCCAGGTAGTGGGTCCGCCCGATGGTCGCCGGGACGACGGCGTAATGTCCCGCAATCGAATCGTTGTGCCTGGGCGTGTCTGCCCCGACAGTATCGCTATATTGCGAACCGGGAACGCCCCGCCGTAGTCTCGGCATGCGATCGCGGGCTAACCCATCGCCGACTCGACCGATCCCTGGAGGTCATCGTGGCTCGTCTCAAAGACACCGCGGCACCGCTCAAAGACGCCTTGGGCGACGCCCTGCTCACACTTATGCGCGAGATGCCGTTGAAGAAGATCACCGCTAGCCAGATCGCCTCGCTCGCCGGACTGGGCCGGGTGACGTACTTCCGCCACTTCTCATCCAAGGAGGAGGTGCTGGCCTACAAGTACCGCACTGCGTGGCGGGACTTCGCCACGCACCACTGGTATGACCAGGCCGACGACCGTGCGAGCGCCACGGCTCGCTTCCAGTTCTGCCTGCAGGTGCGTGAGATCAACGACGTCGTCTATGACGCGCAGCTCGGGTGCATCCTGCTCGAAGTCATTGTGGACACGCTCGTTGACGAAACCCCGGAACCGACAGCGGTTGCCGGTTCCGACACCCGGGCCGCCGATGCCGCTGACCGGGCCGTGTACCTGAGCCGCTTCAAGGCCCACGCCCTGTCCGGACTTATAGATGCCTGGATCCGCGGCGGCTACCGACAGCTCCCCGAGGAGATGGCCGCCATCTACATCAGTTTCCTCAGTCCCGAGCTGGAGTCCCTGGGAGCGCGCGGCTCCGAGCGCCGCACCGGCGGCAGAGCGGCGCGGATGCGTCGCCTGCAGCGCATCCGGGAGGCGGCGGAGCGACGCAACCCGCGCCGCTACGTCATCGATGACGGATCTTGACATCCGCATTCCATTCAATATTGAATACAGTCTACCGGTCGCAAGCCGATGTCCTGGCCAATGACGTCAGCGCCGCAGCCGCGACTCCCAGCACAGAGCAGGCGCACCTGCTGAGCCGGCGCGCTTTCTGGATCGTGGCCGGCGCCGTCGCCGGGGCCGAGGCCAACACGATTCACCCCGATCACGCTTGCAAAGGAGCAAAGCCATGACCACCGCCCGCAAGACCTGGACCAACGGTTCATTCCCTTGGCTTTCCGAAGCCGACGGGCTCCCCGGGGTGACTCCCCGCACCCGCGTCATCATCGACAACGACTTCGCCGGCGACCCCGACGACCTGTTCGCCCTGGCCCACCACCTACTGGTTGAGGGCACGCAGGTGCGCGGCGTCGTCGTCTCCCGGCTGCGGGAGGATGACCCCTGGAACCGCACCGCCTCCTCCGTGCGCGCCGGCCGCGAGCGCGTTGAGACACTGCTGGCGACCATGGGGGTGACCGGCGTGGAGCTGTACGACGGCGACGACCGCGGCTTCGACACCTACGACGCACCCACCGCCGCCTCCCGCTTCATAGTCGACGAGGCGCTGCGCGACGACGACCGGCCTCTGTTCCTGGTAGCCGGCGGCTCGCTGGGGGATGTTGCCCGCGCCTTCAAGACGGAGCCTGCCATTGCCGATCGGCTGACCCTAATCTGGATCGGCGGCGGGGAGCATCCGGGGCTCGCGTATGTGCCCGAGGGCGGCACGGATCTGGAGTACAACCTAGCGCTCGACCCCGCCAGCGCCAGCTACGTCTTCAACGACACCGAGGCGCGTATCTGGCAGATACCGCGCGACGTGTACCGTTCCGCCACGGTATCCATGCCGACCATCCGCCGCGGCTGCGCCCGGGCGGGAGCCGTCGGCGCCTACCTGCTGAGTGAACTGAACCAGGTGCGGGAAATGGTGGCGGGCATGGCACATCCGGGAGCCACCTACGTGCTCGGCGACCAGCCGCTCGTGCTGCTGTCCTCATTGCAGACCACCTTCGAACCGGACGCCGCCTCCTCCTACTACGACGTCATCCCCACGCCCCGCATCGCGCCAGACGGCACCTACCGCTACCCGCAGAACACCCGGCCGATGCGCCGCTACCAGCGCATCGACAACCGGCTGCTGTTCGACGATATGTTCGACTCCCTGGCCGTGTTGTCCGATTGGCTGGAGAGCTGAGAGGCGCAGACGGGTACGACTCCATGGTTGTCTCCACCGTCCATGGTCCGGTCCGTGAGCGGATCGCAGGGGCGTTGCCGTCTACCGCCCTGGCCTGCTCACCGCATCCGGGCACTTCCCCACCCCACCAGCCCCACCAACCGAACTCGATGGTCATATCTACCGATCTCGATGGTTATTTCGACCGAACTCGGCGAACACGGCGCAAACCGGAAGAGCCCGATTAGTCCGCCAGCAGGGCGCGTGCCGTGGTGGCATCGGTGATGAGGATGTTCACCCAGCCGCCGCGCAGGGCGGCGCGGATGGCGGCGTGCTTGCGCTGTCCGCCCGCGGCCGCCAGTCGCCGCGGGATGGCGCGCAGTTGTTCGGCGTCGGCCCCCACCAGGCGGCGGTCGAAATCGGAGTTCACGTGGTCGCCGTCGGCATCGAAATAGCGCAGACACACGTCCCCAACGGCGCCCGCCCGGCGCAGCTCCTCCCGGTCGGCGTCGGAGTAAATGTTTCCGGACTGGCGCAGCAGCGGCGACGGCTCCAGGCTGCCGATACCCACCAGGGCAATGGTTACCTGAGGCAGCAGCTCGAGGACGCGTATGACGGAGGGGTCATTGCGCAGCTCGGCGGCAGCAGCAGCGGTGCCCAGAACCGCCGGTGAGGGGAAGAACTCGGGCACGGCCCCGGTAGCGCGGGCGAGCAGGTCGATCATACGGGTGGCCTTGACCTGCACGGTGGGGTTGCCGATACCGCCGAAGAGCTGCACGACGGAGGACGCCACCCGGGTTCTGAAAGGCTGCAGCCTTTCGATCGCCGCCAGCCAGGTCGCGCTCCAGGAGGACAGCCCTATCGCATCTCCCCCGGTCAGCGTGGTCTCCAAATAGGTGGCGGCCGCGGCGGCGAGCGCGTTCTCAATGGTCGCCTCGTCCTCACCGGCGTCCACGACCACGCACTCATCCAATCCGTGCCGGGCCTCGACCTCCTCCTCAAGGGAGGTGAAGGTGCCGGCGGGCAGGGTGACGACGGTGCGCACTATGCCCTCTTCGGCTGCGCGTTTAAGGAGGCGGGATACGCGGGGCTGGGAGACGTGCAGCTCGTCCGCGATTTCGGACTGCTTGATCCCGTGCTCGTGATACATGCGTGCAATACGAGCCATTAGGCGCAGCTGAGCATTGTCATTCACCGGCGTGATTCCTTTCCCCGAGGCAGGGCTCAGGGCCTAAACCTACCGCGATGGGGAGCAATACCACGCGGGTGCGGCCGAGATCGCAATGCCGGTCCCGGCCGCACCCGGCCGCTTTGGCGACGGCTCAGGTCTCCGGTTCCTTGGCGCCGGGTCGGCCGAGCAGCTCCTTGGCGGTGGCGATAATGCCGTCAGCACTGATGCCCCAGAGGTCCATCAGCCGGCCCTCCGAACCGGTGGGGGCGAAGGTGTCCGGGATGCCAATCCGCCTCACCGGCACGGGCCGGTGGGCGGTCACCAGTTCCGTCACCGCACCGCCGAGCCCGCCGGATGCGAGCCCCTCCTCGGCGGTGATGAGGCCTCCGGTCTCCTGCGCGGCCACCAAGACCGCCTGCTCATCGAGCGGCTTGACGCAGGCCATGGACAGCACACGCGCACCGATACCCTCCGCGGCCAGTGCCTGCGCGGCAGCGAGCGCCCGGTGCAGCACCGTGCCGTTGGTGATGATGGTCAGGTCGTCGCCGTCGCGCAGCATGGTGGCCCGTCCCGGGGTGAACACGTAGTCGGAGGCGTGGACGGCGGGCACCTTCATACGGGAGATGCGGATGTATACGGGACCGTCGTGTTCGGTGACCGCCCAACGGACCGCGGCGGCGGTCTCAACCGGATCGGCCGGGACGATCACCGTCATATTGGGTATCACCCGCATCCAGGCGACATCCTCCGCACTGTGGTGGGTGCTGCCGAGCTGCCCGTAGGCCAGGCCCGGGCTCTGCGCGGCCAGCACCATGTGCCGGTAGGAGTAGGCGGCGTCGATCTTGATCTGCTCCATGGCCCGCGCGGACAGGAAGGACCCGGCGCAGGAGACGACCGGAATCCTGCCGCCGCCCTCAAGTCCCGCGGCCACACCCACCTGGTTCTGCTCGGCGATGCCGACGTTGATGATTCGCTCCGGGAAGCGGACGGCGAACCCTCCCAGCTTGGATGAGCCCACGGAATCGTTGACGACGGCGACGATACGCTCATCCGCCCCGCCCAGCTCCTCCAGCACCGCCGCGAAGGCGTCGCGGCAGTCATATAGGGCATTGGCTTCGGCGGCGGTCATGCCAGTGCCTCCAGTTCTGCTAGTGCCCGCTCCACCTCGGCATCGGTGGGCAGCCTGTGATGCCAGGCGACGGCGTCGGACATGAAGGAGATCGGGTGCCCCTTGTGGGAATGGGCGATGATGAAGGTGGGCCTGCCGGAGGCGGCCGGCACCTTGGCGAAGGCATCCAGGAGGGCACCAACGTCATGCGCGTCCACATCGACCACCTCCATGCCGAAGGCGCGGGCTTTGCCATCCAGCGGGTTCAGGTCGTTGGTGTCCTCGGTGGTGGCACCCTGCTGGAGGTGGTTGCGGTCGGCAACCACGCAGAGATTGGCCAGGCCGCGTTGGGAGGCGAACATTAGGGCCTCCCAGTTGGAGCCCTCCTGCAACTCCCCGTCCCCGGTCAGGACGAATACCCGACGCGGCGAGCCGTCCAACTGGGCGGCAATGGCCTGGCCGACGGCGATCGGCAGTCCGTGCCCCAACGGCCCGGTGTTGGCCTCGACGGCGTCCACGTACAGGCGGTTGGGGTGGCCGTTGAGCCGGGACTCGGGCTGCACGAAGGTCTCAAGTTCGGTCACATCCAGCAGGCCGGAGGCGGCGAGTGTGGTGTACAGGGCGCAGGCCGCATGCCCCTTGGACAGGATCAGGCGGTCGCGCTCGGGATCGTGCAGCTTCCCCGGGGTCACGTTCAGCACGTGGAGGTAGAGGGTGGCCAGCACATCCGTAATGGAGAACTCTCCGCCCAAGTGGCCCATACCAGCATTCGCCACCAGGGTGAGGTCCTTGCGGCGGATGAGGCGGGCGCCCTCCTTGATGTGCGCAATCACCTCTTCCCGGCTCATGTCGGGCGTGGTACGCCCGAGTACGGGCAGTTCAACGGTGAAAGTCATGTCTGCTCCTCACGCGTCACCCGGTCCGGACCTCAGGCCATGCAGGTCAGCAGGGCGTCCTGGACGATCCGCTGGGCGGCCAGCGGATCCTGCCGGGCCTGGGCATCGGCCAGTGCCGCCTCGTCGAGGTGGTCCAGGGCGCGGTGCAGGGCCTTGAGGAAGCGGATGGAGGTGCGGGCGTTGTCGACGGCGTCCTCCCTGAAGGGGAACTGGTCCAGCTGCCAGACTCCCTCCCAGCCATTCTTCTTCAACGTGTAGAAGAACTCGAAAATCTCGGTGATGTGGACGGTGCCGACCACCATGTCATCATCCCAGCCGCGGTAGTTGTCATTGACATCCATGCCCCATAGCAGGCCGTGGTCGATGAGCAACTGGGCGGCCTCGGCGGGTGCCTCGCCGCCGAACAGGGCGTGCCCGAAGTCCAGAAGCACACCCACATTGTCAACGCCCATCTGCTGGATTCCCAGTACGGTCTTGGCGGCCGAGGACCAGAACATGTGGGTGCGGGGCTCGCGCGGCTTGTACTCAATGACGAACTTCAGATCCGGGTTGGCCTGGGCCAGATCACGCATGCCCTCCACCGCCAGGCGGCTGAGTTCTTTGTAGTCGACCTGGAAGGGGTAGTCAAAGCCGTCCTGCCCGGGCCAGATCTTCACGTAGCGGGCACCGAGCTCGCGTACGGCGTCGGCGGCGCCTTGAATGATCGCCATGGCGCAGGCGCGCTTATCCGGATCGGGGTTGGTGAAAGCGCCCATTTGGTGCTCACGCAGGTAGATGTCCGGGGTCACGCCGATGGCCTTAAGGCCGGTGCGCTCCAGCGCAGCCTTGACGTCGTCGAGGCTCACACCGGACGTGAAGGGATAGTTCAGGTCCACATAGCTGATATCGCCGACCTCGGCGGCCAGCTCGATCTGCTCGATGGTGGAGCGCGGCTCACCGTAGCCGTCGGTGGCGTAGCGGTCGACGTAGGTGGCAAAGTTCCACAGGCCCGCGCCGAAAACGGGGGTGTCAGACATTGGTTGTTCAACTCCAGTCGTAGTTGTGTTGTGTTGGGTTGTGTTCTTGTTGGCAGGTGATCGCGGCCGGCTAGGCCGGCGTGGCTCGGGACCGGGCCAGAGCCTCACGCCACCCGGCCCGGGCGGCGCCACGGGCGGCGTCGTCCAACATGGGCCGGAAGCGTCTGCCCTCCTGCTGCGAGACTGCGGGCAGTTCCCAGCCCAGTCGGGCGAATCCCATCAGGGCGGCCCCCAGGGCGGAGACCTCCGCGTTGGCGGCCACCACTACGTCACGGCCGAGCAGGTCCGCCTGGCACTGCATAAGCAGGCGCGAGGCGGTGGCGCCGCCGTCGGCATGAAGGACCTGCAAGTCGGAGGTGTCCAGGGCCGCGACGACGTCGGCGATCTGGTGCGCGACGGCCTCCAGGGCGGCGCGGGCTACGTGTCCTTGGCCCGTGCCGGCGGTGAGCCCGCAGATGATGCCGACTGCCTGACGGTCCCACCAGGGGGCACCCAGTCCGGTGAAGGCGGGCACCAGGCTGACGCCACCGGAGTCTGGGACGGTAGCGGCCAGCTCATCCAGCTCACGGCCGGGTTTTACGCCCAGCAGCCGGGCGGTCCAGTCCATGGCGGTGCCGGAGGCGACGATATTGCCCTCATGCCCGTACATAGGGGTGTCGGTAAGCCAGGCGACAGTGGTGGACACTCCCTGGCGGACACCCCGGTCCGTACCGGAGGGGATCATCACCGACGAGCCAGTGCCATAGGTGGCCTTGCCCTCGGCGGTGGTGCGGCAGCCGTGGCCGAACAGGGCGGCATGGGAGTCCCCGAGCACCCCCACGATCGGCACGCCGTCGGGCAGGAAGTCCAGTCCGGCGGTGGCGCCGAAGTCCGCATTGGAGGGGGCGACGTCGGGCAGCACGGCGCGATCGATGCCGAACAGCTCGCACATGGCGGGCGACCAATCGAGGGTGGCCAGATCCAGCAGCAGCGTGCGGGAGGCATTGCCGGCCTCAATGACATAGGCGGCCTGACCGGTCAAGCGGGCCACAAGCCAGGAGTCCACGGTGCCGATGCGGACGTCCCCGGAACCGACCCGGTCCAGCAGATAGCGCATCTTGGGGGCGGAGAACATGGGATCCAGGCTCAGGCCCGTGGTGGAGGCGACGGCGAACTCGCGGTCCGGGGAGCGCAGCCAGTCGCAGAACTCGGCGGTGCGGGAGTCCTGCCAGCCGAGCATCGGCGCCAGTGCCTGGCCGGTGGCACCATCCCAGGCGACCACGGATTCGCGCTGATTGGAGATGGCGATGCCCGCCGGGGTGCCCTCCACCCCGGCCAGGCACTCCCGGATGGCGGCGCACTGGGCGTTCCACACGGCGTCGGCGTTCTGCTCCACCCAGCCGGGGCGGGGATAGGAGACGTCCACGGGGGCGGAGCCGGAAGACAGAATGGCGCCGTCGGGGGCGATGGCGAAGGCCTTGGCGTTGGTGGTGCCCTCATCAAGGGCAAGGACGTAGGCAGGCGCCTTCCCCGCCTGTTTCCGTGCAGCCGTGTCGCCCATGCGTTCATCCCTCCTCGAGCTCGAAGAGCGTGTAACGATCGGCGTTGGTCTGGTCGATCAGGATGCAGTCCACGAGCTGCTTCTCCTTCTTCCCGGTCTCGCCGTTCTTGATGTAGGCATCAGCCTGCTCCACGGCCATCTCGGAAATACGCACGGCCGGCTGCATGCCGGTGGCGAGCATGGTGCCCTCCTTGATCGCCTTGACCGCGTCCGGGGAGCCGTCGAAACCGATCACCAGGATGTCGTCGGTCTTGCCCGCCTGCTGCACCGCCGCCACGGCGCCCACCGCCATGGTGTCATTGCCGCAGATGATCGCCTGCACGTTCGGGTCGCGCTGCAACAGGGTCTCGACCTTCTGGTAGCCGAGCTGCTGGTCCCAGCTGGCAGTCTCGGTGCCGACGAGTTCCATTCCTGGGTACTGGTCGAGCACGGAGTGGAAGGCCGTGGACCGCACCTGGGCATTGGTGTCCGTCTCCCGGCCGAACAACTCGTAGTAGCGCCCCCGGCCCTGGAGGGTGTCAGCGAGCTTCTCCGCGACCAGAGCGGCGCCCTGGGAGTTGTTGGCGACGATCTGCGCGACGGCGAGTCCGGCGGCGTTGATCTCGCGGTCAATGAGGAAGACGGGGATGCCGGCCTCAACCGCCTTGCGGACCGCGCCCTCGGTGGAATCCGCGCCGGCGTTGTCCACAATGATCGCCGCCGCATTCCGGGAGATGGCGGTGTCGAAGAGTTCGGATTGGGTGTTCACGTCGTCCTCATGGGAGAAGGCGTCCGCGGTATAGCCGAGCGCCCTGGCCGCGGCGACGGCGGCCTCGGCCTCCGTCTTGAAGAAAGGGTTGTCGTGAGACGGAGTAATGACCGCGAAGTAGTTGGAGTCACCACTTCTGGAGCACGCACTCGCACAGGGCAGGAGGGGAATGGCAAGAGCCCCTAACGCCCCGGCACGCAGCACTGAGCGGCGGGAGGGGTGACTCGTTGATGATCTGAGGGAGGTGATGGTGGATGTCATGATGGTTTCCGCTTCTTTTCCGTTTTACTCATAGTTCGCCGAGATCAGGCCGGACCGCCGCCGGCAGTGGTCGCCGCCCGCTCAATGCGGGCGGCCTCCCGTTTGACCTCCTGCGCGGCCTGGGCGGCGGCGCGGGAGCGCTCCAGGCGCTGCTGCCCCTGGTCGAGCATGACGGCCAGGACGATCACCAGGCCCTTGAGGAAGGTCTGCCAGAACGAGGACACACCGACCAGAACCAGCCCGTCATTCAGGAAGCCGATGACGAAGGCGCCGATCAGGGCGCCCTTAACGTCGCCACGACCGCCCGCCAGTGAGGCGCCGCCGATGACGACGGCCGCGATCGCGTTCATCTCATAGGTCTCCCCGGCGGCCGGGGCGGCCGCAGTCAGTTCAGAGGCGATGATCAGGCCGGCCAGTGCCGCCATGGCACCGGAAACCATGTACACCCGCATTTTCACGCGCTTTACAGGCACACCGGACAACTCGGCGGCGCGTTCATTGCCGCCGACGGCGTAGAGCCAGCGGCCGAAGGGGGCGCGGGCGACGACCAGGGCGATGATGACCCCGAATATGATCATCAGCCACACGCTGGTGGGCAGTCCGAGTGGACGAGACACCCCCAGGAAGGAGAAGCCCGTGTTGCCGAAGGCCTCCTCGCCAGCCAGATCCGGGTAGGTGGCACCCTTGGAGATGAGCAGGGCCGCTCCGCGCGCCATATACATGGTGCCCAGGGTGGCGATGAAGGGGGCGACGTTGAATCTGGTTATCAGCATCCCGTTGATCGCTCCAACGCAGGTGCCCACCAGCAGGGCGACAATCACTACGACGAGCACCGACGGGTAGGCGTTGAGATCGAAGACCGACAGGTGCAGCCCCTTGAGCATGACGCCGGCGATGACACCGGACAGGCCGACGATGGAGCCGATTGACAGGTCGATACCACCGGTGAGGATGACCAGTAGCATGCCCAGGCTGAGTAGTGCGTTGTAGGCGACGTGCTTGGTCATGGTCACCAGGTTGGTGGCCGTGAGGAAGGAATCGGACAGCGAGGCGAAGATGACGATCAGCACGAGCAGGGCGATGAAGGCGCGTTGCGCCATGAGGAACTCGCCGATGCTCCGATTGCCGATGCGCAGGCCGGAATTCTGGGTGGGTGCGGGGGTCATGCTCGGTCCTCGTCCTTCGTGTCACTGGCCGCGGTGTGAGCGGGCGCGGCTTGGTCGTGGGTAGTTGTGATCTGTTCACCGGTTGCGGCCATGACCTGGTCGCGGGTGGTGGTGCGCGGGTCGAGGTCGGCCACAATCCGTCCGCGTGCCATGACGATCAGGCGCGTGGAGGCGCCCAGGGCCTCGGACAGCTCGGAGGTGGCGAACAGGACGCCGACCTTGGTGCTCGCCACCTCGGCCATGGTGGAGAAGATGTCCGATTTGGCGCCGATGTCGATTCCGCGCGTGGGCTCATCCATCAGCAGCATGCGGGGCGCGGTCATCAGCGCCTTGGCGATGACAACCTTCTGCTGATTACCGCCGGAAAGGGAGGTGATGCCAATGCTCGGGGACTCGGTCTTGATGCGCACGGCCTCAATGCCGTGGCGCACCTCTTTGGCCTCTTGCCTGCGCTTGACCTGCCCGCCGCGAGTGAGAATGCTCAGCGCGGCCAGGCTCATATTGCGCCCTACGCTCATGAGTTGGACGATGCCGTCGGCCTGCCGGTCCTCCGGGGACAAGACAAGCCCGGCGTCGATCCGCTCGCCGATGGGAGCGTGGGAGACGTCCCTTCCGTCAAGCAGGATCCGACCCGAGACCGCGGTATGCCGTCCGGCAAGAGTCTCCAGCAGCTCGGTGCGTCCGGCGCCCATGAGCCCGTAGATGGCGACGATCTCACCCTCACGCACGGTGAGTGAGAGGTTGTCGACGGCGATGCGTGAGGGATTCGCCGGGTCCGGCACCACCAGATTCTCTATTTCCAGAATCGGCTCACCGGCAGCGGCCGTGATGGCCGTGAACAGGTCGGATTGCTCACGGCCGGCCATGGTCTTCACGATCCAGGGCAGATCCACATCCGCCATGGGTGCGGTGGCGACGTGCCGGCCGTCACGCAGGATGACCGCGGTGTCCGCGATCTCCAGGCACTCGTCCATGTGGTGGGAGATGTAGACGATGGCAACGCCGTCGGCGGTCAGCTCCCGGATGATGCGGAAGAGCACCTTCACCTCGGTGGCCGACAATGCGGAAGTCGGCTCGTCCATGATGAGCACACGCGCCCCCTCCACCAGAGTGCGAGCGATCTCCACCAGCTGCTGCTGCCCCAGCCGCAGGTCCCCCACGAGGGCGTCGGGGTCGATCGGCTCCTCCAGACGGGCGAGCGCCTCAACTGCCTGCTCCCGCTGGCGTGAGCGTGCGATACCGGTGGGCGAGGTGAGCTCGCGGCCGAGGAAGATGTTGTCCACCACCGACAGGTTGGGGCACAGGTTGAGCTCCTGGTGGACGATGCCAACACCGTGTGCCACGGCATCGGTGGTGTCGGCGAAGGTGATGGGCTCGCCGTCGAGCTCGATTGTGCCGGAGGTCGGCGGCTGCACCCCGGACAGGATCTTCATGAGGGTGGATTTACCGGCGCCGTTCTCTCCGATGAGGGCCACCACCTCACCCCGCCGGATTTCGAAGTCGACGCCGCGCAGGGCATGGGTGGCCCCGAAGGCCTTAGTGATGCCACGGCCGGCAAGGACGACCGGGGCGTTCTCATTCAGGGTCATGACGCCGCCTGGATCGAGATGGGGGTGATGACGACATGCGTGGGATCGGAGTAGGCGAAGGCGCCGACCACGGTGATCTCCTGGCCGATCATGGAGGTCAGGTCGTTGTCGGCGAGCACCCCGGTCTTGAGCGGATCGTTTAGCGAAAGTCCCACCTGGGCGTAGTCGATCTGGTTCTCGAACATGTCAAAGGTGACTTCGCCGGTGACGTCCCGCAGCGCCGTTCCCATGACGGCGGGGCCGGTCTGAACGGAGACGGTGACGTCGGAGGGAACGCCTTCGACGGCGAGATCGACCTGACCGAATCCGCCCTCCTGCACGGTTCCCGTGGTGGTTACTGCGAAGGTGTAGGCGGCCTCGCCGTCGCGCTTGCCCAGTTCCTCGCTGGTGCCCTGCTCATCGGCCCGAAGATCTTCGATGAGCCCGGCCAGGTCGGTGGCGCTGTCGTTGATGTAGGTGATGGTGGAGTCGTAGTGCTCTTCGGCGTAGGCGACCGGATCCGTGGACCCGGCGGTGAGCAGGGCCTCCGCCTCCTCCGGTGTCATGAAGGTCGTACCGAAGAAGCAGACAGCGAGTATCGCCACCGCTCCGCCGGCTTTGACGATGACGCCCCAGGGGCGTCCGCCACGGGTCTTATTGGTACGTGCCATCGCGTGAGCCTCCTCGCTCGACATGGCGGTTCAGGGATGAGCCGCCAACATTGACATACTCATTCGGCTATGAATGGCCACTCAAGTGTCCTATTCACTCCGTCTTTTGTCAAGCGCATGTCACGACCGAGCATCCGGCGCCGATTCGGCGGAGTGACACGGAATCGTCGGCCCGGTTGTCAGATCTCAATGGACTTGATCGCCCCGTAGGAGGCGGCCGCACCCGCAGAGAGAACCGCGGCCGACCCCGCCCGCATGGCCTGCGATACGGCCCGTTCGAAGTCCAGGCCGAGTGCGAGGGCGGCCGCCAGCGCACCCACGGATGCGTCTCCCGCTCCGGTGGTGTCCACGACGGGGCCGGCGGCGATGGCCTCGACATGGGCGCCCCGCGGGCCATCGGCAGCAAAGGCGTCATGCCAGACCGCTCCAGCACCGCCGAGGGTGATCAGGATGCGGCGCGGACCGCGCTCGGCCAGACGGGCGGCGGCACCGAGCGCCTCATCGGTGCCGCTCGGAGCCGGGCGGCCGAGGACCAGGCCGGCCTCGGTCTCATTGACCACGAGGATGTCCACCGCGGCGAGGTCCTGCGGGGCGATGTCGTAGACCGGTGCGAGGTTGAGGATCGTCCTCGCCCCGGCCCCGCGAGCGGCGGCGATGGCGGCGGCATTGGCAGCTGCCGGAATCTCGCCCTGGAGGACGACGACGTCCGCCCGCCCCAGCGTCGCGGCCGCTTCAGTGGCCTGCCGGGCCGTGACCCGGCCGTTGGCACCGGCGTCGATCAGGATGGTGTTCTCCCCAGTGGCGGACACGGTGATGAAGGCGGAGCCGGTGGTGCCCTCGTCGACGAGGAGGCCGGTCACGTCAACGCCGTGGCCGGCGAGCTCTTCACAAAGGGCAGGTCCGGCGGCATCGGAGCCGACGCGTCCGACGAAGCTGGACCGGGCGCCGGCATGGGCGGCTGCGGCGGCCTGATTGGCGCCCTTGCCGCCCAGACGGTAGCTGAGCGAGCGGGTGTACAGGGTCTCCCCCGGCTCGGGGAAGCGGTCCACGGTGACCGTGACATCCTGGTTGATCGACCCGATGACGACAACGCTTGCAGACATGGCCATCCTCGCCCCTTCTCAGTCCTGCGGCCCGAAGCTCGGCAGCACGCCCTTGGTGAGCAGGTAGCAGCCGTACGGCCGGGCCTCCTGGGTGTGAATAACGGCGGAGGCGGAGCGGGCGGCCTCATAGAAGTCGAAGCGCTCCATGGAGGCGCCGGCGATCTCCCGTCCCTCGAGTTCAGCGGCGACGTCGAGGACCTCACGGGTGACCTCGCGCAGCTCGGTGTCCCCCGCGCCGATCATGTAGCGCACGGGTGCGTCGACGAAGGTGTCAAGCGGTATGAGTTCAACCACTAGGCGCACGGCCTCAGGGCTGTTCAGGGACGGCATGGGGATGACCGGTCGGCCGGTGGCATAAGCGGGGTAGTTAGAGTCGACGACTGCGATGACGTCGCCATGGCCCATACGGGCCAGCACGCCCAACAGCTCGGGCGTGACGAGGGTGTTGATTCCTTTGAGCATGTTCATCTCCTGTCAAGGATCGGTTTGGCGGATGGAGGGGCGTGGAGGGGGTTCAGCGCACCTCCTCCCCGGAGCCGCGGCCGCCGGGATCAGATGACGCCGTCACCATGGAGTCGGAGAATCCGATCAGGTAGGTGGTTATGGCGGCGCCGAAGAAGGCGATCGCGCAGGCGACCACGAATCCACCGAAGCCGGCACCCACATAGGCTGGCATGGTCAACAGGCTCGTGGAGACCAGTGCCGAGGCTCCGGCGCCGGAGGCGGCCACGATGGCGCCGGCGATTCCGGAGAAGATCGCGCCGATGACGAAGGGACGGCGGTACTTGAGGTTGACGCCGTAGATGGCCGGCTCCGTGACACCGGCGAGCACGGCGGACAGGGAGGACGAGCCGGCGATGCCCTTCAGCCCCCGCTGGCGGGTCTTCAGGAAGACGCCGAAGGCGGCACCGGCCTGCGCCATATTGTTGGGGCCGGTGATGGTGAACAGGGTGTCGCGCCCGTACAGGCCGAGGTTCTGGAAGACGATGGGGACGAAGCCGTAGTGGACTCCGAACATGACCGCCAGGGGCCAGATCCCGCCGAGCAGCAGCCCGGCGACGACCGGGCTGAGGGAGACCAGCCACTGGTACCCGGAGGCGAGTCCGTTGCCGACCGCCGTGGCCACCGGACCGATGACGAGGTAGGTCAGCGGAACCACGACGATGAGCGTGACCAGCGGGATGATGATATTGCGGATGGACACCGGGATGATGCGGCGCAGCCACCGCTCCAACCAAGACTGTCCGTATACGGCCAGGATGATCGGCAGCACGGAGGAGCGGTACGCCACCAGGGTTACCGGAACGCCCAGGAAGGTGAGCGCGGCGTCGCCCTCATAGGCCGCCACCATGTCCGGATACAGCAGGGCGGCGGCGATCGCCATGGAGACGAAGGGCGTGGCGTTGAACTTCTTCGCCGAGGTGTAGGCGAGAAACATGGGCAGGAACTGGAAGATGCCGTCGCTGGCCGCATACAGGATGCGGTAGGTGCCGGTGTCCTCCGAGAGCCAGTTGAGCGTGGTGGCCAGAATGCACAGGCCCTTGAGCATGCCGGCCCCGGCCATGGCCACGATGATAGGAGTGAAGATCGAGGCGATCACATCGACGACGGCGGCCGGGCCACGGGGCTGCTGCGCACCCGGGTCGGCATCCGCGCCCGCCCCGCCTTCCGGGGCGGTTACGTCAGCACCAGCTCCCGGAGACGCAGAAATGCCCGCGCCCCCGCCCGCCTCGGCGTGAACGCCATTGAGGCCGATGAGCGCCTCATACACCTCCGGAACGCGTTGGCCGACAACCACCTGCGTCTGGCCGCCGGCGTTCATTGCGGTCAGGACGCCGTCGACCTGCGCCAGGGCGGTGAGGTCCGCCCGGGAGGCGTCCGCCAGGACGAAGCGCAAGCGCGTGGCGCAGTGGGTAACGCTGCGCACATTCGCGGCTCCGCCCACCAGCTCCAGTACGGCGCGGGCCGTGTCTTCGGCATGCTCCAGAGTCGACGACATCATGCCTCCTCGCATGTGCATTCATTGTCGAATGCAACCACCCTACGGCCGTGAGCCGTGCGAGTCAACGGGCGCGTCCGCAGCTCATCCGGCACAGCGGCGCTGGAACGCCAGGTTGTTTTGGGACTTGGGGGATGGCTAGCATTTCCCGTGATCTGATAGTTAGGATGGATGAGCCTTTCTCATCAGGGGAGGTTGTTGTTCAGGTTGAGGATGACTAGCGCGGTGGCGGTGATTTTGGTGATGGCCGATGGGTCGAGGGTGACTC
Source organism: Actinomyces qiguomingii (assembly GCF_004102025.1). Classification (NCBI taxonomy): domain Bacteria; kingdom Bacillati; phylum Actinomycetota; class Actinomycetes; order Actinomycetales; family Actinomycetaceae; genus Actinomyces; species Actinomyces qiguomingii. The sequence continues at coordinate 731,348 of NZ_CP025228.1, read as the reverse complement.
GCTTGAGGGCCTTGAAGCCCTTGAGCAGGGCGTTGGCTGTTTCGGCGGGGGCTCGCAGGTGGGCTTGGACCTGGTTGTAGGAGCGTGTCCCGGTGTCGGGTTTGGTGCCCTTGATGGGCACCTTGATGCCGATGCCGGCGCCGGCGTACCCCTTGTCCGCCAGTGTGGGCGTCCCGTCGGCGGTTACCGGGTACAGGGCTGGCAGCACATGGGTACGGGCCGCCTTGATGTCGTGGACCGAGCCGGGCTCGACCGGCGAGGTCCACACCGGATAGCCGGTTGAGTCGGTAAGCACTTGGATGTTCCCGCGTGAGGCGCCTTGTGCTTGCCGGAGTATCACAGGTGGTATCCGGTGTCGGGGTCACGCTCGGCGACCCGGTCGGTGCGGATCAAGGTGCCGCCCCCAGGCACACAAACGGCTCCCCGTTGTCCTTGAGCCGACGTAGCACCTCGGGCAGGTCCGGCGCCTTTGAGGGCACTATGTCCAGGGCCTTGCGGCTGGTACCGGTAAGCGGTGGCAGGGGACACGCCTGCGTCGCGGGCGATGCCGGCCACATCGGTGGCGTGGATCAGCCAGCGCAGCAGCATGACAACGGCGGTGGGCGGCGATCCACCGGGACACAGTCCCGGCAGTGGAAACTGGGACGCCCGTGAGTGGCACGATAGGACACCCGCGCGGGACCTCTTTTCGGGCTTGGTTTTTTGGTCGAAACACATGCTGCCGGAAGGCCCCGCGTGCACCACCAGCGACACACCCACCTTCCCGCACCACCCCAACGACCCCAACCCGCACCCCCTCAACCCCGGTGAGAAAGGCTCAATCTATCTTCTTGAGCATGGTAGGCTCGTTTCGTGTGGTGACCACAAGTCGCTCTTTGAAACATCGGAACTTTATCGGCGTATGACCCTTGAACAACATCTATCAGATAATCCAGCCATCGCACAGGAGGAGAATTATGCCTGAACCGCACCCATGTCTTCCACATGCAGAGGGTCGTATTGAGGTCACGCGTTTGTGTAAGGCGCGTCGCGGAGTCGAGATCTTGCATGAGGTCACGTTTGAGGCTCAGCCGGGTAAGGTCACTGCGTTTCTCGGGCCCAATGGCGCTGGCAAGAGTTCGACGCTTCGCATCCTTTTAGGCTTGGATCACGCGACGAGCGGGCGGGCGAGGTTCGATGGTCTGGACTACCCAGAATTGAAGCGTCCGCTCACCCATGTGGGGGCGCTGCTTGATGGGCTAGCCGGAGCGAAGAGCCGGAAAGTAGGCACGCAACTGTCGATTGTGGCTGAAAGCAATGGGATCACACGGAGCCGGGTTGGTGAGGTGCTGGACGCTGTCGGGATGACTGCGAAGCGTTCTGCCCGTCTGGGCACGCTCTCGCTTGGGGAATCACAACGTGTTGGGTTGGCCCAGGCGCTGCTCGGTGACCCCCAGTTCCTGATTCTGGACGAACCGACGAACGGACTGGATCCGGCGGGAATACGATGGTTTCGTGGATTTGCTTCGGCGCAAGCGCGTTCGGGTAAGACGGTACTGCTCTCCAGTCACCTGCTGTCGGAGGTGCAGGAGATCGCTGATACGATTGCGGTTATTGCCGGAGGTCGGATTGTGATGACGGGCTCGATGCCAGAGGTTCTCCGGCACATGGAGTCGCTGGAGGACTTGTTCTTCGAACTGACGGAGGACACGCAATGATTGCCTTTGTTCGTGCCAGCGTGTTCGATGCCAGGAAGATCTTCTCAAGGAGGTCGTTTTGGGTCGTAGCCTTTTTGATTGTGGTGGTTCAGCCTCTGTTCGCGTTCCTCGAGGCGGGGCAGATTGCGGATATAGGAGTGAATGCGACACCTGAAACTCATCCGGAGTTGGTGGAAGCGTTGCCGCCAGTGGCCTTCATGGGTTTTGATGTGATGGCGTTCGGTGATGCGGTCATCGTAGTGTTCGGTGCTCTGCTGGGGGTGAGTGAATACCAGGACCGCGAGTTGCGCGTGACTTTTCTGGCTGTGGGGCGTCGCCCAGTGATGCTCGTATGTAAAATTGCCACGAATGTCGGCGTAGTTGCGGTGCTGGCTGCGGTCGGTAACTATGTGACTCTGGTCTTGACACATGTTGGGCTGGGCTCGCAGGGCTTGAACCCGTTCACGTTAGCTCGCGAAACGTGGGGAGCCCTGGGTTCGGTTGTACTGACGTGGATCGTGTTCGCGTTGGTTTCCTGTGCAATCGCGGTGATCACGAAACGGTGGTTGGTGGCGCTGCTGCTCATGGTTCCGCAAGCGGTTGGTCTAGGTGATGCGTTCGCAGCGTCGTGGAGCCCGGCTCGGTATCTGCCTGTTGCGGCTGGGCATTGTCTAAGCGCTTTGCCTGGAGATGAGTGTGGGTGGCAGCCTTCGGCGAGCGTGGCCCTAATCGTAACAACCGCGCTCTTGCTATCCGTGGCGGGGATGTTGTTTGTTAGGCGGGATGTGGGTAGCCGATGACCCAGACTATCCGATCCGAGCTGCGCAAACTGTTGGCGAATGCGTTAGGGGTGGCTGCTGTGGTCGCGCCCGTGGTGGCTGTTCCACTTCTCGCTGGGCTACTGACTCGGCCAACGGCGGGTGCTGTTGATGCGCACAACGCCGTCCTGCGGGCCTTGCAGTTGACTCAAATGTTCCCCGTGATCGTTGGTGGAAGCGTGAGCGGGCAGGAATACACCGAGTCCGCTCTGCGAACATCACTATTGGCAGTGCCTCGACGAGCATATCTCTTCTGGGGCAAGACAGTTGTTGTGATCGTTATTGTGGGCATTTCCTACCTTGCGAGCCTTGGCATTGCGCTACTGATGCTGGGACCGGATCTGGCGTCGGGTACTGCGTTAGCGGCGGGGGCGTCGTGGTTAGGGCTGGCTATTCTCGCGGAATTCCTGGCCATGGCCTGCCGTTCACTCGTGGTGCCACTGGCAACGCTGGTGCCACTAATCTTGGGACTAAGCATGATCATCCACTCCTTTACTCCCCTAGCCCGATTCTTGCCTGATCTCGCAACGATTACCGTCTTTTTGGGTCCCGGTCCGCAGCTGCTCGCACCTGCACCTGGGGGGCTCGTCCTGCTGGCATGGGCGATCGCTTCGGGGATTGCTGCGTTCACGGTTCTCGTGCGAAGCGACGTGCGCTGACACTCCAGAGGTTGTTCCCTTCGCCTAACAGTGAACTGGACCGGGTTTGATAGAGGCAGTGAATACACGGAAGGATCACTGCCGGGAGTGCGACTCGTGGAAGTATCCCGAAGAGGGTTGCGGGAGCGGGCCACCCGGATGGCTGTGCAGGGGCCCGTAGGGATCCGGAGAGGTCTAAGGGGCGATCCTGGAGGATCGCTGAGGAGTTGGGCGTCCCGCCCCGGAGGCGTTGCGTACCTGGGTGGTAGAGGGGCCGAGGTCGATGCGGGCGCCCGGCCGGGAACCACCGGTGAGGATGCTGAGCGGATCAGGCAGCTGGAGAGGGAGGTACGCGAGCCGGGGGCGGGCTAACGGGGATCCTGCGCAAGGCGGGGCGCGTATATGCGCCCCGGGAGGAGTGTGAGGCGCCGGTGGAGGTCACCGGTCTCATTCATCGACGGGCAACAAGGCGGACCTCGGGGCCTGTGCCGGTTCTGCCAGGTGCTTACTAGTGCCGGCGTCAAGATCGCCCCTTCCCCTCCTGCCGTGCCCGCAAGTCCCGTTCCCCGAGGGTGATGCTCCTATGTGTGTCAAGCGGTGGTGCGCCATTGGTCGTAGGTGGTGGCGAGGTCGCGGTCGGGGCGTTTGCCTCGTTCGAGTTCGCTGATGCGGGCGGGCCAGGTGTGTAGGGCGGTGGCGGCTTGTCAAGCCCTCAACCCCGCCCCCAACCTCGTCCTCTGGCTGACCGACGACTTCTTCCAAAACCACGTCGTGCTCACCCCGGAACAGATCAACACCTCCTGGGTCAACCATGCCGAACACAACCCCATGACCGAATACCCCCAGTACTTCACCGACCCACCCGGCGTCTTCACCCCCCAACCAGAACCCGTCACCACGACCATCCGGCTACCCCGCTGGCCCCCCGGCAGACGCCGGTGACTCCCACCCACACTCCGCACCGGACCCGGCCCGGAGGCGCTATCGCCGTAAGCTTCAGCCCTTCACCGCACCGGAGAAGGCACCGGACACGAAGTAGCGTTGGAACAGTAGATAGACGATCAGCACCGGGATCGCCGTCATAATGATGAAGGCGTTCAGCGGCCCGTAGTCGGTGCCGTGCTGGGCGGAGAAGTTCTGCACAGCCAGCGGAATGGTGGCCATCGAGCCGGATTGCAGGATCGTTGAGGCCATGGCGTACTCATTCCAGGTGGACACGAAGTCCAACACGAACAGTGCGGCCAGGGTCGGTTTGATCAACGGGCAGCAGATCTGCCAGAAGATGCGGAAGGTGGAGGCGCCGTCGAGCCGGGCAGACTCCTCGATCTCGTCGGGTACGGCCCGGAAGGAGCCGTAGAGCATGAATACCTGATAGGGCACCCCGAAGGCCAGATAGGGCAGAATCAGGCCCACGTAGGTGTCCAGCAGGTTCGCCTTCAGCAGCAGCTGGAACATGGGGCCCAGCGCAACCTGGATGGGAACCATGGAGCCGACGGCGAAGACGGCGACGATCCATTTGGCCCGCCGCATGTGTATGCGGGCCAGCGCATATGCCGCGAGCGCCGCCAGCAGCAGTCCGAGGGGCACCTTTATGACCGCCACCAGCAGGCTGTTGGTGCCGCTGATCCAAAGGTCACCGGTGTCCACGGCGTCGGCGTAGTTGCTCCACAGCCACTGCGCGGGCAGGCCGAGCGTGGAGCCGCTCACCAGGTCCGCCCGGCTCTTGAAGGAAGTGAGCACCATAACGGCGAAGGGCACCAACCAGAACGCGGCCGTGACGAGCAGCGCGATCCAGAGTCCTACGGTTACCCAGTCGCGTGGTGGCCGATTCGGTGTTGCGGCCGCACCGTCGTCGGGGCCGACGGCGGTACGGGCTACGGGAACGGCGGTCATCTCAGTCATCTCCCTTCATGGACCAGGCCAGGTAGGGGACCACCAGGCACAGTGAGAGAATCAGTAGTACGGTGGCGACGGCGCCGCCCGCGCCGAAGTTGTGGTTGGAGAAGGACTGCTGGTAGGACCACAGGGCCAGAACCTGACTTGACTGTGCCGGTCCTCCCCCGGTCATGCCGACGACCAGGTCGTAGACCTTCAGCGAGTTGATGATGGTCAGGATGACGACGACGATCGTCGTAGGCCGCAGCGCCGGCCAGGTGACATTGCGGAAGACCTGCCAGCGGCCGGCTCCGTCCACCCTGGCGGCATCCACGAGTTCCGCGGGGACCGACTGCAGTCCGGCGAGGAACAGCACCATGTTGAAGCCGACACCCTGCCACACCGAGGCGACGAAGATGGAGTACAGGGCGGTACGCGGATCGCCCAGCCACTCATGGGCCAGGTCACCCAGGCCGATCGCTTCGAGCGCCTGGTTAATGACACCCATGGTCGGGTTGTAGATCCACCGCCAGATAGCCGCCACCGTAATGGAGGCGAAGACGCTCGGGATGTAAAAGATCGAGCGGAATGCGTTGCGCCCCCAGATGCGCTGGTTGAGTGCGAGGGCCATGAGCAGTGACAGCACCATGGGGATGGCGACCGAGAGCACCACCCAGATCATGGAGTTCCTCAGGGCGGTCCAAAAGACAGTGTCCTGGGTGAGTAGGTACCGGTAGTTCTTAAGGCCGACGAACTCCTGGGGGGCGGTGGCGTAACCGGACCAGGAGAAGAAGGACAGCCGCACCGAGTCGATCATCGGATACAGCAGAAATATGCCGTACAGGAGTGCGGCCGGCGCCAAATAGGGCAGAGAACGCAGCACGCGGTGCTGCCTGACGGCTCGTGCGTGTGCCGAGGCCGTTGTAGCTGTTGCCATGAGAGCTTCTTCCGCTGATTGATGCGCGGGCAGGAGCCGACCCGAACCGGACCGACCGCTCGCGCAGCACAGTCCGGTCAGGAATTTGCCTCGATGAATTTCTGCATGGCCGGACCGGCCTGCTCGGGCGCCATATCACCGATGAGGACGGCGTTCTGGATGCGCCAGTACTCGGTTGTCTCATCCAGGCCCAGGGCCTGATCGAAGTTGTTGTACATCTCCTCCGAGGACTCCAGGATCGGCGGCCACAGCGCGTCGAGCGGATTGTCCTGGGAGACTTCCACCTCCTTGTTCACGCTCACGGCCGCCCAGGCGCCACCGCTGCCGCTCATCTGCTCCGCCGAGGTCACGAAGTCCAGGAATGATGCAGCCAGGTCGGCCTTGGGGGTGTTGGCGTTAATGTAAAAGCCCTCACCGAATCCATACAGGCGTCCGGTGCCCGTGGGGAAGGGGAAGATGCCCACTTCCTGCGGGTCCATGCCATTGTCCACGCACTGGGCGTTGAACCAGGTGCCCTCCAACGCCATGGCGGCCCGCCCGTCCCAAAACAGCAGGCTGGAGTCGTCATTGGAGATGGACATGTAGCCGCTGTTGAAGTACTTGTCCGCCCAGGTCTTGAGTTCGGTGAAGGCCTCGGTGACGCCGGCCTCGGTGTCCCACCCCGTCTTATCGGTAACCAGGCTCCGGGCAACGTCGGCACCGCACTTGGTCTCGATGAGCGAGTCCAGCAGGCGCATGACGTGCCAGTTGACGGTGCCGCCGAACTCGATCGGCGTGATATCAGCGGCCTTCAGCGCATCGCAGGCGGCGAGTAGCTCGTCATAGGTGGAGGGCTCGGTGGTGATGCCGGCGCGTTCGAACAGGGTCTTGTTGTAGTACAGGCCCTGAGCCTGAAGAGTCCAGGGGATGCCGTGATAGCCGCCGTACTGGGTGATGCCCGCCATTGAAGCGGCGGTGAAGCGGTCCTCCCAACCGTACTGTGCGTAGTAGTCGGTCAAGTCCAAGCTCATGCCGGCCTCAACGAGATCGCCGCCGAGTCCCGGACCCTCCCAGTACCAGTAGATGTCCGGCCCGGCATTGGTGCCGGAAACCTGCCGCATGGACTCCTTCAAGTCATCCGTAGAGTGAGTCTCATAGTTGACGGTGATGTTGTTGGCTTGCTTGAAGGCCTCGACCAGGCGGTCGATGTCCCGCCTCTGAGAATCCTCTAGCGCGCCGAGCCAGAGTGTCAGCGAGTCGGCGTCGCCTCCGGACGATCCTCCACCCTGGCGGCCGCAGGCGGCCAGAGCGCCGGAGGCGAGGATGGCGGAACCGAACCCGAGGGCGTGACGGCGGGTGAGCGTTGTCTTCATGGTCTCCCCTGTGGCGTTGAAGCGTTGCACGGCAGCGGCGCCCCACAACGCATGGAATATTCATTCCTCACTGAATGAATGCTGTTAAGCATAACAGCACCTGCTCGCGTGTCAAGACCTTGATCCGGACAACCGCGCCAGTGCCGTCTCAGCCCGGTATGCCGCGGAACTCGGCCGTCGAGGCGCGCTCCATTAGCTCGGGCCGCAGCGCATCGCCGTCGTAGTCGGTCCCGGTGACTTCTGCGACGGCCCGCCGCAGTGCCGTCTCTCCGATCCGTTCGAAGTCGATGCGGGCGGTTGTCAGCGGCGGATCCATGAACTGCGCATCGGGCATGTCATCGAATCCGGCTATGGCGTAGTCGCGGGGAGCCAGCACGCCCCGCCGTCGCAGTTCACTGATGAAGCCCAGGGCGATGGTGTCGCTTGCGGCGAAAACCGCCGAGAACGAACCCACCTGCGCCAGTCGGGCGCACTCGGCCCCGGACGGGGCGTCCCACTCCCTACTCTCCAGCACCGGCAGGCCTTCAAGACCGGCGGCGGTCATCTCCTCCTCGTAGGCACGCCGTCGGGCGAGCGCCTGCGCCCGGTCGGATGGGCCCGAAACGTGCAGGATCCGGCGGTGCCCCAGCGCGATCAGATGCCGCATGACCTTGCAGGAAGCCTCATAGGAGTATGGCCCGACGGCGTCGACATCCTTATCGGGCAATTCGGCCAGAGTGACCAGCGGAACCGCACCGTTGACGTAGCCAATGATCCGCTTGATGCTGCCGTAGGGTGAGCCCACTATGAGGGCGTCCACACGCATGGACAACAGCGTGTCGACCTGCGCCAGGAGGGCGGACCAGGACTCGGCGCTCGTGGCGGGATCGCTTTCCATGTGGGAGATCATCACCGCCTGCCCGGTCTCCCGGGCCGCACGCGTCAGGCCGCTCATGATCCCGGCATTGCCGTAGTTGAGGGGCCCCAGCAGCACCAGTCCGATCAGGTTCGTGCGCTGCGCCTTCATCTGCAGCGGAATCCGATTGCGCACGTACCCAAGAGCATTCACCGCCGCTTCCACCCGCACCCGAGTCTCGGCCGAGACGTATCCGCCGTTGAAATAGCGCGAAACTGTCTGGGCGGACACCCCAGCGGCACGGCCGACGTCGACCATGCTGGGTCGCCTGCCTGCCGCACGCACCATGCCGCCCATATCCTTCTCGCTTGCTCCCGGCCGCACAGAGTCTTCTCGTAGCGGCCCTCCCTATGCGGCTCAGAGTAGTCGGCACCCCGTCACCCGCTCGCCTCCAGGGCCAGGCGGTCGCCGTGCGAAAGCGCGATGGCCTCAAAGGAATGCATGCCCCGTCTGCTCGTCGACGACGAGATAGCCGTAGGTGGCGAACACCCCTCGGGCCAGAAGCGGGCGAACCTGCACCCCCATCAGATCGCGCACCCCTCCGGGCCGCAGGCCCCGCCCTCGGCAGCACCCTTAGCGAGCGCCGCATCGCGCGCACTGGTGAGTACCCGAGTCATCTCCTCAATGGGCTGGCATCCGGAGATCACGTACTTGCCGTCCACCACGAAGAACGGCACGGCGTTCACCCCCATGGACTGTGCCTCACGCTCATCGGCACGCACGGCGTCGGCGTACTCGTTGCTGGACAGCACGCGCTCCACGTCCACCTCCGGCAGTCCGGCCTGCTTAGCCAGGCGGCGCAGGACGACGTGGTCGGACATGACCTCGTTGTCCACGAAATAGGCGTGGAAGCAGAGTTCCTCGAAGCGGGTGTTGCCCAGCACGTGGGCCAGCTTGGTGAGCCGGTGCGCATCAAGCATGTTGGTGTTAAGCGTGGTGGCGTAGTTGAAGTCAATGCCCTCGGCCCGCCCCATGGCGCTTATGGAGTCGATGCGCTGGCGCGCGGCCGCCCTGGTCAGGCGGTACTTCCTAGCAAAACGGTCGAGTGTGGGGCCCTGCACCTCACGGGGCGCATCCGGGTACAGTTCATATGCTTTCATCTCCACCTCGACGTCGTCGACCAGGCCGAGCGACTCGATCGCCTTGTGCAGCCGAGTCTCGCCGACATAGCAGTACGGGCAGGCGAAGTCCGACCAGTAGGTCACCTTCATGTGTTCCTCCTCGGGTTCTTAGTGCTGGCACGCTGTGCGCGGCCCGGCATCTGGAACAACTGTCACCCACCTCCCTACAGCTCCGCTAGTACTATCTTTTTCTGTAGTACTAGCGGTGCGAACGGGAGGACTGTCATGGTTGAAGCCCCCAAGATCGAGTGGTGCCCCGCGATCTCTTCCCTGCAGAAGGTAATCGGGCTCTTCCGGTTTGATGGTGTGGTGGTTGGGTCCGGGGCTGCGGTGTGGTGGTCGTTTTCGGGTGTGGGAAGTCGTCTTCGATGGGTGTCGATCTGCCGCAGACGACCTCTTCCTCCCCAAACCCTCCACATTCGGGCGGGTTTCGGGCCGGTAAGGGCATTATCGGGCTGATGAGAACGTCTTCGCCGAACCAGGGACGTTCTCCGGCCGACGGGGATGTTGTCGGGCGGGCGGTGGAGGGCCTTGCGGGAACGATTCGTTAGGGCCGTTGAGACCATCCGAACGCCGACCGGAGCGGCGGCCGTCGACGGCACCGCTCAGTACTTACAGTGATTCCGCTGCTTGCTAATAATGCCGCGACCCCAGGCGCCTCGGGCGCGCATGCGCCGCTGAGGGGCACGGACCTAGGGCGTGTCCGCCCGTGTGCCCCGCACGACGGTTCGTCATGAACGGCAACGATTCGTCACCTGGCACCAACGCTTCGGCACTTCCCACGACGGTTCGTGCCTCTAGGTGCCGAACCGTCGTGGGAAGTGACGAACCGCCGACCAGAACATACGAACCGTCAGGCCCACTCCAAAGCCGACACCAAAGCACTACCACCTCGGTACGTCATTAGTGCCGGTCTCGGTGTGTTACAAGTGCCGGTCTCGGCGTGTTACCTCACCCAGCCGCACACACCCGGCGAACCGCCACACCCTCAAACCGGAAGAACCGGTAATCGGCGGCAAGTGGAAGATCGAGATCCTCTTCTACGTGGCCCTGGCCGAGGTCAGGCACTTCGGCAAGCTAAAGCGGTGCCTGCACGGTGTGTCGGACTCAACCCTGTCCAAGCAGCTGCGGGAGTTGGTCGCGGACGACTTTCTTGAGCGCATCGACTACGGCGAGGTGCCGCCCCGGGTGGAGTACCGGCTGACCCGCCGCGGGAAGAGCTTCAAACCCCTGATCCAGGCCATGTGGGACTGGAGTGAGGCGGAGTTCGAGTTCTCCCGCGCCGAGGCCGCCCAGATGCGCTCCGCCCGCGACGAGCTGGGCATTCCCCAGGTGCGGTGAGACACGTCAGCAGCGTGGCACCCGCTCGACGACGGCGTCGGGCACTCCCAGCAAGCCGGCGCCGAGGTGGCCGGCGGCGCCCTTTCGGCGCGGGTGCCGCAGCGGCTCAGGACACCTTGAAGCCCTGCTGGTTGCCGTAGGTGATGCAGGCCTGCTGCCAGGCCGACAGCCCATCGGCGATGGATGTGGCGCCCTTGGACTCGTAGGCCTTGCCGACGGAATCGTTGAAGATGGAGTTGGCGTAGGCCTGGAAGGGCAGGAAGGACCAACCCTCGGTGACGGCCTCGGCGGACTCGGCGAAGACCTCGTTGGCCTTCTGCCCACCGAAGTACTCAAACTCGGCGCCCAGGAAGTCCTGGCTGGTCAGGTCCGCGGTGGTGGCCGGGAAGGCACCGTTGGCGATACGGCTGGCAACGCCGGCCCCGGCGTTGGCGTACTCGATGAAGTGGTAGGCCAAAGCCTGCTTACCACTGGCGGCAGTCACCGCCAGCGAGGAGCCGCCCATCTCCGATGATGCGGTCTCCCCCGTCTTCCATGCCGGCAGCGGCGCCACCCGCCACTTGCCGGCCCCGGCCTCAACACCGCCGACGAAGGAGGCCGGCATCCACGCCCCCATGGCGAGGGAGGCGATGGTGCCGTCACCCAGGCCCCGGTACCACTCATCGGACCAGTCGGCGCAGGGGTAGAGCAGTTCCTCCTCGATCAGCGTGGTCCACAGCTCGGCGTACTTCTCGGAGCTCTCCTCACTGAAGTCGATGCCGACGGTGGTGCCGTCCACCGTGTAGGGGCGGGAACCGGCCTGCCACAGCAGTGACAGCGTCTTAACCGCGTCACCGATGTCGTTGGCGATGTACTGCTTCGGGTCGGCGGCGTGAATGGCGCGGGCGGCATCCAAGTACTCCTCCCAAGTGGTGGGGACGGCAATGCCCGCCGCATTGAAGACCTCCTCGTTGTAGAACAAGGCCACCGGGCCGGAGTCCATGGGCAGGCCAAAGATGCCCGCATCAGAGGCAACCGCCGCCCAGGGGCCGGCGGAGTAGGAGTCGGCCAGCTCGGCGGCGCCGAACCGGGTCAGGTCCGCCAACGACTCTGCCAGGGAGAACTGTGGCAGGGCGTAGTACTCGATCTGCGCGACGTCCGGGATGCCGGACCCGGCGGAAATGGCGTTCTGCAGCGCCGTGTACTGCTCGGTGCCGGTGCCGGCGTTTACCAGCTCTACCTTCACATTCGGGAAGGCCTGCTGGTACTCGGCGACGACGTCGGTCAAGGTGGGCTCCCATGACCACACAAGCAGCTCGCCACCGGCCTCGGCGGCGGCCGCTGCCGCTGACGGATCGACTTCGGCAGCGGGCTTGGAGTCGCCCCCGGAGCCGGAGCAGGCGGCAAGGGTGAGGGCCAGCGCCGAAGCGCCGAGGGCGGACAGGGCATTGCGACGGGTCAGGTCTATGGACACGATGGGCCTCCTGTGTTTCTCGGGTCGGATTCGCAAAGCGCGCATGGCACGGTCAGGAGACCGTGAAGCCCTGCTGGTTTCCGTAGGTGATACAGGCTTCCTGCCAGGCGGCCAGGCCCTCGGCGATGGTGGTGGCACCGTTCGTCGTGTAGGCCTTGCCGACATGGTCGTTGAAAATCGAGTTGGCGTAGACCTGGAAGGGCAGATATGTCCAGCCCGGCAGCACATCCTTGGCGGCCTGAGACAGGATCTCGTTGGCCTTCTGGCCGCCGAAGTACTCGAACTCCTTACCCAGGAAGTCCTCGGAGTCCAGCTCCGCCGTCGTAGAGGGGAAGGCGCCGCCGTCGATGCGGATCTGGATGCCCTCCTGGGCGGAGCAGAACTCGACGAAGGAGTACGCCAGCGCCTGCTTGTCGGAGGCGGCCATGACGGCCAGCGAGGAGCCGCCGTTCTCGGCGCCGGCGGGGGTGTCGGCGTCCCACCGGGGCTGGGCGGCGACCCGCCACTTGCCGGAGGCGTTCGGTACGGAGGAGGTGAAGTTGCCGGGCATCCAGGCACCGGTGACCAGCGTGGCGATGGTGCCGTCACCCAGGGCCTGGAACCACTCGTCGGTCCACCCGGAGATCGGGGCGAGCAGCCCCTCCTTGATCAGGGTGGTCTGCAGCTCGGAGTACTTCTCCGCCTCGGCGCCGGTGAAGTCGATGGTGACATTGGTGCCGTCGACCGTGTAGGGCCGGGCGCCCGCCTGCCACAGTCCGGAGAGAGTCGAGCCCGCATCGCCGGTGTCATTGGCGATGTACTTACTCGGATCGGCCTGGTGGATCATGCGGGCGGCTTCCAGGTACTCCTCCCAGGTAGTGGGGACGTCGACGCCGAGCTCGTTAAAGACCTCCTCGTTGTAGAACATGGCCATCGGGCCGGAGTCCAGAGGCAGGCCGTACACGCCCTCACCGGTGTGCACGGAGCTCCACGGCCCCTCGGTGAAGGTGCCCTCGTAGTCGGCAGCGCCGAACTGGGTCAGATCCGCCAGGGACTCGGAGATGGAGAACTGCTGCAGGGCGTAGTACTCCACCTGGGCGACGTCGGGCCCGCCCTTTCCAGCGGAGATAGCGTTCTGGAGGGAGGTGTACTGATCAGCGGAGGTGCCGACGTTGGTGACGGTCACCTTCACATTCGGGTACTTGTCCATGAAGGCCTGCGCGCAGGGCTCGATGGTGTTGTCCCAGGCCCACACGAGCAGCTCGCCACCGGCCTCGGCAGCTGAGGCGGCGGCCGAGGGGTCGGCCGCGGCCACGCCGTCGGAGGGCGAGGAGTCGGAGCCACAGGCGGCCAGGAGCGCAGAGGCGGCCCCGGCCACGGCGACGGCGGAGGTGGCACGCAGGAACATGCGACGATCGATTGTCATGGGTTTTTCCTTTCCAGTTCACACCCTTGCGGTGCTGGGTGGGAGTGTTGTGGGTCGGGACTCATTCCTTGACGCCGCCGGAGGCCAGGCCGGCCTGCCAGAAGCGCTGCAGGCTGAGGAAGGCGGCGATCAGCGGGATGATCGTTAGCAGCGAGGCGGTAATGACCAGGTTGAAGATCGCCTGTCCGCCGGCGGTGGCCGCCTGAGCATTCCATGCGTTCAGGCCGATCGTCAGCGGGTACCAGCTGGCATCCTTGAGCATGATCAGCGGCAGGAAGTAGTTGTTCCAGGTGGCCACGATCGCGAATAGGGCCACCGTCACAATGCCGGGGCCGAGCAGTGGCAGGGCGACCTGGCGGAAGGTACGAAACTCGCTCGCGCCGTCGATCCGGGCGGCCTCAAGCAGCTCGGTAGGCACGGCGTCGCGGGTGAACTGCCACATCAGGTACAGCCCGAAGGGGGAGATCAGCGAGGGGATGATCACCGACCAGGGAGTGTTGGTCAGGCCCAGCTTGGCGAACATGAGGAAGGTCGGCACTGCCAGGGCAGTACCCGGGACGGCGACGGCACCGATGACAATGGCGAAGACGGCGTTCTTGCCAGGGAAGTCGAACTTGGCCAGGCCGTACCCGGCCAGCACCGACAGCAGCACGGAGCCGCCCGCGCCCAGGATCACATACATGAGCGTGTTCAGGAACCAGCGCACGAACTGGCCGTCGTTATAGGTCAGCGTCTCACGGATATTGTCCCACAGGGCGAAGTCGTGGCCGAACCACAGCCCAAAAGTGGAGAAGAGGTCCCCCTGGGTCTTGGTGGAGGAGATGAACAGCCACAGCAGCGGCAGGTAGGTGTAGATGAGCATAAGGCCCATCACGAGTGTCAACAGTCGGCTCTTGCGCGGGTTCTCAACGTTGTAGCCGCGGTGGGCGACGGCGGGGGTGGTCTTCTTGCTCATACTCAGTTCTCCCGGTTCCCGCGCAGCTGAACGAGATAGGCCACGGCCATGGTGATCAGGCCCATGACAATGGCAACGGTGGCCGAGTAGTTGTACTGCTGCCCGGCGAAAGACAGGTTGTAGGCGTAGTAGTTGGGCGTGTAATAGGTGGTGATCGCGTTGGGAGCCAGGTTCTGAAGGATGGAGGGCTCGTTGAACAGCTGAAAGGAGCCGATGATCGAGAAGATCGTGGCGATTCCCAAGGCGCCACGCAGCGCCGGGATCTTGATCGCAGTGATTATGCGCCACTCGCCGGCGCCGTCGATGGCGGCAGCCTCATACAGGCTGTGCGGGATGGTCTTCAGCGAGGAGTAGAAGATCAGCATGTTGTAGCCGACGAACTCCCAGGTGACGATGTTGCCGATGGACACCAGGATGACGTTGGCGCCCAGCGGATCGGGGATGGTCACACCCAGGAAGTCGGACAGCGAGCCGACCAGTCCGAAGCGGTTGCCGTACATGAAGCCCCACATGAGGGCGGCCACCACCGCGGGAACGGCATAGGGCATGAAGATGGAGATGCGGAAGAAGGCCGTGCCGTAGAGCTTCAGGGAGTCAATCGCCAGGGCCGCCAGCAGTGACAGCGTGAGCATGATGGGCACCTGGACCACCAGGAACAGGGCCACGCGGCCGAAGGCCTCCCAGAACTGTGGATCGGCCAACAGCTGGGTGTAGTTGCTCAGGCCCACGAACTGGTTGCCGCCTACCAGCCGGTTCTGGAACAGACTCAGGTAGATCGAGTAGCCAATGGGCGCCAGGAAGACGAAGGCGAAGACCGACATGAAAGGGCCCACGAAGCCCCATCCGGTCCAGCGACGTCTGGGGCGCCTGGTGGGTACCTGCGTATGGTCTGCGGCACTTGACGTGCTCGCTGCGACGGGGATCGCCGACATGCCTGTCCTTCCGTCTCTGCACTGAGCGGAGTGGGATGGGAAGTTGGGATGTTTACGAAATCAGCTGCCACGACAGCCATGGTTGCGCAAACATTGTGGACGCGTAACAGCGTGTCACATAGACTCAGGTGTTGTCAACATCCGGTAACCGCCCACGCGCAGACAGGAGTCAGCGGATGCCCACCCGACGCCGTCGTCAGGTCTCCATGGCAGATGTGGCCCGGGCGGCGGGTGTGTCCGCACAGACCGTCTCACGCGTCTCCAACGGATACGAAGGCGTAGTCCCCGAGACCCGCGAGCGGGTGGTCGCCGCCATGCGCACACTCGGCTATCGCCCTAACGCTGCCGCCCGCGCTCTCAAGCGCGGCAGCTTCCGCAATATAGGCGTGGTCATGTTCGATTTGACCACCACGGGCAACACCTCCACCCTGGCAGCCATCTCCGAATCGGCTTGCGCCCACGGTTACACGGTCACTCTCCTGGCACCGCAGGCACGCACCACCGCCTCGGTGTCCGGAGCCTTCGATCGCCTGCATGAAATGCTGGTGGACGGCGTCATCCTGGTAATGGAATCCATGCCGGACAACGCCGAAGGAACCTCCTTCACCGTCCCGGACGTGGAGCACCTGGTCGTCGTCGACTCGGCCCTGGGCCCCGAGCACGCCGTGGTAGACACCGATCAGGCCGCCGGCACCCGTAGCGCTGTCGAGCATCTGCTGGCACTGGGCCATCGGACCGTCCATCACATCACCGGCCCGGCCCACTCCTACTCCGCGCAGCGCCGTGAAAGGGCATGGCGTGAGGTACTCACCGAGGCCGGACGCCAGGTGCCCGAGCCGGCGCACGGTGACTGGTCGGCCGCCTCCGGATATCGTGCCGCACGAGACCTGCTGCAGGATCCGACCTGCACCGCGGTCTTCTGCGCCAACGACGAGATGTCCCTCGGGCTGCTGCACGCCGCGCAGGACCTGGGTCGGCGCGTTCCGCAGGACCTGTCCGTGGTGGGCTTTGACGACATCCCCCTGGCCGCGGACTTCGCTCCCCCACTGACCACCGTGCACCAAGACTTCGCCGGAATGGGACGCGCCTGCATGGCACGTCTGGTACACATGATGAACACCGGGGTGGCGCAGACCGGTCAGGAACTGGTGCCCACCTCATTGGTGGTGCGAGCGTCGACGGCGCCGCCACAGCGATCCTGAAACACGGTCGGCGCCGAGCCCGAGACGACCATGCTTCAGGCGGCGCTGCGGCGCTTGCCGACTATGTCCACGGCGACGGCAAGCACCAACACCAGGCCCTTAATGGCCTGCTGCCAGGCGGAATCAACTGCCATGATGGAAAGCCCCATGTTGAGCACGCCCATGATCAGCGCACCGATGATGGCGCCGGACACTCGTCCGACACCGCCAGAGACCGCGGCGCCGCCGATGTAAGCCGCCGCGATCGCGTCCATCTCATACAGGTTGCCGGCGGTGGAGACCGCTGCACCGGCCCGCGAGGTGGTCACAATCGCCGCCAGCGAGGCAAGGAAGCCCATGTTCACGAACACCATGAAGTCCACCCGCTTGACGTTCACGCCGGACAGACGCGCCGCCTTGAGGTTACCGCCCACGGCGTAGATGTGGCGCCCAAATACGCTCTTGTTCATGACGAATGAGTAGATGAGGATGACCGCACCCACGATCACCAGCACGATCGGGGTGCCGCCGGCCGAGTAGGCCAGCAGCATGGTGAAGAACCCGATTGCGGCGGCGAAAACCACCAGGCGCAGCGCCACCACACCTGCCGCGTCGACTGCCCGTCCCGCGGCGCGATTGCGACGGCGGGTACGCAGCTGGGTCAGCACCAGCCCGGCTATGGCGACCGCACCGATCAGGATGGTGACGCCGTCATAGTTCTTGAAATATCCCAGCCAGGCGGGCAGTGAGCCGTTGGCGATGGACACGAAGCTGGGCGGCAGCCCAGAGACGGTGCGCTGAACCAGCACCACAGTCAGTCCACGGAAAATGAGCATGCTGCCCAGGGTCACGATAAACGCCGGGATCTCCATGATCGCCACCCAGAACCCTTGCCAGCAGCCGATCAGCAGGCCGATGGCAATTGCCACCAGCACGGCCACCGGCCACGGCACCCCGGAGTTGACCACGAGCAGCCCGATGACGCCACCCACGAACCCGACGATCGAACCGACCGACAGATCGATGTGCCGGGCGATGATGATCATGACCATACCCACTGCCAGGATCATCACGTAGGCGTTCTGCTGAATGAGGCTGGCAACGTTATTGGGCGCGAGCAGCAGTCCGCCGGTGAGGAACTGGAAGAAAATGATGATCACCACCAGGGCGGCGAGAATGCCGTACTGGCGCAGGTTGCGGCCGAGTGACTCACGCAGTCTGGCACCGGTCGAATTAGGACTCATCGCTGTGTTCCTTCCTTTTCCGCGCGCGGCGCATGCTCCTGGCCGACGGCGTCCTTCTCGATGGTCATAAGCTTCATGAGGTTCTCCTGCGTGGCCTCGGCCCGGGGCAACTGCCCGGTGATACGGCCTTGGCTCATCGTGTAGATGCGGTCGCAGATCCCCAGGAGCTCGGGCAGCTCCGAGGAGATGACGAGTACGGCCTTGCCCGCGTCGGCGAGCTGGTTGATGATCTGATAGATCTCGTATTTCGCGCCCACGTCGATACCGCGCGTGGGCTCATCAAGGATCAGCACGTCGGGATCGGAGAACATCCATTTGGCCAGAACCACCTTCTGCTGGTTGCCTCCTGACAAGGAGCCGACCGGGGTGGCGAGCGACTCCGTCTTGGTGCGCAGTTCGCGCCGATAGCGTTCGGCCACCTCCTCCTCCGCGGCGTCGTCGACAATACCGCGGGAGGCGACCTTGTTCAGGGCGGCGGCGGTGGTGTTGGTCTTGACGTCCTGGATGAGGTTCAGTCCGAGCACCTTGCGGTCCTCGGTGACGTAGGCCAGGCCGTTGTCGATGGCCTGGCGCACGGTGGCGGTGGAGATCTCCTCACCGTCCTTGTAGACGGTTCCGGAGATGTCGGTGCCCCAGGAGCGGCCGAACAGGCTCATGGCCAACTCGGTGCGGCCGGCCCCCATAAGCCCGGCGAGCCCGACGATCTCTCCGCGGCGCAGACTCAAGGCGGCGTCGTCGACGACGGCGCGGGAGGTGTCGATGGGGTGGTGAGCGGTCCAGTGGTCGATCCGCAAGACCTCCTCCCCCACATGCGCAGTGTGCTCGGGGAAGCGGCTGGACAACTCACGTCCCACCATCAAGCGGATGATCTCGTCCTCGTCAATGGCGTCGACGCCGTGCAGGGGTGCCGTCTGGACGGTGTGGCCGTCGCGGATGACAGTTGTGCGATCGGCGATTGTGGCCACTTCCGCCAGCTTGTGGGAGATCATCACCATGGTGATGCCGCGCTCACGCAGGCCCCGCATAAGGTCGAGCAGGTGGGCGGAATCGTCGTCGTTGAGGGCGGCGGTGGGCTCGTCCAGGATGAGTAGGCGCACATCCTTGGACAGCGCCTTGGCGATTTCCACCAGCTGCTGCTGACCGACGCCGAGGTCGGCAACGCGCGTCTGCGGCGGGATGTCCAGGCCGACCTCATCCAGTAACGCGGCGGCCGCCTCATTGGTGGCATCCCAGTCGATGAAGCCGCGGGTGGACTTCTCATTTCCCATGAAGATGTTCTCAGCCACGGACAGGAAGGGACTCAGGGCCAACTCCTGGTGAATGATGACGATGCCGACGGCCTCCGAGTCCCGAATCGAGCGGAACTCACGGACCTGACCGTCGTAGTAGATTTCGCCGTCGTAGGTGCCACGCGGCCACACCCCGGAGAGCACATTCATCAGCGTGGACTTGCCGGCACCGTTCTCCCCACACACGGCGTGGATCTCCCCGCGCCGGACCTCCAGGTTGACGTCTTCCAGCGCTTTAAAAGAGCCGAAGGCCTTGGTGATGTGGCGCATCTCGAGAATGGTCTGGGCAGCCATTAAAGCCCGACCTCCGTCGCGGTGTAGTAGCCGGAGTCCACCAGGACCTCCTGGACGTTGTCGGCGTCGACGGCGACCGGATCAAGCAGGTAGGAGGGAACCACGAGCTGGCCGTTGTCGTAGGACTCGGTGTCATTGACCTCCACCTCCTGGCCCCGCGCGATCTGGTCGACCATGGTGGCGCAGCGTTCCCCCAGCAGGCGGGTGTCCTTGAAGACTGTCATGGACTGGCGGCCCTTGACGATGTTCTCAACGTTGGCCTGGTCGGCATCCTGCCCAGTCAGCACCGGCCAGTTGTCGTCGTTGTAGCCGGCGGAGGCCAAGGCCTGTCCCACCCCCAGGGCGATGGCATCGTTCGGAGACAGGATGACGTCAACGCGCTCGGTGGTGGAGTAGAAGGAGTTCAGACGGTTCTCCATCTCTGCCTGCGCGGTGGTGTTGGACCAGGCCTGGATCCCGATCGACTGCCAGTCGTCAACGCTGGCAGGCAGTTTGCCCGAGGGGCACACCAGCTTGCCGGACTCGATGTAGGGGTTAAGCACGTCCCAGGCGCCTTCGAAGAAGAAGCGGGCGTTGTTGTCGTCCGGAGAGCCTGCGAAGGGCTCGAAGTTGAAGGGGCCGGAGGCCGTTTCGAGCTCGAGGGAGTCGACGATGTATTGCCCCTGCATGGCGCCGACGTTGTAGTTGTCGAAGGTCACGTAATAGTCGACCGCCTCGGTGTCACGGATGAGGCGGTCGTAGGCGATGATCTTGACCCCGAGTCCGGCGGCGCGCTGGAGCACCGGGCCAAGCGCGGAACCGTCGATGGAGCCGACGACGATCACCGCCGGGGACTTGTTGAGCATGGTCTGGATCTGGGAGTTCTGCTGCTCGACCTTGTTGTCGGCGAACTGCAGTTCCACGGAATAGCCCAGATCCTCTAGCAGCGACTTGAGGTTCTCACCGTCA
This sequence comes from Actinomyces qiguomingii, assembly GCF_004102025.1. Lineage (NCBI taxonomy): Bacteria > Bacillati > Actinomycetota > Actinomycetes > Actinomycetales > Actinomycetaceae > Actinomyces > Actinomyces qiguomingii. The sequence continues at coordinate 710,994 of NZ_CP025228.1, read as the reverse complement.
CGGCTCCAGCGCTCCAGGTTCTTGGTGGGCATGGATACGCCTATCAGGGCGCCCTCACCGCCGCTGACGTCGCCGTAGTAGTCGGCCGTCCGCTCCGCGGTGCACGCCGCCAACAGGGCGGCGGTCGCGACGGAACCGACCGTCATGAACGACCTTCGAGACAAATCTGACATGAGGCCTCCTCGCCTCGGGGATATGGGTACGGACCGGACGGTCCATTTAGTTGCACGCTAGCACTTATATCTGCTCGTGACAAGCCCGCCCACGCGCGGGTCCTCAGCGCTTGTGCACCGCAGGCAGAAGTGAGAACGGCTCTTCGCGTTTGAGGGTGTAGTGGGTGGGCGTGGGCCCGGCCGGCTGCCGGCCGCGGACGTCGCCGGCATGGCCGGCCCAGGCCCGGCCTGGCAGCGGCCGGGCTGGACTGTGGGCCGGGCTGGACTGTGGGCCAGGCTGGTCTGTGGGCCGGGCTGGTCTGTGGGCCGGGCCGGACTGTGGGCCGGGCCGGGCCGCGCGTCCGGTTGGGCCACGGGCCAAGTTCATCGCCAAAGACGTCCCAGCGATCGGACAAGGGGGCCGGGTTGGTGACCAGAGGCCCTGGCCTGCTTACCGCATCAGGACGGTAGGCCGGCGCCTGGGAGCCAAAGTGTCCAAAATCGGCACCAACACCGCGCCCCTCCCAGCACACGCCCTCGGATTGGTTGGAATCATGCGGATCTGGTGCGCGGCGTCGGGCGAGGGAACATCGTTCGTGCCGAATCTGGACACTTCCCCCGGGCCCGCCGACCCCACCAACCGAACTCGATGGTTATATCTACCGAACTCGATGGTTATTTCGACCGAACTCGGCGAACGCGGCTCAAACCGGAAGAACCTGTTTCATGAGCGCTCAGACACGCGGCCGCCCTCGCCCAGAGCAGCAGCGGGCTGAGCCGCATCTGAATCACCAGATCCGCACGCGATTCATCCCCGTCTTCAGACCGGCTAGCGGGCCGGCCGGGTAGGCGGCGTCGTGCTCCTTAACCCCACCCGCCAGGTCGACGTCGGCGAAGGCCTCGGTGCCGTCGGGATTCTCCCAGGCGGCGTCGGGATACCAGGCGCGCCCCAGCGCCCGCCCGGCGATCGTCGTCGAGACGGCCGCGGCGAAGGCCTCCGGCAGCTCAATCGCCAGTTCCACACCGCCTCCCGGAGCATCCTCTACTCCCGCGCGCACCCGCCCCAGGTGGGTCGGCCGAATCTCCTGCGCATAGGCGGTGGCGCCGTTGCCGTAGGCGTTGTCGCGCACGTGCACGGGAAGCTCCACGCCCTCAAACCGCTCGTGGTCCCCCTTGGAGGGGTCGTTGACCTGCGCCAGGTAGGCCTCCACCCCGTGGGGATGCCCATCGAACAGGGCGGTGCCGTCGCTGATCCGCCGGTGAGCCGGAGGGCTAGTGAAGGCCGCTTCCCCAACCGCGGACAAGAATAGGTTCGCGATGTAGCGGTCGTCCCCGCCACGGATGGCCGCATAGCCGGCGACCTCCGTGGAATGCGGCAGATGGTAGGGCGTGGGCCGCTCGATAATGGGTTGGTTGGCGACCACGCCCAGCAGGAGATTATTGACATACGCACCCCCCTGGGAATGCCCCTCCAGGGAGACCGGCGAGGCGAAAACGTTGTGGTCCACTAGGTAGGGGCCGTGACTGACCTCGATGAACAGGTCACGGGTGTTGCGGCGGTACACATTGCGGGTCACGCGCGTGCCCTGTGCCTGCCAGTCCAGCCATGTTCCCAGCGTGCAGTCCTCTATCAGGTTGTGGCGCAGGACCACGTCGATGGCGGCGTGGAGTTTGATGCCGGCGATCTCGTAGCCGTAGAACTCGCGCTTGGTGGCAATGTGGTGGATATGATTGTCCTCAACCACCGAGAACACGCAGCCCAGGTGCCCGACAATGCCGGTCTGTCCACAGTCATAAATGTGATTACGCCGCACCACATGCGAGCCGATCAACTCCCTGGACCAGCCCACCCGACGGGCCGAGAACACCGCCTCCAGCTGGTACTGGTAGCCGGGCTTGTCCAGACGCTCGGCGGCCCAATTCGCCCCGGAAGAGTTCTCCTTGCCCAGAGATACGGCGGAGCACTTGGCGTCGTGGATGTCGCAGTCCTCAATCACCCAGCCCTTGGCCCAGTTGGGCCCGATCAGGCCGGGCTGGTCCGCCGTCGGCGGTGCCCAGGGCGTGGCGGCCTGCGCCAGCTCCAAGCCGCGCACAGTGATGTAGTTGATGTGGTGCACCTCTGGGTAGAACACGCTGCAGCGCACGTTAACCTCCACCAGCGACTCATTGGGATCTGCTGGCCCGAAGTTCGCCCACACCGTAGTGGCCCGCTCCCCCACCTCCGCGTACCAAACGCGCCGGGTCCAGTCCGGGTCGCGCACGGGCTCAGGCGTGCCGGTCCACTGGTCGACGTCCTGGGTTCGCCTGGGCGGACAATCGACCTCCGCCCGACTGGTCACCTCGAATAAGCTGCGCCCATTCAGGTACACCTCTCCCAAGTGCTTGCGCGGGGCCTGCCGGGTGGGGTAGACGATCCAGTCACCCTCGATCTGCTCGGCGAAGGGGTTGAAGTCGCCGAACATGGCATTGGGCAGTTCCGCCCGCCATACGGCGCCCGTCTCCCGCTCCCAGCCGGTCACGACCTCCGAGCCCTTGATCACCGGGCGCTCGCCGGGGGCGGCAGCGAAGGTGATGCGGCGCTCCTCATCTCGCCCGGTGCGCGGAGGGCGCACCCACTCGCGGTAGGTGCCCTCGTGGATCAGGACGGTGTCGCCGGGCATGGCGGCCCGGGCGGCCCGGTTGATGGTGCGAAAGGGGGTGGCGGCGTCGCCGGGGCCGGTATCGGAGCCGGACGGGGATACGTGGAAGACGGTGGACATGTATGCGCTCGTTTCTGTGGTTGTGTGCGGTGGCGACGCGCCTCAGCGCTGAGGATGGACCATGCTCTTGAGTGTGGTTGGGGCGGGCTTGCCCCGCAGCGGGACCTCGGCGTCGGCCAGGCCGTAGTGGTCGGTGGCCAGGGAGTCGAGATCCACCTTCCCGGAGGTGACGAGCTCGATGGCGGTAGGCCAGGTGTTGTTGTAGCGGAAGACGCCGGTGACATTGACCTCGTGGCTGGTTATGTATGCCACTGGCAGGAGCATGTCATCATCCCCCATGCCGATGATGATCGCCGCGCCGCCCGGCTCCACGCGCTTGATGCCATCGACGACGGCGGCGGTCACGCCGGTGGCGTCGAAGAAGGCAGTGAAGGTGCGTCCGTCGAGTGCGACATCCCCGGGTGCGTAAGCCTCGGTCGCCCCCAGCTTCAGGACGGTACGGCGGCGCTGTTCCACAGGGTCGGTAACGACGACGGTACTGGCTCCGTATGCTCGTGCGACCTGGGCGAGGATGGCCCCGATGGGTCCGGCACCGGCAATCAGCACGGTGTCGCCCACGCCGGTATGCGCCTTACGCACCGCGGCGATGCCTACGCTCAAGGGCTCGAGCAGCGCTGCGGCGTCGAAGGACATGTCCTGCCCAATGGCGTGGGCGAAGTCGTCCTGGATGAGGGCGTATTCGGCGAAGCTGCCGTCGATCGGCGGGGTGGCGTAGAACTCGATGTGCGGGCACAGGTTGTACTCCCCCCGTTTGCAGTACTTGCACACGCGGCAGCAGCGTTGAGGCTCGATGGAGACCCGCTGCCCCACCCGGGAGGGATCAACATCGGCGCCGACGGCGACAATGGTGCCGGCTGACTCGTGACCTAGGATAATGGGCCCACGTACCACGTGGTCTCCTATCCGCCCGCGCTGGTAGTAGTGGACGTCGGAGCCGCAAACGCCCACGGACTCTATGCGAACCAGGACCTGGTCCGCATCCGGTGTGGGCACCGGCCGCTCCTCCATTACGACAACGCCGACCTCCTTCAGTACGGATGCGCGCATGGCTTCGGGTAGGGCAGTTGGCTGTGGGTTCTGGTTCATGTCTCTTTCTTTTCTGCTGGGACCTTTGGTTCGGGATGACGATTACTTGCCGACGCCGGCGGTCAGGCCGGCCACCATCTGTCGGCGTCCGAAGGCGTAGGCAACAATCAGCGGTAGGGCCGAGAGCACCACGGCAGCGAGAATGGCGGGCGTGTTGGAGGAGAAGGCCCCCTGGAAGTTCCACAGCGATAGCGGCAGCACGCGCTTGTCGGCACTTTGCGTGAGTACCAGGGGGAACAGGAAGCCGTTCCACACGTTGAGGGCGTCATAGATGGCCACGGTCACCAATGCGGGCCGGCACATGGGAGCGGCCAGGCGCCAGAGCATCTGCCAGTCGGTGGCGCCGTCGACCTTCATCGATTCGAACAGCTCCCGGGGCACATCCCGCAGGAAGTTGGTCAGGATAAGCACCGAGATGGGGATGGCGAAGGCGACCGAGGGCAGTATCAGGGCCCACAGGGTGTCATACAGGCCCAGCTGCACGATCAGGTAGTAAACCGGCACGATCGTGGCCTGGATCGGAATGGCGATTCCCAGCAGGAACAGGGAGAAGATCCGATTGGAGAAGGCGGTGCGACTGCGCACGATCACATAGGCGGCCATGAAGGACACGACGAGGATTGCGGCGACCGTCGCCACCGTCACGATGACCGAGTTCAAGAAGTAGGTCCAGAAATCATTCGCGAAGACCTGGATATACGCGTCCAGCGTCGGGTTGGTCGGCACAGACAGCGGGTTCTCGACGTAATAGTCGGCCTGGGTGCGCAGACTCGTGACAATGATGTAGTAGATCGGGACGACGGCGATCGCCAGCCAGATCCAGCCGAATAGTCCGCCGATCAGGTTGGGGCGCACGCCCCCGCGGAAGAGCCGCATCACAACGCTCCTTCCATGTCGCTCTCCATTTTCGAGCTGCCGGAGACGTGGTTCAGCAGCCAGGCGATCAGCAGGCCGACGACCACCAGGATCACGCCGATCACGCTGGCCCCACCCATGTTGTAGGAGCGGAATCCGGTCAGGTACATGTCCAGAGGCAGTACGCGCGTGGCATTGCCCGGCCCGCCGGCCGTCATCACGAAGATCAGGTCGAAGTAGGTCAGAGAGCCGGTGATCATCAGGGTGGAGGAGGTGATGATCGTGTTCCGCAGCTGCGGCAGGGTTATGTAGAAGAAGTTCTGCACCCTACTGGCCCCGTCGATCATTGCCGCCTCGTAAATACTGGCCGGGATTTGGCGGGCGGCGCCCTGGTAGAGCAGGGAGTGGAAGGGGACGAAGCACCAGGCGATGACCACCATGATTGTCGGCAGTGCCAGGCTCGGATTCCCCAGGAAGTCCCGGGACAGGAAGTCGAGTCCGAAGGCCCTTGACATGCCGAAGTTGGGGTCCAGCAGTGCAGTGAAGGCGATGCCCACCGCGGTGGCGCTGAACAGCAGCGGCAGGAAGTAGAGCACCGCCAGCACGGCGCGGTAGCGCTGCTGTCCGGCCATGAATACGCCCAGCAGCAGGCTGATCGGGGTCTGGATGACCCAGCACATGACCGTCATGATCAGGGTCAGGACGATCGCGTGCTGAGTGGTGGCGTTACCGAGCATCCGGGTCCAGTTGCCCGCCCCGGCCAAGGACAGCTCCCCCAGGCCGTCCCAGTTCATGAAGGACAGTACGAATACGCCGATGAGCGGCACCAGGGCGAAGAAGCCGAAGAAGACGAGCGCCGGAGCGGCGTACCAGGCCGAGGGTCCGGCCCCTACGCCGCGTCCGCCCGATTTGCGGACCCGACCCGCTGCTGGTCGGCGGGCAATGGGATTAGTCATGATCGATCCTGCAAGACATATGTGCGGCTCGGAGGACCCTCACAGGGTCGCGTTCATATTGGTGACGAACTGTTCGGGATCGATCTGCAGTAGGAAGATCTGGGAGAGGTTGGTGAGCAGTTCTTGCGCCGCGGCAGAGGACAGCGCCTGGTCCCACGACTGGGTGAAGCTCCCGGCGTTCTTCACCATGTCATAGCCATAGGCGAGGTACTCGGCGTGTTCAGAGGCGGCAATGGCCGCATCGGCGTCCAGCGCCGCCGGAATGGTGCCTCCTGCCACGAGCGCTTCTATATAGTCCTCGTTGTAGAGCTCCTCATTGAGGTAGTCGATGGCGATCTGCTGCACCTCCTGAGAGCCGCTAGCGGAAATCGACCAGTAGTTGGCGGGGTTGCCGACGATATTGGTCAGATCGCCGGTGCCGCCGGCCACCGAGGGGAAGTCCATGTAGCCGAGGTTGCCGGCGCTCATGAAGTCAGGGGCATCGGTGAGGAAGTTGGCGTAGACCCAGGAGCCCTGGAGGATCATGGCCGCCTTGCCGGTGTGAATGAGGGCGATGTCAGCACCGGAGTCGGCGTCGACCGAGCCATAGGAGTCTCCGAAGCCGCCGGCCCTGACCAACTCCTGAATCTTCTCCAGGGCCCCGGTGATCGCCGGGTCGGACCAGGCGTCTGGTTCACCGGCGACAATCTTGGCGAAGGGTTCTGGGCCACCGATGCGGTCGGTCAGGTATTCGATCCACATCAGGTAGGGCCACTGGGAGGAGCCGGCCTCGGCGAAGGGGATGTACCCGGCGGCGGTGAACTCGGGGACCAGCCTCATCAGCTCGTCCCAGGTGGTCGGCGGCTGCGCGCCGATGGCCTCGAAGGCAGGCTTGGAGTAGTAGAGCATCACCGGCTGAGCATTGTTATTGGGCAGGGCATAGACCTTGCCGTCGATCTTGCCGGGATCCAGCAGCGAGGGGACGATGCGTTCCTGCGCCGTGACGGTGGATTCGGTAAGGTCGATCACCTGCTCGTTGGCGACATAGTCCGCCAGCGTGCCGCCGGCCCAGTTGTACAGCAGAGTCGGTGCATTGCCGGCACCGACGGCGGTGCGGATCTTCTCCTTGTAGGCATCATTGGCGAACCACTCGGTGGCGATCTGCCGCTCGGAGTAGGCGGTGTTCCAACGCTCGAAGGAGTCGCGGAAGGTCTGTTCCGGGCCACCGGTCAGCACCCAGGCAGTGGCACCGCCCCCTGCGGAAGACGCGCCTCCAGGGCGGTTGCCGCAGGCGGCCAGAAGTGAGGCTGCACCCGCAGCGAGCATGCCCGTGGTCATCCGCCGACGCGAAATCTTCAGCTGGTACATGGTTGTTCCTCTCGAGGCGAGTCGGCGCGGCAGCGATGCCACGCCACAGGAGCGGACAACAGCGTCCACTCGGCGAAAACATTTTCGTTTGTTTCACCGACAAACCGATGCTACCCCGTCACATTGCCCCGAATCAACGCCGAAGAAGGGCGCAACTGATCACAATCACATGACGGCCATCGCAAGCGACGCCCGTCGGTGCGAAACTAAATGAAATCTATCGCTCCGCTCCCGGGAGGTCCCGTGTCCAGACCGCGCTCATCCAGTCCTACGCAGGCCGCCGTCGCCGCCCGTGCGGGAGTCTCCGTGGCCACCGTCTCCAAGGCGCTGCGGGCCGATCCCGTCATCTCCGCACCCACACGCACGGCCGTGCTCGCCGCCGCGCGCGAACTCGGGTATCGCACCCCAGTAACCACCCTGCCCGGAGGCGCCGAAGACCGGATCGCGCGCCCGGTGACGGCGGTATTCGACACCGTAGACACCCAGTACGCCGCCCACGTGCTGCGGGGACTGCTGGAGGAGGCCGAGCTCGACGGCGTCTGGCTGCGAGTCCGGCACATTGGTTCGGCGATGGACCAGTTGGATGAGGCACACCGCCAGGCGTGGGAGCACAGTGTGCTGGAGGTGCTGCCATCCTCCTACGGGGTCGTGCTGGTAACCACCGGTGTCACCGCGGCGATGGTCCAGGCGGCCGAGAAGCACGGGATTCCTCTGGTGGCGGTTGACCCGGCCAGCGCGGTGCCCGCGGGCACCTCATCAATTGGCGCCACCAACCACCGCGGTGGCGGGCAGGCCGTAACGCATCTGCTCGACCTGGGACACCGCCGCATCGGCATCATCACCGGCCCCACTGGTTCCATCCCCGCGGGCGAGCGGCTGGCCGGTTACCGCAGCGCTCTGGCCACCGCGGGTATCGAGTGCGATCCCGAGCTGGTGCGCACCGGCCGTTTCGACTACGAATCCGGTGTCCTCCACGGCGGGGATCTTCTGGACCTCCCGGTGCCGCCCACCGCCGTCATCGCCTGCTGCGACGCCGCCGCAGTCGGCGTGATCGAGGCCGCCCGGCGCCGTGACCTGCGCGTGCCCGAGGACCTGTCGGTTGTCGGCTTCGACGACACCCTGACCGCCACGGTCTGCTCCCCACGCCTGACCACCGTTAACCAACCCCTGGTCGACATCGGCGCCGAGGCCATGCGCACCCTCATCCGCCTGGCCACCTCACGCGGCTCCCGCGCCCTGTCTCCCATCGAACTGGCCACCAGCCTCGTAGTGCGTGACTCCACCGCGCCACCCCTTAACACCTGTTCGGTCGATTGACTCCCCGGCACCAGCAGTTCAGTGTTTGGGGGCGGCGATTGGTGGCGTGTTCCGGTCGGCCCTGAGACGGCCTATCCCGCACCCGAGGGCGGGATCAGGTCCCCGTCCCTGAAGCCCGCGCCAACGGGTCCTGGGACACGAGCACGGCGCTCCAGCCGAAATACGACGGGAGGGTGCGACGGCGTCCCATCGCACCCTCCCGCGGTGATGGCCAGTAGCGTCCCCCGCCGTCACCACCCGCAACCGGGGTGTACCGCCCCGGTCACGGGCGTCTCAGGCCAGTCGGCGCCTAGCCCGCAACGCCACCGCTCCTGTGAGTAGCAGCAGGGCCGCCGCTGGCAGCGCCAGGATTCCGGCGCCGGTACGCGCCAGTGGGCCCGTGCCGGCCTTCGGCGACGGCGCCACGCCCACCACCGGGGTCGCAGTTGACGTCCTCGAGGTCGCACCACCGACACTCGATGCGGCCGGGGCGGAGGGCTGAGCGGGGGCCGCCGATGCGCGCGCCGTCGGCTCCTGAGTTGGCTGGGCAGTGGGCTCGGGAACGCTGCACTCCTGCGGCGTCGCCGGAATCTCCTGGCCAACAGCTGCCGCGTACGCCCACTTGCCGCGGTAGTACGGGTCGAACAGCAGCGGGTCGCCCTCGTAGAAGCGCCAGGAGCCGGAGTCGACCAGGCCCCACAGCGTCACCGAGAACAGGTCCCGCTTGGCGTCCTGCTCCGCGAAAATCTGGAACAGACGCTGGTAGAAGCGGCCCTGGTCCAGCAGCGTCTGGGTGTCGACGGGCGTGCCGGTGCGGGTGGGGACGTCCAGTTCGGTGACCGCCTGCACCAGTGGCAGGTCGTCGAAGGCGCTCATGGCCGCACCGAAGCCCTCGACGTCGTCGTCGAGCCAGGCGTGGAATTGGTGCCCGACGCCGTCGATCGGGACGCCGCGCGCCAGCAGCCGCTCTACCAGGGCATGGTAGCGCCCGGTCTTGGAGGAGGCATCGGTGCCGTACTGGGTGTTGTACTCGTTGATGAACAGCGTCACCGGGTGGTCGGCGCCGGGTGCTGCGTAGGTGTAGTTGAAGGCCTCGTTGGCGTAGATGAAGGCATCGTCGATGAACTCCTCGCCCAGGATCTGGTACCAGTAGGAGTCGCGCAACCCATCGGTCTGGGGTGAGGGGCCGTCAGTGATGACCTCGTTGACGACATCGAAGGCCACCAGCGGGTTCGTCTCCGAGCCGAACAACCCGTACCTATCAGACAGGTACTTGGCCACATTGTTGATGTGGGTGCGCATCCGCTCACGCAGCTCGGCGCGGTCCGCCTCGGAGTCACCCGACAGAAAGGTGCCGTCCTCGTGCTGGAAGATCCATTCCGGAGTCTGAGAATGCCATACGAGCACATGCCCATACACCCGGCCGCCGCCCGCCTGCGCCCAGTCCATCACGGCATCGGCCTCGGCGTTCTCGGTGACGAAGCTGTGGTCGCCGTTGTACCAGGCCTCCGGCTTCATGAAGTTCTCAGGAGTGACCTGGTTGAAGTGCCGGTTCAGCAGCTCCAGCGAATCGCCCTGGACGGTGTTGGCCGTAACCGCTGCGCCCACCGGGTAGGGCAGAGCGTCGAGCAGAGAGGCGGAGTCGTCCACCGGGCCGCGCCCGCAGGCGTAGGCGGTGATGGCGGCATCGTCCACGTAGAAGGAAGCGGTGGGGTCCTCCAGTTCTATGTAGATGGTCCCGCCGACTCCCGCGGGTGGCGAATAGCCGCCGGTGAGTTCCACCCACTCCTGACCGACCTCGGTGGGCGGGGCGATCTCCACATACCGCCCGTCGCCCTGGGCGGCGGTGAGCTTGGCGCGGGTGGAAGCCGCACCATCCGGGAGCCGTACCCAGGCGGTTACGTCATAGGTCCGACCGACCTCCATGAACTCTTCTATGGAGATCTCCAGGCCGTGCCAGGCCCGGGTGCGGCCAGTCACGTACAGACTGTTCCAGGGACTGCGCCGCACCTCGTTGGTGGTTGTGGCGGTCACGCCCTCGCCGCGTGGGGCCCACGGCATGTCCGGCTGACTGGACTCGAAGTTGGAGTAGCTGATGGCGTAGGGCTGGGGCTCCGTCGGAGCCGCGACGGCGGCCGCACCCGCGGTCAGGCCCGTGATCGCGACTCCGGCCGCGGCAACCGCCCCGAGTAGGCGGGAACGCCGCGGGCGCCTGATTGTTCTTGTGCGCATGCTGTTGTCTCCTTAGCCGGCCACACATCATGACGCGGCAGGAATCAGCATGCGGCAGTACGTGCCGGCATGGACCCACGCATCAGGACGGGTCGGATGCAATCAGTTGAAGAAGCGTATGGGGAAGGTGCCGGCCGACATTGGCCAGCACCCAATACGCTACACAATCCGAAATCAGCTCTCAACTGTTTCGCCCTGTTTCGATACGACCGGCCCCTCTCACACGTGCTCCGGGCAGACGCTCTCGAGAACCATCGGCCCCGGGGCGACAACCCGTTACAGGCCTAGTCACGGGTAGATCATGCGCCCGGCGGCATCCGGGATGCCCGAGTGACGCAGGAAGTAGGTGCACACCTGGTCTCGCCACTCGACGGCGTTGCGCTCCTGGGCCCGCCAGCGTCGGTCGATGTCGGTGCGGATGGGCTCGGGCACTTGTTCCCGCACCGCCTCCCAGTCGCGCCGCATGGCACGCACCTGCGCCACACCTTCGAAATGGGTGTCGTAGATCCGCTGTATCAACGTAACCCCGGAGCCGGGCAGCACCTGGTCATAGCGCAGATGGTGGAAGAAGAGCAGCAGCCTCTCCGGGCACTCCTCCAGCGACCGGTAGCGGGCCGCGAGCGCCGGTGGATACTGCTCGGTGTAACCGGAGCCCGACGGCGTACGGTCCACGCCCACACCGTCCCGATCGGCGAAGTGGTAGGTGCCCCACGGGGAGTACTCGTATCCGTCGATATTGGGACCGTAATGGCCGCCCGGGGTGACCATGAAGCCGACGCCGAGCGGAGCGGTGTAGTTCTCATACGCCTCCCGGGAGGTGAGCAGGATGCGCACCAGCGCCGCGTGCAGGGCCTCATCTCCGGTGAAGGAGGCGGCGGCCCACTCGCGGGCTATACGCTCGGCGCCGGTGTGCAGGTCCCAGGCGAGCCGGCCGTAGCCGTAGAGGTTGGCCTGGGAGAAGGTGTTGCCGGTCCAGTTCCAATCCCGCCCCACCCCGGCGACGGCGACAACCGCCGAGTCCGTGCGCGCCTTCAGGTCCTGCCCCAGGTCCATGCCGCCGTCGCCGGCGACGTCCAGGTCCAGCACCTCCCGCCAAGCGGTCGGCAGGAAGTAGGTGTCCCAGGCATGCCCGGTGTACTCCTGGGCGATCTGCAGCTCCAGGGCCGCCCGGGTGTGGCGCAGGCCGAGCAGGAGCGGCGAGATCGGTTCGCGCACCTGGAAGTCCAGGGGCCCGTGCTTGATCTGCAGCAGGACGTTGCCGGCGAAGCGCCCGTCCAGGGGCATGAAATGGTCGTACGCGGCGCGGGCCCGGTCCAGGCTGCGGTCGCGCCAGTCCTGGTGGTGGTCATATACGAAGCACCGCCACATGACCACCCCGCCGTGCGGTGCCAGCGCATCGGCCAACAGGTTGGCTCCGTCGGCGTGATCGCGTCCGTAGTCAAAGGGCCCGGGGCGCCCCTCGGAGTCGGCCTTGACCACGTAGCCGCCCAGGTCGGGCACGGTGGCATACACGTGATTGGTCGTCTTCCGCCACCACTGCCGCACGCGCGCATCGAGCGGATCGCAGGTGCCCAGGTCCCCCAGGGTCATGGGGGCGGCATAGTCAACGGCGATGAAGGTGGTGATATGGCGGCGCCGCAGGATGTCAGCAATGGCCTGCACTAGCCCCAGCCGATCAGTCAGCAGGGTGGCCTCGGTGGCGTGAACGTTGACGTTGTTCAGGCACACGGCATTGATGCCGAGTGAGGCCAGCACCAACGCATAGTCGTCGATGCGGTCCGTGTCGGGAGCCAGGCCGCCGTCCTCGAAGAACACCGAGTCGCCGGCGTAGCCGCGCTCCACCGTCCCCATGATGGGGTGGGGCACAAGGTTGTCCCAGTGGTCGAGCATGCGCAGGGACAGATCCGGGGTGCCGGTGGCGGCGTCGCCGCCCGCCAGGATTGCTGCGGGTCCGCCGATGAGCAGCCGCAGGGTGCCGTACAGGGCGCCCGCCCCGTCCGCGCCGACCACGGCCAGGTCACCCGCCTGATCCCTGACGACGCTGTAGCCCTCGGGGCCCGGCGCCTGTTCCGCCAGGGCCCGCCTCGCAGACTCGGCCAGGGATGAGGGCAGCTGATCGGCGTGTGCGCGGGTGGTGATGTTCAGCGTGTGTCGAGCAATCGCCCCCAACTGTGGGGCCGCCGGCGCGGCGGACGCCAGTCGGCACCAGTCGTCAGCGGCCTGGGCCACCAGCTCCTCCTCCCCCAGGATCCGGGGCGCATATGCGGCCAGCCACGGCTTGGTGCCGGGCTCGAGCCACATGGGCGAGCTCGTGGCGAAAGGGGCGGTGGCGGGCATGGGCGGCCTCCTGGTTTCATTCTGGGCAACAGCGGGACCCGCGGCCTGCGAGCGGTCATAGGCGCCGTAGCACGCTCACCTCTCCGGGCGGGATGGTCATTGGCGTTCCCGCGCGCGCGGGGGACCCGGTGAGCAGGTCCACCGCGTCCACAACCGGAGTCCAGGGCAGCGGGATCTGGTCGTGGTTGATCAGGATGTCGAAGGTGCCGTGGGCACCGACGCGGACGGTGTGTTCCAGCTCGCCCGCCAGTGGGTGGCCGGCGGCGGGGGCGGTCAGCGAGGCCACCAGGCGCCCACGCCCGGCCCGGCTGAGGAGGGCACCGAGGCGGACGACGGTGCCGGCGCCGAAGTCGTTGCGGACGATGGCGGGCCGTCCCGCGAACCATCCGGCCGCCCAGGTGCCGGTCACCCGCCCGCCGGTGGGACGCAGAATCTCAAAGAGATGATGGGCGGTGTCGGCGGTGCCGTCGGGGAGGATCAGCTCAATGCCGTCATCGGGCCGGCGGGCATCGCGCTCCTCGATCTGGCAGCCGAGCAGCTCGTCCACGCGCGTATCGATCAGGACACGGCCGGTGGGGCCGGTGGCGAAAGACATGGGCCCGGCCACAAGCGTGCCGCCCGCGGACACGTATCGGCGTATGGTTTCGACGACGTCGTCGTGAGCCAGGTACAGGCCGGGGGCGACGATCACCTCATACCGGGACAGGTCGTCCCTTCCGTCGGTTACGTCCACCCCACCCAGGTGACGGGCCAGTACCTCATGCCAGCCGCGGGCCTGCTCGACCAGGTCCCAGTGGTCGGAGAAGCCGTCTACCACGCGGGCGTACCACCAGGAATCCCAGTCCATGAGGACGGCGGCACGCGCCTGGACGCGGCTGCCCACCAGCCCTTCCAGGTGAGTCAGCTCCCGCCCGAGTGCGGCGACCTCACGATACGTACGAGTATCGGTGCGGCCGCGATGGTCCAGGACACCGCCGAACCACATCTCCGAACCCGCCGGGGCGGCGCGCATCTGAAAGTGGAGCACCGTGTCGCACCCCTGCGCCAGGGCCTGCAGGCTCCAGCGGCGCAGCACCCCCGGAGACCGGGTGGGGTTGACGTCGCGGCAGGTGGTGGCCACGGGCGCCTGCTCCATCAGCCACAGCGGCCTGCCGCGGCCCACGGCGCGCATGAGCGAATGATTGAAGGCCATTTCCGGCCAGGCGCGGGCGGTGCGCGGATAGTTGTCCCAGGAGATGACGTCGAGTTCCCGGGCGAAGCGGAAGTAGTCCAGGTGCTCATAGGCGCCCATGAGATTCGTGGTCACCGGGTGGGTGGTGTCCCGGCGCCGCACCCGGTGGACCTCGCCCTCCAGGCAGGCGGCGAATTGCTCGGTCATATACCGCTTGTACTCCAGGGTGATAACCGGGAAGCCGCTGCGGTAGGGGCCGCCCCAGTGCTCTGTGAGCGCGTTGGGGGCGGGGATCTGGTCTACGTCGGTGAAGCGATGAGACCAGATCTGCGTGCACCAGTCCCGGTTGAGCGCAGCCAGCCCGCCGTGCGTGGACAACAGCCAGCTGCGAAACCCGGCCGTGCAGTGCTCGCAGTAGCAGGCGCCGCCGTACTCATTGCCAATATGCCAGGCAAGCAATGCCGGATGCGTGTGATAGCGCTGCGCCAATGCCTCGGCGATATTCCCGGAAAGTGCGCGGAACACCGCGGAGGTGGGGCAGAAGTGGTGCCGCTGCCCGTAGCCGTGTCGGCGTCCCTCGAAGTCCACGCGCATAACGCTCGGCTCCGCCGTCGCCAGCCACGGGGGCACAGCCGCCGTCGGGGTGGCCAGGATGACGCCGAATCCGCGCGCATGAACACGGTCCATAAGCGCATCCAGCCGGTCCCATTCGAAGCGGTCGGGGCCGGGTTGAAGGCAGGCCCAGCCGAAGACGTTGAGGGTCAGCGTGTTGATGTCGGCCGCGGCCAGCGCCGCCAGATCGGCATCTACGGTCGCGTCATCCCACTGCTCGGGGTTGTAGTCACCGCCGTGAAGGATATGGCCGGGGTAACGCATTCATGCCTCCTGGTGTAGGCCCGTCGGCTCGGCCGGATGAGTGAATTGCTCGATGAGTATGCGCCGCTGCCCACGCGTGGCCGGCGCCACCAGGGCGCATAACGGCACCCAGGCGAGCATCAGGGCGACCGGGGCGTTAAGCGCGATCGCCAGCCCCGTCGCGCCAATGCCAGCCAGCAGAAGAGTGCCGGCGGCGTCACGCACGGTCATGACCACCGTGAGCACCAGCAGATCGGCGGTCCTGAAGTCGAACAGACCTGCAATGGCGCCTACGCGCCCCAAACCCAGCCCCAGGGCGGCAAGGAAGACCAGCAGGAGCCCACGCATCCCGCCGGTGATCCCGGAGGCCGATCCCATCAGCCCCAGCACCAGCACCACCGCCAGCCCAGCCATGGGACCGAACTGACGCAGGGATCCGCCCCATCCGCGCCACAAGGCGGCGATGCGTCGACGCGCCGAGGGATCATAGGTCCATCCCGGGCGCGTCACGGCATAGACGACCGCGGGCAGTGCGGTAAGTGCAATCGTCCAGGTCAGCGCCATCGTCAGTAATGACCAGGCGCTGGCGCCGTCGAGAATGGCCATGGCGGCCGCCCCGGGGACAATCAACGGTAGGGCGCCTACGAATAGTGCGGCGGCCTGGTATACGACCGCGCTGAAGCGTGCCAGCGGCGAGTCAGTGAGGGGGTCCGGCGCGGGCGGCGCACCATGCCCGTCCGCGGCTGCTGGCGCCGTCGGGCGGACACGGGCGTGCGGAGGGCAGGCGCCCGCAGCAGCGGTTCGGTCAGCCATTGTTCTCCACGTAGGTCGCGCGGGCCGCGTTGACGATCTCCATGTAGGAGGACACGCCCTTGGCCTCGCATTCGGTGACATAAGCGTCCCAATCCGACAGCTCGCGCTTGCCGGTGATGAACTTCAGCGTCTCCTGCATGACGTAGTCCTGCAACGGAGTCAGCAGCAGAGTCGCCTGCTCGCGCTGGGTCTCATCCAAGGGCGCTGGCGGGTCGATCGGCCTCTGCGTGTGGGTGGCGGCCATCTCCTCCTGCCAGGACAATTCCTTGTCCAGCATCATCGAGTGCAGCAGTTCGGTGGTGCCGCCGTATGCGAATACGCCCCCGGAAAATCCGTACTCGATGCGCAGGTCCTTGTCTCCGGCCGGGTTCAGACCGTTGTAGTTGATGTCGTCGACCAGTGTGCGGTTGCCGTCGGCGTCCTTGTTGTAGGTGGTGCCCTCCACGCCCCACTTGGCGAATTCCTCGCCCTCATCGGAATACCACAGCCAGTCGATGAACTGCATCATGGCCACGAAGTTCGGATCGTCGGCGGCCTTGGAGGAGATCATGATGCCGTTCTCCAGCCGGGTGCCGCCGATCAGGGCGCCGGCCGGTCCGGCCGGCTGGAGGATCTTGACGACCTCGTAGTTGCCCTCACCGAGAGTCTCCCTCATGGTCGTGTCATAGGTGACGTCATACTGGGAATTCGTGCCGATGGCGATGGACTTTCCCGTGGTGAAGGTGTTGACGGCCGTGTCCTCGTCCTGGGTGAAGGAGTCCGGGTCGAGCACCCCGGCGTCGACCATGCCGCGCAGCATGGTGACCATGTCTCGGTAGTTGTCGGATGTGCCGCAGAAGATGAATGACTCCGTCTCCTCATCCCATTCGGCCATGGTGGTCATCCCCCAGGAGCCGCCGGACTGGGTGCCGTAGGAGACCGCCGCGAGATTGAGCATGCTCAGCCCCTCGAAGCGGTCGGAGATGCCCTTCATGTCCGGGTGTCGCTCCTGGATCTTGGAGATGACTTCTTGCAGCTCCTCCCACGTGGTGGGCAGTTCCAGTCCCTGCTCGTCGAGCAGGTCCTTACGGATCTCGAAGGTGTAGTCGGGCCAGATCTCCTCATGCAGACCGGGCAGGACATAGATGGAGCCGTCGGCCTGCCGCAGGGTGTCGAGTTCCTCATCCAGCTGCCACTGCTCGACCTTCTTGCGGAAATTAGGCATGAGGTCGAAGTAGTCCGACACCGCCAGGACCGCCCCGGAGGAGACGAAGGCAGACTCCTGACCGGGGTAGGTCTTGGGCAGAATGAGCGGGGCGTCGCCGGAGGAGATCAGCAGGGAGCGCTTCTGCTCATAGTCGGACATCGGCACGATCGTCAGGTCCAGCGTGACATTGGTGCGCTTGGTGATCTCCTCCAGCAGCATCCAATCGGCCTTGTACGGGTAGTTGGGATGGTCGGAGAACAGGCAGCTGAAGGTGAGGGGCTCACTGGCCTTGAAGCTGGTGTCGGCGGCGAAGTCCTCCATGGCGGCCGCCGTGTTGCTCACTCCCTCGGCCGGCCCAACGGAATCCGATCCGCTGCCGCAGGCGGCCAGTGCAGCGGCAGCGGTGCCAAGCAGCAGGGCGCCGGCCCGACGGCGGGTAATGGGGTGGGAGAGGAGATTGGGGCTCATCGTCGAGTGCCTTTCTTGTGGTTTCGGCCGCGATCGGCCGGTCGGGTGGATTTGGAATAGTGGCGGATGGCGGGTTTCAGGGACGGACGTCGTCGCCTGGATGCGCCGGGCTGCCGGACGGCGTCCCGGCGGTGGCTTCAGCCCTTCACGGAACCGAGGGTGACTCCGGTGACGAAATATTTCTGCACGAAGGGGTAGACGCACAGGATCGGTAGTGAGGTGAGCACCATGGTCACCGATCTGAGGTTGGATGAGATCTGGGTCTGATCGGCGGTCCCTCCCCCCAGGGAATCGGAAGTGGTCACTCCTGCCAGCATGTTGCGCAGGTAGATGGTCACCGGGAACAGGTCCTTGTCGTCGAAGTACAGGAAGGCCCCGAACCAGGCGTTCCAGTTGGCGACGGCGTAGAACAGGAACATGGTGGCGAGGATCGCCTTGGACAGCGGTAGCACGATGCGCAGGAGGATTCCGTAGGTGCCCAGACCGTCGAGTTCACCGGCCTCCTCCAGTTCATGGGGCAGCCCCTCGAAGAAGGACTTCATTACCAGCAGGTTGAACACGTTGATCGCATTGGGCAGCACAACCGCCCAGATCGTGTTCTTCATGCCCAGGTTGGTGATCAGGATGTAATTCGGGATCAGACCTCCGTTGAAGAACATGGTGAACACGGCGAAGCCGATAAGTGCATTGCGCCCCCGCAGACTCCTCTTGGACAGCACGTAGGCGAATGCGGTGGTGAAGACCAGCGCTATCAGGGTGGCGACCGTCGTGTACACGACGGTGTTCCGGTAGCCGGTCCAGAAGGCCGGGTCCGACAGCACCACCTTGTAGGTGGTGACGTTGAAGCCCTTGGGGATGAGATTCACCTCGCCGGCCGAGATGGCTGCCTCGCTGGAGAAGGACTTGGCCACCACGTTCAGGAAAGGGAACAGGGTCACGAAGATGACGCCCAGGAGGATAGCCGCGTTTAGTAGACGGAAGGCACGGTAGCCACGCGAGTCGTATTTGACGTTCTGCCCAGGCATGGCTCATCACCACAGACTCGTCTTGGCGAACTTGCGGGAGGCAAGATTGGCGGCCATCACCATGATCAGCCCGATTAACGACTCGAACAGGCCGATCGCTGCCGCATAACTGAAGTTTGACGACTGCAGACCCACGCGGTACAGGTAGGTGGAGATCACGTCCCCGGTCTCGTAGGTAAGCGGATTGTAGATCAGCAGAATCTTCTCAAATCCCACCGCCAGGAAGGAGCCGACGTTGAGGATCAGCAGGGTGACAATGGTGGGCCGGATGCCCGGCAGCGTGATGTGCCAGGTCTGCTGCCAACGGTTGGCACCGTCGATCTGGGCGGCCTCATACAGGGTCTGGTCAATGGCGGTCAACGCCGCCAGGTATAGGATCGTCCCCCAGCCGACGGTCTGCCACACGTCGGAGATGACGTAGATGGGCACGAAGGCGCTGGCCGTTTGAATGAAGTTGACCGCCTGGCCACCCAACGCGGTGATCAGGGCGTTGATCGGGCCGTCCACGGCGACCACTTCCATAATGATCCCGGCAATGATGACCATCGAAAGGAAGTGCGGCAGATATGAGACGGTCTGAACAATCTTCTTGAACCAGATTCGGCGGACCTCGTTCAGCAGCAGGGCCAGGATGATGGGCGCCGGAAAGGACACCAGCAGCGTGGAGAAACCGATGACCACCGTATTGCGGAACACCCTCCAGAAGGTGGGATCCGCAATGAACATCTCGACGTATTTCAGCCCAACCCATTCCTCGCCGTACATGGAGCCGCCGGGCACGAACCTGCGAAAGGCAATGACATTGCCGACCATCGGAGCGTACCGGAAGACAATGAACCAGATCACCGGGACGACCACGAGGGTGTACAGCTGCCAGTCGCCCCGGCGACTGCTCCTGCGCCCACCGGATCGTCTCCCGCCCCTGCGCCCTCGCCTGCCGGGGTCCACCACCGCGGAAGGAGCCGGGCGCCCGGACGCCCGCGGCGCGCCGAGCGGCCGGGACACCACATCAACCGCTTCCGTCACGACACATCACCTCCTTGTGACTTGATGACTTGCGAACGTTTTCGCTTCATCGTTCGCTGGCGACGGGCTCAGGTTAGCCCTACAGGACGCCGTCGTCAAGCATTTTGTCGCGCCACGCTCAAATGCTGGTGCGCCGAAAAAAGCGCGATAATAGCCCTGCGCTCACCCGCACGAGTCGATTGCCATAAATTGCCCAGGAGCGAAACTTTTAGTGGCGCCTCCGGTTCGGAGCTGTGGTGGTTCGCCGGCCGGGTGTGCTGCCGTGCCACGCTGAGACCGGCACTTGTTACACGCTGAGACCGGCACTTGTGACACACCGAGGTGGCGGCGTCTTGGTGTCCGTGGTGGATCTGGCGCGACGGTTCGTACCTTGGCTCGACGGTTCGTACGTTGTGGTCGACGGTTCGTACCTTGTTGTGACGGTTCGGCACCCAGAGGTACGTACCGTCGCCGGAAGTGCCGAAGCGCTGTTGCCAAGTGACGAACCGTCACGCTAAGTGCCGAACCGTCATGCGAAGTGCCGAACCATCACCCGGGATGCACGGGCGCGCACGCCGGGCCCGCGCCCCGGCCCGGCGGCGCCTGCGCGCCCGACAACGCCCCCGGCCCGGCGAGAACGTCCTCATCAACCCGGCCCCTCCCGAATGCGGAGAGCCGCGGGCCTGGGGATGGCGAGGACGCACTCGGCAGATCCGGCACCCACCGCCCCCAACCACCACACCCGCAAACCGCAAGAGTCCGTTTAGTGCGTGGGGGCCGCGCAGCGCTCGCGAATCCAGGCGAGCTGACGGCGCAGATAGAAGAACTCGCCGCCCTCATGCCCGTTGTCCGGGTAGATCTCCGCCTGCGCGGGACCGGCGTACGCCGCGAGCGCCTGTTGGCCGCCCACGGTGGGACAACAGGTATCGCGCAACCCCAGGCCCCACAGCGACGGGGCCTGGGCGCGCCGCGCGTGGTTGACGCCGTCGACGTAGGCCAGGGTGTGGAAGACCCGCTCGCGCTCGGTTCGCCGCACCGCCAGGTAGCGGGCGAGTTCCGCATAGGGCTCTCCCTGCGCCGACTGGTACACCGCCGGCACATCGCACAGGAAGGGGACCGAGACGGTCACCCCGCACAGGTCGGGCACCAGTCCCGCAACCGCGAGGGTGACGCCGCCTCCCTGCGAGTTTCCCATCACAATGATGCGTTCGGCGTCGATGTCGGGCAGTGTGCGCACCGCGTCCACGGAGCGTACCGCGTCCACGATGAGGCGCCGGTAGTAGTACGTCTCGGGCGAGGCGATGCCGCGCGTGACAACGCCGGGGGCCTCCGGGGCGCCGTCGTGGGGATCAGGCGTGTCCCCGCCGCTCCCATAGCCGCATCCCTGCCCGCGTACGTCGAGCAGCAGATGCGCCATGCCCGCGGCCGCCAGGTGGGGAGCCTCCCCCGGCAGCCCGCGCCCCCGCCCGTACCCCGGAATCTGCACCACGCAGGGCAGCACTTCGGTCAGGTCCCTCGCCGGACGGGACAGCCAGGCGTTCACCCGCTGGCCGCCGAAGCCGCTGAAGGAGAAGTCCCAGTAGCGCAGCTCGGTGAGGGGCTGATCGACGACGACGCGCTCAATCGTCCGCGCCTCGGGGTCGTAACCGCGCGCCTCGCGCAGCGTTCGCGCCCAGAAGCGGTCGAAGTCCTCCGGCTCCGACACGACCGCCGGCGAAAGCGGGCCGAGTTGCGGGTGCAGGGCGGCCATGAGAGCGGCCATGCGCATCATCCCTTGGAGAGCTGCGGTCGCTCGGTCGGGCGGACCGCAGACGGGTTTCGTGTATTTTCGTCTGTTTTCGGGCGGCTGGGAGTATAAGGGCCGGCTCCCGTCGAATACAAGACCGGCACGCTCGGACCGTTTCCGGGTATCTCGGCGCAGGGGGCGGGACGAAGACCATTACGCTTGCTGGGACAACACCTGTATCACCGGTTCTACTCGCACCGGCAGGGGATCGATCCAAGAATGGAGGACGCTGTGGCTTCGCGCGAACGCGTCACGCTTGACACCATAGCCGCGGCCGCGAAGGTCTCGCGCGCCACGGTATCCAAGGCGATCAATGGCCGTCAGGATGTCTCCGCGCGAACACGCCGTCAGATCCTCGAACTGGCCGAGCAGCTCGGCTATGAGGCACCGATGTCTGCGGAGCGCAGCTCCCCCACGATCACAATCGTCTTCGACTCGCTCGATACCTACTACACCAACCGGGTGCTCGCTGGGGCGGTCGCCGCGGCTCACGATCACGGCGCCATCCTTGATGTCCGCTCCTTCACCGACCGCCGGGAAGCCGCCTCGGATTCCTGGGTACGGCGGCTCGTGGCCGAGGGCCATTTGGCACTGATTGTTGTCACCATGGAGCTGTCCGAGGCGCAGATTGAAGCCGCGCATACGCTCCAGCTGCCGGTTATAACCGTCGATCCGGCCCAGCAGACTCCGGACGGGGTGCTGGAGATCTCCTCGACGAACTGGAATGGGGGCATGGCCGCCACCCAGCATCTGCTGGCCCTGGGGCACCAGCGCATCGCCTTTGTGGCCGGTCCGGAGCGATCTGTGCCTGCGCGCGAACGCCTGCTCGGATTCCGATCGGCGATGATGGATGCCGGGCTCGACGTCGATCCCGCACTCATCCTGGGAGACAGCTACACCTATGCCAACGGATTGCGCGCAGGGCTTAGTCTGCTCGATATTGCACCGCCGAGCCGCCCCACCGCCGTCATGTGCGCCTGCGACGTATCCGCGATCGGCGTGTATGAGGCCGCCCGGCAACGCGGAGTGCCCGTTCCCGACGAACTCAGCGTCGTCGGCTATGACGACACCTTCTTGGCGGAGTGTGCCGCTCCCCCGCTCACCACCATTCACCAAGCGCTGGAGACCATGGGGGCGCGAGCAGTCGAGGCGGCCCTGGACTTGGCGGAGGATTCCACCGGAACCAAGAGCAGGCGCACCATCGGCTCGGTCAAAATTCCCACACGGTTGGTCGAACGTGCCTCGACGGCGCCGCCGCGGGGATAACGGCGGCGCCATATCGACCGAACTCGATCGTAATACCGACCGAACTCGATCGTAATACCGACCGAACTCGATGGTAATAACGACCGAACTCGATGGTTGTTCTTAGTGGTCCTGCTGCGCGGCGGCGACGATGGCCGCGGCCGCGTCGTAGGCGGCCCGCACCTGCGGCTGGGGCTCGGCAGTCAAGTGCTCAACCGGGCCGAGCTCCCATACCGGCGGCTCCTCGCCTCCGGCCAGCACCCAGGCGGCCTGCTTGGCGGCGCCATTGGCCACGTATTCGCCCGGTTCGGGCACGTCCACCGGGACGGCGAGCACGGCGGGCGCGAGTTCCCGGGCGCAGGCCCATTTCACTCCCCCACCCACCAGGGTGACGGCGTCGACCTCTACCCCCAGAGCACGCACCGCATCCACACCGGCCCCCATCAGGCACAACAGTCCCTCGACGGCGGCGCGGGCGTAATTGGCGGGCGTAAGCGAGGTCAGGGTCATGCCGGTGAGCATGCCGGTGGCCTCCGGCAGATTCGGGGTGCGCTCCCCCTCCAGGTAGGGCACGTGCACCAGTCCGGCGGCGCCCGGTTCGGCGGACAGGGCGAGCCGGTCGAACTCCTCATACGACACCCCCAGCACCTGCTTGGCAGCGTCCAGGATACGGGCGGCGTTCAGCGTGCAGGCCAGCGGCAGGAAGGCGCCGGTGGCGTCGGCGAAACCAGTGACCAGCCCGGAGGCGTCATGGGTGGGGGTGGCCGAGACCGCGGCGACCACGCCGGAGGTGCCCAGGGAGACGCTGGTGGCGCCCGGGCGCAGGCCGAGCCCGAGGGCGGCGCCGGCATTGTCCCCGCAGCCCGGCCCGAGCACCAGGTGGCTCAGATCCCGCTCCCGACCCGACGGCGCGGTAAGGACCCCGCCGCGGCCAGCCTCCTCGTGCGGAGCGACGACGCGCGGCAGCACGATGTCTTCCACCTCCGCCTCGCTGCGGCGTAGGGCGAGCGCGAGCAGGTCGCGGCGGTAGGTGTTGGTCACCGAGTCGAAATAGCCGGTGCCGGAGGCATCGGAGCGGTCGGTGACCAGGGTGTCCAGCGAGGTGGCGCCGGACAGCTTCCAGGTGAGCCAGTCGTGCGGCAGGCACACGGCGGCGATCCGCGCGGCGTTCTCGGGCTCATGGTCAGCCAGCCAGCGCAGCTTGGTGATGGTCAGCGAGGCCACCAACACCGAGCCGACGGCGTCGGCCCAGGCCTTGCGGCCGGCGGCCTCGTCGCCGTCGCCGAGCTCGCGGATCAGGTCGCGGGCGGCGCCGGCGCTGCGGGTGTCGTTCCACAACAGGGCGGGGCGGATGACCTCGCCGTCGGCGTCCAGCGCCACCATGCCGTGCTGCTGGCCGCCCACGCTCAGGGCGCCAACGTCGTCCAGCCCGCCGACGGCGTCGATCACCTGGTTCAGCGCGGCCCACCAGTGGTCCGGGTGGATTTCAGAGCCATCCGGATGCGAGGCCTTGGCCTCACGCACCAGGGCGCCGGAGACGGCGTCGCGGACAACTAGCTTGCAGGACTGCGTCGAGGAGTCGACGCCGGCGACGAGGGTCATGAGAAATCTCCTTCCGCGCGTTCAGCTAATGAGGTGCTGAACGGCCTTCTCGTGCAGGTTGACGAAGTGGTAGTCGCGGGCGGCGGCCGCCTCGGCGTCGAAGTCCTCGTAGGCGCTGCGGTCGGCGAGCAAATCGGCGATGGTCTCCCCCTCACCCAGGGTCGGCTCGGCTAGCTCGTAGATGCCGGAGAGCTTGAGCGCCTCCTGAACCTCCGGGTCGGCGCGGAAGGCGCGGGCCTTGTCCGCCAGCTGGATGAACATCTCCATATTGGCGGCCGCGGACTCCCACACGCCGTCGATGCCATCGGTGCGGGAGGGCTTGTAGTCGAAGTGGATAGGACCCTCGTAGCGGGGGCCGCCGCTGGGGAAACCGTTGACCAGCAGGTCCACGGTGAAGAAGGCGCTGAGTAGGTCGCCGTGGCCGAAGACCAGGTCCTGGTCGTACTTAAGGCCCTTCTGGCCGTTGAGGTCGATGTGGAAGAGCTTGCCGGCGTTGAGCGCCTGTGCCAGGGCGTGGGTGTAGTTCAGACCCGCCATCTGCTCGTGGCCGACCTCCGGGTTCAGGCCGACGACGTCGCCGTTGTCCAGCTCGGCGATCAGCGCCAGGGCGTGGCCGACGGTGGGCAGGAAGATGTCGCCGCGCGGCTCGTTCGGCTTAGGCTCCAGACCGATGCGCAGGTTGTAGCCCTGGTCCTTAATGTACTGGGCGACCGTGTCCAGGCCTTCCTTGTAGCGGTCGAACACCGCGCCCAGATCCTTGGAGGAGTCGTATTCGGCGCCCTCGCGGCCGCCCCACATGACGAAGGTGGTGGCCCCGAGCTCGGCCGCCAGATCCACATTGCGCAGGATCTTGCGCAGGCCGAAGCGGCGGATGGCGCGGTCGTTATTGGTCAGTCCGCCGTCCTTGAAGATCGGGTGGGTGAAGGTATTGGTGGTGACCATCTCGATGGTCAGGCCCGTGGCATCCACCGTGTCCTTGAGCTTGCCGACGATTTCCGCGCGCTCGGCGTCGGTGGCGTCGAAGGGGAAGACGTCATTGTCGTGGAAGGTGATGCCCCAGGCACCCAGTTCGGCGAGCTTGTCCGCGTACTCCCAGGGCTTGAGCGCCGTGCGGGTGGTGTCGCCGAAGGGGTCGGCGGCCAACCAGCCGACGGTCCACAGACCGAATGAGAACTTGTCTTCCTTGGTGGGCTTACGAACCATGGTTCCTCCTCGAGCCGGATTTTGTTCGCTGACGCAACTATGCCATGAACGTGCGGTATGGTCAAGACGTGTCTGAAGCCCGAACGACGTCGGCGACGTCGTCCTCAAGCCCTCGCCCGGCGTCCGTCTCCCCCGTCTCCGCCCGGCAGTCCAGTCTGCGCACGGCGAATCTGGCCCTGCTGGCCGGTCACGTCTTCGCCGCACCCGAGCCCGTGTCGCGCGCCGCCGTGGCCGCCGCAACCGGGATGACCCGTTCAACCGCCTCCCGTCTGGCCGACGACCTGGTGGCGGCCGGAATCCTGACGGAGCTGGAGCCCTCGCCGGCCTCCGGGCCGGGTCGGCCGGCGGTTCCGCTCACACCGGCCCGGGGTACCTTTGTGGCCATTGGCCTGGAGGTGAATGTTTCCCACATGGCGGTACGGGCCATCGATCTGTCCGGCGACGTGCTGGCCGAGCGAGTCGTGTTAGACGATTTCGAGGCCTCCGATCCCGCCGAGGTCTTCCCCAGGCTGGCGGAGCTGATCACCGATGTGCTGTCCCTGGACGCCGTATGCCGGGCCCGCAAGGTCGGCGCGGCCATTGCTCTACCCGGTCTGGTATCGCATGAGACGCTGCTACGCGCCCCCAACCTGGGCTGGGAGCGGATCGACCCGCGACCATTCCTCACCGAGGTGCTGCAGCCCAACGGTCTGGTGCTGCATCTGGGCAACGAGGCCGACTTCGGCGCTCTCACAGCCGGACGCGAGCGGCCCGCCGCCCCCCATTCGGCGCCCTCCTACATCTATCTGTCCGGCGAGAACGGCATCGGTGCCGGTATTGTGCGTGACAACCGGGTCATGCTCGGAGTCTCGGGCTTCGCCGGCGAGGTCGGACACATTCAGGTCGACCCCACCGGGCCGCTGTGCACCTGCGGCAACCACGGCTGCGTGGAGCGCTATGCGGGCCGCCGTCGCATACTGGCCGCCGCCGGACTGGACGAGGTCGCGGAGCCGCAAGCACTGGTGACGGCGTGGAAGAACGACGATCCGGCCGCGCGACGGGCCGTTAGCCGCGCCGCGCAGGCGCTCGGCGTCGGCCTGAGCGCCGCCATCAACATTCTGGACATACCCACGGTGATCCTGGGCGGGCATCTGGCCCCGCTGGCCGACATCCTGCGTCCAGAACTGGAGGAGGAGTTGCGCCGCCGAGTGCTGTCATCCCGCTGGTCCGTCCCGGAGATCATCACCACCTCCCAGGATCAGACCCCGGCGGTAACCGGAGCCGCCTGGTCGCTGCTGGAGGAGGTCGTCGCCGACCCGGTCGCCTGGATGTGAGTCCGCAGCGCCGTCGTCGACTCAGCGCTGCACGCGGGCGCCGCCACCGGCGGCCAGCCGAAGCACCTCGGCCTTGGTGGCCATAGTGGTATCACCGGGCGTGGTCATCGCCAGGGCGCCGTGTGCGGCACCGTACTCGACGGCAGTGGCCAGATCCCCGGTGTCGAGCAGTCCGTAAATGAGGCCGGAGGCGAAGGAGTCGCCGCCGCCGACGCGGTCGAGGATCTCCAGACCTGGACGCTCGGTGGAACGCACAAAACCGTCCTGGAGCGACCAGGCGATCGCCGACCAGTCGTTGATGGTGGCAGTACGCACCTGGCGCAGGGTGGTGGCCGCGACCTTGAAGTTGTCGAAGTCGGCAGTGACCCGCTCGATCATGTGCTCAAAGGCGGTGGTGTCCAGCTTGGACAGGCCCGCGTCCACGCCCTCCACCTGATAGCCGAGGGAGGCGGTGAAATCCTCCTCATTGCCGATCATGACGTCCACCAGGCGCGCCAGACGCCGGTTGACCTCCTGGGCCCGTTCAATGCCGCCGATCCCCTGCCACAGGGAGGGACGGTAGTTCAGGTCGTAGGAGACGATCGTGCCGTGGCGGCGGGCCGCGGTCATGGCGGCCTGCGCGACTTCGGCGGCCGACTCGGACAGCGCGGCGAAGATGCCGCCGGTGTGCAGCCAACGCACCCCGAGGGTGCCGAACAGGTGCTCGAAGTCGACGTCGTCGGGCCGCAGCTGGGCAATGGCAGTGTTCCCGCGGTCGGACACGCCCAGGGCGCCACGCAGGCCGAAACCGCGTTCGGTGAAGTTCAAGCCGTTGCGCACGGTGCGGCCGATGCCGTCATACGGCGCCCAGGTGATCATCGGGTCGACGCCGCCGGCCAGGATCATGCCCTCGATCAGGTGGCCGACTTCGTTGTCCGCGAGCGCGGTGACCACGCCCGCACGCAGGCCGAAGCAGCGGGACAGGCCGCGGGCGACGTTGTACTCGCCACCGCCCTCCCAGACCTCGAAGCGACGGGCCGTACGCACCCGCCCCTCCCCCGGGTCCAGGCGCAGCATCACCTCCCCCAGGGAGACGACGTCGTAGCGGCACTCCTCGGCGGGCAGCGGCCGGAGCGATCCGGCGATGGTGGAGGCTTCGCTGTTTGCTGTTTTCGCGGTTAGGGTGCTCATCGGCCGGCCTCCTTCGCAATCGTCATGGCCTGGGCGGACAGGCGGGTGATCTGCTCCCAGTCGCCCGCCGCCACCAAGTCTTTCTTTACCATCCAGGAGCCGCCGCAGGCCCGGACGGCGTCCACCGCCAGGTATTGCGCCAGGTTGGCGGCGTTTATTCCGCCGGTGGGCACAAAGCCCAGACTCGGGAATACCGCAGACAGTGCCTTTATAGCGGGCACGCCGCCATTGATGGACGCGGGAAAGAACTTGACCGTACCGATGCCGAGCTCAAGAGCTGCCATGATCCAGGAGGCGTCGGAGCAGGCGGGCAGGGAGGCGATCCCGGCGTCGACAGTGGCCCGTACGACGTCGGCGCTGAAGCCCGGTGAGACGATGTATTTCGCACCGGCGGCGACGGCGGCCTCGACCTGCGCGGTGTTGATGACGGTGCCGGCGCCGACCGTCAGACCCTCAATGTCCTGCATGGCACGGATGGCGTCGGCGCCCGCCGCGGTGCGGAAGGTGACCTCCGCCGTCGTGATGCCGCCGGCAACTAGCGCCCGGCCAACACTGACGCCGTCCTGCGCGGAATCGACGACGACGACGGGCACCACCGGGTTCGCGGCCAGGATTGTGGTCAGGCGCGACGCTGCGCAATCGCCCCGGTCAGGTGTGTGAGTCGTTCCTGTCATTAGCACTCCTTTGCGCGCCCCCACTTGACGGCGGGCGCCTGGTCTCAACTGGTCGCGTGAACCGGCCTCACCCTCGCCACCCGCTCCAGCAACCATATCTACCGATCTCGATGGTTATTTCGACCGAACTCGCGGGGCGGGGACTTTGGGGGCGGGGCGGGACTTGAGCTTGGCGGTGGCCTCGTACAGGCCGTTTATGTAGGTGGCACCCAGGGCGCGGTCGTACAAGGGGTAGCCGGGGCGGCCGGTCTCGCCCCAGATCATGCGACCGTGGTCCGGGCGCACGTACACGTCGGGGCAGGTGTCGTAGATGGCCTCCACGATGGCCGCCATGTCCAGGCTGCCGTCGGCAGACAGGTGCTGCGCCTCCTGGAAATGCTTGGGCCCCAGGTGCTTGACGTTGCGCACATGGGCGGCGGCAATGCGGCCGCGCTCACCGAATTCGCGGAAGATGGCGGGCACGTCATTATCCGGGTTGGAGCCGAGCGACCCCGAACACACGCACAGGGAGTTGGCCGGGGAGTCGACCAGGCCCACGACGGCGTCCAGGTCGTCTCGATTCTTGCACACGCGCGGCAGGCCGAACAGGTCCCAGGCGGGGTCATCGGGGTGGACGGCCAGGCGGATGCCGACCCTCTCACAGGTGGGGATGACGCCCTGGAGGAAATAGCGGTAGTGCTCGCGCATCTGGGCGTGATCGACGCCCTCATACAGGGCGAGCACCTCATCCAGCCTGCCCAGCCGCTCCGGCTCCCAGCCGGGAAGGGTCAGTCCACCGGAGGCGCGCTCGGTCATGGCTACGATTTCGCGCGGCCCCATGCCCTCGACGTCGGCGTGGTTGTAGTACAGGCAGGTGGAGCCGTCCTCGTTGCGGTGGTAAAGCTCGGTGCGCAACCAATCGAATACCGGCATGAAGTTGTAGATGACCACTTTGATGCCGAAGGCCGCCAGGTTCTCCAGGGTCTGGCAGTAGTTGGCGATGTAGGTGTCACGGCTGGGCAGACCCAGCTTGATGTCCTCGTGGACATTGACGGACTCAATGATCTCGCACTCCAGACCCTGGGCGTGCACCTGCTCCACCAGGGTGCCGATGTCCTCCCGGCTCCAGACCTCACCCGCGGCGTACTGGTCCAGCACGCCCATGATGCCGGTCATGCCGGGGATCTGGCGCACATGCTCCAGGGGAATGGGGTCGTAGGCCTGTCCGTACCAGCGGAAGGTCATTTTCATGGCAGCATCTCCTCCTCAATGGTGGCGCGCACGGCGCCAGGGCCGGCAAGCAGTCGCGCCACCAGTGCCTCGATTTTGGCGGCCAGCGGGGTGGTGTACAGGTCCAGGGCGAACAGGGTCGAGTCGGACAGGATGGGGTGCAACGCGGCGTGGAGGTCCGCGGCAAAGTCCTGGACGGCGTCGTCCCCGCCGCCCGTCCCGCCCAGAGGCAGGTCGGCCACGTGGGCGTGCAGCTCCTCATAGCGGGGGTCGGATGATGGGGCGAAGGGGGCGCCGTCGTCGGCGATTCCGGTCAGGTAGCGGCACCACAGGGCGATCACCAGTGGGATCGCGGTGAGTGTGCCCATGTCCAGGCCGCGGTTGCGGTAGCGCAGCAGGGTTTGGCCGAAGCGGATGGGCATCTTCTGGGAGGTGTCCATGGCGATGCGGGCCGGATCGTCGGGCAGGTAGGGGTTGGTGAAGCGGGTGCGCAGGACCTCGGCGAGGAAGTCCGCAGGGGCCACTACGCCGGGGTCGGAGACCACCGGCAGGCCCTCGTCCCAGCCCAACCGGTTCACCAGCGCCGCCAGGGCCGGGTCGCGCATCTCGGCGTCGATGGTGGGCAGGCGCAGCAGGCAGCCGGCAACGGCCAGGGCGGTGTGCAGGGGGTTGAGGCAGGTGGTCACCTTCATGTTTTCGAAGTCGTCACACACCCGGCGTTCGACGACGTGGGCGCCCGCGAGTTCGAAGGGCGGGCGGGCGGCGGCGAAGGCATCCTCAATGATGAGGTACTCGGTGGGCTCGGTATTAACGAAGCCCGCCTGGGACGTGCCGCCGCTCTCGGTCAGGTCCATGTCGGCGAAGCCAAGCCGGGCCAGTTCCTCACTGACGGCCGGGCTGGGGCGGGGGGTGATTTTGTCGATGACGGTGATGGGGAAGGCGACGCGGGCGGGGTCGGAGAGGAAGTCGAGGAAGGCTTCGGGCGCGGTACCAGCCTGGACCCAGCCGCGGGCGACGACGTCGATCGCCTCACGCAGCCGGTCACCGTTGTGGCTGAAGTTGTCGCAACTCATAAGGGTGATGGGAGCGCCGCCGGCCTCATAGCGGGCCAGCAGCACCGCGGCAAGCAGCGCCATGGCGTGGGACTGGTAGCCGTGGGGGTCGGCGGCGACGGCGTCGGCGACCTCGGGCAGGAGTCGTCCGGCGCCGTCGTGAACGGCGTAGCCCTTCTCGGTGATGGTCAGGGAGACAAGGGTGACCTCGGGGTCGACGGCGAGTGCGAACAGGCGGGCGAGGTCCGCCTCGCGCCGGGTGGCCAGGCCCTCCGCCAACCCGGCGATGGCGCGCAGGTCGCGGCTGGAGTCGGGGTTGACAGTCACCGAGAGGGTGAGCAGGTCGTGGGCACCGAGTCGGGTGTCGAATCCGGCCGGATCGGTGGTGACGACGGCGGTGATCGGCCAGTGGTGGCCGGAGGCGAAAAGATCGTCGGCGATTCGAGCCAAATAGACGCGGAAGATATTGCCGGCGCCCAAGTGGAGCCAGCGGGGACGAGTCCGGCCGGCCGCCTGCATGGTGGCGACGTCGAAGCCGGGGACGATCACGCCGGCATTGAGGTAGGCATCACGGTCCTGTAGCCCTGCGATGGTCAGTCTCATGGGCGGATCGGCTCCTTTGCTGCGGATGCGGCCGTACGGGGCGGCGCGGCATCGCGGTTCCCGGCACGGTCCTGAGTTGACTAAAGATTCGCCCTCGAACACCCCGCCCGTCCCGGGTTGCCAGGAATTGCCACCACACTACGTGACCCACCCTCAAACCGGAAGAACCGGTTTGTCCCCATGCATTGCTCAGGCATGAGAAAACAACCCGGGCCCGCGAGGACACCTGCCATTTTGGCGGCGTGGACGCTCAGGCCCCGCAGCGCCCCGCGGAACCGCGCCGGGATCAGTAGCCGATTGAGCGTAGGTAGGCGCGCGAGTCGGCCAGGCAGTCGAAGGGATCGCGCCCGTAGGTCAAGTCCTGCTCGATCAGGAAGTACTCCGCGCCCGCGTCCGCTGCCGCGGGCAGAAGATCCGGCCAGTTCATATTGCCGCTGCCCACCTCGGCGAACTCAATGATGTTGACAAACATGTCGTATCCCTCGGTCACCTTGCCGGCGTCCATGAGTTCAAGCGCCTCCCGGGGCAGAGCGGTGACCCGGTAGTCCTTGACATGGATCAACTTGCATACCCCGGCGTAGGCGGCGAGCATGTCCAGCGGCGCCATCCCGCCGCGCTGCACCCAGTGCAGATCGACCTCGAAGGCCAGTTCTGGGGCCACCCTACGTACGATGTCGAAAATGCGTTCGTCCCCGAATCGGTGCAGGTCCACGTGGTGGTTGTGATAGCACAGCGTTATCCCCTCCTCCCTCAGCCGGTGGGCGTAGGGGTTCAGACGCCTCGCCCAGGCCTGAACGGCCTCCTTGGAGACCATGGCGGAGAAGTCCATCATGGGGATGCGGGCGAAGCGGCAGCCCAGGCGTCGACAGTCGGCGACGAGCTTGTCGAAATCCTCCTCCAGCGTGTCCATGCGCTGCCCCGGACGGCGTGCCAGACCCGTTGACAGGGCGGCCACCTCAATGCCGAGTTCGGCGACCCCCCGTTCCAGCTCGGCAGTATTGGCCTCGTTCATGGGGATCTGTGAGACCTCGACGGCGTGCAGGTCGAGTTCGGCCACGCGCTTGAGAACCGCCCACATGCCCTGCTCGGCCACCTGATCCTTCAGCATCATCATCTGCACGCCCAGCACCGGATCCCGCCGGACGCCGCTAGTGGGCATATTCACTGCGCTCATAGGGGACGCACCTCGAACTTTCCCTCAGCACTGATGCGCTCGTTGAGCAGCTTCAGGTAGGCGGTCTCATCGAAGTCCGACAGTGCCACCTCCCGCCCCGTCCAGCTGGACAGGTGAATGGCGTTGGCCAGGCGCACCCCGTGAATACCATCCCCGCCGGGGGCGAGCAGCTCCTCCTCGCCGCGGACGGCGGCGGCAAAGTTGCGCAGCACTTCGCAGTGCTGCTGCCCCCACACCGAGTCGTACTCCTTAACCTCGGTGGTGACCAGTGAGGCCGGGTCGAATTCACCCTTGAACATCTCACGCACCTGTTCCATGGGCATAGCATCGGAGACGGCACGCTCGTCCTGGTTGAGGCGGGCGATGGTTACGCGCCGGGAGTCCTCGACAACGATTTTGCCCCGGTCGCACAGGATCTCCAGGCGGTCGGTTCCTACCAGGTCGTGGGTGGCGGTGATGAAGGTGCCGGTGGCGCCGTCACCGAAGTCGACCATGGCGTTTACCTCGTCCTCAACGGCGATGGCACGTCGGAACCCGTACTGGCATTTGGCGAATACGGATTCGGGAATGCCGCACAGCCACTGCCACAGGTCCAGCTGATGGGGCGCCTGGTTGACCAGTACGCCACCGCCCTCACCACCCCAGGTGGCGCGCCAGTCGGACTGCTCGTAGTATCCCTGCGGCCGCCACCAGGTGGTGATGGTCCAGGTGGTGTGGCGCAGGGCCCCCAGTTCACCAGAGGCGAGCAGGGCGCGCAGGTCTTGATACAGGGGGTTGGTGCGCTGGTTGAAGAAGACGCCGAAGATCAACTCGGAGTGGTCGGCGGCGAATTCAATCAGTTCACGGGCCTGGGCGGTATAGACACCGACCGGCTTCTCAACCAGCACGTGGACGCCGTGATCCAGCGCGTAGATGCCGACCTCGGGGTGAATATAGTGGGGAACGGTGGTTACCACGGCGTCGACCGTGCCGGAGGTGATCATCTCCCGGTAGTCGGTGTAGAAGGGGACACCGTACTCCTGCGCCTGTTGCTGTTTGTCGGA
The DNA here is from genome assembly GCF_004102025.1 of Actinomyces qiguomingii. Lineage (NCBI taxonomy): Bacteria > Bacillati > Actinomycetota > Actinomycetes > Actinomycetales > Actinomycetaceae > Actinomyces > Actinomyces qiguomingii. The sequence continues at coordinate 677,377 of NZ_CP025228.1, read as the reverse complement.
AAGGATGTCGCAGATGGCGCCGATGCGCATACCGGGGACACGCCCGGCGGAGATGAACTGGGCGTACATGCCGCCCTCGGTGCCCAGGCCGACTACGCCCAAGCGCACCGGCTCCCCGGTGGCTACGGCATGGGGCCGACCATTGTTGTCACTGGTTTGGCTCATGACTATTCCTTCATGCTCGCATGATTGTGATTATGGAGGGTACGAGGCGCCGAAGCGGCGGATGACTCGTATATGGACTCGGCTATGCACAGGCATTTCATGGCCTCGGCCGGGCAGATCCAGAAGGGCTCGGGATCATCCAGGCGGGCGTAGAAGTCGCGGATGAGCAGTTCATGGCTCACACCCCAGTAGGTGCGACCCGCACCGGCGGGTCGCCGCTCGTCATAGTGGTCGACCCGCCCGTCTTCCCAGCGGATGTCCAGTCCGTCGCGAATGGTGGCGTAGGCGTGTTCGCAGTCCAGCTCTATCTCAACCGGCCGGTGCCGGGACAGGTTGACAGTCCCATAGAAGCAGGTGGTTACGCCGGAGGCATGGGTTAGGCGGGCGGAGGCGGTGTCTTCCACCTCGCTGACCGCCGCGAACTTGTCCGTGGAGACGTGGCCACTGACCTCAATCACCTCACCCAGAAGCCACTGGAGCAAGTCCAGCGTGTGGGGCGCCTGGTTCATCAGCAGACCGCCGCCGGCACGCGCCTTGGAACCGCGCCACGGCCGGTCCTCGTAGTAGCCCTCGGGGCGGCTCCAGGCTACGGTCGCATAGGCCCCGCGCACTTTGCCCAGGTTCCCGCCGCTCAGCAGCCGACGCAGTTGGACGGAGGAGGTGTTGTAGCGGTTTTGCAGACAGACCGCCACCTTGGGGCAGGACCGCCCGGATGCGCGCATCCGGGCGAGTGCATCGACCAGGCGCTGGCCGGTGGCGCAGTTGTGCGCCACCGGTTTCTCCTGGATGACGTTGACCCCCGCCGCGAGCGCCTCAAGGGTGATATCCACATGGGTGTCATGCGGGGTGGCCACGTGCAGGGTGTCGGGGCGGGTGGCCTCGAGCAGGTCGGCGACGGCGGTGAAACCGGGGGCCCCGGTGTTCCGGACCACGGGCTCCAGCGCCGCGGCATCTAAGTCGCACACGCCGACCAGTTCGACGTCGTCCATGGCGGCGATCGCCTCCAGGTGGACGACCGATACGTCGCCACATCCGATCAGGGCAGCCTTTCGCATGACCCATCAGCTCGGTTCGACGCCGACTTCGGCCAGCAGCGATAGTAGGGCGCGGTATGCCCGCGACCAGTTCTCCCGCCCGGATACGGCCCCGAATGCGGTCAACTCGCCCAGGTGGGGCTCCAGGGAGAAATAACCCGAATAGCCGGAATCCTTCAAGGCCGCCAGCAGGCCCCGCCACTGACCGTCGCCCTGGCCGCAGGGGACCACCTCGCCCAGGTCGGTGGCGTCGACGGGGAAGCGGGCGTCCTTGCAGTGGATGTAGTCGGTGTACTCGCTCACAAGCGGCCAGGCCTCATCCATGGGGCGCACGTGGCACTGCACGTAGTTGGCGGGGTCGAAGGCGGCGCGGTAGTACGGGGAGTCGATAGTGGACAGCAGGTCCGCCACACGGGAGGGGACGTCGCCGTAGATGTCCTTCTCGTTCTCATGCAGCAGGGTGACGCCGGCCTCGGCGGCCACCTGCACCATCGCCCGAGTACGCGCCAGCACCTCCTCGCGGTAACGGGATGCGGGCTCGCCGTCGGGAATGAAGAAACTGAACACGCGGATGCGGGAGACGCCGAAGAAACCGGCCACCTCCACCGCATGCCGGGCGCGTTGCAGGTGCGGGGCGAAGGGCTCGGTGATCGAGATCTTGCCCAGATCGGAGCCGATGCAAGAGGGGGTGATCCCCGCGGTGTCGAGGATGTCCTTCACGGCACGCAACTGCTCGTCGGTCAGGTCGAGCACCTTGGTCCCCCAGACGCTGCGCAGCTCCAGGTGCCGCAGGCCCAGTTCGTGCAGCACTCGCGTCTGAACCTGCGGGTCCGGGTCGATCTCGTCGGCGAATCCGGTCATGGTCCACATGGGTGATCATTGCCTTTCGTCATGGTTCTCAGTCGTCTGCCGATGGGCTGGTCTGCTAGTGGGCAGGGGAGGCGGAGCCTTGGGCGTCGCCGGTGCCAGCGGCACGGCGCGCCGTCAGGATCTCGTTATTGGCGTCGACCACCTTCTTCTTGAGCGGGTAGAGGAACACCAGCGCCAGCCCCACCAGCACGTATCCGACGCCGGGGACCAGGTTGGCCAGCATGTAGATGCCGTCATTGACGGCCTGCGTCTGCTCCGCGCCGGAGGTGGCGGCCTCGGTGCTGAAGCCGATCCAGCCCAGCGCCCATCCGCTCAGTCCGCCAGCCAGCGCCTGCCCGAGTTTTCGGGACCAGGAATAGACGGCGTAGACGGTGCCGTCGTCGCGGTGGCCGGTGCGCACCTCCTGGAAGTCGATAACGTCGGTGATGAACGCCCACACCAGGTAGTTGAAGATGGCGGTGCTGAACATGGCGATCGCATACAGCACGATCCACAGCACCGCGCTGGTGATGTGCAGGAAGTAGGCGATGATCAGCACCGTGCCGCCCCCGAGCATGGCGACCGCGCCGACCTCCGCCTTGCCGAAGCGGCGCGACAGCCACGGCGCCAGGACGATCAGGACCAGCCCCGGCAGCAGGCCCGCCAGCGATGCGGGTGATTGCAAGCGGCCGTTGCCAAAGTAGTTCAGGAAAAGATAGCTGATCATGCCGCCGGCGAACAGCGTGGACACCAGTAGCAGCAGGGCGGCGGCGATTAGGCCGAGCAGGGCGCGGTTGGTGAAGATGGAGCCGAGCATCGTGCCGATGCCGGCCTTGGAGGAGGAGTCGGGGTCGGCCACGGTGACGACCCGCTCCTGGACGTTGAAGTAGCACAGTGCGTAGCACACCACCGCCAGCACGGAGCAGACCGCCGCGGAGATGTTCATGGCCGGGCCGCTCAGCACGGAGACGCCCTCACTGTTGGTGCTGTAAATGACCAGCGGGATGAGCGTGGTGATGGCGATATTGGCCAGGGTGGCACCGGTGGAGCGGTACACGGACAGCTCGGCGCGGTGGTCGGGGTCGGAGGAGACCACCGAGGACATCGACCCGTAGGGGATGTTGATGGCCGTGTAGCACAGCGACCCCCACAGGAAGTAGGTGGCGCACATCCAGGCCAGCCGGGCGCCGTAACTGGCGAAATCAGCTACGAATGCGCTGTACATCAGGCATGAGGCCAGTGCCACGGGAACGGCGATGAACTTGAGCCAGCGGCGGAATTTCTCACCCTCGCGCTTGACGGGCAGGCGGTCGACGATGATGCCCATGCCGACGTCGGTGAACCCATCCATTACGCGCGCCCCGAGCAGGAGCAGGCCGACATGACCGGGCTCGATACCCACCGCGTTGGTGTAGAACACCATGAAGAAGGTGGCCTGCAGGGTGAAGGTGAAGTCGTTGCCGAAGTCACCGAACATGTAGCCGATCTTGTCGCGCATGCCGAATGGGCGCGTGCCGGCCAGTTCTACGGTGGCGGCGCGAGTGGAGTCCGCCTGTTGCTTTGGTGAGGCCATGTGGGTCCGTCTCCTGTTGCTTCGCGTCGTTGCGTGCACAGGCGGGCTGCGCCCGGGGAGTTCCTGTGCGGGCCGCGGAAACCCGGTCGGGACGACCGGCGGCCTGTGCCCAGCTTCTCGCCGACGTGGCTGGAATCACCTCGGTTGCCGGGAGTTGCCGTTGAGCATGTGCCGCTCCGGCAACATCCGGCAACCTGGCATCGCCTCGGAGCGCATGCTGTGGGATGATCCACATATCCGCCCGCGCCGCAGTCCCGTGCGACGGCGGTCCGTGAAGAACCGCCGTCACCGGCCGCAGACCTAGGCCCGGTACACGTCCGGTAATGGTAAAGGAGCCGTTATGTTGTCGGTACGCAACTCCGCCTCACGCACTGTCATCAGCCTGGACGGGGTGTGGCGCTTCCAACTCGATCCCGCGGATCGTGGGCTGTTGGACGGCTGGTTCACCGGGCGGTTGTCGGCGCCTCGTCCCATGCCGGTGCCGGCCTCCTACAACGATGTCACCACCGACACCGAGGTGCACGACCATGTGGGCCCGGCCTGGTACGAGCGCGAGGCGGTCGCCCCCCGCAACCTGGGCGGTGACCGCCTGATCCTGCGGTTCGGCTCCGTGACCCATGAGGCGCGCGTGTGGGTCGACGGCGTCGAGGTCGCCGAACACGTGGGCGGCTACCTGCCCTTCGAGGCGGATATCACCGAGCAGGTGACGCCCGGGCAGGCCTTCCGCATCACCGTGCGGGTGGACAACCGGCTGTCCTGGCAGTCCATCCCACCGGGCTACCTCACCGAGGACTCCCGGGGACGCCCGGTTCAGCGCTACTTCCACGACTTCTTCAACTACGCGGGCATTCACCGCCACGTCGCGCTGTACACCCGCCCGCCGGTCGCCATCACGGACGTGACCATCGCCACCGATTACACCGACGGGCCCGAAGGCACCACCGGACGCGTCACCTACGCCGTGCAGGCGCCGGGCGCCGAGCATGTGCACGTCATCATCAAGGACGCCGCCGGAACCGAGGTGGCCCGCGCCGAGGGCGCCGAGGGCGAGGCGACCATCCCCGCGGCGCAGCTGTGGCGTCCCGGGGCCGGCTACCTGTACACCCTGGAGGCGCATGCCCGCCGGCGGGCCGAGGACGCGGCCGGCGAGGACGTCTACCCGCAGCGCTTCGGGGTGCGCACCGTGGCGGTGCGCCAGGGCCAGTTCCTCATCAACGGCGAGCCCTTCTACTTCCGCGGCTACGGCCGGCACGAGGACAATCTCATCCGCGGCAAGGGGCACGACGACGCACTCATGGTTCACGACTTCGAGCTGATGGCGTGGCAGGGCGCGAACTCCTTCCGCACCTCCCACTACCCCTACGCCGAGGAGGTCATGGACTACGCCGACGAGCGCGGCGTAGTGGTGATTGATGAGACGGCCGCGGTCGGCCTGAACACGGGTATAGGCGGCGGCATCTTTGGCGGTGAGCCGATGGCGCTGTTCAGTGACGACCATGTCAATGAGCACACGCAGGCCGTGCACGCCGCGCATATCCGCGAGCTGATCGCCCGGGACAAGAATCACCCCTGCGTGGTGCTGTGGTCGCTGGCCAATGAGCCGGAGAGCCACACCGAGGAGGCGGAGAACTATTTCCGGCCCTTGGCCGCCGCGGCCCGCCAGGCGGACCCGACGCGCCCCATCGGCTACGTGAACGTAATGATCTCCACCCCGGATCGAGAGCGGGTGGTGGACCTGTTCGACGTGGTCATGCTCAACCGCTACTACGGTTGGTATGTCAACAATGGAGACCTGGCGGGCGCGGAGGCGGCGCTGCGCGCCGAGGTCGACGCCTGGATCGCGCGGGCGCCGGGCAAACCGATCGTGTTCACCGAGTACGGGCCGGATACGCTGGCCGGGCTGCGTGATGTCTTCCACCGCCCCTGGTCCGAGGACTACCAGACGGACATGCTCGCCATGTACCACCGGGTCTTCGACTCCTACCCGCAGATCGTGGGCGAACAGATGTGGAACTTCGCCGATTTCCAGACCGTCCCCGGCGTCAACCGGGTGGGCGGCAACAAGAAGGGCATGTTCACTCGTGCGCGCGACCCCAAGCAGAACGCCTTCGCGGTACGCGACCGCTGGCAGGCGATGCGCCGGGAGTCGGGGAACTAACGGCAGTGGACCGCAGTGGTCGCAACTCCAACGGGTCCGGGGAGACGCTGACATGGGCGTAGAAAGCATCACCGAGGTCGCCGTGCCGCAGGCGCCGCCCCGTAAGCCGGTGACGATCTACGACATCGCCGCCGCGGCCGGAGTGGCGCCCTCCACGGTCTCCCGGGCTCTATCCCGCCCGGGCCGGGTGTCGACCGAAACGGCCGCACGCATCCATGAGGCGGCTGAGGTGCTGGGATACAAGCGCGCCCGGCCGCGTCGCCCCGCGGACTCCACGGAGGACACCTATGTGATCGCCCTGGTGATCGCCGACGTCGGCAATCCCTTCTTCAGCCGGGTCATGATCGGCATGCAGGAGTCGGCGCGCGCCAACGGCTATACGGTGCTGCTGATCGATTCGCGGGAGGATGCCGCCCAGGAGCGGGCCGCGATTGACAAGGTACTGCACCTGATCGACGGCATAGTCCTGTCCGCCTCTCGCATGAGCAACTCGGCGATTCAGCAGTTCAATCGGGCCGTCCCGGTGGTGTCGCTGAACCGGCAGGTCCCCGGCGTGACCTCGATCCTGCCGGACTCCGCCCAGGGCATGCACGCCGTCGTCGAGCATCTGGCCGCTCACGGGCACACCGCGGTGACCTATCTGTCCGGTCCGCCGGACTCGTGGGCCGACGGCGCCCGCTGGGAGGGCCTGACGCAAGCCTGCCATGCACTGGGGGTGAGGGCGCAGCGGCTCGGTCCCTTCTCCCCCACCGTCGGCGGCGGGGTGCACGCCCTGGAGACCTGGGGACACCGCCCCACCACCGCCGTGGTCGGCTACAACGACGTCCTGGCGATCGGTTTCATGAAGGCCGCCCTGGCCCGCGGCCTGCGCGTACCCGCGGATGTGTCCATCATCGGCATTGACAATGCGGGCCTGTCCGCCCTGACCAACCCGGGCCTGACCTCTCTGGCGGCCGGCTCACGCCGGCTCGGCGCCCGTGCCGCAACTGCAATCATCGGTCATCTGCGTCACCGCTCCCGGCCGCAGCCGGCGGTCACCGTTGTGGGGATGTCCCTGCAGGAGCGGCAGAGCGTCGGCCCGGCGCCCGCCGCGCCCGCCTGTCTGCCGGAGGCCACCTGAAAGACCCTCCCCGTCAACAGCACCAAGAATCAGGAGCCCACTCGTGTCCACCCCGACCTCGTCCCAGCCGCTGACCCTCGATCCCGACCGGCTGCTGCCCGCCGATCCGACTACGCGTAGCGTGGCCCGGGAACTGCTGGCCCAGATCGCCGACGCGCCCATCATCTCCCCCCACGGGCATGTCCCGCCGCAATGGCTGGCCCAGGACATCTCCTTCACCGACCCCACCAGCCTGCTGTTGACCCCGGATCACTACACCAACCGGCTGCTGCACTCCCTGGCCGGGGTGGAGCTGGCGGACCTGGGCGTGCCGGTGGGCAGCGAGCTGAGTCCGCAGCAGTCGCGGGCAGCATTCCGGCTGCTGTGCGAGAACTGGCACCGGCTGGCGGGTACGCCGGTGCAAACCTGGTTCACCGAGGTCTTCCACGACGTATTCGGGGTGCAGGTGCGCCCGGCGGCCGCCACCGCGGACGACATCTACGACCAGATCGACGCCGCCCTGAACACGCCCCAGTTCACGGCCCGGGCGCTGTATGAGCGCTTCAACATTGCCGTACTGGCGACCACGGATGACCCCTGCTCTGATCTGGCCGACCATCGCGCCCTGACCGCCGACCCCGATTGGAACGGTCGGGTGATCCCCACCTTCCGGCCCGATGCCTACCTGGAGCCGGCCCGGCCCGACTGGCGGGAGTTGACCGAGACGCTGGGGCGGGCCGCAGACCAGGACGTATCGACCTACGCCGGACATGTGGAGGCGATGCGGCGCCGTCGGGCCTTCTTCAAGGAGTGCGGGGCGGTCTCCTCCGACCATTCCCATGCGGATGCGGGCACGCAACGCCTGGACGACGCGGAGGCGGAGGTGCTGTATGGCCGCGCCCTGGCGGGACGGATTGACGCCGGCGACGCCGCCAGGCTGCGGCGGCACATGGTCAATGACCAGGCACGGCTGGCGGTGGACGACGGATTGGTGATGACGCTGCACCCGGCCGTGTTCCGCAACCACGACTCCGGGGCCTTGGCCCGCTACGGCGCGGATGTGGGCGGGGACATTCCCACGTCGGTGGAGTTCACGCGTGCCCTGCAGCCGCTGCTGGACGCCTACGGCAACGCCGCCGGCTTCCACCTGATCCCCTTCACCATCGATGAGACGGTCTACTCCCGCGAACTGGCGCCGCTGGCCGGATGGTACCGGGCGGTGTACGTGGGGGTGCCGTGGTGGTTCATCGACGAGCCCGATGCGATCATCCGTTTCCGGGAGGCGACGACCGGATCGGCGACTTTCTACAAGACCTCCGGCTTTATCGACGACACCCGGGCCTTCTGCTCGATCCCGGCGCGCCACGGCATCGCGCGCCGCTGCGACGCCGGCTTCCTGGCGCGGCTGGTGACGGAGCACCGGATCGGCCTGGATGAGGCCGCGGCCGTGGCCCGCGACCTGGTGGCGGCGATCCCCCGCCGCGCCTTCAAGCTCGACTGACAGCACAATCGACTCAACGTCCGTGCAACCGCAGCCCGCATTGCCGCCGGCCCCGGGCAGGTCCCGGCCCTGCCCGGGGCCGGCGGGTCGAGTGACCGGGGCAGTCACAGCGACAGGGAGCCGCCGATACGCTGGAAGACCGGAATGTACTCCTGCGGCGCATCCGCCTCGATGGTGGCACCGCCGTCGTAGGTGTGCCCGGAGTGGATCTCCTGCCATCGGGCGCCGGCAGGCAGGTACACCGACCGGCTGATGACGCCCGGCGTCGTCACCGGTGCCACCAACAGGTCAGGCCCCAGCAGGAACTCATCCTCTACGTCCCAGGCCGCCGCATCCTGCGGGAAGTCCAGGAACAGCGCCCGCATGGCGGGCATGCCGGTGGACGACGCCTCCGCCATGACCTCGGCGATGTAGGGGCGCAGCCGCTCACGCAGCTCCATATGGGCGCGGGAGATCTCCAGGCAGCGCTCCCCGTAGCTCCACACCTCATTCGGGCCGCCGCTGGTGGGCGAGCCCAGCTCGCCGCGGGGCTCGCGGTGCCCGTGGAGCCGGAACAGCGGGCAGAAGGTCCCAAAGGCGAACCAGCGGGCATACAGCTCGCGGTAGGCCTCGTCACCCGGATCACCCCCATGGAAGCCACCGATGTCGGTGGTCCACCAGGGGATGCCGGAGATCCCGATGCTCAGGCCCGCCCGCACTTGGATGGCCAGGGATTCCCAGGTCGGGGGGATGTCGCCGGACCACACCGCCACGCCGTACTTGGCCTGCCCGGCCCACGCCGAGCGGCATAGCAGCACGGTGTCGCCGCCCCCGGCCGCTTGGTGACCCTCATAGAACAGGCGAGCATTGTCGCGCGGGTAGATATTGGCGACGGCGGCTCCGGGGCCAGCGTGAAAGGACAGGTTCTTCGGGTGCCCGGGGTTGAGTTCGGGCTCGCAGGCGTCCAACCACCACACCCGTACTCCGGCGTCGAAGTAGTTCCGCTTGACGGTGTCCCAGATGAAGCGTCGGGTGCGCGGGTTGGTGGGGTCGTAGAAGGCGACCGGCAGGGAGCGGGGCATCTGCTTGTCATGAATGTGCTGGTGGAATTCCACGCCCTGGTCGGCACCGACCAGCAGGCCACGACTGCTCATCTCCTCATAGTTCTCCGACAGCGGGGACACGGTGGGCCAGATAGAAACCATCAGCTTCACACCGAGCTCGTCCAACTCCCGCATCATGGCGGCGGGGTCGGGGTACTCCGCCGGGTCGAAGCAGTAGTCGCCCATGGCGGTCCAGTGGAAGAAGTCGGTGACGATCACCGACAGCGGCAGTCCGCGGCGACGGTACTCGCGCGCCACCTGAAGGATCTCCTCCTGGCTGCGGTAACGGAGCTTGCACTGCCAGAATCCGCAGGCCCATTCAGGTAGCTGCGGCGCATGCCCGACGGCGTCGGCGTAGTGGGAGATTATCTGCGCGGGGGTGTCGCCCGCGGTCACCCAATAGTCCAGCGCGCTCGCGGCGTCGGCCACCCACCGGGTGCCGTTCTCGGCGAACTCGACCCGGCCCACGGCGGGGTTGTTCCACAGGAATCCGTATCCGCGGCTGGACAGAAAGAAGGGAATATTGACCTCGGCGTTGCGCTGCACCAGATCCATGACCAGACCCTTGTGGTCCAGGCGGCCGTGCTGGTGCTGGCCCAGTCCGTAAATGCGCTCACCTTCATAAGCCTTGAAGCGCTGGTGAATCTCATACAGCCCCGACCTCTGCCCGTAGAAGACGTGCGCGCCGGGCCACCAGAAATGCTCGCGCTCCTCGGCCAGCAGTTCGGCGCCGTCGCCGGTTCGACGGAATGTCAGCATGACGGCGGGATTACCGTTGCCTGAATCCAGCCGGGCCTGGACCGTAAGCCCGCCCGCCACCAGGGTCGGCATGCCGTCCTCGTATCTGACCTCACACCTGGGCCCTCCCGGCGCGGTCTCACCCAGGGCACCGACGTCATTGGCGGGGATGCGATGCTGGGCCGCACGGACCCGCACCGAGTCCGGTCCCCACTGCTCCACACGCAATACCTCGTGGGCATACCGCACCTCGAAACCGTTGTCGATCGGGGTGTACTCCAAGACTTCTGCTCCTTTACGTTGAAGAGGTGTGTATTCGGATCGTTGGTCGGGATCTGCGGGAACCACCGCTCATGCCTTGACGGCCCCGCCGGTGGCGCCCGCCGCCACATACTTCTGCGCCGCCACCAGCAGCACGGCCGCCGGCACCGACGCCATGGTCGCCGTGGCCATCACCGAGCCCCAGTCGGCCACGTAACCGCCGATGAACAGGTAGATGCCCAGGGTGACGGGACGCGCCACCGAATTCGAGTTAAGGGTGAGCGCGAACAGGAAGTCGCTCCAGGCGAATAGGAAGCTGAATAGCGCGGCGGTGATCATGGCGTTCCGGCTCAGCGGCAGCACAATCGAGACGAAGGTGCGCAGCCGGCCCGCGCCGTCGACCCGGGCGGCCTCCAGCAGTGACATGGGGATGGCCCGCATGAACGCCTGGATGATCAGGATAGAGAAAGGAATTCCCAGCGAGGCGTCGGCCAGGATCAGCCCTAGGGTCGTGTTGAGAATCCCCAGGTCGTTGTAGGCCGAGTACAGGGCGTTGGCGATCACGATCCCCGGGATCATCTGGCTGAGCAGCAGGGCGAACATGACCGCACCGGTGCCCCGCACCCGGTACAGGCTCAGCGCGTAGGCGGCCGGGGTGGCCACCGTCAGGCTGACCAGGACTGCGCCCACCGACACCATCAGGCTGGTGAGCAGATTCGGCCCCTGGGTGGCGAAGGCCGCCCGATAGCCGTCCAGACCGGGGCGTATGGGGAACCAGGCCAGATCGGCGGTGGAGACTCCGGGCTGGAAGGAGGCGTTGACCATCCAGTAGACCGGGAACAGCATGAGGGCCAGGAACAGGCAGCCCAGCACCGTGTGTGTCCAGGGCCTGCGCGTGTGGTTATGAGTCATGGTTTCACTCCTCGGCTGACGAGCGGGTCATCCGCAGATAGACAATGGCGAACACCAGGGAGATCAGCACCAGGATGTTGCCGAGGGCCGCCCCCTGACCGAATTCGAAGTTCGCGAAGGACAACCGGTAGGACTGGGTGGCCAGGGTCTGGGTGGAGCCGGAGGGTCCGCCCTCGGTCAGCCCCAGAATGATGTCCAGGACCTTCAAGGTGTAGACCACCCCGAGGATCAGCACCACCGACACCACCGGGCGCAGCAGCGGCCAGGTGATGTGTCTGAAGGCCCTCCACCCGGTGGCGCCGTCAAGGGCGGCAGCCTCGTAGAGATCATCGGGGATGTCCTGCAGCCCGGAGTACAAGATGGTCATGTTGAAGGGAACGCCCAACCAGATATTCACCATGATCACCGCCGCCAGGGCCACATCGGTGCTGGTCAGCCACGGAATGTTCTCAATGCCGACGATCCCCAAGATCTGGTTGATGACACCGGAGTCCTTATCCAGCATCCACTTCCACACGGCGCTGGAGACGATCATGGGCAGTAGCCAGGGCAGCAGCATCAGTGAGCGCATCACCCCGCTCAGTGGGAAGTTCTTATTGAAGAAGACGGCCAGCGCCATTCCGATAGTGAACTGCCCGGCGATCGAGCCAACCGTGAACAGCACGGTGTTGGCCATTGCGGTTGAGAACACCGAGGACTTCACAACCGTCGCATAGTTGGCCAGACCCACGAATGGCGCCTCGCCGGTGTAGAAGGTGCGAGTGGTGTACTCCTGCACACTCATCATCAGGTTCTTGACGATCGGGTAGCCGAAGTACGCCAGCAGGAATACCAGCGCGGGAGTGAGGAAGGCCCAGCGGAAGGCCTCCTCGCGCCTGCGCCGCCAGGGGCGCTCCGAACCGGAGTGCGGTGCGGTCATCATCGTCTCCTTCAAAATGGATCGTGTTCAGCGGCTTGGGGAGGGCGGCGAGGTGCCCGGTGGCGGCCGGAACCGCACTGGCCCCGACCGCCGTCGTCCTCAGGACACGAAGTCGGCCTTGGCGGTTTTCAGTGCCTCCAGCGGCGTGGCCTTGCCGGTCAGAGCCGACTGCATGGCGTTGTAGAGGGCCTCGGCCGTCTTGGGCCAGGCCTCACCGAGCTGGGCCGTGCGGGAGCGGCCGTTGTTGACGGCCGTGACCAGCGGCTCCATGTCCGGCAGCGCCGCCAGGTAGTCTGCGTCGGCGGCCTGGCGGGTGGGGATGGTGTAA